>NZ_JBWKEB010000001.1:0-75680 GCF_056435665.1 Amycolatopsis sp. NPDC043887
GATTGTGGTGATCCACACCAAACCCGGAGGTCCTCCCTCACTTCAAGATCATCTGCCTAGGTGTCCCGCTGTTCACAACCTCCCGGGGCAGTACAACTAGCCCGCGCGTTCACCGGCGTGACACGCGTGTTTGAAAACGTGACTCACGTGCTTGGAGACGTGACTCACGTGCTTGGGCGGCGAACACGCGTGATCGAAGGCGTGACTCGCGGCATCAGGTGAGCTTGAAGATCGGGTAGCCGGGCGCGATCTCCAGCAGCTTCTCGTCGGACGCCTTCGCGTCGACACCGTCGAAGAACACACCGACCTCGAACTTCCAGCGCTTGAGGTACGCGCGCAGGATTTCGGGCTTCTCGGCGTCGGCGAGTTCGGTGTAGGTGAACGTCTCGGTGCGGCGCCCGACGGTGAGCTGTCCTTCCCCGGCGACGCGCAGGTTCCGCACCCACTGCGTGACACCGCGCGGCGCGACCAGGTAGCGCTCCCCGTCCAGCTTCAGCAGGTTGACCGGCACCGAGCGCAGTTCGCCGCTCTTGCGGCCGCGGACCGAAAGCACCCGGCTGCCCAGGACGCTGACGCCCAGCCTCGTCAGCTTCAGCACGAATTCGTTGAACGCGCTGGTCGCCTTGGCGGGCTTGAGGTAGCGGGGCGTGCTGGCGGTGGCCATCTCGTCTCCTCGAAGTCGGCGAGAGCAGTGCTCTCTGTTAAGAGCAGTGAACACCAGAGCAGTGCATCATGTCAAGAGCGGTGCTCTCGTTTAGGTGCGATGCTCTATGGTGAGAGCATGGCCGCCACTCAGACCGCGCGGGAACGCGCCCGCGCCGAGCTCACCCGCGAGATCAAGGACGAAGCCCGCCGCCAGCTCGCCGAAGTGGGCGCGCTCGGTCTCTCGCTCCGCGCGGTGGCGCGGGAGCTGGGCATGGTCTCGTCGGCGCTCTACCGGTACTTCTCCAGCCGCGAGGAGCTGCTGACCGCCCTGATCGTCGACGCCTACAACGCCGTCGGCGAAGCCGCGGAGGCAGCCGATGACCCGAGGAAGACCTCACTGGAGCGATGGGAGTCGATCTGGCACGCGGTCCGCGCCTGGGCGAAGGCGCACCCGCACGAGTACGCGCTGATCTACGGCTCGCCGATCCCCGGCTACCAAGCCCCGCAGGACACCGTCGCTCCCGCCGGCCGAGTGGCGTTCGCACTGGTCGCCGTCCTGCGTGACGCGAACCTCCGCGTCGAGACCGAGGTCGGCGAGATGCCCGTCGCGCTCCTGCACCAGCTCGGCGCCCTCACCGGGATCCTCAAGATCAACCTGGCCCCGGAGACGGCTTCCCGGCTGATCATGGCCTGGACCCAGCTGTTCGGGATGATCAACTTCGAGCTGTTCGGCCAGTACGTCGGCTCGGTGGACCCCGCGGACGACTTCTTCGCGCACGGGATCCGTCAGATGGCCGAGTTCACCGGGATCAAGATGACCGGCTGAGCGCGGTCCACGACCGCATCAGCAGCTGGACGGCGTCCACCACGTCCTCGTCCCCGGTCCCTTCGGGGCTGAGGAAGCGCTGCAACAGGAGGCCGTCCTCGAGCGCGTGCAGGATCAGCGCGAGAAAGGCCGGGTCTGCGGGCGGTTCCACGCCCCGCGCCGCGAGTTCGGTCCGGACCGAGGTCTCCAGCAGCGCCCTTGTCGACTTCTCGCCTTCGCCGACCAGCGGGCGCGCGTCGGGATTCCGCAGCGCGTAAAGGGCCAGCTCGGTGCGCAGGGTCAGCCAGCCGGCGAGGTGCTCGGCGCGCTCGACGTTCCACGCGCGCAGCCGGTCCATCATCTCGGCGAAGGAGCCGACGCCCTCCCGCAGCACCGCGACCTCCTCGGCCTCGCGCTGGGTCCGGCGGCGCAGCAGTTCGACGACCAGCTCGTGCTTGCCGTCGAAGTTGCCGTAGAAGGCGCCTCGGGTGAATCCGGCCCGTTCGGCGATCTGCTCGACGGACGTGCCGTTGACCCCTCGTTCGGAGAACAGCTCGGCGGCCGCCGCGAGCAGGCGCTGTCTGGTCTGCTCGCGGCTTTCTTCCCGCGTCAAGCGTTTCGCCGTCACATGGCGATCTTAGAGTTCGGTGTCCGCCTTCCGGCCGGTCAGCCACACCCCGCCCGCGAGGACGGCGGCGGCGGCCACGACGGCCAGTGCGGTGAGCGACCACAACGCCTGGCTCGCCAGGAACGCGGCGACGGCGCCGAAGAGAACGGCGACGAGGAGCAACGGCGTGGTCCGGACGGCTGTGGCGGCGGGGACGGTGGCCATGGGAGCTTTCCCTTCGGGGTGGGGCGCGGAACACTCGGTTTTCGCGGAGGGGACCGCGCCCGGTCGGTGGCCTTACGCCGAGCAGGGCACGGATCACCCTTCCGGGCGAGGTATCGGCGTGGCGGCTAGCGTCACGCCGGGAACGACTTCGAGGGAAAGGCGGCTCGCGGTGGAGAAGTGGGCGGAGCAGGTCGGCAGGATCCGGGTCATCGGAACCGGGGTGATGGGCCGGGGCATCGTCCAGCTCGCCGTGACGGCGGGGCTCGAGGTCGAGCTCGCCGACGCCCGGCCCGACGCGGTCGGCGAGGCCATCGAGCACGTCGGCGCGATGCTCGGCAAGCTCGCGTCGAAGGGCAAGATCACCGAGGAAGCCGCCGAGTCGGCGAGGGGCAGGCTGATCGCGGCCGAGGGCCCACTGGCCCCCGCCGAGGGCGTCGACCTCGTCATCGAGGCGGTGCGCGAAGACCTGGAGATCAAACGCACGCTGTTCGCCGAGCTGGAACGCGTGTGCGGGCCGGACACCGTGTTCGCCACCAACACCAGCTCGCTTTCGGTGACCGAGATCGGGGCCGCGCTGACCGATCCCGGCCGGTTGCTCGGCCTCCACTTCTTCAACCCGGTCCCGCTGATGCGGCTGGTCGAGGTCGTGCCCGGCGCGCGGACCGCCGCCTGGCTGCCCCCCGCCGTGACCGAACTCGTCCGCGGCTGGGGACACGAACCCGTCCTCGCCCGCGACGCGCCGGGCTTCCTGGTCAACCACGCCGGTCGCGGGCTGGGCACCGAAGCGCTGCAGATCCTCGCCGAAGGGATCGCGAGCCCGGCCGAGGTGGACCGCGTCGCCCGTGACGTGCTCGGCCTGAAACTCGGCCCGTTCGAACTGCTCGACCTCACCGGTCTCGACGTCTCGCACGCCGTGCTCGAAAGCATCTGGAGCGGTTTCCACGGCGAACCGCGGCTGCGGCCGTCGTGGCTGACGCGTCCGCGCGTCGCCGCCGGGCTGTTCGGCCGCAAGAACGGCGAAGGCTTCTACTCCTATGTCGACGGACAGCAGCAGGTCGAGCCGGAACCGGCCGCGCCGGTAGCCCCGGCCACTCCGGTGTGGGTCGACGACGAACGGCTCGGCACGCTGCTCTCGTCGGTGGGCATCCAGGTCGTGCACTCCGCCTACCCGGACACGGTCCTGATCGTCAGCCCGATCGGTACGTCCACTGTGGACGCCGCACGCGCGGCGGGCCTCCCGGCGGAACGGGTCGTCGGCGTCGACCCGCTCGGCGGCTACGGGAAACGCCTGACGCTTTCGGTCCACCCCGCGCTCGACCCGGCCGCCGGCCGCACCGCATGGGGCGCGCTCGCGGCGACCGGCCTGCCGGTGACCGTGGTCCGCGACGGTCCCGCGCCGATCGCGCAGCGGTTGCTGGCGTCGATCGTCAACACCGCCTGCTTCATCGCCGGGCAGCGGCTCGCGACACCGGAGGACATCGACATCGCCGTCCGGCTCGGCCTCGGCTACCCGCGCGGACCGCTGGCCTGGGGCGACGAGGCGGGCGCGGATCTCGTGCTGCGGGTCCTGCGCGGACTCGTCGCGAGCACCGGCGACCAGCGCTACCGGCCGAGCGCCTGGCTCACCGAACGCGTCGCGCTCGGCCTGCCCCTCACCTCGACCGGAACCTCACCGGCCGACCTCCTCCCCTGAGACCTCTACGCGCGTGAAGGCCCCCTTCCCCTCGACTGAGCCGAGGGAAGGGGGCCTTCACGCGCGATCACCGCTTACCAGGGGCGGTCGGTCACCGCGCCGGTGGAGGAGTTCCAGAACACGTAGCCGCCCTGGAAGTTGTTCTGCCGTCCACCGGTGGCCGCCATCTCGTCGGTGGTCGGGTAGCGCAGGTACGAACGCTCCCAGCCGAGCGAGGCCCAGCGCTTGCGGATCTCACCCCACACACCGTGCGCGTCGGTCGCCGACGTCCAGTAGATGGAACCACCCTTGGTGAAGTGGTTGTAGCGGCCGACGCCGTCCGGCGTGCTTGTCTCGTCGGTGGTCGGGTAGCCCATCGGTCCGCGTTCCCAGTCGAGCGCGGCCCATCGGGCGCGGATCCGTCCCTGGATCGCCTTCACGTCCGTCTGCGCCGTCCAGTAGATGGACGCGGCCTTGCTGAAGTGGTTGTAGCGGCCGACGCCGTCCGGAGTGCCCATCTCGTCGGTGGCCGGGTAGCCCATCGGTCCGCGCTCCCAGTCGAGCGCGGCCCACTTCTGCCGGATCCTGCCGTAGATCGCGTTCGCCCCGGTTTCGCCGGTGTAGTAGATCGACGCCTGGATGATGCCGGGCCAAGCCGGGAAGTGGTTGTACCGGCCGACACCGTCCGGAGTGGACCGTTCGTCGGTCGCGGGCGGGCCGAACTTCGCGTGCCCGCCCGCGGCAAGGTACTTCTTCAGGATCTCGCCCTCGATTTGCTGCACGCCCGTGTCCTTCGACCAGTACAGCCGTCCGCGCTCGTAGGTGCGGAAGCGGACCGTGCCGTCGACGGCCTCCGGCGCGGTCGGCGCGCCGAGTCGTTGCGCCAGCGCGGGTTCGTCGCGGTAGCGCTTGTCGATCGGGGTGATGTAGTTCGCCGTGATCGTCTGGTCGGCGGCGCCCATGGTGATGCTGGTCAGCCGCTCGGTGGCCCCGGTGGACCAGCCGGTGAAGGTCGACGCGCCGTCCGAAGCGACTTCGGCCGCCTGGATCTCCACGGTCGCGCCTTCGACCACCATCGCCGAAGCGGCCCCGCCTTCCGGCGTGATGCCCAGCGCCGCGGCGACGTTGCCGATCAGGGTCAGCCGGTGTTCCCGAGGCTTCGCGACGTAGGTCTTCGAGACCGTGACTCCGGAGCTGTCGGTCGCCGACGCGGTGAACTCCAGGTTGGAGTCCGTGTGGTCGGTGAACGGCATGGCGAACTGGGGGCCGGTGCCGCTCTCGGCCGGATGCGCGTGGCAGACCGCGTTCTCCGGGCAGTGCCGGACCAGCGTGGTCCAGGTGACCGGGAGGTCTCCGTCCTCGGTGTCGGTGACGGTCGCGCCGATCTTGACCTCCTCGCCGACCGCGAACAGGCTGCCGCCTGGGTCGGTCATGGTCAGCTTCGGCGAGTGGTTCCCGGGTGCCACGGCGACGTCCGTGCTCCCGGACGCCTGCAGTCCGTCCTTCACGGTCAGTTTGGCGGTGAATTTCTCGGTCCCGGCCGCGTAGGTGTGGCTGACCTTCGCCCCGGTACCGGTGGTGCCGTCGCCGAAGTCCCACGCGTAGGTCAGCTGGTCACCGTCGAAGTCGTACGAACCGCTGCCGTCGAAGGAGACCGTGCGGGTTTCGGGGTTCGTCTCGGAAGTGGCGACCGCGACCGGCGCCTTGTTCCCGGTGGTGTAGCTGAGCCGTCGCAGCAGGCCGGTGTAGATGTCCGCGTAGACGATGTCGCCGTTGGCCGCGGCCTGGAACTTGACGGGCCCGCCGATACCGGTGAACTTCGGCGGCGTTTCCTGCGGGCGGACGACCCGGCCCTGCGTGTCGTACTTGGCCGTCCACAGCTTCTGGGTGGCGTAGTCGCCGAAGAAGTACGCGCCCCGGTATTCCTCCGGGTACGACTCTCCGTTGTAGACGATGCCGCCGGTGACGCTGTTGCCGTTGTCGGGGCCCTGGCCGTGCGGGACCACCAGCATCGGCGGGGTGTTCACGGCCGAAGCGCACTGCGGCATCGCGGAGAAACCGTCGGTCGGCTGGTTTCCCTCGAAGCACGGCCAACCGTGGTTCGCGCCCTTCTGGACGAAGTTGACTTCTTCCCAGGTGCCCCAGCCGACGTCGCCGACCACCGGCAGACCGGTGGTCGCGTCGAGGCTGAACCGGAACGGGCTGCGGAAACCGCTGGCGAACACCTTGGAGCGCATCGAGGTCGGGCTCGCGGCGAGGTAGTACGGGTTGTCCGGCACACCGGCGCCGTCGGTGGTGATGTGGAAGATCTTGCCGAAGATCTTGTCGACGTCGTACACGTTGAACGCGAACGGGTCCGCCGCGCCCTGGAAGCGGGCGCTGTCGCCGGTCGAGACCCACACCGTGCCGTCGGGGGCGGCCACGACACCGGTGATGCCGTGGACGTCGGTGTTGCCGGGGCCTTCGATCAGGATCTTCTCGCCGGTCAAACCGGTCGGCTCCGTGGTGCCGGACACCGTCCAGCTCGACGCCCGCAGGAGGAAGCCGCCACCGGCCTGGCTCACCGCGCGCGCTGTGTAGATCTTGCGCGAGGTGGCGAAGTCGGGCGCGATCGCGATACCGGTCAGGCCCAGGTCGCCGGAGGTCCGGACGTCGGTCAGGTTCGCGATCTCCCGGATCTGCCCGGTGGTGGACACCCAGGCGACCTTGCCCGCCTTCCCCGTGGTCAGGATCGAGCCGTCGGGCAGGTAGGCGAAGTCGGTCAGGTCGTACGGAGCCTGCCCGCTCTGCTGGTCGCGCAGGACGAAGCCGGGCGGCAACAGCGGCGCCGCGGACGCCGAAGTGGTCGTCAACGGCACCAGCAAGGTCGCCAGCAGCACCGTCACGACGGCGTGACAGAGCGCACGGAATCTCGAAGGCATGCAAGGGCCCCTTTCCCCAGTCGAACGTCTCATCGACGGAGCCCCACGTGGGCATTTCACACTTTCGAGTGGCTTGACCGAACTGTGATCACCACCGTCGGTCGATCACCTGGCCCGTGGTCCGGTTCCAGGTGACGTAGCCGCCCTGGAAGCTGTTCTGCCGTCCGATGTGGATGCCGAACTCGTCCGTCGTCGGGTAACGCAGGTACGACCGCTCCCAGCCGAGCGCGGCCCAGCGCTGCCGGATCGCCCCATAGACGGCGTGCGAGTCGGTGGCCATCGTCCAGTAGATCGAGCCGGCCTTCGTGAAGTGGTTGTACCGGCCGACGCCGTCAGGGGTGCTCGTCTCGTCGGTGGCCGGGTACCCCATCGGTCCGCGCTCCCAGTCCAGCGCCTCCCACCGGACGCGGATGCGGCCCCAGATCGCGCGCGCGTCCGTCTGCGGGGTGTAGTAGATCGACGCCTTCTTGCTGAAGTGGTTGTAGCGGGCGACGCCGTCCGGGGTGCCCATCTCGTCGGTGGCCGGGTATCCCATCGGTCCGCGCTCCCAGTCCAGCGCCGCCCACTTGACCCGGATCCGCCCGTACACCGCGTGCGCGCCGGTCGACGGGGTCCAGTAGATCGACGACTGCATCGGGCCAGGCCGGTGCGGGAAGTGGTTGTACCGGCCGACGCCGTCCGGCGTGGCGGTCTCGTCGGTCGCGGGCGGCCCGAACATCCGGTGCCCGCCCAGCGCGAGGTACCTCGCCAGGATCTGGCCCTCCATCTGCTTCACACCGGTCTCGGCGCTCCAGTAGAGCCTGCCGTTCGTGTACGGCCGGTAGCGCACGGGCCCGTCGGTGACCTCCGGCCCGATGGGCACGCCGAGCCGTTGCCGAAGCGCGGGTTCCGCCTGGTAGCGCCGGTCGATCGGGGTGAGGTAGTTCGCGGTCAGGGTCAGGTCGCCCGCTGGGGCGGTGACGGTCACCGTGCGCGTGGTCCGCCCGTCGGACCAGTTCGCGAATGTCGAAACGCCGTCCGCGGCGACCTCCTCCGCCACGACCTCGAACGTCGCGCCCTCGGTCACCATCGCGGTGTTGACCCCGCCCTCCGCCGGGATGCTCAGCGCCGCGGGGACGGTGGAGGTCAGGGTCAACCGGTGCTCGCGTGGCATCGCGACGTAGGTCCTGCTCGCCGTCACCCCGGCGCTGTCGGTCACCGTCGCGGTGATCTCGACGCGGGAGTCCTGGTGATCGGTGAAAGGCACGGTGAAAACCGGCCCGCCGCCCGGCGAACCGGGATGCGCGTGGCAGGTCGCCTCCTCCGGGCAATGGCGGATCAGCGTGGTCCACGCGACCGGCAGCGCACCGTCCTCGGCGTCGGTGGCCGTCACCTCGGCGACGACCGGTTCCCCGACGGCGAACGTCCGCGAACCGGGATCCGTCATCGCGAGTTCCGGCGAATGGTTGCCCGGCACCACGACGACGTCGGCGCTCGCGGACGCGCCGAGCCGATCGGTGACGGTGAGGCGCGCTGTCGCCCGTTCGACCTCGGCGCCGTAGGAATGGGTCACGCGGACACCGGGCTGGCTCGTGCCGTCGCCGAAATCCCAGTGGTACGTCAGCGGATCGCCGTCGAAATCGTAGGAACCGGCGCCGTCGAAGGTCACCGTCCTCGTCGACGGCTCGGCGCTCGACACCGCCACCGCGACCGGATCCGCGTTCGTCCCCGGATAGCTGAGCCGACGCAGGTTCCCGGTGTGGATGTCGGCGAAGACGATGTCGCCGTTGGCCGCGGCCGCGAACTTGACCGGCCCGCCGACGCCGGTGAACTTCGGCGGCCGCTCGGGCGCGCGGACGAGCCTGCCCTGGCTGTCGTACGTCATCGTCCAGATCTTCTGCGTGACGTAGTCCCCGAAGAAGAACGCGCCCCGGTATTCGTCCGGATAGGACGATCCACTGTAGACGATCCCCGCGGTGACGCTGTTCCCTTCGTCGGCACCGGAACCGTGGTGGTACGCGGTGACCGGCGGCGTGTTGACCACTCCCGCGCAACCCGCGAGGCCGGAATACCCCGGTGTCGGGGCGTTTCCTTCCCAGCAGGGCCAGGCGTGGTTCGCCCCCGGCCGCACGACGTCCACCTCTTCCCAGGTGTTCCAGCCGACGTCACCGACGACCGGCAGGCCGAGCCGCGGATCGAGGGAGAACCGGAACGGACTGCGGTAGCCGCTGGAGAAGACCTTGGAACGAGTGGCGTTCGGCGCGGAGGCTGAGTAGTACGGGTTGCCGGGGACGCCGGCGCCGTCCGGGGTGACGTGCAGGATCTTGCCGTAGAGCTGATCGAGGTCGAGCGAGCGCAGCGCACCGGGATCCACCCGGGTGAAGTCGGCGGCGTCGCCGATGGAGATCCACAAAGTCCCGTCGGGTGCCGCGACGAGCCCGCTGATGCCGTGGACGTCGTGGAACCCGGGAAGGTCGACGAGCACTCGTTCGTTCGCGAGCCCCGTGGGGACGTCCGTGCCGGTCACCGTCCAGCGCGCCACCCGCATGGTGAACGCGCCGCCGCCCGTGTCGAACGACCACGTGAGGTAGATCTGGCGCGAGGTGGCGAAATCCGGCGCGACGGCCAGTCCGACGAGACCGAGGTCCCCGTCGTCGTGGACGGGAAGGTTCGCGATCGTCCGCGCCGGACCGGCGGCGGGCACCCAGGCGAGCTTGCCGCTCTTGCCGGTGCTGAGTACCGAACCGTCCGGCAGATAAGCGAAATCGGTCAGGTCGAACGCGGCTTGACCGCTCGGCTGGTCACGCAGGACGAAGCCGGAAGGCAGGGAGGGCGCCGCGGTCGCTTCCGGCGCGCCCACCCAGCCCGGGAGAAGAAGGATTGAAACCGACAGTGCGACAAGTACGCGAGTGAGTGCCCTGCTCGGCTTCATCGGCGCTTCCCCATTTCCGGCGTGTCATGACACGTCGCCGGAGGCGGGTAAGTCATTGCCCTCAGGGGCTTTCGTTTATGTCAAAGCAATCGAACCGAAATGATCGTCACGCGGTGGAGCGGTCAGGCCACGACCTGTACGACGCCACCCTTCTGCAGCATCGTGAAGTACTTCTGCGAAGCCGCGGCGGACAGGTGGATGCAGCCGTGCGAGTACACCGAGAGGCTGCCGGTGTGGAACGCGATACCCGGCAGGAAGAACACGGAGTTCGGCATCGGCGCGTCGAAGGCCTTCGAGTGGTAGTTCTTGACCTTCGCCGAAACGTGGAAGACACCCGTCGGCGTCGCGTACCCCTTCTTGCCGGGCAGCTGCTTGACCGGGCCGTAGATGACCTTGCCGTCCTGCAGCAGCCACGTCTTCAGCGCGGAGAGGTCCACGCAGGCACTCACACCCGGCGAGGCCAGCGCGGCCTTGCAGGGAATGTCGGCGGCGTTCGGGGCGGGCTTGGGCGCCGGCTTCGGCGTGGGTTTCGGCGTCGGCTTGGGCTTCGAAGACGTCGGCTTCGGCGTGGAACTGGAGCTGCTCGGCGTCGGCGTCGGCGTCGGCGAAGACGTGGCAGGCGCGGTCGTGGTCCCGCCCGCCGGGTCGCCCTGAGCGACGGCCCCGCCGCCGGGCGCGCCGCCGCCCGCGCCGCCGGAACACGCGGTCAACGCCAGCGCGGTGGCCAGTGCGGTCACGCCAACCAGGAACTTCTTCACGACCCGTACCCCCGTTTGCCCGTGGTCCGTCCGACATGGGTAAAGACGGAGCTCACCCGTCCGGGGTTGTTGATCGGAAGGTCACGATCGCGTCTCAGGGCACGCGGCCGACGACCCGCGCGTACATCCGGCCCGGATTGGCGCCTTCGTCCAGATATCCGGGCAGCGGCGGCAGCTCCCGCGCGAACCCGGCCAGCCTGCCGAACAGTTCGTTCGCGTCCACGGGACGCCGTTCCGGGTCCTTCTCCAGGAGGTCCGCGAGCAGGTCGTTCAGTCCACGCGGGACACCGTCCACTTCGGCCGGACTCTCCTTGACCTGTTTCTCGAACACCGCGTACGCCGTGGGCCCGGTGAACAGCTGCCTGCCGGTCAGCATTTCGTGCAGTACGCAGCCCAGCGCGTACAGGTCGCTGCGCGGTCCGGCGATTCCCCGCTGGATCTGCTCGGGCGCCATGTACGCGGGGGTGCCCAGGATCTGCCCGGCGCGGGTGAACTGGGCGACGTCGGTCTCGCGCAGCATCGCGAGGCCGAAGTCGAGCACCTTCACGCTGCCGTCGGGGCACAGCATCAGGTTGGTGGGTTTGAGATCGCGGTGGCAGATGGACAACGCGTGCGCGGCGGACAGCACGGCGCAGGCCTGCGCGGCGATCGCGGCCGCCCACGGCACCGGCAGCGGGCCGTGTTCGGCGGCGAGATCGGCGACGGTCACGCCTTCGATGAACTGCATGACCTGGTACAACCGCTCGTCGTAGGTGCCGAAGTCGTACAGCGTCGGCGCGCCCGCGTGTTCCAGGGTCGCGAGGATCCGCGCCTCGCGGATGAACCGCTGTTCGAGTTCGGCGTCGGGACCACCGGGAAGGCCGAGGAACTTCACCGCCACGCGGCGGCCGAGATGCCGGTCGTGGCCGGCGTAGACCGCGCCCATCCCACCCCTGCCGAGCGGCAGCTCGTCGAGTTCGTAACGGTCCGCGATCAGCACCTAGTTCTCCGGCTTGAGCTGGCCCTCAGTCAGTCCCGTCAAGCCTAGCCTCACCAGCTCCAGGCCCGATTCCGCCGCCTCGCGCAGGGCGGCCTCGAAGGCGGCGAGCCGGGTGAACGCCTCCCCGTGGGCGCGCTGCGCATCGATCGGCAGGCGCGGGATCCGGGTGCGCTTGAGGTCGATCCTGGTCGAGGAGGTCGGGGCGATCTGCCCCGCCGCGCGCAGGCATCCGGCGAGGAACGCGGCGTCCAGCCGTTCGGGATCGGTGCGGTACTTCGACATCGTCGGCTCGGCCGCGACCGTCTCTCCACTGTGGACATGAGCGGGCGCGGAGGGCGACGCGACGACGTCGCCTTCTTCCACCGATTCCGGCACGGTGAGCACGCCGGACTTCAGCAGCTCGCCGATCGTGACGAACGAGGGCTTCTCGTCGGAGACCGCCAGCGACGGCAGCTCCGGCCGGATTCCCTCGAAACACCTTCGGACTTCGAGGAAGGCCTCGCCCGCGTGTTCGTCCCGATCCTGGTACCGCGCGGGGGAAAGGTCGATCTCCTCGTCGAGCAGATCGATGATCCGGACCGCGCCCGGCACCTCGGCGCCGCGCAGGTGAACCCGCCACTGTTCCTCCACAGTGGACGGATCGGCCAGCAGGAGCACCCTGGACGGCGGCCGCTCCCCGGGCTCCGGCCGCCGCAGCAGCCAGAGATCCGCCCCGCCGACCGTGACCACGGCACGCAAAGCCCCGGCCCGCAACAAATTCCCGCGGATCCGCCGTCCGGTGCGGCGTCCGGCGGCGGCGGGCGGCATGCGGATCGCGACCAGCCCGCCGGGTTTCACATGCGCGAGACAGTGCTGCACCCAGGCCAGTTCCGGCTCGCCGCGCGGCGGCTGGCCGTACACCCAGCGTGGATCGCCGACGAGTTCGTCGTAGCCCCATTCCCGTTCGTTGAACGGCGGATCGCAGACGACGGTGTCCGCGAGAACCCCCTCGTAGGAGTCCATCGACAGGGCGTCCGCCCCGTACATCTCCATGTCCGCGCCCGCGAGCAGCAGCCGGTGCGCCGCGATGCACGAGGTCGCCGGATCGCCGACCTGGCCGAGCAGCCGGGTTCCGCCGGAGGCGAGCAGCAGCGTCCCGAGGCCGCACGCGGGGTCGAGCACCACGCCGGGTGCGGGACCGATGAGCCGGGACATCAACGCGGCCACCGGCCCCGCGGTGACGGACAGCTGCCGGGAGTGCGCCTCGACGTAGCGATCGCACAGGAACTCGTAGGCCTCGCGCGCGCCTCGCTCGGCGGCGAACCGGTCCAGCAGTTCGAGCAGCTCGGCGTCGTCGTAACGCGGCGAAAAGGTCCACACATGCCGCCGCGAAAGGTACGACCCCACCCTGCCGACCCGGTCGCCGAGCGCCAGGTCGTCGCCGAGGTTCCGCAGCCGCTGCCAGATCCGGTCCCCGAGCGAGATCTCGACCGGCTTCCCCCGCTCACGCAGCCACTTTTCGACGGCGACCAGGGAAAAGAAGGGGCTCGACGCCGTCCCGCCGACAGGCGGCGGAAAATCGCCGTAACGTCGACGCCAGTTGCTGACGGCGGCGCGGCCGACGCCGGCGATCCGCGCGATGTCCGCCGCGGTGACGGTGGCTTGCTCCTCCATCGCCGCATCGTAACCGACAGCCGACTATTCCAACCCTTTGTTTGTGAACTCAGTACACAACTGCTTTACTGGGATCCATGAGGTACACCCTTCGGTACGCCGCCGGCTCGGACGTCGGGCGGCGGCGCCAGGTCAACCAGGACTCGGTCTACGCCAGCACCAGGATGCTGGCCGTCGCCGACGGCATCGGCGGCCAGCCGCACGGCGAGGTGGCCAGCGCCGAGGCGGTGGGTGTCCTGTCCCGGCTCGACAAGGACCTCCGCGGCTTCGACCTCGCGGACGTCGACCTGGTCGAGGTGCTCTCCGGCGGCCTTCGCGCCATCGACGACCGGCTCGCCGCGACGGCCGAGCAGGAGCCCGAGACGCGGGGCATGGGCACCACCCTGACGACAGTGCTGTTCGACGGCTCCCACTTCACCGCCGCCCACATCGGCGACTCGAAGGGCTACCTCCTCCGCGGCGGCACGCTTCAGCGCTTCACCCGCGATCACACGCTCGCGCAGGCCCTCGCGGACGACGGGCGCATCGACCCGTCGGAGGTCGAGGGACACCCTCGCGGCTCGCTGTTGATGAAGGCGCTCTTGAGCACCGGCAGCGGCGAAGCGGACATCTGGACCTTCGACGCCGCGCCCGGAGACCGTCTCCTGCTGTGCTCGGACGGGTTAACGGCAACGGTTGTCGAAACCGTTATCAAGGACGTCCTGGGGGCCTTCCAAGATCCCGCCGAGACCGTCCCGAGGCTGATCGACCTGGCCAACGAAGGCGGCGGGCCGGACAACATCACCTGCGTCGTGGCCGACGTTGTCGACACCACCGTCCCCGCGCCCACTTGAGCCGCAAACGCAGGTCAGACCCGCCTTCGCGGGGGCGAAAGGGCATCCGGTAAAGTTCCCCACGGAGGATTGGCCGAGCGGCCTAAGGCGCACGCTTGGAAAGCGTGTTGGGTTCACGCCCTCGCAGGTTCGAATCCTGTATCCTCCGCCGTCAGCAAGGCCCCGGACGTTCCGACGTCCGGGGCCTTGTTGATTACCTAGCAGGACCTTCACTTAACAGAGTCAGTTGATCACGCTAAGTTTAATAGTGGTCGTTCCAGCCCCCCCGACGTCCCAAGGGAGTCCGCCAAAATGGCCGGAGTCGAAGAGATCCGCGCTGGTATCGCGCTCGCGAACGAGAAGGCATCCGCGAGCATCGCCGCACTTCAGCAGGCAGCGCAGTCTCTCGAAGAAGCCCAGCTTTCGCTTTCCCAGGCCACCCAGGGCAGCACCCAGCACGAGGTGAGCCAGGCACACGGGCTCCTCGCCGAGGCCCTGCAGGGCATCACCGGGATGCAGAGCACCATCCAGGCGGGCATCTCGTCGGCCGAGTCGTACTCGACCCGTCTCTGACATGTACCTCGAGGAGCTGCACCAGCTGCTGACGGCGGTCCAAACCGGCCTCGCCGACGGACGCGCCCATGCCGAGCGGGCGAGAAGCCTGCTCGAGGAGTCCAGGCGCGCCATCGTGGAACCCCAGGCCCAAGCCGCGCCCTGGGTGCCGCCGCAGCTGGCGCAGGCCGACGAAGGAATGGAAAATCTCCTGACGCGCCTTTCCGCCGCTGACGACCTGGTCAGCGGCTACCAATCCCGCCTCTGAGATCGGCGAGCCGGTATGGGCAGCAAAGCGAGTGAACAGCGCAATCGCGTCGTTACGGCGCTGGAACGGGTCCGGCACCAGATCGGGCTCGTTCTCGGCGCCGCCGCCGGCGCCCGCCAGTACGCCGAGGCGGAACTGGCCAAACTGGAGCTGGAACAGCACATAGTCCGGGTGGGGATGGACAACTCCACCTCGGAGCAGTACACCGAATGGTCGCGGCATCCCGCCGCGAACGAGGTGTTCGGCCAGCTCGGCAGCGTGCGCGGCCAGTTCTACGCGGACTGGGAAGCCGGCCCGAACGCGTTGCGCGAACTCGTCGCGCACAACGCGCCGGGGCCCGCGAGCCAGCCGCCGGGCAGCTGGCTCGGCCGCGTCGGCGGAAATCCCGGCATCACCGCGCCGGGACTGTGGCGCGTCGGCTCGGCGACCGTTTCGGGCAAGGACGTCCCGCGCACGTTCGACGTCGCGGTGCCCCTGCTCGACGAGTCGCACCTGTCCATCACGTCGGCGCCCAAGACCAGGGCCGCGGTGGACGGCATCGTGCAGAACCTGCTGATGCGGATCCTGAGCACGTTCGAACCCGGCGCGGTGCGCGTCCACCTGTGGGATGTCGGGCAGCTGACCGCGATCCTTCCCGACCTGTACCCGCTGAGCCGCACGAGCGCGCTCACGCTGTACGACCCGGGACGGCTCGAAGACCTCCTCGACGAGCTGGCGGGCCACATCCGCCGCATCCACGCGACCGGGATGCAGGCGGGGCACACGTCGCTGAGGGAGATCCGGCGGGCGAGCGGCCAGCGCGTCGAACCGTTCCGCGTCGCGGTGCTGTACGGCAACGGCGAAACCCTCGAACCGGAGCGCGCCCGCGAACTGAAACGAGTCGCCACCGGGGCGCTCGCGGCCGGGATCTGCCTGATCCTGATCGACGTGCCGACCATGCTGTCGACGTCGGTCGAATCGCTGAGCCTGCACGACGAGCGGCGCGCGAAGAGCAGCATGACCGGCCCCGACCTGGTCGTCGACCTGGACCCGCCGATGCCGTCCGGGCAGGTCATCCGCGCCGCCGGGCGGATCGCCGAGGCGCTGATCGCCAAACAGGGCGGGCCCCGCGCGTTCACCGACCTCCTGCCGACCGAGCTGGGCAAGGAGAGCTCGGCGCGCGAGCTGCGGGCACCGGTCGGGTTCTTCGAGGGCGAGCCGGTGGAGGTCGTCATCGGTGACGCCAGCCCGCACGTGCTCATCGGCGGTCCGAGCGGTTCGGGTAAGACGAACTTCCTGTACTCGCTGCTCGGCAGCCTCGCGGCCAGGTACTCGCCGGACGAGCTCGCGCTGTACCTGCTGGACTTCAAGGAGGGCGTGTCGTTCGCCGGGCTCGCGCCGGGGCGGCGGGACGCCAGCTGGCTGCCGCACGCCAAGCTCATCGGGGTCAACGTCAACACCGACCGCGAGTTCGGCCTGGCGCTGCTGCGGTTCCTCGCCGACGAGCTGCGCCGCCGGTCCGCCGCGGCGAAACTGCACGAGGTCACCAACCTCGCGGACCTGCGCGAACAGGACCCCGGCGGGCACTGGCCGCGGATCGTCGCGGTGATCGACGAATTCCAGTACCTGTTCGCCGGCCGCGACGGCGTGACGGCGACCGCGACCCAGCTGCTGGAGGACATCGCGCGGCGAGGCCGGTCTCAGGGCATCCACCTGGTGCTGGCGAGCCAGGACGTCGCCGGGATCGAGGCCTTCTGGGGCAAACCGGCGGTGTTCGAGCAGTGCACGCTGCGGATCGCGATGCCGAAGGCGCGGCGCGTGCTGGCCGAGACCAACAACGCGGCCGTCTCCGCGCCGAAGTGGCACGCGGTGATCAACCACGATTCCGGGGTGGCGCACGGGAACCAGCTCGCCCACGTACCGGACGCGAGCACCAAGGACGTCTTCAACAAACTGCAGCACCGGCTCTGGGAGCAGTACGCGGAGTCGTTCAAGCGGCCCCGGCTGTTCGACGGGGCGCATTCCCCTGTGCTGGAACAGTTCCCGGCGTTCGCCGACCTGAAGCCGACGGATCGGCCGCGGGCGCTGCTCGGCCAGTCCATCGACGTCGACGAGGCCGCCTGCGGGGTCGAGCTGCCGAAGGCACCGGGACGCAACGTCGCCGTCCTCGGCGCGGCCACCGCGGAAGCATTGTCCATCATGGACTCCGCCGCTCGATCGCTGGCTCGCCAGTATCACTGCGGGTCGGTGGAGTTCGTGCTCTCGTGCCCCATCGAAGCGTCCGTCCCCGCGGTGGCCGAACTCGCCGAGCGGCTGCGCGCGGAGGGACACCAGGCCACCCTTGTCGACGATTTACCCGCCCGGGTAATCGATATCGCGGAAAATCTGTCCTCTTTGGACAAAGCACAGGTTCTGCTCCTGTACGGCGTCGACGCGTCGATCCCCGCGCTGGAGGCGAAGGCACCCGGACAGCTCAAGAGCGGTCTGGATCAGCTGCGGGTGCTGCTGAAGCAGGGCCCGACACACGGCGTTCACACCATCGGCTGGTGGCGCAGCATCGCCCGCCTGAAGGACACGCTCGGTTTCGCGGGCACGGACGACATCGGGACCTGGGCGGCGTTGGACGTCCAGGGCAACGAACTGTCGCCGTTCGCCGCCGGCCAGGTCGTGCACTGGTCACCGCGACCGGGCCGGGCGCTGTTCTTCGACCGCACCACCCACGGCGCCCCCGAGGTGATCATCCCGTTCCAGCGTCCGGAAGGGCTTCTCGATGGATGACGGCATCACCGCGGCCATGCGGTACAAGGAGATCGTCGGCCTGGCGCGCGCTTCGGCGGAGAACCTCCGCAACTGGGAGATCGGCCGCGCGGACGAACTGGAGGCCCGGCTCGCCGAGGCGCAGCAGGCCGTCGCGGACGCCGCCGAACGCGAGCAACGCGCCGTCGACCGGTGCACGCGCTGGTGGAAGATGGCGCAGCACAACGTCGAAGGGCTCTCGTGGCTGCCAGAAGACGAGGACCCGAAACCGGTGCCGACCGCGCGGCCCGGGTACCTGGAGAAGTACCTGGAAGAGGTCAAGCCGAGCTACCAGGAACTCGTGCAGGCGGTACTTTCCCTGGGCTGGCGCGCGAAACGCTCCTGACTTCACCCGCGTTTCGTCCTCTGGATGCGGTACTTGCGTGTGCAACTACCGCATCCAGAGGACTAATTGCGGATCACAGCTGGCCGAGCACCTTCTCCAGGTAGTCCGCCAAGTCGTAAAACGAGTCCTGGACGGGGTTGCCCGCGCTCGGCCGGAACCGCAGCACCTGCGGGTCGTGGTCGCTAGCCTGCTTCGCGAACTCCGCGTTCAGGTGGACGACGTCGTAGTCGAGCCCGCGCGGCGCCTTCGACGTCAGGATGTGGTCCAGCACCTGCGACTGCCCCTCGAAAACGTAGCTGTACCGCTCGTTCTCGGGCAGCGACGCGATGAGGTCCTTCAGCGCGCCACCGGCGGTCAGCGTCTGCACGGCGGGCGAGAACGGGTAGTCGTTGATGTCACCGGCGACCACGATGTTCGCGTTCTTGTCCGACGCGAGCAGCTTGTCGACGAAGCCGCGTAGCACGGTCGCCTGCTTGGCCCGCTGCACCTCGGAACTCCGGACCGGCGGCTGGTTGCGGCCGTGGGCCGGCTGGTCGCCACCCTTGGAGTTGAAGTGGTTCGCGATGACGAACACGGTGCGGCCCTTGAAGACGAACTCGCCGACCAGCGGCTTGCGGCTGGATTCCCACGCCTCGTTCCCGGGCTCGACGCGGCCGGGCGAGACGGTGAGGTGGGTCTTGCCGCGCTCCTTGACCACGCCGGCCGGAGTGGTCGCGTCGCCGCCCTTACGGTCCACAAAGGATACCCGCGCCGGGTTGAACAGGAAGCCGACGCGGATGTTGCCGCCCGGCTGGCCGCCGTCCTTGCCGTTCTCCGGGTCGATCTGACGCCACTCGTAACGCGGGCCGCCAGCGGCGACGATCGCGTCGGCGAACTTCTGCAACGTCTGGTCCGCGGCGACGGTGCCGTCGTTCGCCGGCCCGTTGTTGTCCTGGATCTCTTCCAGGTTCAGGATGTCCGGCTTCGCCAGGTTCCCGACGACGGCCTTGGCCAGCTCGCCGAACTTCTCCGCACTGTCCAAAGCGGACAGGTTCTCGACGTTGTAGGTCGCCACGGAAAGCTCACCACTGCGCTGCGCACGGGTGCTCTCGCGCTGCAACCCGTTGTCCTTGGCGGCGCCCAGCTTCGTCGCGAACAGCGTGTAGCCGCCGAAGTTGCTGTACTCCACCGGGCCGGAGGTCTCGCCGGTGAGCACGTCGCCGGTGTTGACCTTCGGGAACGGCTGCTGGGCGAACGGGATCAGCGACGCGACCTTGAGCACGCCGGTGTTGAGCCGGTCGTAGTCCAGGTACACCGCGCCGCCGCGGACGCTCGGGTTCTGCTTCGGCTTGGTGGTCACGTAAAGCTCGTTGAACCTCGACGTCGGGCCGACGACGCGCGCGTCGGAGACGCTGACGATCTCGCTCTCGTGCGTCTCCCAGAAGTCCAGTGAGTACTTCGCGGGCTCCAGCGGCAACGGTTCGATGCTGCCGCCCGGAGCGGGGGCGACAGTGTCCGGGACTGTGTCCGGCGAGACGACGGCCGGGGCGGGCAGGGCGTTCCCGCTCGACTGGACCGTCCATTGTGCACTGGTCAGCTCGGTGAGCGACTGGTACGGCGAGGTCGCGGGAGCGTCCGGGTAGAACTCGCGGACGGTGCCCGCGGCGGTCACCGCGTCGCCGACGGCCACGGCGGGCGTGGTCGAGCCGGTGAAGACGAACAGGCCCTCGCTGGTGCGCGGGTCGGCGTCGGGCGCGGTGTCGGTGATCCAGAACCCGCGCGCCGAACCAAAACTCCGGATCGCGGTGACGACGCCGGTGACCCCGGCGACCTTCCGGTCCTTGAACGGCGAGATCCGGGTGGTGCCCTGGATGTCGTGGATCTTGGCGTCGACCGGCGGTGGGCCGGTCTCGCCCGGCGTCTCACCCTTGCCGTTGGTCGGGGTGGGCGAGCCTGAGGTGAAGTCCGCGGCGTTGTCGTCGGTGTCCGCGAGCGTCGTCCCCCTGGCGACGGAGGCGGTGTTGGACGGCGCCGGCGCCGTCGAACCCTCGCGGATGACGGCGGCGGCGCCGAAGCCGACCAGATCCTTGATCCGGGTGTCGGCCGCGCAGTCGGCGGCCGTCTTGCAGGTCAGCGCCGTGGTGCCCTGGACGAGCGCGATGGTGCCCGCGGTCGCGGACAGGGCCAGCGAACCGGTGACGTCCGGTGACGGCAACGCGACCGTGCCGCCCGAGCCCTTCGCCTGCGCGATGAGGTACCGCGCACCCGGAGCGACACTGCCGGCCAGCGGCGTTACCTGCCAGCTGTTCCCCGACGCGGGCGCGTACTGGACGCTGAAGCCGTCGAGGCTCACGGCGGCCGTGCCGCGGTTGGCGAGTTCGACGAAGTCGTTGGTCAGCGTGGCGCCCGAATTGCCGCCACCGCCGTAGACCTCGGCGATCACGGCGTCGGCGCTGGGCGCGGCGAGCGCGGTCGGAGCGGAGACGCCGCTCACGACCAGGCCGGAGGCGACGGCCACGGTCAGGGCCCGTCTCCGGGCGGCACGTCGGGATGTGGTCACGCTGAGTCCCCTTTTCACAAGATCGGTCGAGGCATACTCCCCCGAACAAGTGAAATGAGGAAGACGACAAGACAACGATTCGTCACCGCTAGCCCGTTCGGACCCTGGTCGCGCCGAGTCACCGCGTGCGAAGATCAAGCTCCGCCGCCTGTTACACACCAGGAGGCGTCTTCATGCGCAGACTGCTTTGCGCGCTCATCGCGGCCGGTCTCGTGATCCCGGTTCCCCTGGCGGCCGCCAAACCACCGGAGAAGGCCGCGTTCGAGGTGATGACCCCGGCGAGCACGGTCGCGTCGCGCACCGACCGGCGGCCGAACGCGGGCGGGATCTTCGACCCGGTCGCGCGCAAGACCTTCATCTCGTGGTCCGGCAAGGCCGCGGACACCTACGTCCAGGCCTACGACCACCGGACCGGCGTCTGGACGGCGCCGAAGAAGATCGCCGACGGCGAGTCCGATCCGCACAACTACCCCACGATGCTGCTGGCAGGCGACGGGCATCTGCTGATCTTCCGCGGCATGCACAACACGCGGACCGTGATCAGCCGCGCGCCGCTCGCCCATTCCCTCGACGGCACCTGGACCGGCGTCGAGGTCCCGGAGGGGGACGCGGCGAGCTATCCGATGCCGGTGAAGACCGTCGACGGCACGCTGTTCCTGTTCTACCGCGAGACCACGAAGGAACTGGATCCGACGGCGGACTCCGACTTCCGCCCGATGAAGTACCTCGTTTCCCGCGACCACGGGAAGACGTGGAAGAACTCCGTGCGGTTGACCGGGAAGCGGTGGGCGTTCGGCTCGCTGGGCCGGGCCGACCACATGGACGAGATCTATGTCGGGCAGCTGCGATACCTGCCGTCGAGCGGGCGGATCCAGTTCGTCTACACGCTCGCGGGCGGCGGGCCGTCGCAGCACAAGCACGACGTCTACCACCGGAACGTCTACCACCTGTCGTTCGACGTCCGCACCCTGCGCTTCTTCTCCGCCGCGGGCCACGACCTCGGCACGCAGGTCGACGACGCCGAACAGGAGCGGTATCTCAAGGTCGCCGAAACGCCGCTCGAACTCCCCGGCGGGCTCAAGTCGCCGGACTACATCCTGCAGGTCGGCACCCAGCGCGACGGCAAACCGTTCGTCACGTGGTTCCAGTTCGACGCCGCGGGCTCGCCGCGCGATTTCGCGGCCGCGTGGAACGGCCGGAACTGGGAGGTGCGCGAGGTCGCGAACGGGCTCCGATTACGCGAGATCGAACAGCTCAATGGCGGCACTTGGCGCGTTTACGGAACCCGCGACGGAAAACCGGGCATTGAAACGTTCCTGCTCGAGAACGGCCGCGTCTGGCGGCCGGAAACGGTGATCACCACACCGAAACCGGTCCAGCGCGTCGAAGTGATCACCGGTTTCCGGGACCCGGCCCGCATTCTGGCGACCGGCGCGTCCAGTGCCCGTGACGTCTCCGTGGCCGACGGTGACATTTATGTCGCGGGAGTCCCGCGCAAATAGCCCATTGGTGTTCCGCTGCCTTAAATGAACCTCAAGTCCGGGTACGACCCGGCATTCCCGGAGCTACCTTTGGCGACGTGAGCGAGGACACAAATCCTCGGCTCGCGTCGCCGGAGGAGGTGTCCGATGAACTGGCTCATCGTCGGTACGACACTGGTTCTGCTGCTGACCATCGCGCTCGCCGTCGATCTGCGCGACCGGAAACGCGGCGGGCGGCAGGTGGCCCATTTCGGCGGAGCGCGGCTCGACGCCGTACTGCGCGAGGCCGACATGGCCGACCGGCACACGACCTTCTGACGCTCGCCGGGGAGGGCGAGCAGGGGGAACTGGGGGCGCACCGCCGGTGCACGGGACCCGTCGGGGGAGGACGGAGCCCGTACACCGGCGGTGTGTCGTTTCGCCTCGTGAGTGGAAAGGACGGTTCTAACCGTCCTTTCCACTCACGAGGCGTTCGGTGGGCCCGTTCCGGCGCCCGTGCCCGCCTGAAGTACATGAAGGTCGAGTTCCCTCGGCGACCCTGAAGGAAGTGAAGGCCTCCTTCACTACCCTCAGGGTAGGGAAGGAGGCCTTCACGGACACACGATCAGCCCCAGCCAAATCCAGTAGGCACCCAAGACGCTCTTGGCCCTAACCGTCCTTGCCACTCACGAGTCTTTTCGCGCCGGCGACCGCCGCCTTGCCCGCGCCCTTCGCGCTCGCGGCCAGGAACGTCATCCAGTCGAAGTAGTCGCGCCACAGCACGATCCGGCCGTCGCGCACTTCGAACGTGCCGCACACCCAGAACTCGGCCTCCCACGATCCACGTCGCAGGACGTCGGTGCGCTCGGTCAGCACGATCGGCCCGTACACCGGCGGTGTGGTGGGTGCGCGCCTCGAACCCGCTGCCGTAGCGGGCCATGGTGCGCAACTGCTTCTCCACCGCCGAAAGGCCGGGGGCAGCGGGACGTTCTGATAGACGATGTCGATCGCCACGAAGCCGAGCGCCCGATCGATGTCGAACTCTTCGAGGGCCTGAAGGAAACCGGTCACCACTGTCTTCGGATCCGTCATGCCCGCCAAGGCTGATCCGATTTTGAACCGCCGGAAGGTCACAGCCGTATCACAGGAGGAGAGGGGCCGCTTTCCCCTGACTACGGAGGTATCGATGCGACGGCGACTGCCGATGGCCCTGTTCGGGCTGGTCGTCTGGGTGCTCGCGGGCTGCTCGACGGCCACGGGCGCCGCACCGGCGACACCGGGCGCCAACCAGGCCGACATCACCTTCTCCCAGCAGATGGTGCCGCACCACCAGCAGTCGATCCAGGTCGCGAACCTGGCCTCGGAACGGTCGGCCTCGGAGTACGTGAAGGCCACCGCCGCCAAGATCGTCAAGGCCGAGTCGGCAGAGGTCCAGACGATGACCGGCTGGCTGCAATCGTGGAACGCGGCCGTTCTCCCCGCGGCGGGTCACGCCGGGCACGCGATGCCGGGGATGATCACCGAGGGACAGGTCGCCTCGCTGCAGAACCTGTCCGGCGCCGAGTTCGACAAGGCGTGGCTCCCGCTGATGGCCGAGCATCTGCGCAACGGTGTCGCGATGGCCAAGACCGTGTTGTCGTCGGGCGAGCACGCCGAGACCAAGGCGCTCGCGCGGGAGATCGTGGAGAACCAGACGGCGGCGATCGACGAGATCACCGCGCAGCTTCCCTGACCCCCTGAAGACTCCGGAAGGCCCTCCGGTATTGTTCTCGGCGGTGGCGTGTCCGAGCGGCCGAAGGAGCACGACTCGAAATCGTGTGACGGTTAATACCCGTCCGTGGGTTCAAATCCCACCGCCACCGCAGCGAAGAGCCGGTCTCCACGGAGACCGGCTCTTCTGCGTCCGGGACTACTTGTTGAACTTGTCCTTGAGGTCCTGCACGCCGCCTTCCGCACGGTCGCGCAGGTCGTGCCCGGCCTCCTTGACCTGGCCTTCGGTCTGGTCGGCCCGGCCGGAGTTCGCGAGGTCCTGGTTGCCGGTCTTCTCGCCGAGCTTCTCCTTGGCGGCGCCGATGGCCTGTTCGGCCTTGTCCTTCGCCTTGTCGAAAACGCTCATGGCGGATGTTCCTCCTTCGACCGCGGCCGCCGTTTGCGGCCGCCTGCCTCCGGATTACCCGGGCCACGGGATCCGACACATCTGTCACCCGGTGCGGTTACCCCGTTGCCCGTGGAAGAACTCTTCGAGCAGGGCCGCGCATTCGGCCTCCAGCACGCCGCCGACGACCTCCGCGCGGTGACTGAGCCGCCGATCGCGGACGACGTCCCACAGCGACCCCACGGCCCCGGTCTTGGGTTCCCAAGCGCCGAAGACGACCCTCGCGACCCGGGCCATCACGAGCGCGCCGGCGCACATCGTGCACGGCTCCAGCGTCACCGCGAGCGTGCAGCCTTCGAGCCGCCAGCCGTCGCCGTAGCTCTCGGACGCGGCCCGCAGCGCGAGGATCTCCGCGTGCGCCGTCGGGTCGCCGAGTTCTTCACGGGCGTTGCGCGCGGAAGCGAGCGGGGTCCCGTCCGGCGACAGGACGACGGCGCCGATCGGCACGTCGTCGCCCGCACCTCGCGCCGCCGCGATCGCCGCCCGGACGGCGGCGATGTCGGCGGCGGAGGCGGCGGGGCTCAGATCTCGTCCAGGATCTTGGAGAACTCGGCGGCGAACCCGCACCGCTGCGCGACCATCTGGAGCTGTTCGTCCGGATAGAGGTCGACCTCGCCGACGATCACCTGCAGTTCGGCCCCGGGGAGTCCGAGGTCGGACAGGATCTCCAGGTCGCCTTCCGGCCAGACCGCGTCATCGTCCTCGTCCGGGGGATCGACTCTCAGCACGTCGAGGACGTCCGCGGCGATGTCGTAGTCGAGCGCCGCGGCGGCGTCGGACAACAGCAACGAGGGACCTCTGGGGCTCGGCCGGACGATCACGAAGAACTCGTCGTCGACCGCCAGCAGCCCGAACGCGGCACCTGTGGAACGCAGTTTCCCGAGCTCGGTGATCGCAGCGTCGAGTTCGGCGAGCGCCCCCGGATCAAGAGAGCTGCACCGCCACCGACCGTCCTCCCGCACCACGGCCACCGCGAACCCCGTGATCGGCTCTTGCACCGCCATGCGCACACCGTATTCCGCCCGCATTCGGAACGCACGCACGGTGCGCCCGAAGCGCCGCATGCGCCACTATCGAGACATGACCGGACCCACCGACCTGCCCACCCTCCCCGACGCGCGCTTCGCCGGATTGCTGGAGGAAGCCCGCGCGCTCCAGACGAAAACCGTAGAGCTCCGCCGGGAGATCCACCGGAATCCGGAGATCGGGCTCCACCTGCCGAAGACCCAGTCCTCGATCAAAGCGGCCCTCGAAGGCCTGCCGCTCGAGATCATCGAGGGCAAATCGACCACCTCGCTGACCGCCGTCCTCCGCGGCGCGAAGCCGGGCCCGGCGATCCTGCTCCGCGGCGACATGGACGCGCTGCCGCTGCACGAGGACACCGGCCTCGACTTCGCCTCCGAGGACGACGGCGCGATGCACGCCTGCGGGCACGACACCCACGTCGCGATGCTGGCGTCGGCGGCACGGCTGCTCAGCGAGCACGTCGACGAGCTGGCCGGGTCGGTGGTGTTCATGTTCCAGCCCGGCGAGGAGGGCGAGCACGGCGCGCGCCACATGATCCACGAGGGTGTGCTCGACGCCTCGGGCGAGCGCGTCGAGAAGGCGTTCGGCCTGCACATCTTCACCTCGGCCGCGTCCGGCGTCGTGCAGACGCGGCCGGGGCCGATCATGGCGTCGGCCAACAGCTTCCACGTCACCGTCACCGGCAGGGGCGGGCACGGCTCGGCGCCGCACCAGGCGATCGACCCGG
Source organism: Amycolatopsis sp. NPDC043887 (assembly GCF_056435665.1). Lineage (NCBI taxonomy): Bacteria > Bacillati > Actinomycetota > Actinomycetes > Pseudonocardiales > Pseudonocardiaceae > Amycolatopsis > Amycolatopsis sp. NPDC043887. The sequence continues at coordinate 25,837 of NZ_JBWKEB010000001.1, forward strand.
TGCCGGCGGCGGCCGCGATGGTGAGCGCGCTGCAGACGATGGTGACCCGCAAGGTCAGCGTGTTCGAGCCCGCGGTGGTCTCGGTCACCCGGATCGAGGCCGGGACGACGACGAACATCATCCCCGAGACGGCGTTCCTGGAGGGCACGATCCGCACGCTGTCCGAGCGGACGCAGGCGTTCGTCCGTGATGAGCTACCGAAGGTGTGCGAGGCGGTCGGCGCGGCGCACGGCGTCCGCGTGAGCGCCGAAGTCCTCCCCGGCTACCCGGTCACGGTGAACGACCCCCAGGTCGCGGCGCGGGTGCTGGATCTGGCGGCCGAGGTCCTCGGCGCCCGCAACTCCGAGGTCATGGAGAACCCGGTGATGGGCGCGGAGGACTTCTCCTACGTCCTGCAGCGGATTCCGGGCGCGTTCGCCTTCCTCGGCGCCTGCCCGCCCGGCGCCGACCTGGCCACGGTCGAGGCGAACCACTCGAACCGGGTGGTCTTCGACGAGGACGCGATGGCCAACGGCGTCGCGATGTACGCCGCTTTCGCGCTGGACGCCCTTCGGTAGCCATTACACAACAGCGTTGATTTAATGGGTGCCATGAGCGATGACACCCCGGCCGTCCTGGCCGCACAGGAGGAGCGCCTGGTCTTCCGCCGGTTCGACAACGAGACCGCGCTGAAGCTGGGCGCCCACCTGCTCGCGGCGGCACGGGACCGCGCCCTCCCGGTTACGGTCTCCGTGCGCCGCGGCGGGCAGCGGCTGTTCCACGCGGCGTTGCCGGGCACCTCGGCCGACAACGACGCGTGGATCGACCGCAAGAGCCGCGTCGTCGACCGTTACGGGCACAGTTCGTTCCTCGTCGGTGAGCAGTTCCGCGCGAAGGGCACGACGTTCGAAGCCGATTCCCGGCTCGACCCGGATCTCTACGCCGCGCACGGCGGCGTGTTCCCGGTGATCGTCGAGGGCGTGGGCCCGGTCGGCACCGTCGGCGTCTCGGGATTGCCGCAGGCCGACGATCACGCGTTCGTCGTCGAGCAGCTGGAACTCTTCCTCGCCACGCGGTCCTGAGCGGACTCCGACCCGCCTCTGACCTGCCGAAAGAGAGCAAGGGACCTTTGCTACCACCTCCCGCTGGGGAGCGCGGTAGCAAAGGTCCCTTGCTCTCCGCGCGCAGCACAGCCGAGGCGACCGTGTGGTTTTCGGGTCATCGAACGCGCCAAATCCACACGGTCGGTCAGCACTGCTACGCGCAGTACAGGGTGGGTGGATATAGGGACGTCGAGTGTCTCTATATCCACCCACCCCTGCCCGCTCCGACCACTCGTCCCAAGTTTCAGGACAACCGGTCCATTTCTCCGCCGTGCTACCGTAAGGCGTCACATCATATATCAGATAGGGCATGCCAGTGACCTCCTCTTCCCGCTTCGGCGAGCGGAAGCGGCGGCTGTCCGGGGTCGTGGCCATCCCGGTGACGCCGTTCGACGCCGACGGCGCCGTGGATCCGGACGCCTACGCGAAACTGGTGGACAGGGTGATCGACGGCGGGGTCGGCGTCGTGACACCGAACGGGAACACCGGCGAGTTCTACGCGCTGGACGCGGCCGAGACCCGGCACTGCCTCGAACTGACGGTCAAGGCCGCGGCGGGCCGGGCGAGCGTGGTCGCCGGGGTCGGGCACGACGTCCGGACGGCGATCGGCGCGGCGCGGCACGCCCGTGAAGCGGGCGCGGATCTGATCATGATCCATCAGCCGGTGCACCCGTATGTCTCGGCGGAGGGCTGGGTCGAGTACCACCGCGCCATCGCGGCGGCGGTCCCGGAGCTGGGTGTCGTGCCGTACGTGCGCGACGCGCGGATCGAAGGCGAGCGGCTGGCCAGGCTCGCCGACGCCGCGGAGAACGTCATCGGGGTGAAGTACGCGGTGCCGGATCCGGTGCGATTCGCGGCGGTGGCACGGGACGCGGGGATCGATCGCTTCACGTGGATCGCCGGGCTGGCGGAGCTGTCGGCACCGGGTTACTTCGCCGTCGGCGCGACCGGGTTCACGTCGGGTTTGGTGAACGTCGCGCCGTCGCTCTCGCTGGAGATGTTCCGCGCGCTGCGCGACGGCGACTTCCGCGGCGCGATGGCCTGCTGGGAACGCGTCCGGCCGTTCGAGGAGCTACGGGCCGCGGACGGCAACGCCAACAACGTGAGCGTGGTGAAGGAAGCGTTGGCACAGCTGGGTTTGTGCCGCGCCGACGTCCGGCCGCCGAGCCGCGCGCTGACCGGCGCGGAACGGGAGCAGGTCTCCGCGGCACTGGCCGGCTGGGGCCTTTTCTGACCGTGTCCGCACCCACTGGGGCGGGCGCGGACACGGTGACAGGTCAGAGGTCGTGGCCATCGACGATCGCGGCGTGGCCCTGATGGGCGCCTCGGGGCGCGCGTACGGCGCGGCGGGCGGCTGCTCACCGGCGAAGCCGGCGGGACCATGAGCGCGAAGAACGATGTCTGGCCGGTGCTCCTGTCTCCGGTCGAAGCTCGCGACCGGACGGAACCGGGGGAAATTTCCCTCGATGTCTTCGACTGTACGCCAGATCGTGCCGCTTTGGTGAATTGCTTCCGCTCCGTCGCCGTGGAACACTGGAAGCAGGCCACGGAGCGACCGTGGCGTGTTGTGGTACCAGTGCCTTTTCTCGGCCGAACCAGACCCCTTTCGGTGTTTGTGAACCCGTTGCTGGATTGTCCACTTTCACGAACCAGAACGATGTGATCCCCCATGACCTCCACACAGACGAGGCAGGGCAGCGACTTCGCCGAACTGTCCAAATTGGTCAAAGACGCCGGCCTCCTCGACCGGCGGCGGAAATACTACGCGGTGAAGATCTCCTTGAACCTGCTCGCTTTCGCGGGCGGCTGGGTCGCCTTCGCGCACCTCGGGGACTCTTGGTGGCAGCTGTTCCTCGCCGCGTTCTTCGCGATGATGTTCACACAGCTGTCCTTCATCGGCCACGACGCGGGACACAAGCAGATCTTCCGCGGCCGCAAGGCGAACGACGTAACCGGTTTCGTCCACGGTGGACTGACCGGGCTGAGCTACGGCTGGTGGATCGGCACGCACACCCGCCACCACGCCAACCCCAACCACGAAGACGAGGATCCGGACGTCAACCTCGCCGCACTCATCTTCACCAAGGCGCAGGGCACCGAACGGCGTGGTTTCCTGCGCTGGATGGCGAAATACCAGGCGTTCCTGTTCTTCCCGCTGCTGTTGCTGGAAGGCCTGAACCTGCACGCGTCGAGTGTGACGGCGATCTTCCAGCGCGGCTTCAAACGGCGGAAGCTCGAGTCGGCGCTGATGCTGGCCCACGTCGCCGCGTACCTGACCGCGGTGTTCGTGGTCCTCTCGCCCGGTGTCGGCTTCGTCTTCATCGCCGTGCACCAGTGCCTCTGGGGCGTGTACATGGGCTGCTCGTTCGCCCCGAACCACAAGGGCATGCCGACACTGTCGGCCGGACACAAACTCGACTTCCTGCGCAAGCAGGTGCTCACCTCGCGCAACGTGCGCGGCGGCCCGGTCGCGGACTTCGCGCTCGGCGGCCTCAACTACCAGATCGAGCACCACCTCTTCCCGAGCATGGCGCGGCCGAACCTGAAGCACGCGCAGGTGATCGTGCGCGAGTTCTGCGCGAAGCACGGCATCGACTACGCGCAGTGCGGCTGGGCGGCGTCGTACGGCTACGTGCTCCGGCATCTGCACGAAGTCGGGGCACCCCTCCGTGCTCAACCGGCGGGTGCGCGATGACCTCCGCTTGCTCCCTCGGCGACGTCGCCGAGCCCGCCGCCGACGACCGGTGCCCGAGCTGCCCGCATCCGTTGTCCGCGCACGACGCGATCGCCCGCCGGTTCTGCACCGCGACCGCGGCCGGCGGCTTCAGCCGCGGCTGCACCTGCGCCACGAAGCCCGAAACAACCGAATAGAGGATCGCCATGAACGCCGACACCGTCCCCGTCTCCCGGTACGAAATCCGGGTCGACACCGTGAAGAAGATCGTCAACGAACACACCGACCTCGACAACAAGGCGGCGTTCGCGCTGGCCGTGCACATGGTGCGGGCGCTCGACACCGTGCCGGAGCCCGTGCGCTAGACGGTGTCCTGTAAGTCTGTTCGATGGGCTTCGTGACCCAGGTGGTTTCTGGCGGTGCGGACGGATCGGCCTCGTACCGGGTCGTACTCGGCCGCGTCCGCCCGTGCCGTCAGGGACCGCCTGAGCGCGGAGACCGCGAACAGGACTTGCAGGGCACCGCCTAGGTGTGGCCGGGGTTACTCACGCGTTAACAAGGCGTCAGCGAGGCCTCGCGAAGCGTCAGGGAGACGTTGCCGGAACGGCCGGGCCGGGTCGATCGGAGTTGTGCTGACAAGGCACTGACCGATCGACGCGGAGGTAACCGTGACGCTCAGCGAGCTCCTGCCCAGCCTCGGTTGCGAGGCCGCCGACCACCTCGAACCCGGGGTCTGGCCGCGGAGCACCCGGCTCGGCCCCGGCGGCGAACTGCTGTTCGCCGGCGCGCCGGTGTCCCACCTCGCCGCGAGGTTCGGGACACCGGCGTACCTGCTCGACGAGGACGAAGTCCGCCAGAACGCCCGCGCGTACCGGAAGGCGCTGCCGGACGCAGAGGTGGCGTACGCGAGCAAGGCGCTGTGCACCCGCGCGGTCCTGCGCTGGGTCGCCGAAGAAGGGCTTTCCCTCGACACCTGCTCGGCGGGCGAGATCGCGGTGGCCCGGTCGGTCGGCTTCCCCGCCGAGCGGATCCTGCTGCACGGCAACGCGAAAACCCCCGAAGACCTCAAGGCGGCGCTGTCCTACGGCGTCCGCCGGATCGTGGTGGATTCGCTCGACGAGATCGAGCAGCTCGGCGCGCTGGCCACCGGCGCGCAGCAGGTGCTGATCCGCGTGACACCCGACGTCGCGGCGGGCACGCACGCGGCGATCACCACCGGCACCGAAGGACAGAAGTTCGGCTTCTCGTTGCGTGAGGGCGTCCGCGACAACCTCGGCCAGGCCGTCTCCGCGGTGCTCGCGCAACCCGGGCTGCGCCTGGCCGGGCTGCACTGCCACATCGGCTCGCAGGTGTCGCGGGTGGACTTCTACGAACTGGCCGCCCGCAAGATGATCGGGGTGCTCGTCGCGCTCCGCGAGACGCACGGTGTCACCCTGCGCGAACTGGATCTCGGCGGCGGGCACGCCGTGCGCTATCTGCCCGGGGACACGGGTTTCGACATCGACGGCTATGTGCGCCGTCTGCGTGTCGCGCTCGCCTACGAATGCGCGTCGCACGGCTTCCCCCTGCCGAAACTGACGATCGAACCCGGTCGCGCCATCGTCGGACCGGCGGGTATCACGGTGTACCGGGTCTGCGCGGTGAAACGCGGCTCGCGCACTTTCGTCGCCGTCGACGGCGGGATGAGCGACAACGCGCGGCCCGCGCTCTACGGGGCGGCGTACACCGCTCGCCTGATCGGCAGGCGCAGCCGCGCGGCCAGGCGGCCGATGACGGTGGTCGGACGGCACTGCGAATCGGGTGACGTCCTCGCGGACGGGCTCTCGCTCCCCGACGACGTCCACCCCGGCGATCTGCTCGCCGTCCCGTGCACCGGGGCGTACCACCACTCGCTCGCGTCGAATTACAACCTCGTCGGCAGGCCGCCGGTGGTCGGGGTCTCCCGCGGTACGGCGACGCTGCTCGTCCGCCGTGAAACCGAGGAAGACCTGCTCAAACGCGACCTTGGCTGACGTGCCGTCCGAAATCCTCACCGCCCAGCCTGTCACGCGACAGAATCCTTTGCCCGAAGGGGCGGCGAAAGAGAATCACGACAAACAACTTAACGGCGGTAGCATTCTGGACACTTATCGATACGCTGCGCGACAAGAATCGCATGCCGAAACAAAGGGAGGGACGGCATGGGTGACGAACCACGCGCGCAGATGGAGCAGCGCACGCCAAGAGGTCTGGACAATACCGATCGCACTCTGATCGCACTGCTGCAAGTCGACGGGCGGGCCTCGTTCACGGCCTTGGCCAAGGCCGTCGGGCTGTCGGAGGGCGCCGTGCGGCAGCGGGTACAGCGGCTGCTGCGGGACGAGACGATGCAGATCGTCGCGGTCACGGATCCGGCGAACGTCGGGCTCGGCCGTCAGGCGATGGTCGGGATCAAGGTCCAAGGCGATCCGCGGGCGGTCTCCGACCAGCTCTCCGGAATGCCGGACATCCACTACGTCGTCCTCACCGCGGGAGGTTACGACCTGCTCGCCGAGGTCGCCTGCCGGGACGACGAACACCTCTTGAGTGTGCTGAACGACGACATCCGGCCCATCCCGGGTGTCGTCAGCACGGAGACACTGGTCTACCTGAAACTCGCGAAACAGACCTACGCCTGGGGCAACCTCACGCGGTAGACCTTGTCCGGTCGTGAGTGTTTTGGGTCGCCGGAACGCCCCAAAACACTCACGACACTTCGAAACCCGCTAGACGCAGTGCAGGAACGCGTCGGGAGTCCGCCGCCTGGAATCAAGACCGCGGAGGACTTTCGGCAGCGTCCCGCTGTACAGGACCCCGAGCCGCTGCGTCGCCCGCGTCAGCGCGACGTACAGTTCCGCCTCACCGCTCGGGCCTTCGGCGAGGATCCGCTCCGGCTCGACCACCAGGACGGCGTCGTACTCCAGCCCTTTGGTCGCGGAGGGCGCGATCGCACCGGGCACTCCCGGCGGCCCGATGACGACCGACGTCCCCTCGCGACCCGATTCCACGCGGGTGAACTCGGCGACGGCGTCTTCGATGTCCATTCCGGACAGCCGACGCGCCCACGGCCGAACACCGCACGAACGCACCGAGTCCGGGGGAACGGCGCCTCCCGCGAAACTCGCCAGCAGTGAAGCCGCCACCGCCATGATCTCCGAGGGCGTCCGGTAGTTGACGGTCAGCTTCCGGTACACCCAGCGATCGGCGACGTACCGGGAGAGCATCGAGTCCCACGACCGCGCGCCCGACGGCGACCGCCGTTGCGCGAGATCGCCGACGACGGTGAACGAACGGCTGGGACAACGCCGCATCAGCACCCGCCAGTCCATTTCGGACAGTTCCTGTGCTTCGTCGACCACGACGTGGCCGTAGGTCCATTCCCGGTCGGCGGCGGCGCGTTCGGCCAGCTCCCGCTCGTCTCGTTCGGCGAACCGGTCCGCCAGCTCCTCCGCCATCAGCACGTCCGCCGGCCGGAGCGCGAACTCGTAGTCGTCGTGGTCCTCTTCCACCTCGACGATTTCCAGCACCCGCTCGGCGTATTCCTTCCGCGCCAGACGCTGCCGTTCCGCCGCCCGGCGTTCGGCGGTGCGGTCGACGCCGAGGAGTTCGACGGCTTCGTCCAGCAACGGCACGTCGGACACCGTCCACGCGTCCGCGTCCTCGCGGAACAGCGCCAGGCCGGCCCCGGCCGCCCGCAACCGCTCCGGTGAGGCGTAGAGGTCGGCGAGCAGCCGCTGCGGCGTCAGTGACGGCCAGAGTCGATCGAGCACCGCGCGGAGCCCCTCGCTGGCCTCCAGGTCGCGCCGGGCGTTACGCAGCAGCTCCGGACGCGTGTGCTCGTCGTCGGACGGCAACCAGCCCGCGCCGAGCCGGTCGACCGCGCGCGTGGCGAGCGCGGCGATCACCTCCCGTTCGAAGACGGCCTTCGCCTCGTTGTGCAGCAGGCCGCTTTCCCTGGCGACCTCGCGCGCGGCGGCCGCGACCTCGGCGTCCAGCGGCACGGTGACGTCGTCGAGTTCGATGGACTCCGCCTCGACGGGGAGTTCCTGCCGGTCCGCCACCGCCGCCGCGAGCACGTCCAGGATCGCCAGTGAGCCCTTGAGCCGCTGCACCGGCGGCGGATCCTCGCGTTCGGTGCGCAGGCCGGCGACGAGGTCACCGGGCGTCGCGAAGACGGCGCTGGTCTCGCCGAGCGACGGCAGGACATGGCCGATGTGGTCGAGGAAACCGCTGCTGGGCCCGACCACGAGCACGCCGCGCCGTTCCATGCGCTCCCGTTTCGTGTACAGCAGGTACGCCACCCGATGCAGCGCCACCGCCGTCTTCCCCGTGCCCGGACCGCCTTCCACGACGACGACACCCGCGTGCTCCAGCCGGATGATCTCGTCCTGCTCGGCCTGGATCGTCGCGACGATGTCCCGCATCCCTTCGCCGCGCGGCGCGTTGACCGCGGCCAGCAGCGCGGCGTCGCCGCGTTCCCCCGTCGATTCCGGACGGCCGAAGACCTCGTCGGTGAAGTCGAGGACGTCACGGCCGAGGGTGCGGAATTGACGGCGCCGAGCCATTCCTTCCGGGGACGCCCCCGTCGCGCAGTAAAACGCGCGGGACGCCGGCGCCCGCCAATCGAGCACCAAGGGTTCGTAGTCGTTCTCTTCGTCGAAAAGACCGATCCGGCCGACGTACGAACGTTCTCCCGAAAGGGCGTCCAACCGGCCGAAACAAAGACCCTCGTCGGCGATCTTCAGCCTGGCCATCTCGCGCGCCTTGGCGCCGGCCGAGACCTCACGGTCGGAAAGCGCGAAGCCTTCTCCCCGCAGCGCACCGGCATACGCCTCCTTCACCCGCGCGCGTTCGGCGTCCAGCCGCCGGTAGAGCGACGCGACGTACTGCTGTTCGGATCGCAATTCCTCGTCGTACCCCTGATTTGACAAGTTCCCCTCACAGCGGTTAGACTGACAACACATTCGGCGCGTCGATCAGTAATTCTGATTCGGGCGCCGATTTTTTATTGTCCACCGCTTGTCAAGAGGGACCCGGTATTCCCCGGGAAACGATCGTGCGCGATAATGGGGACGAACATCCGCCATTACCGCGCACGATCCGCTCAGCCGAGCATGAACTCGCGGGGGTCCAGCGCCCGCCCGACCACCCGGACGTCGCCGAGCCAGCCGTGGAACGCCTGCTCGACGATCGAGTCGTAGGCGTAGGCGCCGATCAGCCACGAGCCACCGGGGTTCGCGATCCCCGCGGCCGGCGTCTTCGGGTTCCGCAGCACCGGGCAGCCGTCGACGTAGAGCGTCGTCCGCCTGCCGTCGTTGACCGCCGCGACGTGGATCCACTCCTCCAGCGTCAGTTCGTGCCCCCAGCAGGTCGAGATCCCGTTCTGGTTCAACGGGAACACCGCCCACTGGAACGCCGCACCGTCCGAAAGGGACAGTGTGGCCGAAGGCTCGCCGGGATCGTCGCCGGTCTTGCCTGCCTTACCGCCGGCGCCCTGCCTGCCGAAGATCGCGGCCCAGGCGTGCTTCCCGTCCTTGAAATCCGCGGGCAGCTTGACGAACGCCTCGACGGTGTAGCCGCGCGCGAACGTCTCCGCGTTCATCGGCGCGGAGTCCGCCGTGCGCAGATACCCGCCGCGAGCCGGTTTCTTGCCGCCCTCGAACCGCAGGCTCGACCTCGACGGCTGCCGTCCGGAGAACTCGCCGGAGAATCGCAACGCCTCGGGCGCGCTGCCGGGCAGGGTCACCCGGACCAGGTCGTTGCCCCGGCCCGAAAGGTCACGAATACCGTCTACGGGCGCGCCGTCCCGGCCTTCGAACCGCCAATAGGCCACGGTCCCGCGGATCAGTTGCCGTTCGGCCGGCCGCGCGGGCGGCACCGGAACCGGCGCGAACCCGGCGAACCTCGTCTCGAAGTCGATCTCCAGGCTGAAGTAGTCCGCCGGACCGGTGCGTTCGATCTCCCGCCGTTGCAGCTCGTTCAGCCGCGGCGCCTGGTCCGCCAGCCACGGCGAGACGGTGCGGACGTCGATCACGTTCCGCGCCAGGTCGAACCGATAGAGCCGGATCATCGCGCTGCCGCCGTAGTAGCGGTCCTGGTAGTTCGTGATGTGCAGATGGACGTCGTGGCCCGCGTGGTTCCGCCTGACCGCGCGTCCCGGCGGCCAGAAGTGCCCGTTGAGTGTCAGGAAGATCTGGTCGTTCCCGGCGATCAGCTCGTCCCACACCTTCTGCCCGAACTCCGAGAACCGCGCCTGTCCGGCCTCGTCGGCCCATACCAATTCATGGATGGTCAGGATCGCCGGAAGCCGCGGATTCCGCGCGAGCACCGAGCGTGCCCAGTCCAGCCCGCCCGCCGACGGCCGCCAGTCGAGCGCGAGCAGCAGCCACTCACGTCCGCCCGCACGGAAGACGTGGTGGCTGTTGTAGCCGTCCGGGCTCGCGCCGCGGAAGGTCCGCGAACCCCGCTGCCGGTGCGGCCCGAACGCGTCCAGGTACGGCGTGCGGCCGCGCTGGTCGTCGGTGGAGGACTTGATGTCGTGGTTGCCCGCCAGCGTGCTGTACGGGAAGCGGCGCCGGTCCAGGTGCTGGAACGAGCGGCTGATCTGCTCGAACTCGCCGGGCTGCCCGTTCTCGGTGAGGTCGCCGAGATGCGCCAGGAAGACGATGTTCTCGTCGCCGCCGGTGACGTACCGCAGGGTGGCGTCCAACGGCGCGGGGTCACCGCGGTCGGTGTCGAAGAGGTACTGGGTGTCGGGCAGCACCGCGAGGGTGAAGCGGCCGTCTTCGAAGTCCGGGCCGTGATGGCCGAAGGTCGCCGAAGCCGCGGGAGCACCTAGCGCGGGTAACGCGGAGACCGCCGCACCGGCGCCGAGCAGGCCCGCGCCGCGCAGGAAGGTCCGTCTGGATGAGTCGTTCACGGCCGCAACCTACGGTCGCGGAGGCAACGCGTCCGCCAACCGCGGATGAACACTTGCCCCGCTCGGTAGCTTCGTCCCATGGGGAACGTCAAACGCTGGCCCGTGCTCGCCGGGGTCGGTGTGGTGGTGGCCGCGGCAGGCTGGTGGATCGTGGACGAGATGCCGTCGGTGGACGACGCCGTCGCGAGGGAGGCGCTGCCCGGAATCGACGAGCATCTGCGCGCGCTCGCCGGCTCCGGCGACCCGGGCGTCCGCTGGGTGTGCACGCAGAAGGTGATCGAGACCCGGCCGGACGGCGACCTCGTCAAGATCGGCCTGGTCGCGAGCTGCGACGAGGTCGCGAAAGAGGGCGACGGACTCGTCACGCGCGGCGGATTCCGGCGGCAGCCGATGGTCTACCGCGTGGAACGGACCCCCGGCGGGTACCGCGTGCTCGACCGGAAGTTCGCGGAGGACGGCGCCGGCTACTCACGTTCGGTCAAGGAGATGTTCTCGTGGGTCGGCGCCCGCCGGGTGCTCGGCGGCGCGAGCCCGGACGACCCGAAGTCAGTGTCCGCCGCCGCGTTCGGCCTGCCCGAAAGCACCCAGGTGCGCACGGGCCGGTGATCAGTCGCCGTTGCGGTCGATCCTCCTCGGCACCACGAACCACATGACGACGAACAGCACCGCCGACACCACGCCGAAGACCGTCATCGCGATCGGGCCGAAGACGACCTTGGCGATGAGCGCGACGGTCGTGGTGATGGCGGCCGCGAGGCAGCCGAGCCCGACCAGGACGGACCGGTTGCCGACGGTGAGGATCCGCTCACGGTTCCCGGTGCGGAACAGCAGCCGGTGCCACGCGGCGGGCGCCGTCAGCAGCACCGTCGAACAGACCGTGAGCAGGACCGCCGTCAGGTGGACGGATTTCTCGAACCCGCTCGCACCGTGGAACTCGTCGGTGAACACCACCGTGAGCAGGAAACCGAAGAGGATCTGGACACCGGCCTGCGCGACCCGCAGCTCCTGCAGGAGCTCACTGACGTTGCGGGTCAGGCGTTCGTTCTTCGTCTCGCCGGTGTGCTCGACCATTCAGCGGCTCCAGGACCATCGGTTGACGCCTGACCTTTTCGTGCCAGCCGAGCGACGTCACTGACACGACCACAATGGCGAGGCCCAGCCACTGAGTACCCGACAAATCGGCGTTCAAGCACAATACGCCGATGACCGCGGCCGTGACGGGGAACGCCAGCTCGGCCAGCGTCGCCCTGGCCGCGGGCGTCGACCGCAGGCCCACGTAATACAGGCTCAGCGCCAGCAGGCCGGGGACCAGCGCGAGCAGAGCGAGTCCGAGCGCGTTGTCCCAGCCGACCGCGAACTGACCGCCCTGGTACGCCACGATCCCCGCCGCGACCGGGAGCCCGACCGTGAAGCGCAGCGTGGTGACCTCCTTCGGCGCCAGTTCGGTGGAGAGCAGCCGTCCGAGCACCGTGCCCGCCGCCCACAACGCGGCCGCGCCGATCGCCAGCAGCGCCGCCTTCGCCGCGGCGACCTGGATGTTCAGCGGATCCTTGAAGGCCAGCAGCCAGGCACCGAGCAGCGCCGGGATCGCGAACAAGGCGTACCCCGGACGGACCCGCTCACGGAGCACGAAATACGCCGCCAGCACGGCGAACACCGGCTGGAGCTTCTGCAGCACCAACGGCGTCACGGGGTCGCCCAGTTTGAAGGCCGCGGTGAACATCGCCGTCGCGAGCGCGGAAGACCCGCCGCCGATGGCGAGCACGGCCAGCCATTCCCGCGGGCCGGTCCGGCGCAGCGCCCGGACGGCGCCGGGAATGAAGGGGCTCAGCACGAGCACCACCAGCAAGTGCTCCCAGAAGACGACCGTGGCCGCCGGAAGCGCCTCGGCGAGCGGGAGGCGCAAAAGCCCGTCGGTACCCCAAAGAGCGGCGGCGACCGCGACCAGCCAGGTGCGATCCGGAGGATTTGTACTCACTTACCCTGCCCATAGTTCGAGAATGATCGCCCGACCGAGTGACCACTCTGGCGTGTCCGATTCATGCGGACTAGGCAAGGGGCATGCGCCCCGTCCCCGCACTCTCGCTTGTCCTGTCCGCGGCCGCACTGGCCCTGACCGCCGGCGCCGGACCGGCCACCGCCGTCCCCGGCTCCCGCGTCCACGTGATCACCGCCAAGAGCGGTCTCACGAGCTACAAACCCGAACTGGTGCCGCCCGGCGCCCGCGCGCACGTCTTCGGGTTGACGTCCAAGCATCTCGGCACCTCGACCGCGATCCTCGTGACCGGCCTGCTGCCGAACCGTGAATACGGTGCCCACGCCCACACGAAGCCGTGCGGCGCCACCGGCGACCTCGCCGGACCGCACTACCAGAACGTCGAAGACCCGGTGAAGCCGTCGGTGGACCCGGCCTACGCCAACCCCCGCAACGAGATCTGGCTCGACCTCACCACCGACGCCACCGGCCGCGGCGCCGCCGTGTCCAAAGTGGACTGGACGTTCACCGACCGGCGCGCGAACTCCATCGTGATCCACGAAACGCATACGCACACCCACCCGGGCCACGCCGGGACCGCGGGGGCCCGGCTGGCCTGCGTGACCGTCGGCTTCTAGAACCCCCAGGTCCGTTCGGGCCGGATCCTGATCCGGACGTGGTACTCCCGGTCGAATTTCGGGACGTCGTAGTCGATCGCCGGATAGTGCTTCTCGTACTTTTCGAGGAAGCCCGGCTGCTCCGACGCGAGACCGTCCGGCAGGATCTCGGCCTTGCCGCCGATCACCAGGATCGAGCCCCCGTGCTCGTCGCTGTTGAAGTGGAGGCTCACCTCGGGGTTGGCCTCGATGTGCCGGGTCTTCGCCGTGTCCGGCTGGCTGAAGACGATGAAGTCGTCACCGTCGAGCACGAACCACACCGGGCGGGGCGAAGGGCGTCCCTTCGGGCTGATCGTGGTCAGCCAGGCGACGTTCTCCTTCGCCCGCTCGGCGAGCCGTGGGTCGGGTCGGTAGCTCATGAACCGACCAACCACGACCCGGCGGCATTTCTTCCTCGTCCGCTCAGCGGGACGCGACGAGTTTCGCGTACCGAGTCCCGGCGCCGAGCAGCACCAGGCCGGCGATGAGGAAGGCGGCGACTCTGGCCAGGCCGTCCAGCGCGGCGAGGTCGAACAGCACCAGCTTCAGCACCGCCGCGCCGACCAGTACGAAGCCGATCACCCGCAGGTTGACCGCGGAGATGCCGCGGACGAGCAGCACGAGCGCGGCGACCGTCCAGGACACCGTGATCACCACGTGGCCGACCAGGAACCCCGAGCGGCCGGGAACGGCCAGCATCGCGCCGCACAGCACCATCGCGCCCGCGCCGTAGAGCCCGCAGACCCCGGCGAAGAGCCACGGCACCACGTTCTCCGCCGCGGCCTTGAACAGCCCGAGCCGGTGCGCGACCCACGGAAGCGTGATCGAGACGGCCAGGATGGCGAGGGCCACCAGGAAGGCGGCGGCGAGGTCGGCGTCCGGACGGTTCCGGATCAGGAAGAAGAGCGTCGGCGGGACGTCGAAGACCAGCGCGATCATGCCGCCGATGACAGTGAAGCCCAGCCCGCCGAAGAGCGCCACGTGCTTCTTCGTCCACAGCGCGACCAGTGCCAGCAAGACCCCTTCGCCGATGAGGATCGCCGAACGGGCACTGCCGTCGAACAGCGTCATCGTCGTCTGGAGAGCCGCGACCAGCCCGGCGGCGCCCGCGAGGTCACCCGTCCAGCCGTCGAGCCACTGTCCGGCCGCCCACACCGCGAGCAGCACCAGCGCGACCGAAGCCGTGACGAGCACGGCCGGGGTCTTCGGCAGGAACAACGCGGCGAGCAGCGAAGGCGCGGGGGCGACGGCGAGCAGGGCGAGCGCGGCGGCGTCCCCCGGCCGCTTGGCGGTGACGATCAGGGCCAGCGCGAGTCCCACGCCTCCCGCGGCCAGCGCGGCGGCGGTGTTGGCCGTGCTGCCGCCGAGACCGGCGAACGCCGTGCTGAAGACCGACGCGACCAGCGGCGGGATCCCGGCCGCGACCGCGACCGACGGCCACGACTGGCGCAGCTGCACCGGCGTCGAAGCGACCTGGACCACGAGCAGGAACGCGACCAGCTGCGGGGTGAAACCCTGCGTGATGATCGGCGCGCAGACCACGCAGCCGAGCACGACGGCCGTCGCGAGCAGCGACGACTTCCACCGCACGGCCAGCAGCAACCCGCCGACCGCGATCAGGAGCCCGATCGCGAGACCGGCGTAGGACGGCAGGTACTCGTACATCGTCGTCGCGGCGATGGCGTCGAGGTACAGCGCGCCGATCCCGGTCGCGGCGAGCGCGAACGCGCCCGTGCGGCCGGCCGGCGTGCGGTGCAGGCGAAGCCCGATCCCGACCAGCGCCGCGCCGAGCACGGCACCGCCGATCACCCGCGGCAACGGGCCGAACCAGCCACGCTGGATCGCGAGCACGAGGAACAGCACGATGCCGAGCAACGTGACCGCGCCGCCGATCCAGGCCAGCAGTCTGCTGCCGGCGCCTTCCTTGCCCAGCTTCTCGGCGAGCGACACCTTCGGGGCAGGCTGGTACGGGCGGTAGGGCTGCTGATACTGCTGGCGGTACTGCTGCTGCCATTGCGCGTACTGGGCCTGCTGGTACTGAGCCTGCTGGTATTGCTGCTGGTAGTGGGCGTACTGCGGGTGCTGCTGGTACGGAGGGCGAGGGTACGGCTGCTGCGGGGCCTGCTGGGCCTGGGGCTGCTCGGCTTGCGGCTGCGGTTTCTGCTGGGCCTCGGGCTGCTCGGCTTGCGGCTGGTGCGCCTCTTCGGCCTGCTTTTGGGACGCCTGCTCAGGCGCCTCTTCGTGCTGCGGCCCCGCCGCGGACTGGACGGTCCGCAGCTCCGTGCCGACCCGCGCGAGGCGGGCCCCAAGGTCGTCGATCTCCCCGGCGAGCCTGAGGAGCACATCCCCATCGGTGGTCATGGCGATCAGCATGCGGCCTGAGGACCCCCGAGGGATCCGTAGCACTACTCAATCGTGATGACGATGTGGTCGCGACCTGCGAGATCATCGCGATCGGGCCCACACCCGGAGCGCTCGCAGAAGGTCGATGTACCGGAAGCCCGGCCAGTTGGCGTCGCAGAAGTACAGCTGGGAATCCTTCGCCTGCCAAAGCAGGAATCCGGACAGCCGGACCTCGCCGCTGGTCCGGATGATCAGGTCCGGATCGGGACTGCCCACTGTGTACAGATGCGCGGAAAGGGCGTCCACGGAAACGGACTCCGCGATCTCCACAAGGGGCTTGCCGTCCGCGGCCCCTTCGAGCACGAGATCGCGTACGGCGTCGACGATCTCCTCGCGGCTTCCGTACCCGATGGCGAGAGTCAGCTCAGGCCCCGTCGCACCGCGAGTGTCCTCTTCGGCCTGCTTCAGCACTTCGGCCGTGGACGACGGCAGCATGTCGAGACGCCCCACGGGAACGACACGCCAGTTCGCACCCGGCGCGGTGAGCCGGTCACGGACGACGTCCTCGATCACCTGCATCAAGAAGGCCATCTCCGGCGACGCGCGCTTCGTCAGGTTGTCGACCGAAGCGAGGTACACCGTCACGTGCCCGATGTCGAGGCCTTCGCACCAGGTCATCAACCGGGCGATGTGACGGGCGCCGTGCCGATGCCCCTCACGGACGTCCTCGAACCCCATCGCACGGGCCCAGCGACGATTGCCGTCGATGATCACGCCGACGTGCCGCGGCAGCGGGCCTCGGCGGAGGCGGGCGCGGAGCCGTCGGGCGTAGAGGTCGTCGAGTCTGGTCCGGACGCTCATGGAGGCGAAGCTACCGAAATCGGGGGTCGGCGCGCTGAACGCTCATGAGCTACGCTGGACGCGGAGTGTGACGCCGTGGGCATCACACGAGTCGCAGGGCCAGGTGCACCCGGGGAATACCGGGACCCTGGCCTTACGCATATCCGGGATCAGGCACGTGTGTCGACCTCCAGCTCGATCGCACACGTGGCCAGTTGGTCGGCGTAGTCGGGGAATCCTTGTCTTCGAGCGCGGACAGCCCCGGCGACGATGTCCGGAATCCACAACAGCGGCTCGTCCGCGCCACGAACGTGCCGACCCGGGCGTCAAGTTGGGCTGTGCGGCCTTCAGCGACCAAAAGGCCGACGTCGAGTAGGTGCAACTCCATCACCAGTCGCTGCATACACAGGGAACGGCCACGTTCCTGGCGTCGCACCGGCACCGGAGTACCCACCGCCACCAGGTGCAGTTCCTCGAAGTCGGCGACCTGTTTGACGACCCCTCGCTTCTGAGCATCGGCCAAGGCGTTCCAGTGCAGCTTCCCCGTGCGTTCGGCCCTCATGTCCAGCATGGCCTTGCGCAGTTCGGCATGCCGTTCGACGGGCAGGACCGCGGCCGCGAGTACGTAGAAACCACCGTCGTCGTCTTCCCTGAACGATTCGTCGGCGAAGGCCTGCAGCACGGACATCCGCCGCGCCTAGGGATTCCCGCCCGGCTCGATAGGTACGGTCCGGCGCCCGGATTCGCGTTGCCGCAAGACCGCGCGGATCGTGTGAACACTGGGCCACCGTGTGGATTTTGGGACATCTGACGTCCCAAAATCCACACGGTCACGGCACGGGCTCACCGACGGCCTGTCGAGCTCTACTCCGAAGGCGTTCGCACAGTGCACTTCGACGACCTCCACTTTCCCGGGCTGACCGTGTGGAGAGACGAAGACGTGGCAGTCGAGAACGAGAAGTACCGTTTCCACCGTCTGCGCATCGAGCTGAGATCGCCGAAACACACGGGCGTGGTCGTCGCCGGCCGCTTGACCTATATCGACGGGACCTACCCCGACGGGCAGATGAAGTGGACCGTTATCGCCCCTCGCGGCGAGGAGATCGGCCACGGTGACCAGCCCACCTGCGAGTGACAGACACCACAGGCGACAATGGAGACGTGACAGCCACCCTGCGCAAGCCCAGCCTGAAGATCGGCCCCTACGAGGTCGATCCGCCGGTCGTGCTCGCTCCCATGGCGGGCATCACGAACGTCGCGTTCCGGCAGCTGTGCCAGGAGTACGGCGCCGGCATCTACGTCTGCGAGATGATCACCGCCCGCGCGGTGGTCGAGCGCCACCCCGGCACGATGCACATGATGACCTTCGGCGAGAACGAAAAGCCCAGGTCCATGCAGCTTTACGGGGTCGACCCCAAGACCATGGCCGAGGCCGTCCGCATCATCACCGGCGAGGGGCTCGCCGACCACATCGACAGCAACTTCGGCTGCCCGGTGGCGAAGGTGACGCGCAAGGGCGGCGGCGCGGCGTTGCCGTTCAAGCGCAAGCTGTTCGCGGACATCGTGCGTGAGTCGGCGAAGGCCGCGGCCGAGGCGGGGGTGCCGTTCACGGTCAAGTTCCGGGTGGGCATCGACGACGACCACCTCACTTACCTCGACGCCGGGCGGATCGCCGAGGCGGAGGGCGCGGCGGCGGTCAGCCTGCACGCGCGCACCGCCGCGCAGCGTTACTCCGGACAGGCCGACTGGACGAAGATCGCGGCCCTCAAGGAAGCGGTCACCGGCATTCCGGTGCTCGGCAACGGCGACATCTTCTCCGCCGAGGACGCGTTGCGCATGGTCGACGAGACCGGCTGCGACGGTGTCGTGGTCGGCCGCGGTTGCCTGGGCAGGCCGTGGCTGTTCGGCGAACTGGAAGCCGCCTTCGCCGGGCGCCCGCAGCCGACGCCGCCGAACCTCGGTGAGGTCGCGAAGGTGCTGCGCCGCCACACGGAACTGCTCGTCGAGCACGACGGCCACGACAAGGCCATGCGCGACATCCGCAAGCACATGGCTTGGTACTTCATGGGTTTCCCGGTCGGCTCCGAGCTTCGCCGCGGCTTCGCGATGTTGTCCAGCATGGACCAGCTCGACGATCTCATCGCCAAGCTCGACCACGACGCGCCCTTCCCCAGCGCGGCCACCGGGCCGCGCGGGCGGCAGGGTTCGCCGGGCAAGGTCACGCTGCCGCACGGCTGGCTCGACGACCCGGACGACGACTGCGTCCCCGAGGCCGAGGACATGCACTCGGGGGGCTGAAACGAAAAAACGCTCCCGCCGGTCGGACCGGCGGGAGCGTTTTCTTTCACGACTCAGGTGCCCCTGGTCTTGTAGGCGAACTTCCACTGGCCGGTGTCGACCTCGAAACACCGCATGGTGATCGTGTAGTACCGGGCCATGTTGCTCTGCTCGATCTGGCAACTGCTCAGGCTGGAATACGGCCCGAGCTGACAGCCAGGATTCCCGTCACAGACCCCGGCGACCGAGACCGGTGCCTCTTCGGCCACCGCGACATTCGCCGCCGTGACGGCGATTCCGCCCGCGAGCGCGACTGAAGCGGCGCCGACGGCGAGCCGGCGCCTCCAATTGTTCGACATGTGTTACCCCAGTTTCCCCAGTGCGGCCGGGCATCGACCGCCGCGTTATTAGACGATCAAGGAACCCTCCTCGTCAATCCCTTGCCGCCTGCCGGAAACCGGAGGCCCGTAAAGTCGGCGTCGTGATCGAGCAGCTGAGCATCCCCACCGCGGCCGGTTCCTTCGACGCCATCGCGGCGGGCCCCGAAGACGGCCGCCCTGTCCTGCTGCTGCACGGGTTTCCCGAGGCCGCGGTGGAATGGGAGCACCAGGTCGCGACGCTCGGCGTGCTCGGCTATCGCGCGGTGGCCCCGGATCAGCGCGGCTACTCCCCGGACGTCCGGCCGGAACAGGCGTCCGAGTACGGGATCGACGACCTCGTCGGCGACGTCATCGCGATCGCGGATCGCTTGGGGTGGAAAGAATTCGATCTTGTCGGACACGACTGGGGCGGCGCTGTCGCGTGGTGGACGGCCGACGCGCATCCGGGCAGGCTCCGGAGTCTCGCCGTGATTTCGACGCCGCATCCGGCGGCGCTGGCGGAGGCCATGAAGACCGACGAGGACCAGCATCTCCGGTCGGCGTACATGACCGAATGGCGGCAGACCCGGGTCACCGAACGGCGGATGCTCGAGAACAACGCCGACGCGCTGCGCCGCATGTTCGACTGGAAGGTGTCGCCGAGCAAGGTCGACGAGTACGTCCGGCGTCTGTCCGAACCGGGCGCGCTGACCGCCGCGCTCAACTGGTACCGCGCCGGCCGCCCCGGCGGGAAGATCGGCCCGATCGAGGTGCCGACGCTCTACATCTGGAGCACCGAGGACGCCGCCTTCGGCTCGACGGCCGCGCTCGACACCGCGAACCGGGTCACCGGCCCGTACCGCTTCGAGATGATCGAGGACGTCTCGCATTGGGTGGTGGAAGAGGCGCCCGAGGCCGTCACTTCGTTGCTCGTGGAGCACCTTTCGTCCCACTAACAGGGGTAACTCTGGTCGCGGTACCGGTTACAGCGAGCCTGCTGGTTCAGTGGGGCCGGTGAACAACATGACCGAAGTGGACACCGAACGCATCGTCTACGTCACCGAGGACGGTGAGCCGACCGGCGAAACAGCGCCCAAACTGGCCGCCCACCACGAGAACACCCGGCTGCATCTGGCCTTCTCCTGCTATCTGTTGCGCAGCAGCGACCAGGCCCTGCTGATCACCAGCCGCGCCGCCACCAAGAAGGTGTGGCCGAGGGTGTGGACCAACAGTGTCTGCGGGCATCCCGCACCGGGTGAACCGATCGAGGAGGCCGTCCGGCGCCGGGCCGCCTTCGAACTCGGCTTGTCCCGGCTGAACGGGCTCAGGTGTGTCCTCCCTTCCTATCGCTACTCGACGCCACCGTTCGAAGGCGTGGTCGAGAACGAGTTCTGCCCGGTCTTCGTCGCCTGGGTCGACGAAGATCCGGAACCGCATCCGGACGAGGTCGGCGACTGGCGCTGGCTGAGCTGGAATGATTACGCACTGTTGCTGAATGACGATGTGACTGACGTGAGTTACTGGGCGAAAGATCAGTTTTCGCAGCTCAAAGACGCGGAGCCGTTTTCGTCCTTACAGAACGGCACTCCGGTGCGTGACAATGACGCCGAGCCGTCGTCCTCTTGAGCGATATTCACTTTGGCCCGTACTCATACCTCAAGAGATCCCTCCTATACGACGAAAACCAATTCGTGGCGGAGGTGAGCGTGGCAGCCGACGACGAGGCCGCGTTCCCATCGGGCGCGCCGACCACCGATCTGCTCACTTTGCATGAGTCGATCGCGCGAGTCCTCGCTACACAGGGTGATTGGCGCCGCGCGTACCACCACCTCAAATCCGCTTTGGACCTCGCCAGGGCAGGCAGCCTGCGGGACACCCTGACGTCCAGTTACAACCGCCGCTACCTCGATCAGTGGCTCCACGGCCCAGCCGTCGACCACCGCGGCCCGCCCGGCGTCGCCATCGCCTTGGTCGACCTCGACCTGTTCAAGGACGTCAACGACACTTTCGGGCATCTGGTCGGCGACCGCGTGCTCCGCGAGGTGGCCGACCTCCTGCAGCAGGGGCTCCCGCCGGAGGCGTTCTGCGCCCGCTACGGCGGCGAGGAGTTCGCGCTCGTCATCCCCGACGTCGACGCCGCCCGCGCCGTGCGCATCGCCGACACCGCCCGTATCCGGGTGGCCCGCCATCCGTGGCGCCGGATCCGTCCCGGCCTCGCCGTGACGATCAGCGTGGGACTCGCGCACGAAAGCCGCGCGGAACCGGATATCGCGGCGGAACCGGAACGGCAGTTGCGCAGCGCCGACGCTTTGTTGTATATGGCGAAACGGGCCGGGCGAAACAAAGTGGCCTATCAGGACGAAGAATCATCACGGACGATTCCGCAGCCGCTGAACGCGGCCGAGTCCGCCGGCGCCTAGCCACTCACTGGCCACTCGCCGCCACTCACACAGTAAGCGTCGCACTCTGCGTAGTGGTTTCGCACCTTTTAACGCAGCTTTAACCACGACCGCTCACCCGATCGCATGGACCGTTCGGCGCTTCTCGGTACCTTGAGTGAAGAAAATTCCGGGATGGTTGTCGTCACGAACCCGAGGTGTCCGTACGATAACGAAAGAGCTTCGACGAGTCGTGAAAGGAGACCGAGTGCCCGACGAGCACCACAACCCGGGGACCGGTCGCCACAGTCACACCGACAGAAGCGCCGGTGAGCGCGGCCGCAGGGCACGGCGACGCTCGATGGACACCCACGGCGGGATCAGCGTTTCCGACGTCGTCGCACGTCACACCGGTGAACGCCCGGTCTTCGATCCCACCGCCGAGGCGCCCGCTCCACGCCGACTCCGGCAGAGCGAACCGGCGTCCGAGCCTCCGAGACCCGGTGCTCGCGCCGCCCGGACGGAGCCGCCCGCGCCGCGTCGTCCGGCTGCTCCCGTCGAAAACCCGGCGCCCGCGCCTCGCGCGGCCAAACCCGCCACGCCGCGGGCACAGATGCCACCGCGGAACCCGCAACCGGCCGAGACCCCGCGTCCGCCTCGTGCGCGCCAGCCGCGCCGCACTTCACAGGCCGCGCCCAGCCCCGAAGCGCCGACTCAGCGCCGTCCGCCGTTGGTGAACCCGGGCGCGCAGCAGCAGCCCGCGGCACCGCCGTCCCCGCGTCGTCCCCGCCGCCCGGTGCAGCGGCCGGTGCAGCAGGTGCCGGTCCCGCCGAGGTCCGAGATGGACCGGCTCACGATGACCGACGAGCTCGAGGCGATCGACGACGCGACGATCACCAAGCGCAAGATCGACCACACGCTGGCCCGGTTCTCCGCCGCGCATGACGAACTCGAGGCCGAAGAGGCCAAGAAACGCGAGCGCCGCGAACGGCTCGCCGCCCGCCCCGCCGCGCTGCTGGAGCAGACCCGCACGGCACTGCAGCGGGTGGTCACGACCACCGATTCCGCACCCGCGGAAGCCGCCGAGGAATCGGCGCCGCAGACCCGTCTGCAGGAGAAGAAGGAACGCAAGACCAGGCAGACGGCCAAGGCGGGCCGGATCGCCGCCGCCGTGGTCGCCGCGCTCGTGTTCCTCTCCATCGGTTCGGCGTGGGGCGCCCAGACCTGGTTCGACGCGAAGTTCAACACCGTCGCTTCGCTCGACGAAGACTCGGCCGACATCCAGGACGCCGCCGGCCAGACCGGCGACGAGAACTTCCTGATGGTCGGTTCCGACAGTCGTGACGGCGCGGCCGCCGAAGACGGCGTCGGCGACGCCGACGGCACCCCGGGCGCCCGTTCGGACACGGTCATGATCGCGCACGTCCCCGCCGACCGGCAGCGGGTCGTCATGGTGTCCTTCCCGCGCGACCTCGAGATCAGCCGTCCCGAATGCAAGCGCTGGGACCCGGCGACGTCGTCGTACTCGGAAGAGTCCGCGCCGGCGCAGAAGATCGCGAAGCTGAACACCGCCTACGCGGTCGGCGGCCCGCAGTGCGTCACGAAGGTCATCCAGCAGATCACCGGCATGAAGATGAACCACTTCGTCGGGATCGACTTCAACGGCTTCAAATCCATGGTCGACGCCGTGCAGGGCGTCACCGTGTACAACGAGAAGCCGGTCGACGACACCACGCTCGGCATGATCATCCCGCAGGCGGGCGAGGTGCGGATCTCCGGCGACCAGGCGCTGAACTACGTCCGGGCGCGGCACGTCAAGGGCGACCCGACGTCGGACTACGGCCGGATCAAACGGCAGCAGGCCTTCCTCGGCGCGTTGCTGAAGACCGTGATGTCGAAGGAAGTCATCCTGGACACCGGCAAGCTCAGCGGGTTCATCGACGCGTTCGCCAAGGCCACCTTCGGCGAGAACCTCGGCATCAAGCAGATGATGACGTTGGCGAAGTCGATGCGCGGGATGGGATCGGACAAGGTCAAGTTCCTGACCGTGCCCACCACCGAAGAGGCGAACAAACGCGGCAACGAGGTGCTGGTCCAGAGCAAGGCGAAGGCCGTCTTCGACGCGCTGATCAACAACACCCCGCTGGAAGAGAAGGCGCCGGCGCCTCCCGCCGGCGAAACGGCGTCCACTCCGACCAGCTCCGCCAAGTCCGGCGGCGCCAAGAAGAGCAGCAGCTCAGGCTGAGGATCATTCGTTAGTCCGGGTTCACGTCGGGTTCACTCTGGGATGCGGCTTTTGGCCCCAGTTCCGGCGTAGGGTTGGGCCATGCGTGAGGCTTACCATGTCGAACTCGAACAGCTCGCCGAGAACCTAGCGAGCATGTCACTCCAGGTCGCCGACGCGATGGAGCGGGCGACCCGGGCGTTGCTCGAGGTCGATCTCGGACTCGCCGAGCAGGTGATCAGCGACGACGCGAAGGTCGACGACGCGCGCGCCGAATGCGAGGAGCAGGCGTACGCGCTGCTGGCCCTGCAGGCACCCGTCGCGACCGACCTGCGGACCGTCCTCGCCGCGATCCACGCGGCGGAGAGCCTGGAGCGGATGGGCGATCTGGCCCTGCACGTGGCCAAGGCCGCGCGCCGCCGTCACCCGGATCCCGTGCTGCCCGACGAGGTGAAGGCCGACTTCGCCAAGATGGGCGAGGTCGGGGTGAACCTGGCCCGCCAGGTCGAGCAGGTCATCAAGTCCAAGGACGTCGAGGCCGCCCGCACGATCGAGTCGGACGACGACGAGGTCGACGAAATCCACAAGCACCTGTTCACGGTCATCATGGACCGGAACTGGGACCACGGCGTCGCCGCGGCGGTGGACGTCACCCTGCTGGGCCGCTTCTACGAGCGCTTCGCCGACCACGCCGTCTCGGTCGCGCGCCGGATGATCTTCGTGGTGACCGGCAAGATGCCCGGCTACGGACCCGACGAGCTGTAGGCACTTCGCTCTGGAGCCTAGGGGCCCTTCACCGCATCTCACGCGGTGAAGGGCCCCTTCGTCACGTCAGCGCCGGGCCTCACGTGGGTCGTGAGTGGCGATTCGGGTTCTAACCCGAATCGCCACTCACGAGACGTGCCCCTTCCTGCCACCGCCGCCCTTGCTCGCCCCTGCAGTACATGAAGGGGTTCTTCCCGTACTGGGAAAGGTGTGAAGGCCTCCTTCCCTACCTTCAGAGTAGGCAAGGAGGCCTTCACGGACCTGCGACCAACCGCCACCACATCCGGTAGGTACCTAAGACACCCTTGGTTCTAACCCGAATCGCCACTCACGACCACCCGCACCGGCCGTCAGCTGGCCCAGGTGGCCTACCCGCTCCAGACCCCCAAGCGCGTGAAAGGAGACTCAGCCGAAGCGGCCCGAGATGTAGTCCTCGGTCGCCTTCTCGTCCGGGTTCGAGAAGATCTTCTCGGTGTCGTTCAGCTCCACCAGGCGCCCCGGCTGGCCGACGCCCGCCAGGTTGAAGAACGCGGTCTGGTCCGACACCCGCGCCGCCTGCTGCATGTTGTGCGTCACGATGACGATCGTGTACTCCTTCTTGAGCTCACCGATCAGGTCCTCGATGGCGAGCGTCGAGATCGGGTCGAGCGCGGAGCACGGCTCGTCCATCAGCAGCACGTCGGGCCGCACGGCGATCGCCCGCGCGATGCAGAGCCGCTGCTGCTGACCACCGGAGAGGCCGCCGCCCGGCTTGTTCAGCCGGTCCTTGACCTCGTTCCACAGGTTCGCGCCGCGCAGGGCGCGCTCGGCGACCTCGTCGAGCTCCTTCTTGCCCTTGGTGCCGCCCAGGCGCAGCCCGGCCACGACGTTGTCGCGGATGGACATCGTCGGGAACGGGTTGGGCCGCTGGAACACCATGCCGATCGTGCGGCGGACCTGCACCGGGTCGACCCCGGCGCCGTAGATGTCCTCGCCGTCGAGCAGCACCTCACCCTCGACGCGGGCGCCGGGGATGACCTCGTGCATGCGGTTCAGCGTGCGCAGGACGGTCGACTTGCCGCAGCCCGACGGGCCGATGAACGCGGTGACGTTCCGCGGCGGCACCGAGAGGGTGACGCCGTCCACGGCGTGGAATTTGCCGTAGTAGATGTCCACGTCCTTGACGTCGATTCGTTTGGCCATCTCAAACAGCTCACTTCTTCTTCGGGGCGACAAGACGGGCAAAGAGCATGGCGAGGAGATTCACGATCGCGATGATCAGTACCAGGGTGAGCGCCGCACCCCAGATCCTGTCGAACGCGACGGTACCTTCGTCGAACGGGTTGCTGACCCGTTCGTTGTTCATCAGAAGCGGCAAAGCGGCCTGCTCGCCACCGAAGATGTCCCAGTTCACGTAGGCCGAGTAGCCCACGAGGACCAGCAGCGGCGCGGTCTCGCCCATGACCCGGGCGAGCGCCATCATGATGCCGCCGATGATGCCGGACAGCGCGGTCGGCAGGACGATCTTCATGATCGTCTTCCACTTCGGCACGCCGAGCGCGTAGGAGGCTTCGCGCAGGTCGTCCGGGACGATCCGCAGCATCTCCTCCGAGGAGCGCACGACCACCGGGATCATCAGCAGCACCAGGGCCAGCGACACGGCGAAACCGCTGCGCGGGAGGCCGAAGGTGGTGATCCACAGGGCGTAGACGAACAGCGCCGCGACGATCGAGGGGACACCGGAGAGGATGTCCACCATGAACGTGGTGATCTTCGCGAGTTTGCCGCGGCCGTATTCGACCAGGTAGATCGCGACCAGCATGCCGATCGGCACCGCGATGATCGCGCAGACCAGGCCCTGCAGCACCGAGCCGATGACGGCGTGGGCCACGCCGCCGCCGACCTCGTCCGACAAAACCGAGCCGAAGTCCTCGGTCCACCAGTTGCTGTAGGGGATCCGCTTGACACCGTTGATGACCACGGTGGCGAGCAGCCACACCAGCGGCACGACGGCGATCAGGAACGACAGCCAGATCAGCGCCGTGGCGAAGCCGTTCTTGACCTTCCTGGCCATGCTGACCTGCTGGAAGGCGGGGGTGGTGGCGGGGGTCTTCTCGAGCGTGGTGGACATGCTCAGTCCCCCTTCTTGGCGATGACGGATCGCGCGATGAAGTTGACGACGAGCGTCAGCAGGAACAGTACGAGACCCGCCGCGATGTACGCGCCCGCCGAGATCTCGTTGTTGAGTTCCGCGTAGTCCGCCGCGATCTTCGAGGCGAACGTGGCGCCGCCGTCGAAGAGGCTCCAGGTGAACTCGCGGCCGACCGCGCCGGTCAGGATGATCGCGAGCGCGATCGTCTCGCCGAGCGCGCGGCCGAGGCCGAGCATCGAAGCGCCGATGTAGCCCGCCTTGCCGAACGGGAGCACCGTGGTGCGGATGACCTCCCAGCGGGTGGCGCCCAGCGCCAGCGCGCCCTCGATATGCGGGGTCGGGGTCCGCTCGAACACCTCACGGGACAGCGAGGTGATGATCGGCAGGATCATCACGGCCAGCACGATGCCCGCGGTGAAGATGGTGCCGCGCAGGTCCGGCGAGACGTTGCCCGCCGCGAAGAGCGGGATCCACGAGAAGGTGTCGTTGACCCACTGGGAGAAGGGCTCGATCGCGGGCGCGAAGACCATCAGGCCCCACAGGCCGTAGATGATCGAGGGGACCGCGGCGAGCAGGTCGATCACGTACGCGAACGGCCGCGCCAGCCGCTTCGGCGCGTACTGGGTGAGGAAGAGGGCGATCCCGAGCGAGATCGGCATCGCGATGATCAGCGCCAGCAGGGACGAGTACACCGTGACCAGCAGCAGGCCCATGATCCCGAAGCGCATGTCGTCCGGGGTGGTCTGCCAGACCTGGCTGGTCAGGAAGTTCACGTTGTCGGCCTGCAGCGCCGGAATGGCCTGCACCAGCAGGAACAACCCGATCAGGCCGATCAGCGAGACGACGAAGACGCCGGCTCCGGTGGTCAGGATCTGGAAGATGCGGTCACCGGGTCGCACCGTCCTGGAATTGGGGCTCGCGAGTCGCACCGAGGACTTCTCGGGCGGTGACGCGGCAGATTGCTCCGAAATCGGGTCCTCCGTGAAGGTCTCGCGGACGCCAGAACGCCCACCGGGGTCGCCGGTGGGCGTTCTGGGCGAAGACGAATCGCTCATCGACTACTTCGTTTACTGATCAACCTAGAGGTCGTCGACAGGTCAGGCGATGGCCTTGACGGCGGTCAGGACCTTGTCCTGCAGGCTCTGCGGGATCGGCACGTAGCCCTTCTCCGAGAGCGGCTTCTGACCGTCGGTGGCGGCGACGTTCAGGAACGCCTTGACGGCCTTGGCGACCTCGGCGTCCGCGTACTTGGAGCAGACGATCTCGTAGGTCGCGAGGATGACCGGGTAGGCGCCGGGCACGTTGCTGGAGTAGATCGCGTCCAGGTCGAGGGCCAGGTCGTTCGAGCCCTCCTTCTTGAACTTCGCCGCGTCGAGGGACTTGGCGACGTTCGCCGCGTTGAGCTCGACACCGCCGGAGCCGCTGTCGATGAGGGCGGTGCTGATGCCGTCCTTCGCGAACGCGGACTCGACGTAGGTGATGGCGCCGTCGGCGGACTTCACGGCGTTGGCGACACCGTTGGACTTCTCCGCGCCGTTGCCGACACCGCCGTTGAACTTCTTGCCGTCACCCTGGGTCCAGGCGCCCTTGGACGCGACCTTCAGGTACTTCTGGAAGTTGTCGGTGGTGCCCGACTCGTCGGTGCGCGAGATGACCTGGATGGCCTTGTCCGGCAGGTTGAGGCTCTCGTTGCCCTTGACCGCCTTGATGGCCGGGTCGTTCCACTTGGTGATGCCACCGTTGAAGATCTTGGCGGTGACCTCGGGGGTCAGGGTCAGCTTGTCGACCCCGGAAAGCTTGTAGGCGACCGCGACCGGGCCGACGACGAGCGGAAGGTTCCACGCGTCGGAGGCGCACCGGGCCTTGGCCTTCTCGGCCTCTTCGGCCTTGAGCGGCGAGTCCGAACCGGCGAAGTCCACCTGGTTCGCGTTGAACTGCTTGATGCCGGCGCCCGAACCGCTGGGGTTGTAGTTCACCTTCTGGCCGGAGCACTTGGCGGCGTAAGCCTGCACGAAGATGTCGATCGCGTTCTTCTGCGCGGACGAGCCCTCGGCCGAAAGCGGGCTCTTGCCGCCGCATTCGACATTGGCCGCGCCACTCGGAGCGGCGGCGGCGCCCGTGCTGTCGGGCTTGGTCGCCGCCGGGTCGGATCCACAGGCGCCGAGCACGAGGGCGGCGGTGGCCACGATGCCGATCGCGCCCGCGGGCCGCATGATCTTCACTGCATTTCCTCCACTGGGAGACTTTCGCCGGATCGGTGGAACGGGAGCGTTCCTTCCGGACCCGGACACTAAGCACCGACAGTGGACAGGCGGCCGTCTAAGGGTGAACGACAGGTGAACAAGGCGGCCGATGTGAGCAGCGCGACTACTCCGAAAGTGGCCCGTGTCCCAGCCGTGACCTGCGCGTCTGCTCTCCGTGACCGGTCAAGTGCCGCACGTGTGAAGGCGGTTACCGAGCGTATTGGACGTCGACCTCGTATCGGGTGAAGCCGAGCTTCGAATAGACCGCGAGCGCCGGCGCGTTGTCACCTTCGACGTACAAGATCACTTGGCCCAGCCCGCGATCACGGAGGTACCGCAGCCCGGCGAGCGTGAGTGCCTTCCCGAGACCGCCGCCCTGGGCGTCCGGATCGATGCCGACGACATAGACCTCGCCCGCGGGCTCGCCGCCGAACCGGCCGGGGACGGCGTCGTGGACCTTCGTCCAGTGGAAGCCGATGACCTTCCCGTCCTCTTCCGCGAGGAAGAAGCCCTCGGGGTCGAACCAGGCTTCCTTCTCGGTCGCCCGGACCTCGTCGACGGTCAAGGCGCCCTGCTCGGGGTGCCAGTCGAAGGCGCGCGCGTTGACGCGGACCATCGCTTCCTCGTCCTGACCGGGGACGAACGTCCGCAGCGTGACGCCTTCGCGCGTCACGGGTTCCGGCCAATCGGCCGTCTCGACGTCCGCGTGCAGGATCAGCAGTTCCCGCGCGCGCTCGAAGCCCTCGGTCCCGGCTATGTGGACGGCGGCGGGGTGGTCGCCGTGCGCCCAGACGCGCAGCGGCTTCCCGTCGACGTGGTCGACGAGCGCCCTGGTGGCCGCCCGGCCGTGACCGGACCGGCGGTGCGCGGGATGGACGAACAGTTCGGCGACCTGGTTGCCGTGCGAGTCGCCTTCGGTGTCCAGGTGCGCGTACACGACCAGCTCACCGTCGACGTGCCCCAGCAGGTGCTGTCCACCGGGGAAACCGGAGTCCAGCGGATCGCCGTCGGCCTCGCGCACGGCGAGGAGGAAGTCGTGGATCTCTTCCGTGTCCGGTTCACCGGTCCAAGCCAGATCGAGCATGAAATCGACCCTACCCGGGAACCCGGCACCCGCCTGGACGTCTTGTCAGACAGGAAAGGGGACTCAGTGCGCGGAAAGCTCGCTCGGCTCGTAGACGCTCGCGTCCGGGGCGATGGCCTGCTTGGCGGCCCCCTTCGAAGGCCGCTCGAACTTGTAGCCGACGTTGCGCACGGTCCCGATCATCTGCTCGTGCTCCGGCCCCAGCTTCGCGCGCAGGCGCCGGACGTGGACGTCGACCGTGCGCGTGCCGCCGAAGAAGTCGTAACCCCAGACCTCCTGCAGCAGCTGAGCACGGGTGAACACCCGGCCGGCGTGCTGGGCGAGGTACTTGAGGAGCTCGAACTCCTTGTAGGTCAGTTCGAGGGTGCGCTTGCGGAGCTTCGCGGTGTACGTCGCCTCGTCGATGACCAGCTCGCCGACCCGGAGTTCGGCGTCGACCTGCGCGGCACCGCCGTCGCGGGTGGTGACCAGCCGCAGCCGGGCGTCGACCTCGGCGGGACCTGCCGTCGGGAGAAGGATGTCGTCGGTGCGCCATTCAGCGCTGACCGCGACCAGCCCGCCTTCGCCGACGACGGCGATGACCGGCGTGGAGGTTTCGTCCTCACCGGCGCCCTTGAGCAGGCGGCAGAGGCTCTTCGCGGAGGCGAGATCGCTCCGGGCGTCGAGGACGATGACGTCGCGGTGGCCGGCGTCGAGCAGCGCGGTCACTTCCGGAGCACGGACGCGTACGGTGTGGGGCAGCAGATCCAGAGCGGGCAATACCGTGGTGGCATCTGCTTCCGCGGTCAGTACCAGAAGGTCCAGGCTCATCGCCGCACCGCCTTCAGTCGTGGTCGCCTCGAACGTGGCTACAGCCGGTGCTTGGTGAGAATAGCGGGTGAACAGCCGAGGACCTACCCCGTGCTGGATCGATCACACCTGGCCAAAGAGGTTTACGAAGGAGATTCGAAACGATGGTGAGCAGGCCCGTGGCGCGTGACGACCGACCGTCTTCCGGCCGGTCCGCCAAGCGAGGGAAGCGCCGTGGCCGGGGCTGGCTCATCGCCCTCGCGGTGCTGGTGGTGCTGCTGGTCGGGGCCGATTTCGGGGCCGCGGCGTTCGCCGAGCACACGATCTCCCAGAAGGCACGCCAGCAGCTGGAACTGGCCAACGATCCGGCGGTCACGGTGCACGGTTTCCCGTTCCTGACCCAGGCCCTTTCCGGTGACTACAGTCACATCACGATCAACGCCCAGGGCGTCGCCGTTCCGCCGAGGCTGCGGGACGTGGACTTCAACGCCGACATGAGCGACGTCACGGCCCCGCTGTCGGACCTGACGTCCGGCAACACGAAGTCGATCGTCATCGGCACGCTCAAGGGCGAGGTGACGATCAAGGCCGCGGACATCGCGCGGCAGGCGCCGCTGGACAAGATCGAGAACCTGAAAATCGAGCCCGTCACCGAGGACTACGTCCGCAACGGCGACAGCGGGCAGGGCGAGACGAAGCCGACCGCGACGAACGAGAACGGCGAGCCGGTCGACACCGCCAGCACCGGGATCCGGGTTTCGGGCAACGTCCAGATCGCCGGGCAGAAGGTGGAGATCTTCTGCTTCGCGATGATCGAACTGGACGGGCAGAAGATCCGTCTCGAACCGAAGCGGCTCCAGTTCGGGAATGACAAGGAGACCACCGTCGTTCCCCAGGCAGTACAGGACGCGCTGCTGCCGAACTTCAACGCGACCATCGACACCGGCGCGATGCCGTTCTCGGTGACCCCGACGTCGGTGCGCGTGAACAGCGGCTCGGTGACCATCAAGGGTGAAGGCAAGAACGTCGCCTTCAGCGGAGCGAAGCCCCAGGGGTGATCTGCGAATGACCGGAGTGTGGGTGCTGCTGGGCGTCCTCGTGCTCGGCGGGGTCGCCGGCGCGCTGTTGCAAGCGCGCAACGGCCGCATCCGCGCGGCGAAGTCCAGTGCGCCCACCCTGCCCGGTCGCGTCTCGGACGCCCTCGCGCCCGAAGGTGTCACCCTGGTCCAGATCTCCACGACGTTCTGCGCGCCGTGCCGCCACACCCGCGCGATCCTGTCCGCGCTCGCGGAGAAGACCGACGGCCTGACCCACGTCGATCTGGACGTCACCGAAACCCCCGAAGTCGCCCAGGCGCTGTCGGTGCTGCGAACCCCGACGACCTTGGCCTTGACCGCGGACGGCCGGGAGGTCTTCCGCGTCGGCGGCGTTCCCCGAGGTCAGGAGCTTCTCGAAGCCCTGGAGCCCCATCTGATCCCGGATTCCGGGAAGCGTCCCAAGGTGTGAACACGGTTCCCAACCTGAGGGAGCTCTGCGTACCCTCGTGCCCGTGAACCGGCTGCCCCGAACTTTGCTGACCCAGCGCCGCGCAGTGGACCTGTGCCGCGTTCGCAGCAGCCTGTGTCCCGGCGTTCGCTGAACCACGCCTGCGCGTGCCCGTCCGGCACGCACCTCTTTCCCTCTCGTTCGCAGGAGGAACCATGTCCGCAGGACCGGCCGTCGACCCCCGTGGTCCGCGTTTCGCCGCCATCCTGACGACGATCGTGCTCGCGGTCGTGCTCATCACCCAGTGGTGGCCACTGCTCGCGGCGCAGGCGGTGGTGTTCGCGATCGGCGCCTTCATCGGCCTGAAGCCGGCGCCGTACTCCCTGATCTATCGCTACCTCGTCGCGCCGCGGCTCGGCCCCACGACCGAACGCGAGGACGCCGCCCCGCTGCGGTTCGCGCAGGCCGTCGGGTTCGTGTTCGCCGTCGTCGGCACCGTCGGGTTCGCCACCGGCCTGACCGCGCTCGGTTTCGTCGCGACGGCGTTCGCGCTGTTCGCGGCCTTTCTCAACGCGGCGTTCGACTTCTGTCTCGGCTGCGAGATGTACCTGATCGTCAAACGTTTCAGTCCCAGCCCTCGCGCGTCCTAACCCAGAAAGAGAGTCAGCTCCATGAGCCGTGAAGACGTCCTGGTCACCACCCAGTGGGCCGAGGAGAACCTGGACACCCCGGGTGTCGTGTTCATCGAGGTCGACGAGGACACGACCGCGTACGACAACGGACACATCCGCGGGGCGGTGAAGTTCGACTGGCGCAAGGACCTGCAGGACGGTGTCCGCCGCGACTTCGTCAACAAGGAGGGCTTCGAGAAGCTGCTGTCCGAGAAGGGCATCTCGAACGACGACCGCGTGATCCTCTACGGCGGCAACAACAACTGGTTCGCCGCGTACGCGTACTGGTACTTCAAGCTCTACGGCCACGACAAGGTGCAGCTGCTCGACGGCGGCCGCAAGAAGTGGGAGCTCGACGGCCGCGAGCTGAACGCGGACGAGGTAAAGCGCGAGCCGGCCGAGTACAAGGCCAAGGAGCAGGAACTCTCGATCCGCGCGTTCCGCGACGAGGTCGTGGCCGAGATCGGCAAGAGCAACTACGTCGACGTGCGCTCGCCCGACGAGTTCTCCGGCAAGCTGCTCGCCCCGGCACACCTGCCGCAGGAGCAGTCGCAGGTCCCGGGCCACATCCCGGGCGCGCTGAACGTCCCGTGGGCGAAGGTCGCCAACGAGGACGGCACCTTCAAAACCGAGGAAGAGATCAAGGAGCTGTACTCCGACGAGGGCCTCGACGAGTCGAAGGCCACGATCGCGTACTGCCGGATCGGTGAGCGCTCGTCCATCGCGTGGTTCGCGCTGCACGAGCTCCTCGGCTACGACCAGGTGAAGAACTACGACGGTTCGTGGACGGAATACGGCTCGCTCGTCGGCGTGCCGGTCGAGTTGGGAGCTAAGTGATGGCTGACGACAGCTGCGGCGCACCGGCCCAGGAGGCCACGCCCGCCGATTACGACACCCGCGGCCAGGTCGTGCTGGCCGGCAAGGTGACCGGTTCGGAGGGCCCCGTCGGCGGCGCCTTCGTGCGGTTGCTGGACGGCGGCGGCGACTTCACCGGCGAGGTGGTCTCGTCGGCCGACGGCGATTTCCGCTTCTACGCGGCCCCCGGTGACTGGACGGTGCGCGCGCTGCACCGCTCCGGCAACGGCGAGGCCTCCGTCACCGCGCAGGGACCCGGCGTGCACCAACTCGCCATCTCTGTGTCATAGGTCGCGCGCTGACGGAAAACGTGCCGAAGGGGCGTCGTTCCGCATTCACCTCACGGTGAGTGCGGAGGGCGCCCCTTCATCGCGTTTCCGTGGGCCTCCGGCCCAAAAGAGGCGCGCGACGTGAAGTCTCCGTCGGGCGCGGAGCGCCCTTTGGGAGACCGTGTGGGCACTACCACCACCCCTTCGCGGGGCCGTGCCGGTCGGCAGCGACTAAAGTGCGTGGCGTGGAGATCCTGTTTACGACCCTGCTGGTGCTCGCCGGCGTCGCGATCACCTGGTTCGCCGTGTACGTCGTCTACCGGCTTTACGCGGACCAGCGCTGACCGATGACGGCTAGTGGCGACGAGGCCATCCAGGCCGCGGAGAAGCGCGCGGAAAGCACGCGCGACCGGAACCTTCCGCAGTTCGACGACATGCCCATCCCGGGCGACACCGCGAACCTGCGCGAAGGAGCGAACCTCAACGACGCCTGCCTGGCGCTCCTGCCGCTCGTCGGTGTCTGGCGCGGCGAGGGCGAGGTCGACTATCCGACCATCGACGGCCCGTACCGGTTCGGCATGCAGCTGACCATCGCGCACGACGGCCGCCCGTTCCTCACGCACGAGGCACGAGCCTGGCTGCTCGACGAGGACGGCAAGGTCATCCGTCCCGCCGCGCGCGAATCCGGGTTCTGGCGTCCGCAGCCCGACGACACGATCGAGCTGCTGCTGACCCACAACACCGGCATCGTGGAACTCTTCTACGGCAAGCCGCGCGGCAAGGCCTCGGTCCCGGCCTGGGAGCTCGGCACCGACGCGGTCGTCCGCACTTCGACCGCCAAGGACGTCACGGCTTCGCAGCGGCTCTACGGCATCGTCAACGGCGAGCTCGGCTACGTCGAGGAGCGCGCGATGATGGGTCAGGACCTGCAGCCGCACACGTCGGCGCTGCTGCGTCGCGTGGTGGGCTGACCCCGTTCCCATGCGGTGGCGTGCCTACGGCGAGCACGCCGCCCTGCTCGACTGCGCCTCCCTCGCCGAGTCGATGGCGGCGCACGCGACGGTCACGTCCGCGCGTCCGCCCGGGATCGCCGAACTCGTGCCCGGCGCCCGCAGCCTGCTCGTGGTGGAAATCCCGGGTTCGGCCGCCCTCGCGGCCGTCCGCGAACTGCTCGCGGACGCCGACCTCGAACATCCGCCGGAAGGCCGATCCCGCGAGATCACGCTCGACGTGACCTATGACGGCGAAGACCTCGAACTCGTCGCGCGGGACGCCGGAGTGTCCGCTGAGGACGTCGTCCGGCTGCACACCGGCGCCGTCTACACCGTGGCCTTCACCGGTTTCGCGCCCGGATTCGGTTACCTGACAGGGCTTCCCGAGCCGCTGCGGCAGCCACGGCTGTCGGCCCCGCGCACTCGCGTGCCGCCGGGCTCGGTCGGCATCGCGGGCGAGTTCACCGGTGTGTACCCCCGTGTCTCGCCCGGTGGCTGGCGGTTGATCGGCCATACCCGGACCGTCCTGTTCGATCCGCGCGCCGACCCGCCCGCGTTGCTGGCGCCCGGCGACCGCGTGCGGTTCCGGAGTGCCGGATGAGGGCCTTGGAAGTGGTCGAGACCGGTCCGCTCGCGCTGGTACAGGACCTCGGCAGGCCCGGTATCGCGCATCTCGGTGTCCCGCCGTCCGGCGCGCTCGACGTCCCGGCGCTGCAGCTGGCCAACCGGCTCGTCGGCAACGACGAAGCCGCCGCGGGAGTCGAGTGCCTGTTCGGCGGGCTACGGCTGCGCGCCACGACGTCCTGCACCATCGCGGTGACCGGCCCCGCCGTCGCCGTGGAGGTCGACGGGCGCCCAGTCGGCTCGCACGCGCCGGTTTGGCTGGCGGCGGGGCAGGTCTTGGCGATCGGTGCTCCCGCCTCCGGACTGCGGTGCTACCTGGCGGTTTCCGGCGGGATCACGGTCGACGCGGAACTCGGCAGCCGGTCGCGGGACGTCCTGTCGGAGATAGGGCCGGCGCCGCTGAAAGCGGGCGACGTCCTCCCGCTCGGCACGCCGTCCGTCCCCGGAGGTGCCGACGTCGTGCTCCCCACGGTGGCACCGGCCGAGCTCGTCGTGCCGATCGACCCGGGGCCGCGGGCGCACTGGTTCGAGAACCCGGCGTCCGGGCTCGCGAAGACCTGGACGGTGACGGCGGAATCGAACCGCGTCGGACTCCGGCTCGACGGGCACGCGTTGACTCGCGCGGCCGAATACGCGGAGCGGGAACTGCCGAGCGAAGGCCTGCTGACCGGCGCCGTCCAGGTGCCGCCGAACGGGTTGCCGGTGGTGTTCTTGGCGGATCATCCGACTACCGGCGGTTATCCGGTGGCGGCCGTGGTGAGACAGGCGTCACTCCCGGCCCTCGCGCAGGCCCGACCCGGAACCCTTCTCCGCTTTCACTCGTCCACGAGGGTGTGGAACAGGTAAAGGTCGACGGTGGCACGGGTGTCATCGACACGAATTCGGTCCCCACCCAACCAGAGCTTCCGCAGTCGCTGCGGATCGCGCTGGCCACCGGTCAGATGCGGCGCCCGCTCGGCGATACGCTCCGCCCGCTTCTCGATCTCTTCGCCGACGGCGAATACCAGGTCGCCGGACCCGAACGGCTGGCCGAGGACCGCTACCTGACCCCGAGCGCCGACTGGCCGCCCGCCGACGTGTCCCGCGTCGGCTACTACCGGACGGCGATCAAGAGCGGGCACCGGCCGGTCGCCATCGTGCTGGAGACCACCGACGCGGCGGTGATCCTCGACGGGCACCACAAGATCGCGGCCTACCGCGAAGAAGCGATCCTGCCGCACCTGCTGATCATCAGCCCGCTCGGCTGATGGACGCCCCGCGGTTCCGCGATCCGCAGACCCGGATCGAGGACTTCGCGGACTTCGCGGACGAGCCGATCCTCGTCGTCTGCCCGCGCTGCGCCGGCCGTGCCTCGGCCACACCCGATCGGCTGACCTGCGCGGGCTGCGCCCTGGTGCGTGTTCCTCCCGACCCCGACTACCGCGCGTGGAATCGTCCGGTCGACCCGTTCTTCCGCGAGCCCCTATCGCTGCGCGCCGACTGCTGCGGCGGGCACACCCTCTGGGCGTTCCACCCTCGGCACCTCGACCTGATCGAACGGTTCGTCGCGGCGAAGCTGCGCGCGACGCTCAGCTGATCGCGTACTCGCTCTCGTACGCGGCGGCCAGCTCGGCGTGGATCGCGCTGGAGTCGGTGAGCGCGACGCCGTCGAGCGTGTGCACCCTGGTCAGCTTGCGGACCGACGACGCGAGGAACAGCCCTTCGCCCTCGGTGAGATCGGAGACCTTGAGCGGCTCGACCTTGACCGACCAGCCCGCCCGTTCGGCGCCGCGGAACAGCGCCGCCTGCGTCGTCCCCGGCAGGATTCCGATGGTCGCCGGCGGCGTGTAAAGCGTCTTGTCCTTCGCGAGGACGACCGTCGAAGTCGGACCTTCGAAGACCGTGCCGTCGGCGGCGGTGAAAATCACATCGCTCGCACCACGGCGGCCCGCCTCGCGCAACGCGGCCATGTTGACGCCGTAGGAAATCGACTTCGCGCCCAGCAGCAGCCACGGCGCGCGCTCGGCGAGGTCGGGCTCGAAACCGCGTTCGAGGGTGATCGCCGCGACGCCTTCGACACGGGCCCGCTGGACCTTCTCGTCGATCTCCACACCGAGCGCGAACCCGAACGGCTTCGCCTCCGGATCGCCGTCGATTCCCCTGGTGTACACCAGTTTCAGCGCGATCTCGGCCGGGCCGGACCAGTTGTCGATGACGACCTGCGCGGCGCGCTCCCAGGCGGCGAGGTCCGGCTCCGGCAGGTCGAGCATGGCCGCGGAACGGGCCAGCCGCTCGAGATGCGGGCGGAGCTCGCGGGGCCGTCCGTCGACGACGAGGATCGTCTCGAACACGCCGTCGCCGCGAAGCAGTCCCAGATCGTCCACCCGCAGGTGAGCGGCTTCGGGGTCGGCCAGGGTCCCGTCGAGGAAGGCAAGCACGCGCATGGGGACACGGTACTCACTAGCATGGGTTTCATGCCCTACCGCTCCCCCCTGCTCGACCTTCCCGGACCGATCGCGGCACCCGACGGGCATCCGGAAGAAGGTGTCCCGTGGCATTGGGGTGACCCCTTCGCCGAGCAGCGGACGGCCGCGCGCGGCGCGGTCGTGATCGACCGTTCGCACCGCGAAATCCTGGCCGTGACCGGGGAAGAACGGTTGTCCTGGCTGCATTTGGTGATCTCGCAGCACGTCACCGGGCTCGCCGAAGGCACCGGCACCGAGGCGCTCGTGCTCGACAGCCAAGGTCGCGTCGACACGCATATGGTGCTCGCGCACGCGGACGGCACGGTGTGGCTGGACAGCGACAGGGGCGCGGTGGCCACCAGCGCGCTGCCGTCCGGTGGCAAGCAGACTTTGCGCGAGTACCTCGAAGCGATGAAGTTCTGGTCCAAAGTGGACATCCGCGATGTCTCGGACGAGCTGGCGCTGCTGACCGTCCTCGGTCCCGACGCGGACCGCGTGCTGGACTCCGCGGGCGTCTCCGTGGGCTCGGACCCGTACTCGGTCGTGGCGATCCCCGGCGGTTTCGCGCGGCGGATGCCGTGGCCGGGACGCCACAGCGTCGACCTCGCCGTCCCGCGCGCCGAACTCGCCGACTGGTGGCGGCGCCTGACCGACGCGGGCGCGCGACCGGCGGGCAGCTGGACGTTCGACGCGCTGCGGGTCGAGTCGCTGCGGCCGCGGCTGGGCCTCGACACCGACGAGCGCACGATCCCGCACGAAGTGAACTGGGTCGACTCCGCCGCGCACGTGGCGAAGGGCTGCTACCGCGGACAGGAGACCGTCGCGAAGGTCCACAACGTCGGGCGGCCGCCGCGGTACATGGCGCTGCTGCACCTGGACGGTTCGCCGGAGATCACGCCGGAAACCGGCGATCCGGTGGTGCTGGGCGAGCGGACGGTCGGCCGCGTCGGCAGCGTGGTGCAGCACCACGAGCTGGGACCGATCGCGCTGGCGCTGGTCAAACGCTCGACGCAGCCGGGTGCGGAGCTGCTGGTGGGCGCCGAGGACCGCGTGGTGCAGGCGGCCATCGATCCGGACTCGGTGCCTGGTGAGGCGCCGGCGCCCGGGCGGGAAGCGGCTCAGCGGCTGCGGGGGTAGGCGGGGTCCTCTGCGGCTCGGTTCGGCTCGGCTCCGCGCCGTTCCGTGAAGGCCTCCTTGCCTACCTTGAGGGTAGGGAAGGAGGCCTTCACTACCTGCAGGTGGGTCACTTTCGCCTCACTCGTCACCGCGACCTCACTGGCCACGGCGACGACTGCGCGTGAAGGCCCTTCCCTCGACTGAGCGCTGGAAACTCGCCCTTCACTCACGACCCAAGTACATGAAGGCCCCTTCCTTGCGCCTAACGCCATGAAGGGCCTTCAAGTACTTCCATCCCGCCCACCACAGCCATCCACAAGTTGTCCACAACGTTGCCCACCTGTGGACAACTTCGCCGACCAGCACTTTTCCGCCTCCACCCCCGGTAGACTGGACCAGGGGCCGCCCCCGGGACGGGTGGGGGGCGCGCTTTGGAAGGAACCGAAAGAGCGGCAGCGGCGGAGGGTGCCGTCGGGGGCGGAGATCCTTGTGGTATCGCTCCCTGCGGAACATTCTCGCTGGAGCGCGATAAGCTACGCGGGTGATCGAAGTCCGGCCCGGTGGTCGCCGTCGTATCGACCGCGTGCTCGGCCCTGGGTATCTCAGCGACCTCGGCGAGCTGACCCTTTCCGTGCTGCGCGAGCGCCGTGACGAGGCCGCGCAGGAGGAGACCGACCTGTCGTACCTGCGGCGCCTGCTGCACGCGCGGATCGACATCGTGCGAGCCGAGCAGGAGCGCAGGAGTTCGGGCGGCGAGAGCAGCGTCGTCGAGCGGCTGGTCGCGATCCTGGCGGACAACGCGATCGGCCCGGCGACGGGTTCGGGCAGGCACCAGCGGCTGGAGCCGTCGCGCGCGGGTGAGCACCGCCGGTTCGCCGAGGCGCTCATCGGCGACACGGACCTTTCCGACGTCAGCACTCTGTCGGACGAGGAGCTGGTCAACGCCCTCAACCGGTACGCCGACGAAGAGGTTTCGGTCTCCTCGTACCGTCGCGAGGTCCAGGGCGTCATGGACACCATCAACGCCGAGATCGCGACCCGCTATCGCAAGGGCACGGCATCGGTCGACGACCTGCTCGACACCGAACGCGGCGGATCCGAGTGACGAACCCGGTCCTGGTCGAGGTCGTTCGATCCGGTTTCGTGGAGAGCGTGCACCGCGGCGCGCTCGTGATCACCGCCCCGGACGGCTCGGTGCGGTTCTCTGCGGGCGACATCGAGCGGCCGGTCTACCCGCGTTCGTCCAACAAGCCCCTGCAAGCCGTCGGGATGCTCCGCGCCGGACTCACGATCGGCGACGAAGAGCTCGCGCTGGGTTGCGGATCGCACAACGGCGAGCCCGGCCATGTCGAGGGCGCCCTCGACATGCTTTCCCGCGCGGGACTGACCGAGGAAGCGCTGGCCTGCCCGCCCGCTTTCCCGCTGCACGAGCCCAGCATGCTGGCCATGGCCTCGGCCGGGAAACGCCGCGCCGCCATGAACTGCTCCGGCAAACACGCCGCGATGCTCATGACCTGCGCGCAGCTCGGCTGGCCGGCCAAGGACTACGAGGCCGAGATCCATCCGCTGCAGAAGATCATCCAGGCCACCGTCGCGGACCTCACCAGCGAGACGATCGAGACGGTCGGCGTCGACGGCTGCGGGGCGCCGTTGTTCGCGTTCTCCCTCACCGGCCTCGCCCGCTCCTTCGGCAGGCTGGTCACGGCCATCGGCGGGCCGGAACGCCGGGTCGCCGACGCCGTCCGCGCGCATCCGTGGCAGGTCGCGGGCACCGGCCGTGAGGACACCGTGCTGATGCGGACCATCGAGGGCCTGCTTTCGAAGGGCGGCGCCGAGGGAGTGCACGCGTTCGCCCTCCCGGACGGCACCGCGCTGGCACTGAAGATCGACGACGGCGCGGCCCGTGCCCGGATCCCGCTGCTGCTCGCGACGCTGCGCCACCTCGGCATCGACCCTGACGACGAGGCCGGCGACCTCGCGCGCGACGCGGTCCTGGGCGGCGGGAAACCGGTCGGCGAGCTGAGGGTCGCCGAAGGTCTCTACGGCTAGTTCGCGCGTTCCCGCGCGGCCAGGTCGCCCCAGAAGTCCCGCAGGTCGGCGAACAGTTCCGCCAGCTCGTCGACATTGCCGGTGCGGAGCGCGTCGAGGATGTCGTGCACCTCTTCGGCGGTCGTGTCGGCCTGGAGGATCGGGTCGGCGAAGAGCTGCACGAGACCGCCGTAGTCGAGCTCGACCGCGGAGCCGGGGTGGAAGCTGTCGAGCCAGCGTCGCGTCTCGAGCAGCACCCGGCCGGGTCCCGAGTCACCGAAGGTCGCTTCGAGCAGGTCCCCGACCTCGCGGGCGCGATGCCGCGCGTCGGCGATGGAAACCCGCCACGACGCCTCGCGTTCGGGGTCGTCACGGCCCTTGCCGAGTTTGACCCGGCGCATCCCGGGGTCGAACAGCACGAACCACGGAAGCGGGACGGTCCACGTCGTCGACAGCGTGTGCGAAGCCGAGGCGGACAGATCGCCGATGGCGGACTTCGCCCGCGAGCGGATCGTGTCGAGTGAAGCGCCGCCGGCGTCGAGCACCGCGTTCTTCAACGCGGGGTGCGCGTCGCCGAGGAAGGTCACCAGCGCCGCGGCCGAGCGTGCGCGGATCTCCATCGGGCAGATCAGCGGCCCTGGGCCGGCGTCGCCGTGCTCACCCTCCGGCACGTCCTCGGGATCCAGGACGAGGACATCGGTGACGAGACTGGGCGCGGCCCTGCCGTCCCCGAGTTCGGCGGGCAGCAACCGCCCCACATGCTGTGACTTGAGCCACAATTCCTGCTCGCGCGTCCCCGCGGCCGAACGATCGAGCCGGGCCGCTTCGACGGCCTCGAGCAGGCGTTCGTCCGGTGGATCCCCCAGCGCGAGCAGGGGCTCATAGACGCGGAGATAAGCCGCGAACGGACGGGGCACACGAGCATCGTGGCACGCCGACCTGCGACTATCGCCACCGACCGGCCGGTAACCGGCGTTCGGTGAACACTGTCGCCACCGGCACACCGTGCCACGTCGCATCCAACCCCCCGGACACGGTACGGTGTCAGCAGGAAAGAATTGTCGAGACGATGCGGGGCCGCCGATTCCCCCGGCCGCCCCGCCCCTGTGCGAGGGGGTCGAGCCATGGGGCGCGGCCGGGCTAAGGCCAAGCAGACGAAGGTGGCGCGCGAGCTCAAGTACAGCTCGCACGAAACCGACTTCGATGCTTTGCAGCGCGAGCTGTCCAGTAGTTCCTCGGAAGACAGGCACGAGGACGACAAGCGGTATGACGACGACCCGTACGACGGGTACGACGAATACCGCCGCTGAGCAACGCGTGACACGCGAGGGTGGATCCGGGCTTGCCCCGGGGACCGCCCTCGCGTGTCGCGTGCTGCCCAAAATATGAGGAGGTGCCATGTCTGACGTAGCGCGAGTAGGTGTCGTCGGGGCCGGGCTCATGGGCTCGGGCATCGCCGAGGTGCACGCGCGGGCCGGGCTGGACGTGATCGTCACCGAGGTCAACCAGCCGGCGCTGGACTCCGGGCGGGCGCGGATCGAGAAGTCGCTGCAACGCGGCGTCAAGAACGGGAAGCTCTCGCGGGAAGACGCCGACGCGGCGCTCGGACGGCTCCGCTTCACCACCGAGATCGGCGAGTTCGCCGACCGCGACCTCGTCATCGAGGCCATCCTGGAACAGGAGCAGGCCAAGGTCGAGGTGTTCCGGTCGTTGGACAAGATCGTCGAGCGTGAGGACGCGGTGTTCGCGTCCAACACCTCGTCGATCCCGATCATGAAGCTCGGGATGGCCACCGGCCGCCCGCAGCAGGTGGTCGGCATCCACTTCTTCAACCCGGTCCCGGTGCTGCCGCTCGTCGAGCTGGTGCCCTCGCTGCTGACCAGTGACGACACCGCCCGCCGTGCCGAGGAGCACGCGACCACGGCGTTGAACAAGACGGTGATCCGGTCGCAGGACCGCGCCGGGTTCATCGTGAACTCGCTGCTCGTGCCGTACCTGCTTTCGGCGATCCGGATGATCGAGTCGGGTTTCGCGTCCGCGGAGGACATCGACCGCGGTATGGAGCTCGGCACCGCGCACCCGATGGGCCCGCTGCGGCTTTCGGACCTGATCGGCCTGGACACCATCAAGGCGATCGCGGACTCGATGTACGCCGAGTTCAAGGAGCCGCTGTACTCCTCGCCGCCGCTGCTGCTGCGCATGGTCGACGCCGGCCTGCTCGGCAAGAAGACCGGCCGCGGGTTCTACAGCTACTCCTGACCTGGTTCCTCCGCGTTTAGTCCTCTGAATGCGGTTCTTGCACGCGCAACTACCGCATTCAGAGGACTGAACGCGAGGGTCCTAGACTCGGGGGCGTGGGACAGGGACAGCTGCGCGCGGGTCTGGTCGGTGCCGGTCCGTGGGCGAAGACGGTGCACGCGCCAGGTCTCGCCGATCACCCCGGGATGACGTTGCGCGCGGTCTGGGCCAGGCGTCCCGAGGCCGCGAAGGAGCTGGCCGAGGCGCATGGCGCCCAAGCCGTCGACAGTTTCGACGAGTTGCTCGACCAGGTGGACGCGGTCGCGTTCGCGGTGCCGCCCGCCGTCCAGGCGGAGCTGGCGGTCAAGGCGGCCGAAGCGGGCAAGCATCTGATCCTGGAGAAGCCGATCGCCGCCGACCTCGACGGCGCGCGGCGGCTCGCGGACGCGGTGGAGGCCGCCGGTGTCGCGGCCCTCGTGGTCCTCATCCTGCGGTTTTCGCCGATGACGCGCGAGTGGCTCGACGGTATCAAGGAAGCGGGCGGCTGGCGTGGCGGCGGGGCGCGATGGCTTTCGGGCGCGCTGCTCGGCGGTCAGTACCAGTCGTCGGCGTGGCGGCACGACTCCGGCGCGCTCGCCGACATCGGCCCGCACGCCCTCGATCTGCTGGACGCGGCTCTCGGAGAGATCACCGAGGTGCTCGCCGCGAACCGGACCGATGACGATCTGTGGCAGTTGCTGTTAGCCCACGAGGGTGGCGCGACCAGTACGGCGACCCTGTCGCTGCGGCTGCCGATCCAGCCGACGGTCGTCGAAGTGGCCGTTTACGGCGAGCACGGCTACCGCACCTTGGGCCGCAAGCCGGGCTCGGCGGGCGAGTCGTATACCGCGCTCCT
This sequence comes from Amycolatopsis sp. NPDC043887, assembly GCF_056435665.1. Taxonomy (NCBI): domain Bacteria; kingdom Bacillati; phylum Actinomycetota; class Actinomycetes; order Pseudonocardiales; family Pseudonocardiaceae; genus Amycolatopsis; species Amycolatopsis sp. NPDC043887. The sequence goes on from NZ_JBWKEB010000001.1 coordinate 70,211, forward strand.
GGACGATTTCGCCGCGATGGCCGCGAGCGGGACGGCCTCGCACCCGTGTGACGTGCGTCGCGGACTGCACCTGCAGAAGCTGCTCGAGCACGCGCGGGAGCTCGCCGGACACGGCAAGTAGTACACAGGTCACCCACAAGGCTTTTCCTTACGCGATAAGGCCTTCTTCCGAAGAGTTCGCGGTCATCCACAGGTTTGTCCACAGGTTCCTTTGTGGACGGTCACCAGCATGGGAAAACCTTTTCCGCCACTGGGAAAGATCACCTCTTAGTGCGTTCGCTCCGCCGTGCCGAGTCGATCTTGTGATGCGAAGGTGATCTTGGGCGCTCCGGAAAGGAAGGCCATGGGTGAGCTGCTCCGCGCTTTCGGCGGGATGATCCCGTTGACGATCATCGCGATTCCGTACGCATTGCTCGGGTGGCCGCTCCTCGCGGCTCATCGACGGCGAAGACGTGCCGACCCCTTCTCCGCGTCGGCGACGGCCGCTGTCGACATGACGCTCGCCCTGGCCTGTTTCCTGGTGTTGTGCCTGGTCACGATGCCGGTGTCCGGCGCGCAGGGCAGCAGGCTGAACCTCGAACCCGGCACCGACCTGCGGCTGGCCCTGTCCGACAGCGCCAATCTCTGGCAGGCGCTGGGCAATGTCCTCATGCTGAGCCCACTCGGCGCCCTGCTCCCGGTGCGGTCCCGCCGCCTGCGGTCGCTGGGCCGGATCGCGCTGGGCGCGCTGGCCGTCTCGGTGCTGGTGGAAGGCACGCAATATCTGATCCAGGCGGGCAGGGTGACCTCGGCCGACGACATCCTGCTGAACACACTGGGCGCCGTGGCGGGCGCCGCGCTGAGCAAACGTCTGTGGCACCGCCTGGACGTCCGGCCGCCGGTGCGGATCCCGGTCCAGGTCCGGCGGGTGTGCGACGCCCCCGTCCGGCTACGGGTGCCGAGATCGGTATGGGACGAGCGGTATTCGAGCATCGCGCATCCGCAGCGGAGGTAAGTCGGTTGACCGTCGTGCGAGAGTGATCGCGAAAGCCTGCGTACCAAGAAAGAGGGATGCCTCATGCCTGACGCCTTCGGTGGCGTCGGCACGAGCTAGCCGGCGCATACGCCAGCTCCACCACGCACGCGGATCCTCCCGTGCGTCTCCTTCTTCTGCCCGAAAGGCTTTCCACCAGTGCTTTCCGAGACGATTCGTGCTTTGCAGTCCTACCTCCGCCTCACCGCGGCGAAGTTCCGGGAGACCGAGCGGATCGGGCCGTTCCTGGCCACGTACTACCTCGAGGCCGACAGCCCCTTCCTCAACTACGCGATCCCCGATGACGACGCCGTTCCTACGGAGGACGACGTCGCCGCCCTCACCGAGGCGTTCCGCAAGCGCGGGCTCATGCCGCGTCTGGAGTTCCTCACCGAAGCGGTTCCGGCCGCCGAGGCCGTGCTCGTCGAGTGCGGCTACACGCTGGAGCGGCGGGTTCCGCTGATGATCTGCTCCCCGGGGCAGGTCGTCGCACAACCGGAACCGGCCGGGATCAGCCTGATCACCCCGAAGACCGACGGCGAACTCCGGCAGATGATCCGGACGCAGAACGTGGCGTTCGGGGAGGACGATCCCGATCGGCACCTCGACCCCTCACCGGATCAGCTGAGCGGCGACACCCTCTCGGTGATGGCCGTGGCCGAGACCGGCGAGGTCGTCGGGGGCGGGGTCGCGACCCCGATCCTCGACGGCGCGACCGAGATCGCCGGGATCGGGGTGATCGAGGAGTACCGGAGCCGCGGGATCGCCGCGGCGATGACGGAGTACCTGACACGTGAAGCCCACGCTCGCGGTGGCCGGTCGGTGTTCTTGACGCCGGGCGCAGGGCAGGCGGAACGCGTCTACGGCCGGGTCGGCTTCAAGACCGCCGCCGAATGTGTGCACCTGTCAATCGTCTGAGTAGCCGCCGCGGCGTGATTTCTTGACCTCGCCGCGGCGCTTCTTCGACGCCAGGCGGCGTTCCTTCGAACCTCGCGAAGGTTTGGTGGGACGCCGCTTGGCTGCCGGGGGCGCCGACGCGTCCAGCAGCAGCATCACCAGCCGCGCCCGCGCGGCTTCCCGGTTCATCAGCTGGGAGCGGTGTTCGGACGCGGTGATCGTGACGACCCCATCGACCAGCCGCGACGAAAGCCGGTCCAGCATCCGCGCCCGGAGATGCTCCGGGACGGACGCCGAACCGGCCACGTCGAAGGACAGTTCGACCCGCGAGTCCGTGGTGTTCACGCCCTGCCCACCCGGACCCGACGACCGGGAGAACCGTTCGCTCAATTCGGCACCCGGGATCACGAACCGGGTGCCGACCACCACGTCATCAGCCACGGACCCAGTGTTCCACCAGGGCCAAGAGAATATTCAGAAGCGCGGGTGGTCACCGGAGAGCACGGCACGCGGGCCGTCCGGATCTTCCGCGGGCTGCACGTCGCCGAGGATCCACGCCGGCACGTGCCGCGCGGTCAGCATCGCCAGCGCCCGGTCGACGTCGTCGGCGCCGACGATCGCGACCATGCCGACGCCCATGTTGAACGTCTTCTCCAGCTCGGCACGCTCGACCTTGCCGCGGTGGCCGATCAGCGCGAACACCGGCGCCGGGGTCCAGGTGCCGCGTTCGAGCCGCGCGACCAGGCCGCGCGGCATGACGCGGGCGAGGTTCTGCTCCAGGCCGCCGCCGGTGATGTGCGCGAACGTGCGGACGTCGGCCTCGGACGCCAGCGCGAGGCAGTCCTTCGCGTAGATCCTGGTCGGCTCCAGCATCTCCTCGCCCAGCGAGCGGCCGAACTCCTCGACGTGCCCGTCGAGCGGCATGCGCGCGATGTCCAGCAGCACGTGCCGGGCGAGCGAGTAGCCGTTGGAGTGCAGGCCGGACGAGCCGAGCGCCAGGACGACGTCACCGGGGCGGACCCGCTCCGGGCCGAGCACGTTCGACGCCTCGACGACGCCGATGCCGGTGCCCGAAAGGTCGTAGTCGTGCTCGCCCATCAGGCCGGGGTGCTCCGCGGTCTCGCCGCCGAGCAGCGCGCAACCCGCCTGGACACAGCCCTCGGCGATGCCGCCGACCAGTGCCGCGATCTTCTCCGGGACAACCTTGCCGACGGCGATGTAGTCCTGCATGAACAGCGGCTCGGCGCCCGTGACGACCAGATCGTCGACGACCATCGCGACCAGGTCGATGCCGACCGTGTCGTGCTTGTCGAGTGCCTGCGCGACGGCGATCTTGGTGCCGACCCCGTCGGTCGACGAGGCCAGCACCGGCTCTTTCCACTTGTCCAGCTTCAGGGAGAACAACCCGGCGAAACCGCCGACCCCACCCATCACCTCGGGCCTCGTGGCCCTCTCGGCGTGCGGTTTGAGCAGCTCGACGGCTTTGTCACCGGCGTCGATGCTGACGCCGGCGGCGGCGTACGTGGCGCTCGTGGACTCGCTCACGGAAGCGGACTCCAACTCTGGAAGAGAGGTCTAGGGACGCCGGATGGCGTCCTCAGCACCGTACCCGGCAGGGCTGACGGGCTTCGCCGCGCCATTGACCGAGTCCAGGCTCTCCAGCAGGTGCTTCCCGATCAGCGCGTCTTCGGGCAGCGCGATCGGGTACTCGCCGGAGAAGCACGCGGTGCACAACCGCGACTTCGGCTGCTCCGAAGCCGCGACCAGCCCGTCCAGGGAGATGTAGCCCAAGGTGTCCGCGCCGATGGAGCGGCGGATGCCGTCGAGGTCGACGCCGTTGGCCACCAGTTCGGCACGGGAGGCGAAGTCGATCCCGTAGAAACACGGCCAGCGGACGGGCGGCGACGCGATCCGGACGTGCACCTCGAGCGCGCCCGCCTCCCGCAGCATGCGGACCAGGGCGCGCTGGGTGTTGCCGCGGACTATGGAGTCGTCGACGACGACGAGCCGTTTGCCGCGGATGACGTCGCGCAGTGGGTTCAGCTTGAGGCGGATGCCCAGCTGGCGGATGGTCTGCGACGGCTGGATGAAGGTACGGCCGACGTAGGCGTTCTTCACCAGGCCGGTGCCGTAGGGAATGCCGGAGCCCTGCGCGTAGCCGATGGCGGCCGGGGTGCCGGATTCGGGCACCGGCATGACCAGGTCGGCGTCGGCCGGGTGCTCGGCGGCGAGTTTGCGGCCGATCTCGACGCGGGTGGCGTGCACGCTGCGGCCGGCGATCGAGGTGTCGGGGCGGGCGAGGTACACGTACTCGAAGACGCAGCCCTTGGGCTCCGGGTTCGCGAACCGCGAGGACCGCAGGCCCTCGGCGTCGATCGCGATGAGCTCACCGGGCTCGACCTCGCGGACGAACGACGCGCCGCAGATGTCCAGCGCGGCCGTCTCGCTCGCGACGACCCAGCCGCGTTCGAGCCTGCCGAGCACCAGGGGGTGCACACCGTGCGGGTCGCGCGCGGCGTACAAGGTGGACTCGTCGGCGAAGACCAGGCAGAAGGCGCCCTTGAGGGTGGGCAGCAGTTCCAGCGCGGCGGCTTCGATGCCCTTGTCGGCGGCGTTGGCCGCGAGCAGCCCGCACACCAGGTCGGAGTCGCTGGACGAACCGGTCAGGCCCGCGTGCGGTTTGAGCCCGGCTTCGACCGTGCGATCCCGCAGCTCGGCGGTGTTGACGAGGTTTCCGTTGTGCGCGAAGGACAACCCGCTGCCGGTGGCGGTGGTCCGGAAGATCGGCTGCGCGTTCTCCCAGATGGTCGCGCCGGTGGTCGAGTAGCGGCAGTGGCCGACGGCGATATGTCCTTGCAGTGACTGCAGGACCTGCTCGTCGAACACCTGGCTGACCAGGCCGAGATCCTTGAAGACGACGATCTGCGAACCGTCGGAGACCGAGATGCCGGCCGCTTCCTGGCCGCGGTGCTGAAGTGCGTAGAGCCCGTAGTAGGTCAGCTTCGCGACCTCTTCTCCGGGCGCCCAGACACCGAAGACGCCGCATTCCTCGCGGGGTTCCGGATCGGGCTGGTCGGTCACGGGCTGTCCGGCGACGGACGGGTCGGAAACCACCGAGGTGCTCCCAGGGAGAAAGAGGGCAGGCCGCCACCAGTGTAAACGGTGAGCAGGAGATCAACGCGCCGCACGAAGTGGCACTGGACACGCTTCGCGCGATGACCGTGAGTGAACCCGCAGCCGCGATCGACGTCGGCGGGGGCGGGCCGGCCTTCCAAGCCGCGATGGCGGACAGGGCGCCCCTGCCACCTCGATAGGGGGTCTTCGACCGGAGCGGGTTCCTTATGACCGTGAGTGACGGGCGGGTGTCAAGGCCCGGCACTCACGACCCCCGACCAGCCGGCCGCTCCCCCTCGACAGAGGCGGTCGACTGTGCTTAGGAGTGGTCGTGGGGGGGGGGGCGGGGTTTTCCCCCCACCCCCCCCCCCCCACCCCCAGAAGGAAAAAAAACCCCCTCTTGCGAAACCCCCCGAAATCCCCCCCCCAGCCGGAAACCCACCACCC
>NZ_JBWKEB010000001.1:75690-115987 GCF_056435665.1 Amycolatopsis sp. NPDC043887
TGGAAGGCCCGACCACCAACGACCCACAACCAGCCGGCCCTCCCCCGTCGACGGGGGTGTGCGCTTTTGTTGGGGGGGGGTCGGGGGTGGCGATTCGGGTTCTCACCCGAATCGCCACTCACGACCACCGGGAGCGAAACGGATCAGCTTGCGGCGAGCCACTTGGACGTGCCGCCACGGCCGGGAACCCAGCAGCCCTTGGCCGCGGTCTCCGGGACGTACAGCGAGCCGGGGGTCCGCTCGTCCGGAAGCGCGAGCAGTGCCGTCAGCACCGTCGCCGCGTCGCCGGCGAACCGCCACAGCCAGACCTCGGGCTCGAGGATGTCCTCCTCGGTCCCGGGCATGCGGGTGGCGACGACGTCGTCCTCGGCGTTGAGCCGGACCACGTCGACCACGTTGTCGTGGACTCGCACGCCGACCACGGCGAGGACCTCGCCGTTCGCGTCGCACGGGTGCACGAACTGGTACCCGCGGTGGATCAGTTCCTGCAGGCCGCTTTCGATATCGGTGATCTCCGCGGTGATGGTGTCACCCGAGGACGTCATCGAATTCGCCGTCCTTGGCACCCGCGAGGAACGCGGCCATCTCGGCCTGGGTGTAGATCAGGGCCGGCCCGGCCGGAAAGCGCGAGTTGCGCATCGCGATCTCGCCGGAAGCGAGCGGCGCCACCTCGACACAGTTGCCGATCGCGTTGCTGTAGCTGGCTTTGCGCCATTGGGCGCCGGTCAGACGATCGGCCGGGATGCCGTTGTCGAACTGTTCAGCCATGGTCCCCACCTTCCCCGACAGAAGACTTCGGGCAATGCATCTGCATGTGCATTTGCCTGTGATCCCAAAGTTAGCACGTGTGGCTGCACGCGGTAAATGCACGTGCAGAAGTTTTTGCAGAATTCGCGGAGGGTGGTGTCTTAAGTCCTCAGCCGTCCCACTAAAGAGTTACGAGCGCAGCCCCTGTTGGGTGAACAACTACCACTTGTGGCCACTTTTTCGAGGACACGCAAGGAAACCTCGGCCGTTCCCGGATACGGCAGGCAGCCCCACAACGGTGAGCGGCTCAGATTTCGGCGCGGCGCTTCATCAGCATCTGGCGGCTGCGGTCCGGCGTCTCCGCGTCGACCGCGAGCATGTCCAGCGCCCGGCTGTACCGCTCGATCTCGTCGCGCTTGTCGATGTAGTGCGCGCCGGTCAGGTACTCGGTGTAGGCGATGTTCGGCAATTCCTCTTCCGCGAACCTGAGCAGCGAGAACGCGCTGTCCGCGGAGTAGCCGCTCCGGTCGTACGGGAGGACCTGCACCGAGATGTTCGGCTGCTGGATCATCTCCAGCAGGTGGTCGATCTGGCCCTTCAGCACCTCGCGGTCGCCGATCGGCCGGTAGAGCACCGACTCGTCGAGCACCAGCCACAACCGCGGCGCGTCCGGCCGCGACAGCATCTTCTGCCGCCGCATCCGCAGCGCGACCCGGCGGTCGACCTGCTCGTTGACCATGTCCTTGCGGCCGTGGCTCATGATCGCCCGCGCGTAGTCCTCGGTCTGCAGCAGACCCGTGACATACAGCGGCTCCCACACCTGGATCCGGGCCGCGGCCTCTTCGAGCCCGACGAGGTCGTTGAACCAGCTCGGCATCAGGTCGCCGTAGCGGCGCCACCAACCCGGCTCGTTCGACTCCTTGACCATGTCGAGGAACTGCTGCCGCTCGCCGGGATCGGTCATCCCGTACATGGTCAGCAGATCGGCGACGTCGCGTTCCTTGAAGCCGACGCGGCCGAGCTCGAGCCTGCTGATCTTCGACTCGGATCCCCGGATGCTGTAGCCGGCCTCCTGGCGTGTGATGCCCGCATCCTCACGCATCCGGCGGAGCTGAGAGCCGAGGATCATCCGTCGCGCGGTGGGACCCAGGGACTGCTCACCGCCAGGCGGGGTGACCGCGTTCATCGACCGGGGACCTTTCGCACGACGACACTCACAGGGGAACAAGCCGATTACTGAAAGTACACGTTTGGGCCTCGACACGACAGGGATGGCTCGGTTTACCGGTCGCGTACGTGGTTCTACTCTACGTAGAGCCCGAGACTTCCGACACAGTTTTGTGAGGTTCAAGATGCCCGACGCCCCGACCCGGACGGAACGAGTGCCCGTGGGTGTCGACCCGACCCGGGCCAGCATCGCCCGGGTGTACGACGCCTTCCTTCTCGGCAAGGACAACTACGAGATCGACCGGGAGGTGCTGCGCAAGGTCCAGCAGGCCGCCCCCGAAGCGCAGGACCTGGCGACCGAGAACCGCGGCTTCCTGATCCGCGCGTGCCGGTTCCTCGCCAGCCAGACGGGCATCACCCAGTTCCTCGACCTCGGATCCGGCCTGCCCACGGCCGAGAACACGCACCAGGTCGTGCAGCGGATCAACCCGGAGATCAAGGTCGTCTACGTCGACAACGACCCGGTCGTACTCGCCCACGGGCGCGCGCTGCTCGAAGAGAACGAGAACACGCACTTCGTCTCGGACGACATCTTCGAGGCGGAGCGGATCATCGAGAACCCGGACATCCGGCGGCACATCGACTTCACGCAGCCGATCGCGTTGCTGCAGCTCGGGACCCTGCACCACTACAACGGGCCGCACGACGAGCCCGCCAAGATCATGAAGAAGTACATCGACGCGCTGCCGTCGGGTTCGTACGTGGCGATCTCGCACTTCTCCGACCCGGAGGACGAGCTGTCCGAGGTCGCCCGCAAGATGGAGGAGTTCTTCATCCACAGCCCGATGGGCTCGGGCACCTTCCGCACCAAGGCCGAGATCGAGGAGCTGTTCCACGACCTCGAGATGGTCGAGCCCGGCGTCCGGCTGTGCGCCGACTGGTGGCCGGACGGCCCCCGGATCAAGGAGCTGAACGTGGCCCAGCGGACGATCTCGGGTGGCATCGGCCGTAAGGCCTGAGACCGCCTTCTGGCTGCGATGAAAGGCCCCTTCATTGCAGATTTCGCAATGAAGGGGCCTTTCATCGCACGCGCGGGCCCGAGGTTCAGAGGCGGACCAGCGGCAGCCAGCGGGCCAGGTCGGCCCTGCTCCCGGAGGCGGTGACCCGCCCCGACTCGACGGCCTCGGCCCAGCCGAGCAGCCCGGCCGCCAGTTCCAGCCACGTGCGCGGATCCGTTTCGACGACGTTCGGCGGCGTCCCGCGGGTATGGCGCAATCCTTCGACACACTGCACAGCCGCGAACGGCGGCACCCGCACTTCGACACTCTTCCCCGGAGCGTCCCCGGCCAGCGTCCGCAGGCTCAGCCGCACCGCCGCGGCCAGCTCGGGACGGGCCGGTTCCGGACCGGATCCGCTCAACCAGGGGGAAATCGCCGCGATCGCGGCTCGTAACTCAGCGGGGTCGACCGAACGCGAAGAGGCCATGGGAGAACAGTAGAGTGAGCGCGAACAAACCTTCAGGCACCCGGAACGTGGGGATGGCGATGGCGCAGCGGGACGAGGCGGATCGGTTGGCGTCCAGCCCGGCGGGCAAGCGGAAACGGGCCAAGCCGAAGATCACCGAAGAGATGCGCGCCAACGCCAGGGCCAACCCCAACAGCTGGCTTTATGTCATCGACGAGGCCTTCGACCCCGACGGCCCGGTGCCGTCCTGGGCGGTCGTCGGCGCGTACCCGGTGAACGGCGGGGGCGAGATCGTCGAGGACTTCCACCCCAACGATCGCTACCGTCCCTCGCCCAAGGCGCTCGGTTTCCCCGAACCGCGCAACGAACTCGAGCAGCTGCTCCAGCTGGTGCGCACGAACCACCGTCCGGCCGCCGACCTGCCGCGGGTCATCCTCGACTCGACGCTGTTCGTCTACGCCCTTTCGCCGGTGCAGCGCACGGTGATCGGCTTCCACAACACCGACGGCAAGGTGCTGGTTCCCGCGTACACGGCGAAGTCGCTGGTGCCGCGCGAATGGCCGCACGCCAGGGCGGTACTGGGCCGGGACATGGTCCCGCTGCTCGCCGGGCACCCCGTGACGATCAATCCCCACGACCGGCTCACCGCGATCATCCCCTCGGAGCACCTCGACAAAGCCCTTTCGGACGAGCGTCGTTAGGGACGATTAACCCACTCGGCCCAATTTATTCAGGCCGAACGCCACTCTTTCGAGTGATGTTCGAGTCGCTGATTCCCTTTCCGCGGGGGATCGTGACGACGTGATGAGTCGCAGAGTGTGTTCAAAAGGCTGGGGGGCCGTCCTCGCGGCGGGGGTTTTGCTGCTCGCGCAGACCCCCGCCGTCGCACGGGAAAGCGGGCCTCGTTACGACGGGGCCGAGGAGCACTACGCCGGTTCACAGATCGCGCTGCACGAAGGCGTCAACGTGTCGGTGGGGCCGCTGTACGGCGGCGAAGCGCAGACGCTCGGCCACGACGTCAGTGGTCATCAGGGCGAGGTCGACTGGCCCGCCGCCGCCCGGACCGGCGCGAAGTTCGTCTATGTGAAGGCGACCGAGGGCACCGGCTTCGTCAATCCCCGGTTCGCCCAGCAGTACAACGGTTCCTACGGCGTCGGCCTGATCCGCGGCGCGTATCACTTCGCTCGCCCCGACATCTCGGACGGCGCCGCGCAGGCGCACTACTTCGTCGACCACGGCGGCGGCTGGTCCAAGGACGGCAAGACCCTGCCGGGCGCGCTGGACGTCGAGTACAACCCGTACGGCGAAACCTGTTACGGCAAGACGCCGGCGCAGATGGTCGCGTGGATGGCGTCGTTCGCCGAGACCTACCTGTGGCGGACCGGGCGGCATCCGGCGATCTACACGTCGACGAGCTGGTGGAAGCGCTGCACCGGGAACAGCGCCGTGTTCTGGCAGAACCCGCTGTGGATCGCGCGCTACAACACGGAGATCGGCGAGCTGCCCGCGAGCTGGAAGACCCACACCATCTGGCAGTTCTCGAACAAGGGCAGCCTGCCCGGCGACCAGAACTGGTTCAACGGCACGGTCGATCGCGTGCGCGCGCTTTCGCTCGGCTGAACACTCACCCGAGTGGGCGTTACAAGATCACATAACCAGGACTACTTGGAAATGAAAATCACCCACGTGTAGTACCAATTTCACGGAAGTTAGTGACAAACCCGGCACTCGTCGTCAACAATCGTGCCCGGACGGCTACCACCTGCAAGGTCGCCGTCCTCAGCGAGGGTTATCCGTGAAGGGATTGTCGTAATGCGCACTTCCCGAAGAATCGCCATCGCCGTCGGCTCCGCGCTGCTCCTGCTCAGCAGCACGGTCCAGGCGTCGGCCGCCCCGTCCCCCGAGATCATGTCGATCGAACAGGATCTCCAGCAGAACGACCACACGATCGGATCGCAGATCCGGCGGGTGGAAGGCGACACCTCCACCCCGGACTCCAAGGCCAAGGCCGCCCAGCCGCAGCCCGAGGCCGGCGTGCTCGCGACGGTCGCGGGGATGGACGTGGCCAGCTATCAGGGCAACGTCGACTGGAACTACTGGTGGAACCAGGGCAAGCGTTTCGTGTGGACGAAGGCCACTGAAGGCACGAGCTACAAGAACCCGTACTTCGCCCAGCAGTACAACGGTTCCTACAACAAGGGCTTCATCCGCGGCGCGTACCACTTCGCCCTGCCGAACGTCTCGAGCGGCGCGGCGCAGGCCGACTTCTTCGTCAACAACGGCGGCGGCTGGTCCAAGGACGGCAAGACCCTGCCGGGCGCGCTGGACATGGAGTACAACCCGTACGGCGCCACCTGCTACGGCCTGAGCCAGTCCGCGATGGGGGCGTGGATCCGGGCGTTCCACGACCGCTACAAGGCACGCACCGGCCGCTGGCCCGTCATCTACACCTCGACGAGCTGGTGGAGCACCTGTGTCGGCACGTCGCAGAACTTCGGTGGCACGGTCCCGCTGTGGATCGCGCGGTACGCGTCCACCGTGGGTGCGCTGCCCTACGGCTGGGGCTACTACACCGTGTGGCAGTACACCTCCAGCCCGCTCGACCAGAACACCTTCAACGGCGCTTATGACCGTTTGCAGGCACTGGCCAACGGCTGAGCTGCGCATTCCGTGAACAAGCGGCTCCCGGCCTCGGCCGGGAGCCGCTTTCGCGCGCCGCTTTCAACGCACGGTACCTTCCGAGCAGAATGCCCTGAAATCCCTGGCACGGGCGGATCCGGAACCAGCGCTGACCGCCGGTCGTCTGATCAGAAGCCTCAGGCCCCAGTACGGAAGGCGAGACCGATGACCTACCCACCCCAGCCAGGCCAGCCCTATGGCCAGGACCCCCAGGGACAGCAGCCGCACCAGGGTGGCTGGGACCAGACCCAGCAGTACGGTCAGCCGCAGCAGTACGGACAGCAGCAGGGCTGGGACCAGACCCAGCAGTACCAGCAGCAGCCGCAGCAGGGCTGGGACCAGACCCAGCAGTACCAGCAGCAGCCCCAGCAGGGCTGGGACCCGAACAACCAGGGCTACCAGCAGGGCTTCGGCGGCCCGCCCGCGCCGCCGTCGAAGAGCAAGACCGGTCTGATCATCGGGATCGTGATCGGGCTGGTCGTGCTGATCGCGTTCGGTGTCACCGGGTTCGTCGCGCCGGGCTTCCTGCTCAGCAAGGACGATGGCGACGGTGCCACCGCCGCGCCGCCGCCCGCGTCGTCGTCCGAGCAGGCGCCGACCTCCGCGCCGAAGAGCAGCCCGAAGTCGAGCTCGCCCAAGAGCAGCCCGAAGAGCACCGAAAGCGGTGGCACGGGCTCCGAAGGCAACCCGAAGGGCATCCAGAACCTGAAGGACTTCCTGGCCAAGGTGAGCGCCGGGGACAAGGCCGGCGCGCTGGCGCTGGTGTGCGCGGACATGAAGGCGACCATGGGCGACTCGATCGATATCATGGCCCCGGCGCCGTCGCAGCTGGAGGTCACCTCGACCGCGGGCATCGGCGACGGGTTCATCACCGGTGACATCGAGGGCACGGTCAAGGGCAAGAAGGTGAGCGGCTCGGGGATCTCCTCGGACGACAACCCGGACAAGTCCTTCTGCGTCCGCAACTTCTTCGTATTCTGAGCGGATGAAGCGGTTTCTCCGCTCCCCCCTGCTCTGGACCTTCGTCGTCTCGCTCGTACTGCTGCTCGCGGTCGGCGGCTGGTTGCTGACGGATCCGGCGACCAGCCGCAGCGAGGCGCTGAAGACCGGCGGCATCGCCGGGGGCGCCATCGTCGCGCTGTACGCGTTGTGGCTCAACGACAGGCGGCGCCGGGTCGAGGAGCGGCGGCAGGAGGTCGAACGGCAGCGGCAGGAACTCGAGTTGCGGCGGGCCGACCAGGACCGGGACCGGATCTCGGACGAACGGTTCGCGAAGGCCGTCGAACTGCTCGGCCACGAGGCCGACCAGGTGCGGGTGGGGGCCCTGCACGCGCTGGCGGGGCTGGCTCGCGGCCGCGAGATCTACAAGCAGACCGTGCTGGACATCCTGTGCTCGTACCTGCGGCGCCCGTTCAAGCATCCGCGGTACCAGGACACGGCGAAACGGGACGGGAACACCGCGCCGGCAGAGGGCTCCGCGGAGGGGGACCAAGAACTCCAGGTGCGGCAGACCGCGCAACGGCTGATCGGGGAACTGCTCCCGGCCGCGGATTCCGAGGGCACGCACGCGTACGACCTCGACCTGACCGGCGCGGTACTGGAGTACTTCGATCTTTCGGAGCGGAAGATCGGCAAGCTGTTGCTCCGCTACGCGGGTTTGTACAGCAGCACCAACCTGTCCGGCTGTGTGTTCCTCGGGCCGGTGTACCTGACGGGCGCGGGCACGAAAGAGGAGAAGCGCATCGGCTTCTTCCGGTGCAGTGAAGCCAGGTTCGAACAGCGGGCGTGGTTCAGCGGGGTCCGGTTCTCCGAGGACGTCGAGTTCCGCGGCACCGTGTTCGCGGGTGAGACGTCCTTCAAGGACAGTGTCTTCGCGAAGGACGCCGTCTTCGCCGACGCCGGGTTCAAGGGGACGCTCGATCTGCGCCGCGCCCGGTTCGAGGGCTTCGGGGATCTGAGCTTCCGTGAGCCGCCCGGCACGGTGTCGCTCTACAACACGTCGGTGGAACCGGCGAGGGACCACGAACTCCCGGCGGGCTGGGCCGTCGAGACCCTGCCGGACGGCCGCTCCCGGCTCACGGTGAAGGAGTGATGAGGCGCCTGTTCAGGTCGCCGCTGCTCTGGACGTTGCTGTCCTCGGTCGTGGTGCTCGTCGGGGTCACCGCCTGGCTGCTCATGGACCGCGCGACCAGCCGCGGCGACGCGCTCAAGACCGGCGCGCTGGCGGGCGGGGCGATCGCCGCGCTCTACGGACTCTGGCTCAACGACCGGCGAAGGCGCACCGAAGAGGACCGGCACGAGATCGAGCGCAGCCGGATCTCCGACGAGCGCTTCGCCAAGTCGATCGAACTGCTGGGCAACGAAGCCGATCAGGTCCGGATCGGGGCGATGCATTCCCTCGCCGGGCTGGCCAGGACGCGTCCGGAGTACCGGCAGACGGTGCTCGACGTGTTGTGCGCCTACCTGCGGCGGCCGTTCGAGCACCCGAGTTTCGATCCTGGCCCCGCATGGGACGACGACAAGGAAAAGCGGGCGGCGGCGGAGCGGGAACGGCTGGTCCGGCGCGCGGCCGAGCGGCTGATCCGCGACATCCTTCCCCACGCCGGGACCACCGGGCCGACGCTTTCGCTCAACCTCAGCGACGCCCGGCTCGACAAGCTGGGGCTGCTCGGCAGGCGGATCGGCTGGTTCGGCGCGGATCGTTGCGAGGTGCTGTCCTATCTCGACCTCACCGACGCTCAGCTTTCCGGGAAGTTCCACCTCAAGAACGCAACCATCCACGGCGCGTTCGAGCTCACGAGGGCGAGGTTCGAACGGAAGGTGTCGCTGGACAACACGGTCGTCGCGAGACCTGTCGACTTCAGTGTGGCGACCTTCGAAGAACCGCCTTCGCTGGAGGGCGCGAAGTTCCCGGCCGGCTCGGTTCTTCCCGAAGAAGGCTGAAGGGCGCCTTCCCCGCATCACATGCGGTGAAGGCGCCCTTCGCTGCGTTCTATGCGGGGAAAGTCCCCTTCAGCTCAGTCGAACAGGGCCGGGAGCGTCTTCTCCCAGGTCTCCCGGAGCTCGTCCAGCGTGAACTCCGTGATGTCCTGGAGTTCGAGCGAGCCCGACTCCGGGTCCACCACACCGGTCTTGCGCCACGGCAGGCCACGCGCGGTCAGCATCTCGGTGAACCGCAGTTCCTCGGTGCGCGGCACGGCGACCAGCACCCGGCCCGCGGACTCGGAGAACAGCTGCACGAACGGGTCCTGCTCCGCGTCGAGGAAGACGCGGGCACCGCACTGTCCGATGAGGACGGTCTCGACGAGCGTCTGGATCAGGCCACCGTCGGAGATGTCGTGCGCGGCGGAGATCATGCCGTCGCGGGAACCGGCGATGAGGATGTCGGCGAGCAGCTTCTCGCGCGCCAGATCCACGCGCGGCGGACGGCCGCCGAGGTGGCCGTGCAGTTCGCGCGCCCAGGCGGAACCGTCCAGCTCGTCGTGGGTCTCGCCCAGCAGCAGCAGGGTTTCCCCGGCCTCGGCGCCGATTCCGGTGGGGATGCGGCGGGTGACGTCGTCGATCACGCCGAGCACGCCGACCACCGGCGTCGGCAGGATGGCCGTGTCACCGGTCTGGTTGAAGAAGCTGACGTTGCCGCCGGTGACCGGGATGCCGAGCTCGACACAGCCGTCGGCGAGACCGTGCACGGCCTGCTCGAACTGCCACATCACGCCAGGGTCGGTCGGCGCGCCGAAGTTCAGGCAGTCCGACACCGCGACCGGCTTCGCGCCACTGGTGGCGACGTTGCGGTACGCCTCGGCCAGCGCGAGCTTCGCGCCCTCGTACGGGTCGAGGTAGACGAACTTGCTGTTGCAGTCGGTCGAGACGGCGACCCCGCGGCCGGTGGACTCGTCGATCCGGATGACACCCGAGTCCGACGGCTGCGCGAGCACGGTGTTGCCGCGCACGTAGCGGTCGTACTGGGAGGTCACCCATTCCTTCGACGCCTGGTTCGGCGACGAGATCAGCTTGAGGATGTCGGCCCGCAGTTCGTCCGAAGTGGACGGACGCGGCAGCTTCGCCGAGGTGTCGGCCCGCAGAGCGTCCTGTGTGGACGGACGCTGGATCGGGCGGTCGTACACCGGGCCCTGGTGCGCCACGGTGTGCGCCGGCACGTCGACGACGACCTCGTCGTTCCAGGTGATGACCAGGTGCTCGCCGTCGGTGACCTCGCCGATGTCGGTGGCGATGACGTCCCACTTCTCGCAGACCTTCATGAAGGCCTCGACGTTCTCCGGCGAGACGACCGCGCACATCCGCTCCTGCGACTCGCTGGAGAGCACCTCCGCCGGGGTCATCCCGGTGGCGCGCAACGGAACCCGATCGAGGTAGATGTGCATACCGCCGTCACCGGCGGCGGCCAGCTCCGACGTCGCGCAGGAAAGCCCGGCACCGCCGAGGTCCTGGATGCCGACGACGAGCTTCTGGGCGAACAGTTCGAGGCAGCACTCGATGAGCACCTTCTCGGTGAAGGGGTCGCCGACCTGCACGCTCGGGAGCTTCTTGCGGCCACCCGAGCTTTCGTCACCCGAGAAGGTGTCGCTCGCGAGAACGGACACGCCGCCGATGCCGTCGAGGCCGGTGCGCGCGCCGAACAGGATGATCTTGTTGCCCTTGCCCGAGGCGAACGCCAGGTGCAGGTCCTCGACGCGCATCGCGCCGACGCACAGGGCGTTGACCAGCGGGTTACCGGAGTAGCTCGGGTCGAACACCAGCTCGCCGCCGATGTTCGGCAGGCCGAGGCAGTTGCCGTAACCGCCGACGCCGGCGACCACGCCGGGCAGCACGCGCCGGGTGTCGGGGGCGTCCGCCGGGCCGAAGCGCAGCGCGTCCGCCACCGCGAGCGGGCGCGCGCCCATCGCCATGATGTCGCGCACGATGCCGCCGACGCCGGTCGCGGCACCCTGGTACGGCTCCACGTAGGACGGGTGGTTGTGGCTCTCGACCTTGAAGGTGACCGCCCAGCCCTCGCCGATGTCGACGACGCCCGCGTTCTCGCCGATGCCGGCGAGCATCTTCTCCTTCATTTCGGGAGTGGCGGTCTCGCCGAAGTAGCGCAGGTGCTTCTTCGAGGACTTGTACGAGCAGTGCTCGCTCCACATCACCGAATACATCGCCAGTTCGGCGTCGGTCGGACGGCGGCCGAGGATCTCCCGGATCCGGGCGTACTCGTCGTCGGCGAGGCCGAGCTCGACGTACGGCTGGGTCAGTTCGGGGGTCGCCTCGGCGCGTTGAGTGGTGTCAACGGTGCTGGTCACGGTGTCCGCATCAGGGTTCGCCACGGCCTTAAGAGTAGGCGAGCGCATGGGGCCGCTCGCGGTCGCCCACGGATAAATCGGTCGCGCCCGCGACGGTGATCCGCTTACCGTCGGCAATCGTGCTTTCCGCCACATATCCGCTTCCGCGACTGCGCCTGCCCGCCAAGCCGACCGCCTGGCGGTACCTGGTCAGGATGATGCTCGCGCGCCCGGGACTGCTCGCCGTCTCGGCGATCAGCGGTGCGCTGTGGTCGCTGCCGATCGCGCTGCTGCCGGTCGCGATCGGCCGGGGCATCGACGCGATCGGCCGCGGCGACGGCGATTCCGTCTGGCTGTGGGGGCTCGCGGCCGCCGGGTTCGGGATCGCGCAGACGATCGCGGGCACGGTGCAGCACTTCGCGTCCTACGGTTGCTGGATCCACGGCGCCGGGGTGACGCAGCGCCTCGCCACCGAACACGCGGCGAAGCTGGGCGCGAATCTGCGGGATACGACCACCACGGGTGACGTGGTCGCGATCACCACCAGCGACATCAACCCGATCGGTGATTCGTTCGAGGTGCTCGGGCGGGCCTTCGGTTCGCTGATCGCGTTCATCGTGTGCGCGACGGCGCTGCTGTCGACGTCCCCGCTGCTCGGCGTGGTCGCGCTGATCGGTGTCCCGCTGGCGGTGGTCGGCATCGGACCGCTGCTGAAGCCGCTGGAGAAGCGTCAGACGAAGCAGCGCGAGGAGAAGACCGACGTCAACGCGCTCGCCGCGGACATCGTCTCCGGCCTGCGGATCCTTCGCGGTGTCGGCGGCGAGAAGCAGTTCCTCGACCGCTTCCGCCGCTCCAGCCAGCGGGTCCGGGCGGCCGGTGTCCAGGTCGGGCGAAGCGAGGCGTGGCTCGCGGCGGCCGAGGTCGCGCTGCCGGGCCTGGTCACGGTGGTCATCACCTGGCTGGGCGCGCAGCTGGCGATCAACGGCACCATCGGCGTCGGCGAGCTGATCACGTTCTACGGCGTCTCGGTGTTCCTGGTGATCCCGGTGACGACGGCGACCGAGTTCGCGGGCGTGCTGAGCGCCGCGCTGGTTTCGGCGCGGAAGGTGTGCAAACTGCTGACCACCGAGCGCACGCTCGCCGAGCCGGAGCACCCGGTGCCGCTGCCCGAAGGCCCGCTGGACCTGTACGACGAGACGTCCGGGATCAAGGCCGAGGCCGGGAAGCTGACCGTCATCGACGTCGGGGCCGACGCCGAAGCGGTGGCATCGCGGATGGCGCGGTTCACCGATCCGAGTGAACCTGCCCTCGTCGGCGGGGTTCCGGTGGACCAGGTCTCCCTCGACGAGCTGCGGCGGCGGGTCGTGTTCGCGCACAACCAGGACATCTGGTTCTCCGGCGTGCTGCGCGAGCAGGTCACCCCCGCCGAGCCCGGCGACGTCGAGATCACCGAAGCGCTGTACGCGGCGGACGCCGAGGACATCGTGGACGCGCTGCCCAACGGCGTCGACGAGGTGATCGGCGAACGCGGACGTGAGGTCTCCGGTGGCCAGCGGCAGCGGCTGAACCTGGCCCGCGCGCTGGCGACCGACGCCGACGTCCTGCTGCTCGACGAGCCGACCTCGGCCGTCGACGCGCATACCGAAGCCCGCATAACCGAACGCGTCGCGAAGCTGCGGCGCGGCAAGACCACCGTCGTGTTCAGCCAGAGTCCACTGTGGACACATGTGGCCGATGCGGTCGTGAGTACGAAAGTGGTCGCCTGAAGACGGAGTCGCACCGCGCCGGTGTCGGCCGGAGGCCTCGCGAATCCGTTGCCGGGCCGCGGGCCCTGTCCACATCGGGGGGTAAGGAAATGACAGCATGAAGAAGCTGCCGCTGGCAGACAAGAAGGACGTTCGACGGTGGATCAAGGAGACCGCGCGGGCCAACAAGCGCGAGTTCTCCGTGATGCTCGGCCTGTTCTGCGTCGCGACCGCGATCGGGCTGGCCGGACCGAGGCTGCTGGGTGCGCTGGTGGACGAGGTCGTCGAGGGTACGACGACCACCACGATCACCTGGCTCGCGGTCGCGTTCGTGGTGGTGCTGGGCGCACAGGCCTGGTTCAAGGGTCTGGCCCGGCTCCGCGCGCGGGTGTTCGGTGAGCGGATCCTGGCGCGCAACCGCGAGGAGTTCGTCGGGAACGCGCTGAACCTGCCGCTGGGGACGGTCGAGGCCGCGGGCACCGGTGACCTGCTCAGCCGGGCGACCACCGACGTCAGCCGCATCGACCACGCGGTGCGGTTCGGCGCGCCGGAGATCCTGATCGCCGCCGTCACGGTGGTGTTCACGGTGGTGGCGATGGTGATCACGTCGCCGTTCCTGGCGCTGGGCCTGCTGGTCGCGCTGCCGCTGCTGGTGCCGGTGAACCTCTGGTACCAGCGGCGGATCCCCGACGTGATGCGGCGGATGCTCGACAAGTGGTCCGAGCTGCAGTCCACCACGCATGAGACGGCGGAGGGCGCGCGGACGGCGGAGGCGCTGAGCCTGACCGGCCGCCGGATCCGGACCGGGCACGACGGCCTCGACGCGTCGATGCTGGGCGAGCGCAAGATCCGGGCGCTGCAGATGCGGTGGATCCCGTCGCTGGAGATCAGCTACGTGCTGCCGGTGCCGGTGATGCTCGGGCTGGGCCTGCTCGCCTACTCGAACGGCTGGGAAGGGCTCGGCACGATCACCGCGATGCTCCTGTACTCGCAGGTCATGACCGGCCCGCTGAACGAGGCGCTGTTCTGGCTCGCGGACATGCAGGTCGCCGGGGCTTCGCTGCGGCGGCTGCTGGGCGTGCGGCCCGCTCCGTCTCCGGCGACGGCCTCGGAGACTCCGCGCGGCCAGGACATCGAGGTCCGCGACGTGCGCTTCGGCTACAACGCGGACCGCGAAGTGCTGCACGGGATCGACCTGCGGGTGCCCGCCGGTGAACGGCTGGCGATCGTCGGCCCGTCCGGTGCCGGCAAGTCGACCCTGGGACGGCTGCTGGCCGGGATGTCGGCGCCGACGTCGGGCTCGGTGCGGATCGGCGGCGCCGAAGTGTCGACGCTGCCGGACGACGTCCTGCGTGGCGAGGTCCTGCTGCTGACGCAGGAGCAGCACGTCTTCGCGGGGACGCTGCGGGACAACCTCACGCTGCCCGCCGGGGACTGGACCGACGACCGGCTGCTGGCCGCGCTGGCCTCGGTCGGCGCCGCGGAGTGGGTGGCGAGCCTGCCGGACGGGCTGGACACGAAGGTCGGGGCCGGGGCGGTCGCCGTCCCGGCGGCGATGGCGCAGCAGCTGGCGCTGGCGCGGGTGGTGCTGGCCGACCCGCACACGCTGGTGCTGGACGAGGCGACGTCGCTGCTGGACACGGGTTCGGCGCGGGAGCTGGAGCGGTCTTTGAGCGCGGTGCTCGAAGGGCGCACGGTGATCGCGATCGCGCACCGGCTGCACACCGCGGCCGCGGCGGACCGGGTCGCCGTCATCGAGGGCGGCCGGGTGACCGAGCTGGGTTCGCACGCGGAGCTGCTGGCCGCCGGTGGCCCCTACTCCGCTCTGGTGGCCGCCGCCTCCTGACGCATTTCGTCCTCTGAATGCGGTGAGCGCATTTAGAGGACGAAATGCGTGGGTGGGTCAGGCGGAGACGAGAGCGTCGACCGCGCTGTAGAACATGCCGAGCCCGTCGTCGGAGGGCCCGGTGAGGGCGTCGATGGCGTGCTCCGGGTGCGGCATGAGCCCGACGACGCGGCCGTTCTCGCTGCGGATCCCGGCGATGTCGTTGCGCGAGCCGTTCGGGTTGCCGCCGACGTAGCGGAACACCACGCGGCCCTCACCCTCGAGCTCGTCGAGGGTGGCCTGCTCGGCGACGAAGCAGCCGTCGATGTTCTTCATCGGGATGAGGATCTCGGCGTCCTTGTCGTACCGGGTGGTCCACGCGGTGTCGTTGTTCTCGACACGCAGCCACTGGTCACGGCAGATGAAGTGCAGGCCCGCGTTGCGGATCATCGCGCCCGGCAGCAGCCCGGCCTCGCACAGGATCTGGAAGCCGTTGCAGATGCCCAGCACCGGCATGCCCTTGTGGGCGGCCTCGATCACCGACGACATCACCGGCGCGAACCGGGCGATGACGCCGGCGCGCAGGTAGTCGCCGTACGAGAAGCCCCCGGGGACGACGACGGCGTCGACACCCTTCAGGTCCTCGTCCGCGTGCCACAGCGGCACGGCTTCGGCTTCGGCGTAGCGGACCGCGCGGGCCGCGTCACCGTCGTCGAGCGTGCCGGGGAACGTGATGACCCCGATGCGGGCGCTCACGCGTCCACCCGCTTGATGGTCCACTGCTCGATGACGGGGTTCGCGAGGAAACCCTCGGCGATCTTTTCGAGCGTCGCGTCGTCGACGGAGTCGTCGACCTCGATCTCGAAGTGCTTGCCCTGACGGATCTCGGCGATCCCGGTGAAGCCGAGACGGCCGGCGGCGCCGAGCGCGGCTTGGCCCTGCGGGTCGAGGATTTCGGGCTTGGGCATGACGTCGACGACGACTCGGGCCACGGCAGGCTGCTCCTTATTCACGCAGGTCGTGGGTACCGCCAGAGCCTACTTCACTACGGTTGCCGCATGACCTACGGGCAGTACACACCGCCGAAGAAGTCGAAGGCCTGGCTCTGGATCACGCTGGCGCTGGTCTTCGTCCTGATCGCGGGCGGTGTCGCGTTCACCGGCTTCGTGACGCCGGGGTTCTTCAAGGCCAAGGCCGACACCACCTCGCGCGCGACGCCGGAGCAGCTGAGCCAGTCCTTCGCGAACGGCGTCGGCGAAGATCGTGTCAGCTCGCTCTGGTGCCCGATCCGCTCGAAGCGGTCCTACACCTTCGAGCAGGTCATGGCCGTCTCCGACGGCGCACAAATTAGCACGCCCGCGCGCCAGCGTGCGCCGCAGGAGTACTCGGCCGCGCTCACGACCGGCGGCCAGACCGTCGGGATCGCGATGATCCCCGGCGAGGGCGGCTGGTGCGTGCGCGACGCCAAGATCGGCGGCGAGCCCGAGCCCTTGCCGGGCATCGAGACGAAGCCGTCGCCGCGGCCCGACGTCAAGACCGGGGAAGAGGCGGGGAACAAGTTCGTCGACGCGATCAACGCGCGCGACATCCCGGCCGCGTTGTCCGTGCTGTGCGAGAAGGTGCCCGACACGACCCGCGACGGCGTGCAGCAGATCATCCACGGCGAGGCGAGGTACACCGTCGACAACGCCGACGTGCTGACCACCGCGAAGCAGACGATCCTGCACCTCACCGGCGAGGTCGACGGCGTCCGGAAGCCCGGCCGGGTCGAGACCGAGGACGATGCCGAGGGCGGCCCCTGCGTGGCTACTTTTTCACCCGACTCGGACTAAGTCCGCACCGATCCTTCGTCTGGGGGAATGCTCGGAGCCGCCACGCTGGGCCAAGATGAGCCTTTTGGCGGGCGTCAAGCCCGGGCGAGCAGCAGGAGGCACCGTGGACGATCAGGATTCCTTCGACTACGTGATCGTCGGCGCGGGCAGCGCGGGATGCGTACTGGCCAACCGGCTGAGCGAGAATCCGTCAGCGCGGGTGCTCCTGCTCGAAGCGGGTGGCGAGGACGACGCCGACGAGATCCACATCCCCGCCGCGTTCCCCCGCCTGTTCAAGACGAAGTGGGACTGGAACTACGAAACGGTCGAGCAGAAGCACACCGGCAAGACGCTGTACTGGCCGCGGGGGAAGGCACTCGGCGGCTGTTCTTCGATCAACGCGATGATCTACATCCGCGGCAACCGCGCGGACTACGACGGCTGGCGTGACGTGCACGGCGCCGAGGGCTGGGGTTTCGACGACGTCCTGCCGTACTTCAAACGGGCGGAGGGGAACCAGCGGCTCGGCGGGCCACTGCACGGCACCGACGGGCCGCTGAACGTCGAGGACCGTCGCTTCACCCACGAGCTGTCCCATGCCTGGGTGGATTCCGCGGTCGCCTGGGGTCTCAACCGCACCGACGACTTCAACGGCGAGTCACAGGAAGGCGCCGGCGTCTACCAAGTGACGTGCAAGAAGGGCAGCCGCTGGTCGACGGCCGACGCCTACCTGCGGCCGGCCTTGTCGCGCCCGAACCTCACGGTCCGGACGCATGCGCAAGCCACCCGCGTCGTCTTCGAAGGCACCCGCGCCGTCGGTGTGTCCTATTTGGACAAAGGCGCCGAGACGACGGTGCGCGCGTCGACCGAGGTCCTGCTGAGCGGAGGTGCGGTGAACTCGCCGCAACTGCTGATGCTTTCCGGGGTCGGCCCTGCGGAGCACCTGCGGGAGCACGGGATCGACGTCGTCGCCGCGCTTCCCGGCGTCGGCGGCAACCTGCACGACCACCCGGCCTGCGGGATCATCTGGTCGACCCGCGGCACCACCGACCTGGTGGACGCGGCGACGCCGGGCGGCCTGCTGCGCTACCAGCTCACCAAACGCGGCCCGCTGACTTCGAACATCGGCGAGGCGGGCGCGTTCTTCCCCGCCGCGGACGGTGTCTCGCCGCCGGACATGCAGATCCACGTCGCGCCGACGTTGTTCTACGACAACGGGATGCGTGAGCCGACGGTGTCGGGCTTCACGTCGGCGGCGACCCTCGTGGACGTCGCGAGCCGGGGACGGCTACGGTTGAAGTCGGGAAATCCGTTGTGGAAGCCCGAAATCGACCCGATGTGCTACGCCGAGTCCGTGGACATGGAGAAGTTGCTCGCCGGGCTGCGCGCCCTGGTGGAGATCGGGAAGTCCGGCCCGCTGGCGCGGTATCTGGACAAGCCGTTCCTGCCGGAGCGGCACGACCTGACCGACGGCGAACTGGCGGACTACGTGCGCGAGAGGACGCAGACGCTGTACCACCCCGTCGGGACCTGCTCGATGGGGACGGGCGAGAACGCCGTGGTCGACCCGTCGCTGAAGGTCCGCGGGGTGGAGGGGCTGCGGGTGGTGGACGCTTCGGTGATGCCCGTGGTGCCTCGCGGGAACACGAACGCGCCAACGATCATGGTGGCGGAGAAGGCCGCGGACCTCATCCGGGGCTCGTGACCGGTCCTTTCACGCCCTCACAAGCGCAATGAAGGGGCCTTTCATAGCAAAATTTGCTATGAAAGGCCCCTTCATTGCACGGGGGGGGTGATGGACAGCTGGCTCAGCGCTTGCCGTGCAGCACCGTAATGAGCTTCGCCACCAGGGCGTCGGTCTTTTCCTTGCGGGAGAACGAGGTCAGCACGATCGGCGCGGTGAACCGCTGCCGCGCGACGGCCTTCGGCCGGGCGAACTCGCGCAGGCCTTCCGGGCCGTGGATCCGGCCGAAGCCCGAGTCGCCGACGCCGCCGAAGGGCAGCGAAGCGATACCGGCGAAGGAAAGCGGTGCGTTGATCGACGTCATGCCGGTGCGCAGCCGACCGGCCAGTTCGAGGCCGCGCGACTTCGAGAACACCGCCGATCCGAGGCCGTACTTCGTGTCGTTGGCCTTCTCGACGGCCTCGTCCATGTCGCGGACCTTGGCGATGGTGACGGTCGGGCCGAACGTCTCCTCCTGGACCGCCAAGGAGTCCTCGGGCACGTCGACGAGCACCGTCGGCTGCACGTAGCGGTCGCCGACCGCGTCGACGCCGCCGACCAGCGCCTTGCCGCCGCGCTCGATGGCGTCCGCGATGTGGCGCTTGATCACCGAAAGCTGCGAAGGCATCGTCACCGGGCCGTACTGCGCGGCCGCGTCCGAGCCGGCCCGCACGTCCTTCGACTTCTCGACGACCTTCGCGACGAACTCGTCGTGCACGCGCTCGTGGACGTACACGCGCTCGATGCCGATGCAGGTCTGGCCCGAATTGGAGAACGCGCCCCAGACGGTCGCGTCGGCGGCGGCCTCGAGATCGGCGTCCGCGTCGACCAGGACCGCGTCCTTGCCGCCGGCCTCGATGATCACCGGTGTCAGCGTCTCGGCGGCCGCGGCCATGATCTTCTTGCCGGTGGCGGTCGAACCGGTGAAGGCGATCTTGTCGACGCCTCCGCTGACGAGCGAAGCGCCGGTCTCGCCGAAGCCGGTGATCAGCTGCAGCACCGGCCACTCCGGGACGACCTCGTTGAACGCGTCGACCAGCCACTTCCCGACACCGGGCGTGTACTCGCTGGGCTTGAAGACGACGGTGTTGCCGGCGGCGAGGGCGTAGGCGATGGAGCCGAGCGGCGTGAAGACGGGGTAGTTCCACGGGCCGATCACGCCCACGACGCCGAGCGGCTGGTACTCGACCGTCGCCGCCTGGTTCGACATGACCAGCCCGACGGCGCGGCGCTGCTTGCCGAGGATCTTGCGCGCGTGCTTGCCCGCCCACGCGATGTGCTCGATGGCGAGGACGCTCTCCAGTTGCGCGTCGGCGATCCGCTTCCCGGTCTCGTCGCGCACGACCTGGCAGAGCTGCGGCAGCCTGCGGGTGATGACGCCCTTCCAGCGGCGAAGGCGTTCGGCGCGGCCGTCGTAGCCGAGCCCGGCCCACCATTCGGCGGCGTCCCTCGCGCGGGCGATGGCGGCGCGGACGTCCTCCTTGGTGTGCACCGGGTAGGTGCCCACGACCTCGTCGGTCGCCGGGCTGAGGGAATCGAAGGTCTCCCCCACGCTGTGCGCGGTCGGCTTCGGCTGGACTGCGGTCATCGACTTCTCCCGTGTCTCGGCTCAAAGCCCAGGCTACGACGTTACTGACGGCGTGCCAATAGCTCGCCTGGGGCGTGCCACCAGCATCGCACAGGAGACGACGGCCGCAAGGACACCGAGAAGCGGGGCCATCCATACCGGCAGTACCCCGATCGCCAGCGAGCCCAGCCCGAAGCCCGACGCCTGCACGGTGAACGCCAGCGAGAACCCCTCCGACCGGCGGCGTTCCGGCAACAGCTTCTGCAGGTTGACCGACGAGACCGCCATCAGCGGACCGGTGCAGAGCCCGATCAGAGCGACCCCGCCGAGCAGCCCGGCCCAGCCGAGGCCCGCCGACACCACGAGCCCGCCGAGCACGAAACCGGCAAGGAACAGCCGCGGATCGCCGAGCTTCCCTCGCGCCGCGTACAGCGCGCTCCCGGCCAGGCTGGCGGCACACAACACGACGATGACGATCGCCGCCGCCGAATCGGGGGCGGCGAGGCGCTGGACGAGTGGCAGCAGCCCGACCTCGATGGTCGACAGCAGGAGCCCGACGGTGAACAGGCCCGCCAGCCAGGGCACGCACGCGGCGACCGGGATCGGCTGCCGCTCGACCGTCCTCTGTGGATCTCGCGGAACGGTCCGCCGCGGCACGAGCAGCGCCGCGAGCAGGGCGACGACGGCCATCGCGAGGACCGGGACGACCGGACCGGACGTCGCCAGGAGCGCCACCAGCAATGGCCCGCCGACGATGACGCCTTCGAGGATCATCGCGTCGATCGAAACGGCCCTCGGCAGTTCCTCTTCGGTCACCGTCCCGGCGAGCAGCGTCCGGAAGCCACCGTTCAAACCGCCCGCGACCAGTCCCGGCGGGATCGCCAGCGCGAGCAGCACCCAGTCCGGCGCTCCGGTCGAAGCGACCGCGGCCAGCAGGAACAGTCCCGCGGCGACCAGCGGAAGCAGCACGACGAGACCGCGTGCGGGTCCGACGCGGTCGAGCAGCCGCCCGGTAGGCACGGCGCCGACCATCTCGGCGGCGACGAACACAGCCATCATGATCCCGCCGAGCCGGTACGAACCGGTCGTCGCGGTGGTCAGCACGGTGAAGGCCAGCGGCGCCATCATGGCGGGCAGCCGGTTCAGCTGGACCCCCGCCGACCAGCGCCAGTACCCGGAATTACGCAGCAACGTCATGCCACGAACACTGCCGAACCCGGCCTGGTCGAACCATTGATTAGGGAATAACCTAATCCGATGATCGAGCTGGTCCTGACCGCGGAGAGCGCCAACCGCGTCCGCTTCGGCATCTCCCCGCTCGACGAGACCATGGGCGCGATGCAGACGCTGCTCGGGCGGCGCGGGCATCCGAGTCACCTGCCGTGGCTGCGCGAGGCCGCCGCGAAACTGCCGGACCTGCCCATCGACGGCTTCGCGAAGGTGATGAGCGCGCGGCACTA
This sequence comes from Amycolatopsis sp. NPDC043887, assembly GCF_056435665.1. Classification (NCBI taxonomy): domain Bacteria; kingdom Bacillati; phylum Actinomycetota; class Actinomycetes; order Pseudonocardiales; family Pseudonocardiaceae; genus Amycolatopsis; species Amycolatopsis sp. NPDC043887. Next base: position 97,158 of record NZ_JBWKEB010000001.1, read on the forward strand.
CATCACCGATTTCCTCAGCCCGCCGCCGAGCGGCCCGGAGACCACCGCGTCCGCCCAGCTCGCCGAAATCCGCCGTACGGCGCCGGAGCAGGTCGCGCGCGAACTGTCCAAAGTAGACACAGACCTGAGCGGATTGCCGGAAGATCCCGCCGAGGCAAGGGATCTGCTGGCGTGCCAGATGGAGATCGCCTGGACCGAACTGGTCGAGCCACATTGGCCCCGGATGCGCCGATTCCTGGTCGCCGACATCGAGGAACGCTCGCGCCGCCTGGCCGCCGGTGGTATCGCGCTGGTCCTCGAGGACATCCACTCGCGTGTGCGGCTCGTCGACGACGTCCTGGTGATCGAAATGAAGGAACGCGGCCGTGTCCACCTCGACCGACGAGGATTGCTGCTGATCCCGGGCGTCTTCGCGTGGCCTTCGGTCGGGGTGATCACGATGGAGCCGTGGCAGCCTTCGCTGCTGTACCCGGCTCGCGGGGTGGCCGAACTCTGGTCGGATCCCGAACGTCCGCCCGATGCGCTCGCCGGAGTGCTCGGCCGGACGAAGGCCGCGCTGCTCACGACGCTCAACGAACCCGCGAGCACCAGCGAACTGGCCCGCAGACTGGGCTTCTCGGCGCCGACGGTCTCGCAGCATCTGACCGCGATGCGCGCGGCGGGCCTGCTCGAAACCCGGCGGCGCGGCCGCGAAGTCCGCTACCGGCGCACCGAACTTGGCGACGCACTGCTCCGGGCATAGGCTGGAATCGAGCTACCGCGAAGGAGAACACCGATGCGTATCGTCCACTTTGGACACGCTTGCACCCTTCTGGAGACCGAGGGCGCGCGGATCCTGATCGACCCCGGCACCTTCTCGGCGGGCTTCGAGGGTGAACGTGAGCTGGACGCCGTCCTGATCACCCACCAGCATTTCGACCACCTCGACATGGACAGGCTCCCCGCGCTGCTGGCGGCGAATCCCGGCGTGCGGCTGATCGTCGATCCGGGTTCCGCCGAAGCGGTGGGGAAGATCGGCGCCGAGTTCCAGATCGCGAACCCCGGTGACGCCTTCGAAATCGGGTCCAGTGGCATCAACGTCGTCGGTGGCGAGCACGCGGTGATCCACGAGGAGATCCCGGTGATCCCGAACGTCGGCTACCTCGTCGACCACGGCGCGTTCTACCACCCCGGCGACTCGTTCTTCGTGCCGGAACAGAAGATCGACGTCCTCGGCCTGCCCACCGGCGCTCCGTGGCTCATGGCCGGCGAGGCGGTCGACTACCTGCGTGCGGTGTCGCCGCGCCTCGCCGTCCCGATCCACGAAGCCGTCCTCTCGCGGCCGCAGATGCACTACGGCCTGTTCGCCAACCTCGCCCCGGAAGGCACCGAGGTGAAGGTGCTCGATGTCGGGGAGCCGGTAAAGATTTAGCCAGCCAGGCGAAGCCTGCCCGTTGAGGGAGGCGGTGGGGCGTGGTCCGGGTTAGGCCCGGTACGCGAGTTTCCGCACCAGGATCTCCGCCGGTCCCCGATACGACCGGCGGTGCATCAGGTAAGCGACGACGACCGTCAGCAGCCACACGCCGAGCCCGCAGGCGGCCGCGACGAACGTGCTGCCGCCCAGTCCCAGCATGAACGGTGGCGCCAGGATCAGCCACGCCAGCGACTGGAACAGATACGCGCTCAGCGTGCGCTGGCCGAGCGCGGAGATCGCGGTGACCACGACACCGCGGCGCTTCTTGCCGACCGCCATGCCGACGAGCCCGAACAAACTGACGTAACCGATCGCGCCGAACAGACCGGCGCCTTCGTACATCAGCTTGGCGAGCCCGGCGGTTCCTTCGTCGAAGCCGACGTAGTCACCGGCGAAAAGGCTCATCGGCAGCGCGCCCGCGATCGCGACGCCGAAACCGCCGAACACGCCGAAGAGGAGCAGCTTCCGGTTCGGCTCCTCCAGCACGCGTTTCTTCGCGGCCCAGGCGCCCACCCAGACGAAGAGGATGGACGACAGCAGGACCGCCGTGGTCATCGGCCATTCGACGAGCCGTTCCCGCACGGCGTCGCCGTAGGTCGGCGCCAAGGACGAGGCGCCCTCGATGGACGGGACCGGCGCGCTCCCGGAGTTCCCGGTGAGCACCAGGTACATCAGCACGGCGAGGTAGCAGACGCCGAACCCCAGGTACACCACCGGTATCCGATAGAAACCCTTGCCACGCTTCAGAAGCAGCAGGGTGAACACCACGCCGATCACACCGTACGCGCCGAGCACGTCGCCGGAGAAGAACAGCACGCCGTCGACGGCGCCGAAAACCAGGAGCCACGCGTGACGACGGAGCAGGACGCCACGCGTCCGCGGCCATGGCTGCCCCAACGCCTCCTGGCGGTCGGCGAACTGCACCATCCCGTAGCCCAGCATCATGCCGAACAGCGGCAGCGCGCACGCGTGGACGAGCAGGAACAGCAGCACGAAGTACGGCCGTTCCAAGCCTTCCGGCGTCTGATCGACGCCCGGCGTGTTGCCGAGGAAGATGCTCGCGGTATGCGCCAGCGCCACGAGCAGGAGCGCGAAACCCCTGGCCAGGTCCGGGGCGAGCACTCGCTCGCTCGTCGGTGTCGATGTCATGGTTCCCCCTTTAGTATCCAACGTACACTAATTAATGTCCGATGGATACTAAAGGCAGGAGAGGTGCGTTGTCAGCTCGGGTCGACGAGCGCGGCGATGCCGTCGAGCACGACGCCGAGACCGAAGTCGAAGTCGGAGTTCTGTTCGGAGTCACCCAGCCCCGAGGTCAGGAAGCCCGCCGCGTCGGGAAAACGTCCGGGGTCGATCAGCTCGGCGAGGCCTTTGCCGTAGGCCTGCTCCGCCTGCGCCTGACTCAGCCCGCTGTCCTTCCTGCCGTCGGCGAGCTGGATGGCCTGCGCGCACGCGAGGCGGACGTAGCCGCCGACCAGCACCAGGACTCCGCCCTTGGTGCCCCAGTCGAGGCCCGTGTCGCGCAGCGTCCGCAGGATCGCGTCCATCCACGCGACCGCGTGCGGCCCGGCAGGAGGGCCGGCGAGCGGCAGCTCGACCAGCCACGGGTGCTTCATCAGGACATCGCGGTTGGCCTCGGCCAACGTGGTCAGCTCGGCTCGCCAATAACCGGCGGGCTCCACCGTCGGCGGATCGCCGATGGCGAAATCGGCCATCAGCTCCAGCAGCTCCGCCTTCGAACCGATGTGGCGGTACAGGGACATCTTCGTGACGCCCAGGTCCTTCGCCACGCTCGCCAGCGTCACGTTCGCGACGCCTTCGCGATCGGCGAGGTCCACCGCGGCCGCCACGACGCTGTCGATGTCGAGTACGGACGGCCTGCCGCGTGTCGGACGCTCCGCTCGCCGCCAGAGCCGCATCAGCGTCGCCGGTGCGTCCCCCTCGTCGGTCATCCCGACAATTTAACCCGCGTTCGCGAGAGCGAGCCGTAGGTGGTTCCGAATGCGCGGTTCTCCAGCGAGACGTCGACGGCGTCGAGGAACGCCTGCCGCAGCCCCGGCCGGGCGAGGTCCGCGGCGTCGATGCCGAGCCGGACGAGCCCGCCGCGGCGCGCGGCCCTGGCGGCGGCCAGCACCAGCGCGAAACACCGGACGGTCTCCGTCCGGTGCGACGGCCCGCCGAACTCCTGCACCCTGGCGCGCTGGACCTGGCCGGACACCAGATCCCGCACCGAGACCAGGTCCGCGCACAGCGTGAACCCGTGCTCGCGCAGGGCCTGCAGAGTGCCCTCGGACGCGATCCAGCGCGGCGGCGCGAACCCGTCGACGGCCATGCCGTTGGCGTCGAGCGCCGCCTTCGCCGCGATGAGCCGCAGCCGCGCCTCGTGCGCGGGAAGAGCCGCGAACTCGGCGCGTTTGCCCAGGTAGACGGCACGATGGGTGGGCGGGACCTGGTGGTCGTAACCGTGCAGGAGGACCGAGTCGCCGTGGGTACGGCGCGTCCGGACCCACTCGGTCACGGGGCCCTCGCCGGTGCGAGCGGCGTAGAGCACCGACAACGGGACCCTGCGCCGGTCGAGCTCGGCCGCGAGATCGGCACAGCGGTGCAACGTCCGGGTGGTCACGCCGGACAGGGAAACCAGCAAACGTGCATCCACCCCGCCAGTGAGCCAGCCCGGGCTTTCGGCGGACTGACGTCGGAGTGAACTCCGCAGGTCAGGCGGGCCAATCCTGCAACGACCGGCCGGTGATGCGTTCGTACGACTCGATGTACCTCGCCCGCGTGGCGGCGACGATGTCCTCGGGCAGGCGCGGTGACCCCGGTCTGTCCCGGCGATGCCAGCCGGACGCGGGACTGGTGAGCCAGTCCCGCAGGGGCTGCTTGTCGAACGACGGCTGCGGGCGGTCCGGCGCGTATCCACCGGCGGGCCAGTAGCGCGAGGAATCCGGGGTCAGGACCTCGTCGGCGAGCACGAGGTTCCCCTCGCGGTCGATGCCGAATTCGAGCTTCGTGTCCGCGAGCAGGATGCCGCGTTCGGCGGCGAACTCCGCGCCGCGGCGATACACCGCCAGCGTCGCCTCGCGGACCTCCTCGGCCAGTTCGCGGCCGAGTTGCCCGACGACGTCGGAGAAGGCGATGTTCTCGTCGTGCGAGCCGTGGTCGGCCTTCGTCGCGGGAGTGAAGATCGGTTCGGGGAGCCGGGACGACTCGGTCAGGCCCGGGGGAAGTTCGACGCCGCAAACCCTGCCGCACGCGCGATAATCGGCGAGACCGGTACCGGTGAGATACCCGCGGGCGACGGCTTCGAGCGGCAGCATCGCCAGCCGCCGCACCAGCAGCGCGCGGCCGCGGACCTCGGCGGGGATGCGTTCGTCTTCGTAGGAGACCAGGTGGTTGGGGAGGACATCGGAGAGCAGGGAGAACCAGAACACGCTCATCGCGGTGAGCACCCGCCCCTTGTCCGGGATGGGCGTGTCGAAGACGACGTCGTAGGCGGAGATCCGATCCGAAGTGACGAGCAGCAGATGCTCGTCATCGACGGCGTAGAGCTCACGGACCTTGCCGGCGGCGATCTTCGGGTATTCGAGCGTCGTCACGGCTGCACCCTAGCGATCAAGGATGATGGCTGATCATGCCGATCCACTGCGTTTCGTTCACGACCGACTACGGGCTGAGAGACGGTTTCGTGGCCGCGTGCCACGGCGTGATCGCGCGGATCGCGCCGTCCGTACGGGTGATCGACGTGAGCCACGAGATCCCTCCGCAGCAGGTCAGGACCGGCGCCGAGGTCCTCGCCCAGACCGTGCCGTATCTGCCGGAGTCGGTCCATCTCGCCGTCGTGGACCCCGGCGTCGGCACGGCGCGGCGCGGTGTCGTGGTGGTCACCGAGCGCGGAATGCTCGTCGGCCCGGACAACGGACTTCTCATTCCCGCCGCCGAAACACTCAGCGGGGTGATAGCGGCGTACGAACTCGCGGCCCCGGAGTACCGCCTTCCGGTGACTTCGTCGACGTTCCACGGACGCGACGTCTTCGCCCCCGCGGCGGCGCATCTCGCGCTCGGCGTCGCCCCGGAGGAGTTCGGGCCACGCGTCGGCGATCTCGTGCGCCTGCCGGACCCGTTCGTCGCGGTGTTCCCCGGCAAGCTGGTGGCCGAGGTGCTCACGGTCGACCACTTCGGCAACGTCCAGCTCGCCGCGAGCCCCGCCGACCTCGAACTGGCCGGGCTGTCCGGCACGGTCTCCGTCAGCAGCGAACACGTTCTGGTGAAAGCGCTGGTCGGCGACACCTTCGGCACGGTGCCGCCGGGTCGGAACGTGCTCTACACCGATTCCGCTGGACGGCTCGCGGTCGCCGTGAACGGCGGCTCGGCGTCGGACGTGCTCGGGCTGGGGCCTGCCCAGGAGTGCACGATCACCTCGTCGCCGACGGACACCTGACCCGGGCCGGTCACCGCCATCTTGATCCCGAACGAGACGCCGCCCTCGGGCTCGCGGCGGTAGTCGGCGAGCGAACGGATCGGTTCCGGACCGGCCTTCTCGCCGGTCCCCTGGTCGACCATCGGCACCGTGCAGCGGACGCAGACCTTGGCGTACCCCAGTTCGAGGCCGCCGGCGGTGAGCGAACGGACGTCGTCCTCGCGGTGCGGTTCCGGCCAGCCCGAGACGACGATGTTGGGCCGGAAGCGGTCCATCGGCACGGCCTCGGCGCCGCGCGACGCGATACGCTCGTTCAGACCGTCCAAAGAGGACTCGGAGGTCAGCAGGATCGCGTGCGCGTCGGCGAAGGCCGCGGTGCCGGGGATCTCGCCGTTGGTGACGCGCTCGTGCTCCGGCGCGAGCCCGACGAACACCGACGGCAGGCCGAGGACGGTGGAGAACCACTCGGCGGCCTCGTCACCCTGGCGGACGCCCTTGCCCTGCCAGGTGAACGTCGCCGCGGGATGCCGCGGTCCGTCCGTGACCGTCTCGACCAGGAGATCTTCGACGCCGGGAGCGGCGAGCCGCAGACGGGCGCCGTCGTCCAGGACCTCGGCCCGGATCGCGGCCATCACCGGATGCTTCCGCTGGCTGCGGAACTCACCCTCCGGGGAGACGACCATCCAGGCACGATCGAACCGCAGGCCCGCCCGGGTGACGTCGGCCGTTTCGACCGCCGTCCCGGCGCAGCCCTTGACCGGGTAATAGACCAGCTTCGCCACTCTCGCCATAGCCGCAGGTTAACGACTCAGGCCTCGTGAGTGGTAAGGACGGTTAGAGCCAACGGTGTCTTGCGTACCTACCGGAGGTGACTGCCGGTCGATCGCGGGTCCGTGAAGGCCTCCTTCCCTACGCTCAAGGTAAGGAAGGAGGCCTTCACGGACACCAGAACGCCGGCAACGGCACGTTAAGGCTGGCCCAGGTCCCCTCGTGAGTGGTAATGACGGTTAGAACCGTCATTACCACTCACGAGACGTGCCCCACCACGCCACCGCCGCCCTTGCTCGCCGGCTCCCTACAACACCTGCGACAGGAACCGCTGCAAACGCTCGCTCCGCGGAGCGTCGAAAATCGCCTCCGGAGCACCCTGTTCGACGATCTTCCCGTCGTCCATGAACGCGACCTCGTCGGCGACGCCACGCGCGAAACCCATCTCGTGGGTGACCACGAGCAGCGTCAGGCCGCGCTCGGCCAGCCCCGCCATCAAGGTGAGGACGCCCTTGACCAGCTCCGGGTCCAGCGCGCTGGTCGCCTCGTCGAACAGCATGACCTCGGGCTCCATGGCGAGCGCCCGCGCGATCGCGACCCGCTGCTGCTGCCCGCCCGAGAGCGCGCTCGGCCGGTACGGCGCCTTGTCGGCGAGGCCGACCTCGGCGAGACGGGCCTGCGCGATCTCCGCCGCCTCCTCCTTGCCGAGCTTGCGGACGCTGCGCAGCGGCAGCGTGATGTTGTCCAGAACGCTGCGGTGCCCGAACAGGTTGAAGTGCTGGAACACCATCCCGACCCGCTGGCGCAGCGCGTCCGGGTCGGACGAGATGACGCTCTCGCCGCCCAGCAGCAGGTCGCCCGAGTCGGGCTCCTGAAGGCGGTTCACGCAGCGCAGCAGCGTCGACTTACCGGAGCCGGACGGGCCGATGATGCAGGTCGTGCGGCCCTTCTCGACCTTGAGGTTCACACCCTTCAGCACTTCGAGGGTGCCGAAGGAGACGTGGATGTCGCGGAGCTCGACGCTGGAGGAACGTACGGCGGACGTCATGGCATCGGCACCTTTCCGGTGTTCAGGAGTTCCGGCTCGCCGCCCTCGTCGTCGACCCGGACCTTCTTGCCGGTGCGCAGCTTCTTGTCGATGTAGTTGACCAGATGCGTCAGCGGCACGGTGATCACCAGGTACACCGCACCCGCCGCGACCAGCGGCGACAGGTTTCCGGTGTTCGCCGCGAGGTCCTGCCCGATGCGGAACAGGTCGCGCTGCTCGGCGAGGAAGCCCAGGAAGTACACCAGGCTGGAGTCCTTGACCAGCGCGATGAACTGGTTCACCAGCGCGGGCAGCACCCGCCGCACGCCCTGCGGGATGACGACGAGCGTCATCGCCTTGGTGTAGCTCATGCCCAGCGCGCGGCTGGCCTCCATCTGTCCTTTTTCGACACTCTGGATACCGGCGCGGAAGATCTCGCCGATGTACGCGGCGGCGATCAGGCTGAGCGCGAGAATGCCCAGCGGGTACGGGTTCCGCGACAACGACGGGATGAGGATCCCGCCGCCCTGTCCGATCACCAGGATGGTCAGGATCGCGGGCAGACCGCGGAAGATGTCCGTGTACACCCTGGCCGGCCAGCGCAGCCACGCCTTGCTGGAGAGGCCCATCGTGGCCAGCAGCATGCCGAGCACGGTGCCGATCAGCGCCGAGAACACCGACAGGATCAGCGTGTTCAGCAGACCGGTCCCGAGGAGGTCCGGGAAGACCTCCCAGATGTACTCCCAGTTCAGAAAGCTGTTGAGGAAATCGTCCACTTACTTCTGCCCGGCCTTGAACTCCGCGGGCACCGGCGCGTTCGGCTCGAAGCGCTGGTGCACCTTTTCCCAGGTGCCGTCGGCGATGACCGCCTTGAGCCCGGCGTTGATCTTGCCCGCCAGCTCGGTGTTGCCCTTCTTGACCGCGAACCCGTGCGGGATGGTCGTGGTGATCGCCTTGACCACCTTGAGCTTCGCGTCCGGGTTCTTCGCCGCGTAGTCCTCGGCGGTCGCCTGGTCGAAGATCGCGCCGTCGATCGCGCCCGATTTGAGCGCGGCGAGGGCGGCGGCGTCCTGCGGGAACTTGACGGCCTGCGCGGTGGGCGCGTTGGCCGCCAGCCAGCTGTCCGACACCGTGCCCTGCACGACCCCGATCCGCTTACCGGCCAAGGAGTTCTCGTCGGTGATACCGGTGCCCTCGCGGGCCTCGATGCCGAGCGACTGGTAGTTGTACGGCGCCGAGAAGTCGACCGTCTTGCGGCGTTCGTCGGTCTGCGCGATCCCCGAACTGCCGATGTCGAACTTGCCGTTGGCGACCTGGCTCAGCAGGGTCGAGAACTCGGTGGAGACGAACTCGAGTTTCAGGTTCTGGTGCGCGGCGATGGCCTTCAGCAGCTCGTTGTCGAAACCGGTGAACACGCCGTTTTCCTGGTAGGCGTTGGGTTTCGAGTCGCTGAGCGTGCCGACGCGCAGCGGCCTTGTACTGGAGTTCTCTCCTCCACCGCACGCCGCCAGTACCGCCACGAGGACGGCGCCGACAGCGGCGGCGAGTGACTTCTTCATCGTGATCCTCACGCCTTGAACTGGTCCGGGACCGGGGCCGTCGGCAGGAACTTCTCGTGCAGCTTGACCCAGGTGCCGTCGGCGATGACCTGCTTCAGGCCCTCGTTGATCTTGGTGAGCAGCTCGGCGTCGCCCTTCTTCACCGCGAAGCCGTGAGGCACGTCGGTGGTGAAGGACTTGACGACCTTGAGCTTCACGTCGGCGCTCTCCTTGACGTTCGTCTCGGCGATCGCCTGGTCGAGGATGTAGGCGTCGACGGCGCCGCTCTTGAGCGCGGCCAGCGCCGGGGCATATCCCGGGAAGCGCACGGCCTGCGCGTCGGGCACCGTCGAGGTGAGCCACTTGTCACCGACGGTCGCCTGGATGACCGCGACCCGCTTGCCGGACAGGCCCTTCTCCTCGGTGATCGGCGAGCCGTCCTTGGTCTGGATGCTCATGACCTCGAAGTTGTACGGGCTGGAGAAGTCGACGTTCTTCTTGCGCTCGTCGGTCTGCGCGATGGCCGAGCTGCCGATGTCGAACTGGTTGTTCGCGACCTGGCCCAGCAGCGAGGAGAAGTCGGTCGAGGCGAACTCGAGCTTCAGGTTCTGCTTGGCGGCGATGGCCTTCAGCAGCTCGTTGTCGAAACCGGTGTAGTTGCCGTTCTCGACGTAGATGTTCGGCGGCGCGTCGCTCAGTGTCCCGACGCGCAGGGTCTTCTCGGTGGAGGACTCGCCGCCACCACAAGCGGCGAGGACGGCGACGAGACCCGCGGCCAGCGTGGCGAGCAAGGTTTTCTTCATGGTTTTCAGACCCCCGCGTTCTGGACGGGCAGGCCGGGGCCGCCCTTTTCGAGTTCCTTGGGCAGCGGCTCGGTCTTGAAGAACTGAGCGTGCAGGCGGGCGACGGTGCCGTCCGCCACGGCCTTCGCGAGGCCGTCGTTGAGCTTCTTCAGCAGTTCCTTGTTGTCCTTGCGGACGGCGAACGCGGACGGCGTGTCCTTGGTCTCGACGGTGTAGCCGAACTCCAGCGGCACGTCCGGGTTCTGGTCGATGTACTTCTGCCCGATGTCCTTCGGCACGACCCAGCCGTCGAGGCTGCCCGCCTTGAGCTGCGCGAAACCGGCGTTGTAGTCGGGGAAGCGGACGACGTTGGCGCCCGGGACCTTGCCGCTGGCGAAGTCGTCCTGCACCGACGCCTGCACGACGCCGAGCCGCTTGCCGTTGAAAGCGCCGACGTCCTTGAGGGACGCGCCCTTCTTGGTGAGGATCGTGGTGAACCCGGTGCTGTAGCCGTTGCTGAACGCGACGGTCTTCTTGCGGGCCTCGGTGGTGGAGATCGTGGAGCTGCCGATGTCGAACTTGTTGGAGGCGACGGCGGCGAGCAGGCCGGCGAACTCGGTACCGACGAACTCGACCTCGAAGCCCTCGCGCTTCGCGATGTCGCGCAGCAGCTCGTTGTCGTAGCCGGTGAAGGTGCCGTTCTCCAGGTAGATGGACGGCGGCGCGTCGGTCAGGGTGCCGACCCGCAGCTTCCGGTCGCTCGCGTCACCGGAGCCACAGGCGGCGAGGGCGAGGGTGGCCGCTCCGGCCGTGACGACGGCGACGAATTTCGACAGCGTGGATCTCATCGCTTCTTCCGTGGGTTTCGGCGCGCAAGGCGCGATACAAACACGCCAGGCCGCCTCATGGGCGGCCTGGCGCTCCGGGTTCAGCGATCGAGATTAGGCATTTCGCCCGATCGAGTAACTTCGTCTCACTCTGTGAACGCCCCGTGGTGGGGCTGCTCACACGTCAGAGGATCGGTGCCGGCGAGTAGCCCGCAGCCTCCGGGAAACGCTCCAGAATGCCTGCGACGCGCGACGCGATCGCGGCCACCTGACGGGGCGCGACACCGGTGAACGAGATCCGGTCCGCGAGGAGTTTGTCCAGCTCACCGCGGTCGAGCGGGATACGCTCGTCGGCGGCGAGCCGGTCGAGGAGGTCGTTCTCCGCCAGCCCCTGCTCCCGCATCGCGAGCGCGACGCCGACGGCGTTCTCCTTGATCGCCTCGTGAGCGGTTTCACGCCCGACACCCGCGCGGACCGAGGCCATGAGCACCTTGGTGGTCGCGAGGAACGGCAGATAGCGATCGAGCTCACGTCCGATGACCGCCGGGAAGGCGCCGAATTCGGCCAGCACCGTGAGGAAGGTCTCCAGCAGGCCGTCGAGCGCGAAGAACGCGTCGGGCAGCGCGACCCGGCGGACGACGGAGTCGGACACGTCGCCTTCGTTCCACTGGTCGCCGGCGAGTTCGCCGATCATCGACAGGTAGCCGCGCAGGACCACGGCGAGCCCGTTGACGCGCTCACACGAACGGGTGTTCATCTTGTGCGGCATGGCCGACGAGCCGACCTGCCCGGGCTTGAAGCCCTCGGTGACCAGCTCGTGACCCGCCATCAGGCGGATCGTCTTCGCGAGGCTCGACGGGGCGGCCGCGAGCTGGACGACGGTGGACAGCACGTCGAAGTCGAGCGAGCGCGGGTACACCTGGCCGACGCTGGTGAACACGTTCTCGAAACCGAGGTGGGCCGCGACCCGCGACTCCAGTTCGTCCAAAGTGGACTCGTCGCCGAGCAGGTCGAGCATGTCCTGCGCGGTGCCGACCGGGCCCTTGATCCCGCGCAGCGGGTAGCGGCCGATGAGGTTTTCGAGCCGGTCGAAGGCGACCAGCAGTTCGTCCGCGGCGGTGGCGAAGCGCTTGCCCAGCGTCGTCGCCTGCGCGGCGACGTTGTGCGAACGACCTGCCATCACCGTGTCGGCGTGCTCGACCGCGATCGCGGCGAGCCGGGCCAGCACCGCCCCGACGCGGCCGCGCACCAGCTCCAGCGAACGCAGCACCTGCAGCTGCTCGACGTTCTCGGTCAGGTCGCGCGACGTCATGCCCTTGTGGACGTGCTCGTGCCCGGCGAGCGCGTTGAACTCCTCGATGCGGGCCTTCACGTCGTGCCGGGTGACCCGCTCGCGCGCGGCGATCGAGTCGAGGTCGACCTGCTCCAGCACGCGTTCGTAGTCGGCGACGACACCGTCCGGCACCTCGACGCCGAGGTCGGCCTGCGCGCGGAGCACGGCGAGCCAGAGCTCACGCTCCAGCACGACCTTGCGTTCCGGGGACCACAGTTCGACCAGCTCAGGCGAGGCGTAGCGGCCGGCGAGCACGTTGGGGATGCGGGGCTTGTCCGTCACGCGGCCAGACTAACCCGCCCCGCGTTTCGTCCTCTGAACGCGGTAGTTGGCGTCACGAACCACCGCATTCAGAGGACGAAACGCGAGAGTTCAGGCGAGGGCGGCCTGCAGCATCCGGGCGGCGGCGGCCCGAGGCTCCGGGTCGACCTCGATCAGCGCGTTGACCACGGCACCGTCGACGAGGGCGACGAGCCGCTCCAGCTCGGTGGCGTCCACAGGCGTGCCGGAGCGCGCGAAGATCTCGTGGAGCAGCTCGTACAGCTGCGCGGACAGCGTCCGCATCAGGGGCCGAAGGTACGGGCGGCGGCCTGTCCCGACGAGGCGTTCGTAGCGCAGGAGGACCGCTTCGGCGTCGGCCTCGCGATCCGGGCGGAGCGGACCGAGGAGCATGTCCAGCACCAGGTCGACGGTGGCCTCGACACCGCGGTTGCGGGTCGCCAGCTCGTCGAGACGTCGCCGTCCGGTCTCCAATTCCACCTTCGCGTGATGTTCCACCGCGGCGGTGACCAGCTCTTCGAGCGAATCGAAGTAGTACGTCGTCGAAGCCAGCGGCAACCCCGCGCGTTCGGCGACCGCACGATGTCGCACGGCGTCGAAACCGCCCTCGGCCAGCAGCGACGCGGCGGCCTCGATGAGTTCGGCACGGCGTCGCTCACCCTTTGGCGTGGTCGCTGCGGCGGTCATGGCGGGCTATTTTGCCAGCTCGGTCAGTAGCGGGCGGCGAGCACGCCGACCAGCCTGTCGACGTCGGACTCGGGGAAGGCGGGCCTGCCCGAACCGTCGCCGAGGCTCACCACGACCACAAGAGAGCCCTTGGGGGTGGTCCGCCGCGCCTCGGCCGCTCCGGTGGGCATCACCGGGACGGACGAGCCCGCCGGGTAAACCGCGGCGGAGACCGTGCCGCCCGGCACCTGGAACCCCGCGGACCTGGCTCCCGTCGTACAGAGGTCGCCGGGCGTCGACTTGGCGACATCCACGGGGACCGGGAGCTCGCCAGCGAGGGCGGTGGCGAGCTCCCGGTCCACCTGGTCGCACCCGTAGGTGCCTTCGGCCGTCTTCTGGCCGGTCCTCTCTGGCCCGCCGCCCCCCTGCTGAGGCGGCGGGTTCGAGAAGTTCGAGGGGTCCCCGCTATCAAGAGGACGTGCGGACTGCGCCCCGGGTTGCTCCGCGGAAGCCGCTTCGTTGTCGGATTTGACCGCGCTCCCCGTCTGGAGCTCGGTTCCGCCGAGCACGCCGGACATGCCCACTCCGGCCAAGGCCAAAACCACCGCACTACAGGCCACCGCGATACCGTTTCGGCGTCGAGCGGTGGCGCGTTTGGAGGCGCGGACCACGTCGGCGGTGTCGAAGGTCGGCGACGGCGCTTCGCCGGGGGCGTCACGGAACAACGCCTTCAGGTCATTCTCGTCCATCCCGTGCCACCTCCTCCTTCTCCATGACCTGCCTGAGGTTCGCCAGCCCGCGCGCGGTCTGGCTCTTCACGTTTCCTTCGCTGCAGCCGAGCGCCTTCGCCGCCGCACCGACGTCCAGCCCCTCGAAGAACCTGAGCACCAGCACGGCCCGTTGCTTCGGGGGCACTTCGCGCAACGCGGCCAGCAGGTCTTCCCTGGTGACGACCTGTTCGCCGAGGTCGAAGCCGTCCTGCGGCGGCTCGGGCAGCTCCTCGGTCTGCCACTCCCGCCGCCACGGCCGCCTCGACTCGTCGATGGCCGCCCTGACCAGCGTCTTCCGTACGTAGGCGTCGGTCGCCGCCCGTTCTCTGATCTTCTTCCACCTCCGGTGCAGCGCGACGAACGCCGTCTGCGCGAGGTCGTCCGCACGATGCCAGTCACCGCAGAGCATGTACGCGGTCCTGCGCACGGAGTCCCGCTTCGCGGCGAAGTACTCCGCGAACTCTTGTTCGTCGCGCTGGTTCACGCGGTTTTTGTCTCCGCTCTTGCCTCGTCGGTGGGTAGGACGGAACCGGGGGCGTCCACGGTTGCATGAGCGGGCGTGGCGGACCAGCCGGGGAGGAGATTCATGGCGGGCCCGTCGATGTGATGTGATCGTACCGTGACCTCGCGCTCTCTCCCGCAGATCGATTTCCGCTCCGACACCGTGACCCGGCCGGACGACGTCATGCGCCAGGCCATGGCGAAGGCCGAGGTCGGCGACAATGTCCTCGACGGCGACCCGACCGTCGGCGCGTTGGAACAGCGCGCCGCGAAACTGCTCGGCATGCCCGCCGCGCTCTGGACACCGACCGGGACCATGGCGAACCTGATCGCGCTGAGCAGCCATCTCCAGCGCGGCGACCGGTTCCTCGCGCCGCGCGGCGCGCACGTGATCACCGACGAACTCGGGTCCGCCGCCTGGCTCGCGGGTGGTATGCCGGAGCCGCTGGAACACGACGCCGGACCGGGCCGTCCGACGCCGGAGACGCTTTCGGCCGCGATCGGCGTCCCGCGCGGGCCGTACTACGCGATGCGCACGCCGCTGCTGTCCCTGGAGAACACGCACAACACGGCCGGTGGCGCGGTCACCCCGCCCGACGAACACGCCCAGCTGGTCGCGGTGGCGAAGGAGGCCGGGCTGACCGTGCACCTCGACGGCGCCCGCATCTGGCACGCGTCGGTCGCGCTGGGGATCCCGCCCGCGGCGCTCACGGTCGGCGTCGACACCGTTTCCGCTTGCTTCTCCAAGGGACTCGGCGCGCCCGTCGGCTCGGTGGTGGCGGGCAGCACGGAGTTCGTCGAGAAGGCACGGCGGATGCGCCAGATGCTCGGCGGCGGCATCCGCCAGGGCGGCGTGCTGGCCGCGGCCTGCATGGTCGCGCTGGATCGCATCGGCGACCTCGCCGAGACGCACGAGAACGCGACACGGCTCGCGACCGGGCTCGCGGAGCACGGCTGGGAGGTCAACACTCCCGAAACCAATATCGTGCAAGTGACCGCTCCCGACCTCGAAGGCAGGCTGGCGTGGCTGGCCGGGCTCGGGATCCGGACGCTGCCCAGCTCGGGCCGGATCCGGTTCGTGGCGCACCGGGACCTTTCGGCGGCGGACATCGAGGAAACCCTTCAACGCATCAAGACCGGGGGCTGAACGTGAACTGGATCGTCTTCGACTACGGCGACGTCATCAGCGCGCACACCGACGCGCTGCCGACCCTGGCCAAGGCCTTCGGCCTAGAAGTCGCCGACTTCGAACCGCACTACTGGGCCGAACGGGTCCGGTACGACTCCGGCGGCACGGACCTCGAGTACTGGCAGAGCATCGGCCGCGCGCTGGACGTCCCGGTGGACAAGGCGTTCTCCGACGAACTGACCGCCATCGACGTCACCGGCTGGACGCACGTCGAGCCCGACGTGCTCGAACTGCTGGAAGGACTGCACGAGGCGGGCGCGGCGCTCGCGCTGCTCTCGAACGCGTCGTCCACCTTCGGCCGCTGGGTGCGCGAGCAGGAGTGGGCGAAGCTGTTCCGCGTGAAGCTCTTTTCGGGTGACCTCGGCTGCATGAAGCCCGACGCGAAGATCTACCGGATCCTGCTCGCCGAACTCGGCGCCGAACCGGCCGACTGCCTGTTCTTCGACGACCGACAGTCCAATGTGGACGGTGCGCGGGCGGTCGGGATGCGGGCGGAACGCTGGGTCGGCGTGACCACGGCGAAATCCGGCTTCGGCTCTTCGGAGGAATAATTCACCCTCGCCGCTCATCCGCTTACGCGCGGTGAAGCGGATGACCTACGCTGAACTCGTCCAAACCGATTCATCCCCGGTAGGTGCCCATGTCCGCGGACCAACGCCCGTTCGTGCCCGTCGATTTCGACCGGCCGAGCATCGCGCGGGTCTTCGACGCACTGATGGGCGGCCAGGACAACTACGAGGCCGACCGGGTGGTGCTGCGCCAGATCCTGGAGCTCGCGCCGGAATCCCAGGCGATGACCAAGGAGGTCCGGCACTGGCTGGTCCGGACCGTGCGGTACCTGACCGACCGGGAAGGCATCGACCAGTTCCTCGACCTCGGTTCCGGCTTCCCGACCGTGGAGAACACGCACCAGGTCGCGCAGCGGTACAACCCCGAGGCGCAGGTCGTCTACGTCGATCACGATCCGGTGGTCCAGGCGCACGGCCGCGCGCTGCTGGCGGCGAACGACTTCGCGCATATGACGGCCGCCGACCTCACCGAACCGGCCGAGGTCATCGAGGAGCTCACCCGCACCCACCGGCTGGAGTTCGACCGGCCGGTCGGGCTGATCCTGTGCGCGATCGTCCACCACATCCAGGATCTCGACGAGGCGCGGAAGATCGTCCGCGCCTACGTCGACGCGCTGGCGCCGGGCTCGTTCGTCGCGCTGCTGCACCAGCACAATCCCGCCGACGGCTCCGAAGCGGCCGACATCGCGACGTCACTCGAGAAGCGCTTCGACGGCACAGGGCTGGACACGCTGTACCGGACGCGCGAGGAGATCGAGTCCTTCTTCGAGGGACTCGATCTCATGGAGCCCGGCCTGACCTATCCGCACCTGTGGTGGCCGGACGGGCCGCGCTTCACCCCGCTTTCGCCCGTGAACTTCACGTCGCTCGGCGGGGTGGCGCGTAAGCCCTAACGGCGGAGTTGCTTCGGGGTGCCCTTGCCCTTGATGGCGCCGTACGCGGCCGTGCCGAGGAAGACCGCGCCGCCGATGACGGCGATCCAAAAGACGGCCTTCACGAGGAAACCGAGCACGGATCCGAGCACCATGAAGGCCACCCAAGCCAGGATCAGCCCGCCGACGATCTTCCAGAACATGGCATCCTCCGATTGCCTCACCGTGCCCGTGCGGGCCCGGTGAGTCCAGGTTGTCAGGCGGAGCTCGCGAGCGCCTTCGTTCTGCCTAACGTTCAGGGTGAATTCCGGGTTCCCCCTGAGCGAGCCAGTCGCCGAGCCTGCGGACGCCCTCGTCGATGTCCTCGCGCGAGCCCGCGAAGGAGAACCGCACGAACCGGCCGCCGTCGCTCACGTCGAAGTCGATCCCGGGAGCGATCGCGACACCGGTGTCGGCGAGGAGCCGCTGGCACCAGCTGAGGCTGTCGTTCGTGTACGCGGAGACGTCGGCGTACGCGTAGAAGGCGCCTTCGGCCGGCGCGAGCTTGTCGATGCCGATGCCTTTGAGGCCGGCGAAGAGCACATCGCGGTTGGCCCGGTAGCGCTCGACGTGGCCGTCGGCCTCCGCGTACGCCTCCGGGGTGAACGCGGCGACCGCGGCGTACTGGGAGACCGCGGGCGGGCAGATGGTGAAGTTGCCGGTCAGGACGTCGATCGCGCGATGCAGCCGCTGGGGCGCGAGCATCCAGCCGAGCCGCCAGCCGGTCATGGCGAAGTACTTGGAGAACGAGCCGAGGACGAGCGCCTCGTCGCCGTACTGCCAGGCGCAATCGAGTCCGGCGCCGTAGGAGATCCCGTGGTAGATCTCGTCGCTGATCAGCTGCACGCCGTGTGACGCGCACCAGCCGCTGATCGCCGCCAGTTCACCCGGCGGCAAGACGGTACCGGTTGGATTGCTCGGGCTGGCCACGATCAGCCCCTTGATCGGCCCCAGTTCGTCGAGCAGCGCGACGGTCGGCTGGAAGTTCGTCTCGGCCCCGGTGGCGAACTCGACGACCTCGCAACCGAGCACCTTCAGCAGGTTCCGGTAGGCCGGATAGCCGGGACGCGCCATCGCGACCCGGTCACCCGCCTCGAAGGCGCTGAGGAACGAGAGCAGGAAGCCGCCGGAGGAACCGGTCGTCATGATGACGTCCTGCGGGCTCACGTCGACCGGGTAGGTGCGGTTGTAGTGCTCCGCGACGGCCTCACGCAGTTCCGGGATGCCGAGTTGCTCGGTGTAGCCGAGGTTGTGGTCCTTCAGCGCCCGCTGCGCCGCTTCGAGCACGGGCCGCGGCGCCGGCGCGGACGGCTGCCCCGCGAGCAGCGGGACCAGGTCCCCGTGGCTGCGCTGCCGCGCCTGCGCGGCCGAAAGGACGTCCATGACGTGGAACGGCGGGACGGCGGAACGTGCGGCAGGGCCAGGGAAGGACATGCGGGTGAGGCTAACTTGCCTGCGAGGAGAACCCATCGAGGGCGTGGGTGGCCCAGTCGGCGTGGCGGCCAGCCCCTCCGTTGGCCGTGAGTGGCGTTTCGGGTTCTCTTGAGGGGTGAGTCAAATGTGGCGTGACCGAGCCTCTGCGGTGAAGGGCCTCTTCGCTGGGGTCAAAGAAGAGAGGCGGCAGTCAGCCGCGCTCTGAGCGTCCACAAGGACGCTTTCCAGTGACGAAATATCTGCTTCAAGGCCATATGCCCGGTTTGGCGAATCGGGTCGTGGGGGGGGTTTTTGGGTGGGAAACCAAAAACAGACCCCGAACAACCCCTCAAAACAAGAAAAAACAACCAACCGGAAAACGTCGCC
>NZ_JBWKEB010000001.1:115997-784220 GCF_056435665.1 Amycolatopsis sp. NPDC043887
GGATTTGGGAGAGGAGGGTGCTCAGAAGGACTCTTTGTCGCGGTC
Source organism: Amycolatopsis sp. NPDC043887 (assembly GCF_056435665.1). Taxonomy (NCBI): domain Bacteria; kingdom Bacillati; phylum Actinomycetota; class Actinomycetes; order Pseudonocardiales; family Pseudonocardiaceae; genus Amycolatopsis; species Amycolatopsis sp. NPDC043887. The sequence continues at coordinate 116,043 of NZ_JBWKEB010000001.1, forward strand.
GGGGTTTCGGGTGGGTGGGGGGGGGGGGGGGGGGGGGGGGGGGGGGGGGGGGGGTGTTGGGGGAAAAACCCAAAACCCCCCCCCACGACCCCCTCGCCAAGCCGGGCAAATCACCCAAGTCGGACACTGTCACCGCGGAAAAAGTCCGTAATGAACAGTTGGAAAGGTGCCTTGTCGGCGAGTCCCGCCCCTACCGTCAACTCCGGCACGCCACGTTTGCCTTACCCCTCTATAACCCGAAACGACACTCACGAGGTCGCTAGTAGCCCTGGTACCCGCCGCCGCCGGCCATGGACTTCAGCCCCGGGTGCCCCTCGAAGCCGCCGTATCGCGAGAACGTGTACCGGACGCCCGCGATGATGTTGTCCACCGGGTTGTAGATGTCGTCGTGCCCGGGAAGCTTGTGCGCGTTGAAGGTCGGGTCGATGCACTGCATCAACCCCTTGGACGGCGTGCCCTTCGCCGCGTTGGAGTCCCAGTTGTTGATGGCGTTGGGGTTACCGCCGGACTCCTTCTCGATGATCGTCCAGATCTTCTGGATATCCGCCTCGGTCACCGGGATCCCGTTGGCCTGCAGGATCTTGATGGCCTCCTGGATCCACTGCTGGACGTTGCCCGGCGGCGTCGTCGACGGCGGGCCACCGCTCGGCCCGAGGCCGCCGCCCCCACCGCCACCGCCGCCTCCTCCACCGCCGCCACCGCCTCCGGCGTGGAGACCGCCGGTGCGCTTGGGGACGCTGCCGTCCTTGCCGGGCATCGGGACCTTCGAGTAGCCGCCCTCGATGTCCTTCTTCATCAGCTCTTGGGACTTCTGGATCATCTGGTTGGCCTGGTCGAGCAGGCCCTTGACCCGGGTGTCGGCGTCGCCGGCGATCTTGTTGATGTCGGTCTTGGCCTTCTGGATGATCTCGTCGGCCGAAGGGCTCGGCGCCGGCTTGTGATCCTTCTCGGCCTGCGCGGCGGCCTGGATCGCCGCGTTCTTGTCCGTCTCCGCCTGGGTGTTCCGCTTGTTGATCGCTTCCTCGGCGCCCTTGTAGGCGTCGGCGACCTGGGTCTTGATGTTGCCGAGATCGGCGTGGACACGGTCGAGGTCGTCGACGACCTTGCCCAGCTGCTCTTCGACGTTCTTCCCGGCCTTGGTGATCGACTTGACGTACTCGAAGAAGGCGTCCGCGGCGGGCCCGGCCCAGACCCCGCCGTTCAACGCTTGGGTCGAGTTGGACAACGCCGCGCTGTGGTCGCCCGCGTTGTCAGCGGCCGTCTTGAACTGCTTCGAGGCATTCTGAATGGCGGCCAGGTTCACCTTTTCGATCTGCTCGGCCTTCTTGACCAGTTCGCCCCAGCCGTCCGGCACCCCGGCGCCGACACCGTTCAAACCCACTGCTCAAGCCCCCTTGTTCTCCGGCCCCCGGCCTGGCGAATCGTCACAGGTCTCCGTGCACCTTCAGGTTGTCCACGTGGACCGCTTCGGTCTCCTTGATCAGCCCCGCCGCCTTTCGCAGCACGAAGGCGGTGGCCTCCATCAGCTGACCGGCCGAATCGAATTCGTTGTGGACTCCCTGTTTGAACTTGCCGACCGCGCCCTGCGCGTCGCCGTGCTCGTCCACTCCGCCGAAGGGGCTTTCCTTCTCGTCATCCATCCCGGTGACGCCTTTTTTGGTCTTCTCGAACTCGTCCTTGAGCTTCTCCACCTGACCGGCGGCGATCCCCATGGATTCCGGGTCGTACACAGGCACGGTTCGTCATCCCCTTCACGGAAAAACTCGTATCCGCCCGATCAGACGCGCGGCCGATCAGGACGGTTCCCGCGCATACTTTAAGACCTCGTCAGTGGGCCGTGCGCGCATCCACGCCAACTTCCACCCCGCCGATATCGACTTCGCGAAACAACCGAATCGGGCAAGTCAGAAATCGGCGACTTCCCGGATCCTGGTCGCCAGCAACTGGTTGTCCGCCGGGGTGATGGTCGCCCAATCCCGCCCGTCCCGGTTCCGCGCGACCTGGAACAGGTACCGGCCCGCGTCCGTGTCGTAGAAGGCGACCACGCTGTCCGCCCGCCGGGGGCGGCCGTCGCGGCCTGCGCGTTCGACACCGAACTGGCCGCGCGCCTCCTGGCCGAGCAGCATGCCCGCCACCTCCTGGGCCTGCCAGAGGGGCACGTCCAGGTCTTCCAGCGCGGTGACCAGGGCTTTCGCGTCGCCGCGGGCGGCGGCGTCGGCCTGGACGAGGACGTCGTGCGGGATGCTGATCGACTGGCCGACGCCGGGGCCGAGATCCCCCGCGACCGAGACCGCGGCCTCGGCGAGGGAGCTCTCCCTGGCGGGGATCAGCCACACCTGACCGGAGTCGATCACGCCGAGCAAGGCCTGGTTGCCGACGCTCACCGCCTGGCCCTTGATCTCGCGGTCGGTCCACACCCAGACGTCGATCGCGACGCGGGGGTGCGCGAACAGGTTCAGCATGTCGACCAGCTCGCCCGACGCCTGGTGTCCCCGCGCGAGACCTCGCGCGCGCAGGGATTCCCAGGCCTCTTCGATCAGCGCCGCCCGCTCCGTGTGGGTCGTTCCGGGGCTCGGCACGTCGAGTGCGACATGGCGGCCGGGCAGCCGTTCGGCTTCCCAGAGCATTTCGAACTCGAGTGCGGACAGCACCAGGCTGCCGTTGTCGTTCGGCACAGGTTCAGCGCGCTTCCCGGTTGCCGTGGTCACCGATCACGTCCGGCGAAACCAGCCGCTCGTCGGTGAACAGATCCTTGTCGTCGACGCCGTAACGCCTGATGTGCTCCGCGTCCTCTTCGACGTCCTGGGTGGCCGCGCGCTCCATGAACTTCGACTCGGGCTTCGGCTGCTTCGCGCCGATCTTCTCCGAGCGCCGCATGGCCTCCTCTTCGGGAAGCTCGCCGATCGGGAGCTGGCGGGTCGGCTTCACGCCGCCTTCCTGACGGGGACGGCGGTCGCGTTCCCTGTCGCCGCTCAGCGCACCACCGGCGACACCGGCGCCGAGCGCCGCGGCACCGGCACCCAGGTCGCCCGCGGCCGGGCCGGTGATCTTCGGGACGGCGGGGAAACCGCGGCCGGATTCGTTGCCGGGGGCCATCGGCGCCTGCGGTCCGGAGCCGACCGAGCGGCCCTTGCCGAGCGCCTGGTCGCCGCCCGCGCCACCACCGACGTTGCCGAAGACACCGGGACCCGAACTGGAGCCCGGGCCCTTGCCGACAGCGCTGTCGAGACCGGGGCCGGTGCCGAACGCTTTGCCGACCGGCTGCGCCGACGTGGTGCTGTTCGGCGGCGCGCTGCCGGTGGACTGACCCGGCGGGACGTTCGGGGTGTTCGGCGCGCCCGGCGGAACGAACGGCGGCGAGGTCGGCGAGCCGGTGACCGGGTACGACGGCCTGCCCTGTTCGGGCTGTGGGGACGGCCGGTTCGGCGTCACCCAGCCGGCCCCCGGCGAGGGAGCCGGCCTCGACGTGCCGGACGGCGTGGTCGGGGCGGCGGCCGCGGGAGCCGTGGCCCCGGCGTTCGGCGCCGACGCACCGGTTTTGCGTGCCGTCCCGCCGCCCATGGCGACGCCGTAGGCAGGGGTCGGCGCGTCGTAGGACGGCGCCTTCGGGTTGCCGACGGGCTGCGCGACCGGCGGCACGTACTTCGATTCGACGGCGGCCGACGCGGGCCGCACACTGCCGTCCGGGGTCAGGTCCGTGGCCGTGCCCGCCAGGTCGAGCGGGGCGGAACCGCCACCGGCTCCGGCGGCCGTCGTGGTCTGGGTCAGGTTCATCGCCTGCGGGTCGGCCAGCGTGTCGGTCGACAGCAGGTTCTCGCCGCTCGTCTTGGCGTAGTCGTTCAACGCCTCCTGTGCCTGCGCCCGCGCGTTGTTCGCGGCGCTGACGCTCTTGGCGTGGTCGGTCTCGAACCCGATGAGACTCAGGACGACGTCACCGATGGTCAGGCCGCCGGCGCCCTTCCGGACCACTTCCGGATCCGGGAGCTTGTGCAGGGTCCGGTTGAAGGCCTCACCCTGCGCGAAGATCATCTCCGCGGAGTGCGAGACCTTCGAGTTCGCGTCCTGGGAGAAGCCGGCCTGTTCGGTGAACACCTGACCGGCGGCGCCACCGGCCTCGCTCTGCCATTCCACGCCGAGCTTGCCCAGCTCGTCACGCAGCGTCTTGTCGGTGTCCGCGAGCGCGCCCGCGACGGATTTCAACGCGTCGACGGCGATACCGATACTGCCGGTGCCGTCACCGCTGCGGAAGCGTTCGATCTCGGTCGCGATCCCGGTGTCGGTGTAGCCGTCGAACCGAAGATCGCGGAGCCTGCCCGCGAGGTCGGAAACGTTCACGCCGCCCTCCCTAGTTGCGTGCTTTCAAGGTCTGCAAAGCCGAGTCGGCCGCCTGTGCGGACATTTCACACAGCTGCGGCATGGTGAACGCGCCGGCGGTGACGGCGACCGCCCGCACCGCCAGCGTCTGTCCCTGAGCGACACCGACGAGCGTTTCGCAGTCGCCCGGCGTGCCGACGTCACGGTGGTTCCGGATGGCCGGGAACCCGCCGACCGCCGTCGGTTCCGTCGTCATGCTGTTCTTGCGGCGCTTGCCGGTGAACCACTCTTCGACGTCCGCGGTGATCGTGCGGACGTAATAGCCATGGAAGGGCTGCGCGGCGTCCGAGTCGAGGACACAGGTCGGGCCGTCGATCGGTTCCGCCGCCGCGCGCGGTTTGCTGTTGATCTTGAGCTGGTCGAGCTGCGGATCGGTGAGCAGGGCACACGGATCGACGCCCTGCAGGCTCAGTTCGGCGGGCCTGGCAGGCAGTGCCGACGCTTTGGCGCCCTGCGTGGCCGAGGCCAGCGCGGGTTCGTCGGGGAACGCCTGCCCGCCCGTGTCCGTGGCGCATCCGGCCAGCACGAGGGTGAGCACCCCGCCGGTCACCAGCACACGAGGCCTACGCCCGGTGTACACCACGGTCCCCGAACGCGGCGGCCTTGTCCGCATCACTGGTCTTGTACTCCTTGGCCGCCGTGCGGAGCTGGTTGACCAGGCCCCGCAGACCGGCCACGTACGCCCGGACCTGCGCGGCGTACGACTGGTCGCCGTCGGCCACGAGCTCGTTCCAGACGCTGGTCGCGTGCACGCTCACGGTGTCATTGGCCGGAGTGTCGATCCGCAGCTGGTCGAGCCGCGTCATGAGCTTGTCCTGCAACGCGTCGACCTGCTCTTCGACGATCTTCGCCACTTCGAGCAGCTTCGACGGGTCGACTCTGATGTCGGCCACCGACGGTGGCGTCGGGACCGCCGACGTGAGGTCCTGGACCTTGCTCGATGCTGCCATTCCCCACCCCTTGGAAACACGCACGGTGACCGTTCGCCCTGTCGAGGCTACCAACGCCGATGTATCGAGCGCCTAAGCTTCTCAGGAAATACCGGGTTAGACGCACCGTTAGCCGGAGCGGTTCCGTCCGGAATTCACGAGACCGGGGTGACGATCTCTCCCTTGGCGGCGAGCAGGGCGATGTCGGTGCGGTGGTGGGAGCCGGCCAGGTGGACCTTCTCGACCGTCGCGTAGGCGTCCTTGCGGGCGGCCTTCAGGTTCTTGCCGGTGCCGACCACCGACAGCACGCGGCCGCCGGAGGAGACGACGGCACCGTCGTCACGGCGGCGGGTGCCGGCGTGGAGCACGCCTTCGAGCTCGCCACCGGTGATGACGTCGCCGGTCCTCGGCTTGCCGGGGTAGCCGTCGGCGGCGAGCACGACGGTGACCGCCGCGCCGGAGTCCCACTCCAGCGGCGGCAGATCGGCGAGTTCGCCGGTCGCCGTCGCGTGCAGGACCTTGCCGAGCGGGCTGCGTAGCAGCGCCAGGACGACCTGGGTCTCCGGGTCGCCGAAACGGCAGTTGAACTCGATGACCTGCGGGCCCTCGGAAGTCAGCGCGAGACCGGCGTAGAGCAGGCCGGAGAAGGTGGCACCGCGGTTGTCGAGCTCGTCGACCACGGGCTGCACGATGCGGGCGACGACGTCGTCGACCAGGTCCTTCGGCGCCCACGGCAACGGGGCGTACGCGCCCATGCCGCCGGTGTTCGGGCCCGCGTCGCCGTCACCGACGCGCTTGAAGTCCTGCGCGGGCAGCAACGGGACGACCGTGCGGCCGTCGACGAAGCAGAAGAGAGAGGCCTCAGGGCCGTCGAGGAAGGACTCCAGGAGCACCGGGTGCCCGCCGTCGAGCAGCATCAGGGCGTGCTTGCGCGCGACGTCGACATCCGTGGTGACCACGACACCCTTGCCCGCGGCGAGGCCGTCGTCCTTGACCACCCAGGTGGGGCCGAAGCGGCCGAGCGCGGCGTCGAGGCGGGCCGGGTTGTCGACGACCTCGCAGTGCGCCGTCGGCACCTTCGCGGCCGCCATGACGTCCTTCGCGAACGCCTTCGAACCCTCGATCCTTGCCGCGGACGCGGACGGACCGAAGCAGGCGATGCCCGCCTTCCGGACCGCGTCGGCGACACCGGCCACCAGCGGGACCTCGGGACCGACCACCACCAGATCCGCCTGCCACCGCTTGGCGAGGGCGGAGACGGACTCGGGGTCGGCCGCGTCCACGCCGAGTTGTTCGGCCACCGCCGCGGTGCCGGCGTTGCCCGGGGCACAGGCCAGCGCGGTGACGGAAGGGTCTTCCGCGACCGCGAGGACGAGTGCATGCTCACGGGCGCCGGACCCGATTACCAGTACGCGCACGACGCACAGGGTAACCGGGCCGGAGACGCCCTGTCGGCGGAGCCACGTGAAACCCGCCCCGGCCGGAGGCCCCGCTATCGTGGCGGCGGGGCACCATAACGTCTGACCTGCGAAAACACGAACCTGACCCGGCGATGCGATCGCGGTCGCGGGTCACCGATCAACACAGCCCCGAACAGGTCGCCGTCCTCGAGCGGGTGGTTCCATCCGGCGTTCACCCGGCGGTCAGCGCTCCGCCGGTCCGTCTTCGCCGTCCGGACGCCTCCTGCGTCAAGGGTTGCGCGGTACCCCGAGTTCAAGCGAAAGAGGTTACCCACCATGCGAAAGCGCCTGGGCGTGCTCGCCCTGTCCGGACTCGCCGTACTCAGCGTCACAGGGCTGGCAGGCGCTGCCGAGCCGAGCGCCCAAGATGTGTCGGCGCTGGCGAAGGGTCACGATGGTCCGGTGATCGTCGGACACCGCGGCGCCCCCGGCTACCGCCCGGAGCACACGCTCGCCTCGTATGAGTTCGCCTACCGCCAGGGCGTCGACTGGGTCGACGTCGACCTCGTGCCCACCAAGGACGGCCAGCTCGTCGCGCGGCACGAGAACGAGATCGGCGGGACCACCGACGTCGCGAAGCACCCCGAGTTCGCGAACCGGAAGACGACGAAGGTCATCGACGGCACGTCGTTCACCGGCTGGTTCACCGAGGACTTCACACTCGCCGAGCTGAAGACCCTGCGCGCGACCGAGCGGATCCCGCAGCTGCGGCCGAACAACAAGATCTACGACGGCCGCTACCAGATCGCCACCTACCAGGAGGTCATCGACCTGACGCGCCGCCTGGGCCGCGAACTGCGCCGTGAACTGGGGACGTACCCGGAGATCAAGCACTCGACCTACTTCTCCTCGATCAAGAACCCGACCGAGCCGAAGCTGGTCGAGCTGCTCAAGCGCAACGGGCTCAACCACCCGAAGGCGCCGGTGATCATCCAGTCGTTCGAGGTGTCGAACCTGATCGCGCTTTCGCGCCAGGTGCGGGTGCCGCTGCTGCAGCTGACTTCGGCGACCGGCGCTCCGGCCGACTTCGTCGCCAAGGGCGACCCGCGGACGTACGCCGACCTCGTGACGCCGGCGGGCCTGAAGGAGATCTCGAAGTACGCGGACTACCTGGGCCCGGAGAAGGCACAGGTCATCCCGGTGGTGAACGGCGCGCTGGGGCAGCCGACCAAGCTGGTCGCCGACGCGCACCAGGCAGGGCTGAAGGTCGGGCCGTACACGTTCCGCAACGAGAACAACTTCCTCCCGCAGAGCCTGCGCTCGTCGGCGAACCTCGCCGAATACGGCAACGCGTTCGCCGAGCAGGAGGCGTTCCTCAAGGCGGGTGTCGACGGGTACTTCGCGGACCACCCGGACACCGCGCTGGAGGCCGTGAAGGCGTTCCGGGGGCGCTGAGGTTTCGACCCCAAGTACGTGAAGGCCCCCCCTTCCTCGCGCCTGGCGCGAGGAAGGGGGGCCTTCACGTACTTCAAGCAGCCAGGGCGCCGGTACCGGGTGGGTCCGGTGTTCGTGGTGCAGGTCAGCGGCCCTACGTGACGCCCGCCCCGGGACGCCGACTGTGTGGATTTTGGGGCGTTGGACGACCAGAAATCCACACAGTGCCCGACGGAGACGTGAGGGGGTGTGTGGAAATTGAGACGCTCAACGTCCCGATTTCCACACACCCCTCACCCGCGGTAACACTCACCCGCCCACCAACCACGCCGAGTGGCCACATGAGGCGAAGGCGCGATCCCCCAGCGATCGATCGCGATTACCACGCCGCCTTTGCCCACCCCCTGAAGAGCGCCCGAACCGCCACTCACGACCCACCCGGCCAGGGGCTGATCGGCGGCCTCTCTACTCCCGTCGCCGTCCTTGCGCTGCGGCGGTGAGTGTCCTGAACGGCACTTTCCTGACAGCTGGGGACGGGGTTCTTGACGGGACCTTGACATGCGCAGGTCGACGGGCCTAATTTCGGCGGATCTCAATGGTCTGTCCGCATACCTTTTAAGTGGGTGCCCGATGGATGTCTCTGACAAGCAGGCCGCAGAACCCGCCGACGAAGACAGTGCCCGGCTCCACCAACTCGGCTACGCGCAGGAGCTCCGGCGCACGATGTCGGCCTTCTCCAACTTCGCCGTCTCCTTCACGATCATCTCGATCCTCTCCGGCTGCCTGACCCTCTACGGATTCGGCATGAAGACCGGCGGGCCCGCCGCGATGATCTGGGGCTGGCCGCTGGTCGGCCTCTTCGTCATCCTGGTCGGGCTGGGCATGGCCGAGGTCTGCTCCAGCTACCCGACCGCGGGCGGCCTCTACTACTGGGCGGCGAAGCTCGCCCCGCGCAACGGCGCGGCGTGGTCATGGTTCACCGGCTGGTTCAACCTCATCGGGCAGATCGCCGTCACCGCGGGGATCGACTTCGGCGCGGCGCTGTTCCTCAACGCCTTTCTCGACCTGCAGTTCGGCTTCGAGGCGACGCCGGGCCACACGATCCTGCTGCTGGCGATCATCCTCGTGATCCACGGACTGTTGAACACCTTCGGCGTCAAGATCGTCGCGCTGCTGAACAGCATCAGCGTGTGGTGGCATCTCGCGGGTGTGCTGGTGATCGTCGGGGTGCTGATCATCGTTCCCGAGAAACACCAGGACGCGTCGTTCGTCTTCGGCGAGTTCGTGAACAACACCGGCTGGGCGTCGCCTGTCTACGTCTTCTTACTGGGCCTCCTGCTCGCGCAGTACACACTCACCGGATACGACGCCTCGGCCCATATGACCGAGGAGACCAAGAACGCGGCGAAGGCCGGACCTCGCGGGATCATCAACTCGATCCTCGTCTCCCTGATCGCCGGCTGGATCCTGCTGATCGGCCTCACTTTCGCCATCCAGGACTATGAGGGCGCCGTCGGCTCCGAAACCGGGGTGCCGCCCGCGCAGATCTTCATCGACGCGACCGGCGCGACGACCGGCAAGTTCCTGTTGCTGATCTGCATCGGCGCACAGCTGTTCTGCGGAATGGCGTCGGTGACCGCGAACTCGCGGATGATCTACGCCTTCGCTCGCGACGGCGCGATCCCGGGTTCCAAGTTCTGGCACCGCATCAACAAGCGCACCCAGACTCCGACCAACGCGGTGTGGCTGGCCGCGGGCGGCGCGCTCCTGCTCGCCCTGCCGTACCTGTGGAGCGCGACCGCCTACGCGGCGGTGACCTCGATCGCCGTCGTCGGCCTTTACGTGGCCTATGTGATCCCGGTGTTCCTGCGGGTGCGCAAGGGCGACGACTTCGAACCCGGACCGTGGAACCTCGGCCGCTGGGGGAAGCTCGTCGGGACCGTCGCGACCGTCTGGGTGTGCTTCATCTTCGTGCTGTTCATGCTTCCGCAGGGATCACCGATCACCATCGACAGTTTCAACTACACGCCCATCGCCTTCCTTGTCGTACTCGGTGGTGCGGCGGTGTGGTGGTTCGCCTCGGCGCGCAAGTGGTTCACAGGCCCGAAGGTGCAGGGCTCCGAGGAAGAACTCGCCGCGGTGGAAAAGGAACTCAAGGAATTGGGGTAGCGGTCTCCTCCCGGGAGCGGCCGGCGCGGACTACGGTCACCGCGGCCGCTCCCAGCGCCCCGACTCCGGCGAAGGCGTAGAAACCCCACGGGTAAGCGATTCCGGCAGTCAGCAGCGCACCGCCGAGGATCGGGCCGCAGATCGCGCCGACGCGGCCGACACCGGCCGCCCAGCCGATCCCGGTGGCACGCATGACGTCCGGGTACGTCTTGCCGATGTAGGCGTACACGAGCACCTGCGCGCTGAACACGAAACCGCCGGTGAGGAACACGGCCACGTACAGGCCGACAGCGGGCAGCTTCACACTCAGCAGGGCCAGGAACACCGCCGCCCCGAGGAACCAGAAGATCACCGCCGGCCGCACGCCGACCTTGTCCGCCACCCGGCCCGCGACGAGCAGGCCGACGACGCCGCCGAGGTTCAGCGTGAGCAGCAGCCCGAGCGCCGCGCCCAGCGGATACCCGGCCTGGCGCATGATCTCCGGCAGCCAGGTGTTGAGCCCGTAGACCAGCAGCAGCCCCATGAACGACGTCACCCAGAACGCGATGGTGGCGCGCAGGAACCCGCCGCGGAACAGTCCGCCGACAACCTGTGTCGCCGACTTCTCCTGCGTCTCCCGCGCCCGCTCGAAAGACTCGGATTCCGGCAGGTACTTGATCATCAGCGGTACCAGCACGAGCGCGGGCAGCGCGCCGGCCACGAACATCGCGCGCCAGCCGAGCGGCTGGATCAGCCAGATGCCGAGCAGGGCCGTGAGCACCGCGCCGACGTGGTAGCCGGTCATCACCGTGGTGGTCGCGCTGCCGCCCTTCCCCTTGCGGGCGTACTCGGTGACCAGCGCGATCGCCGTCGGCAGACAGCCGCCGAGACCCAGCCCGGCGAGGAAACGCAGCAGACCGAAGACGAACGCCGACGGCGAGATCGCGCAGAGCGCGGTGAACGCCGAGAAGGCCGTGACCGCGATGATCAGCGCCTTGCGACGGCCGATGAGATCGGTGATCGTGCCGATCGCCATCGCGCCGATCATCATGCCGATCAGGCCGAACGTCGAGATCACCGACGCCGTGCCGGGTGTCAGGTCCCAGACGTGGTCACGGAGCAGCGCGGGCAGCACCGTGCCCAGGACGACCAGATCGAATCCGTCGAGCAGTACCGCCGTCCAGGCGAGTGGGACCACCCACGAACGGGCCGCGGCAGGGGACATTGGAGACCTCCAACTGTGTTCGCTATGCGCACGAGTATGCACAATCCGAACGCTGTGAGCAAGGCCACTGGGCCCCTGGATGTCCTGAACGCCCCTTTCATGACACGTGAGTCAGCGCTGGGCGAGGTCTCCGAGGACGCTCCAGGTGCGAAGCCGCTCTTCCGCGTTCCGGATGCCGCTCTGCGTCGCGACGACCTCGGTCGCCCCGGCGTCGAAGTACCGCCGGATCTCGGCCGCGACGGTCTCCTCGTCCCCGGCGATCACCAGGTCACCGGCGGAGTCCGCGCCCTGGGCGTCGAAGATCGCGCGATAGGAAGGGATGTCGCGGAAGAAGGCGTATTGCCGGTCGACCTGGGCGCGTACGGCGCCGGGATCGTCGGTCACGACGACCGGGACCATCGCGATGATCCGCGGCGCCGGACGACCGGCGGCGGCCTTGGTGATCTCCGGGACGATGAGCCCGGAAAGGGCTTTCGGCCCGGCGAGGAAGGGGATCGTGCCGTCGGCGAGTTCGCCGGTGACTCGCAGCGCCTGCCGTCCCATCGCCGCGATGATCACCGGGATGCCCGAAGACCCCGCGACAGACAGCGAAGCCGCGAAGCCCTTGGCGTGCGCCCGGACCGTCTCGCCGCGGAAATCGACTTCGCCGCCGTCGAGCACTTGCCGAAGGATCGTGAGGTACTCGCGAAGGTGCTTGATCGGCGACGGGTACTCGATGCCGTACGCCGGTTCGAGCCAGTTCTTCGCACCGGTTCCGAGGCCGAGGACGAATCGGCCGCCGGTGGCGGCCTGTGCCGTTTGCGCGAGACCGGTGATCAGCAACGGATGTCGCGGGTAGATCGGGACGACGCCGGTCCCGACGGTGATTCCCGCGACCGCGCGCCCCGCGAGGGCGGCGACGGTGATCGCGTCGTGCTCCATCTGCTGCGAGAACCAGACGGACGTCAGGCCCGCGTCGGCGGCCTGCCGGGTCTGCGTGATGAGTTCGTCGACGATGTTGACGGCGTCCGCGGTGTCCCCGGACGGGAGTGCCACTCCGATGGTCATGTTCAACGCTAACCATGCTGCCTAAAGGATATTTCGCCGTTCACCAGTTGGGATCATGCGCGCGGATCCCGGTGTAGCCCCACCCTGGGCGGCGTCCGACACCTCGATTTTGGAGAGACCCGATGTCGTTGACCGATGTCATCGAAGGAACCAAGACCGCCGTCTCGTTCAGCGTCGCCAACGCGCTGCCCCCCGGAACCGCGACGCGGGTCGACGTGCGGGTGCGCGACCACTCGTTCGCCGTCGACGAGCCCGCCGCGCTCGGCGGCACCGACACCGCGGCGAACCCGGTCGAATACGCGCTGGGCTCGTGCCAGGTGATCACCTATCAGTTCTGGGCGGCGAAGCTCGGTGTGCCGCTCGAAGGCGTGAAGGTGACCGTGGACGGCGACATCGACCTGCACGGGTTCTTCGGGTTCTCGGAGACTCGCCCCGCGGACGCGGAGGTCTACGAGGACCTGAAGCGGCAGGTGGACGAACACTGCCCGGTGCTGGACCTGTTCCGGAACCCGACGCCGGTGAAGACCTCGCTCGCCTGAGACGCAAGGAAAGGTCCTTTCATTGCAGATTTTGCAATGAAAGGACCTTTCCTTGCACGCGCGAGGGGTCAGACGAACTCGTGCCGCACGATCGTCTGCTCGCGGCCCGGTCCGACGCCGATCGCCGAGATCCGCGCGCCCGACAGCTCTTCGAGCCGCTCGACGTAGGCCCGCGCGTTGGCCGGCAGCTCTTCGAAGGTGCGGCAGCCCGAAATGTCCTCGAACCAGCCCGGCAGCTCTTCGTAGATCGGCAGCGCGTGGTGCACGTCGGTCTGCGTCATCGGCATGTCGTACGTCCGGAAGCCGTCGACCTCGTAGCCGACGCACACCGGCACCTTCTCCAGGCCGGACAGCACGTCCAGCTTGGTGAGGAAGTAGTCGGTGATGCCGTTGACCCGCACCGCGTAGCGCGCGATGACCGCGTCGAACCAGCCGGTGCGCCGCGAGCGGCCGGTGGTGACGCCGAACTCGCCGCCCTGTTTGCGCAGGTACTCGCCGGACTCGTCGTCCAGCTCGGTCGGGAACGGGCCGGAGCCGACACGCGTGGTGTAGGCCTTGAGGATGCCCAGCACGGTGTCGATCTTGCCGGGGCCGATGCCCGAACCCGCGCTCGCGCCGCCGGAGGTCGGGTTCGACGACGTCACGAACGGGTAGGTGCCGTGGTCGACGTCGAGGAGGGTGCCCTGCGAGCCTTCGAGCAGCACGGTCTCGCCGCGTTCGAGGGCCTGGTTGAGCTGGAGGCGCGTGTCGGCGATGCGGTGCGCGAACTTCTCGCCCGCGGCCAGCACCTCGTCGGCGACCTGGTTCGCGTCCAGCGCCTTGCGGTTGTAGACCTTGACCAGCACCTGGTTCTTGAACTCCAGTGCCGACTCGACCTTCTGCCGGAAGATCTTCTCGTCGAGCAGGTCCTGCACGCGGACGCCGACGCGGGCGATCTTGTCCTGGTAGCAGGGGCCGATGCCGCGGCCGGTGGTGCCGATCTTGCGGCTGCCGAGGTAACGCTCGGTGACCTTATCGATCGCCACGTGGTACGGCATGATCAAATGCGCGTCGGCGGAGATCAGCAGCTTGCTGGTGTCGACGTCGCGTTCTTCCAGCCCGGCGAGTTCGTCGAGCAGCACGCCCGGGTCGATGACGACACCGTTGCCGATGACGTTGGTGACGCCCGGCGTGAGGATCCCGGACGGGATGAGGTGGAGGGCGAAGTTCTGCCCGTCGGGAAGGACTACGGTGTGGCCCGCGTTGTTACCGCCTTGGTAACGCACGATCCACTGGACGCGGTCGCCGAGCAGGTCGGTGGCCTTGCCCTTGCCCTCGTCCCCCCATTGGGCCCCGATCAGCACGATGGCCGGCATGTGACACTCCAGGTGTTCGGCGACTGGTGGTTTGGCGCTGGTAAATGCCGGTGCATGAGCGTAACGGAGGGCCTTCGGGTGCGCGGAATAGTGGTGGTCTGTCCGGAGGGCGAGCCCACACTCCCGGAGATCGACGACGTCGAAATGGTGCACGTCCCGAGCCGCCCCGGCAAGGCGGATATCGACCCCTTGCTGGGGCAACACGATCATCTGGTGGTCGCGGGCACCGACGCGGACCTCGCGGCCGTCGCGCTGCGGCTGTTACGAAAAGAACAGCTCTCGGGCGTGTCGCTCGGCTTCGTGCCGTCGTCGCCGGACTCCGACGTCGCCCGTATCTGGAGCCTGCCGACGCAGCCGCTGCGCGCCCTCTCGCTCGCCCTGCGTGGCGAGGTCGACCCGGTGCCGCTGATCCGCGACGACACCGGCGGGGTGCTGGTCGGGCGCGGGGTGATCGGGATGATCCGCGGGGTGGCCTACTGCGACGAGCACACCGTCCTGCGCGGGCCCGCGCGCTCGATCGAGGTCGAGCCGGACACGAGCGGCCCAGGGCTGATGGTCCGGGTGACCAAGGGGACGCTGTTCAAACGGCCTTCGACGCATTACGCGCGGGCGTTCCAGCTCGGCTGCATCCCGACCCGGCCGAGCATCGACGGCGTCGCCCATCCACGCGCGATGAGCCGGTGGACCTGGTACCGGCACACCGAAGACCTCCGGCTGGTCCGCGGGCTGGACTAGCCCGTTCGGCTCAGAACCATCAGCTGGACTTTCCGAAGATTTTTCGGCGGCGGACACCCTGTCCTACCTGCTCGTGACACCTTCCGTTCACGAATAGCCAGCAGAGTGTCATCCGATGGTGTTGCGTGGGTCATATCCGTCCCGCATGGTGACCAGGTCCCCAAACCTGACACGGAGGCAGCAATATGCCAACTGTGCTTGCCGTTCGTCGCTCCTTCACCGTCCTCGCCGTCTCGGCGATCGTCTCCGCGGGCGTGGTGGGTGTCGCCGAAGCGACACCCCCGGGCATCCCGTCGGCGGACACCGCCAAGACCCAGCTCGCCGCGCTGACCGTCAAGCCGGACGGTTCGTCGACCGGGTACAGCCGCGACAAGTTCCCGCACTGGTCCGACCAGGGCAACAGCTGCAACACCCGCGAGGTCGTGCTGAAGCGGGACGGCACGAACGTGCAGCAGGACAGCAGTTGCGCCGCCGTCTCCGGCAGCTGGTTCAGCCCGTACGACGGCGCCACCTGGCGCGCGGCGTCCGATGTGGACATCGACCACGTCGTCCCGCTGGCCGCCGCGTGGCGCACCGGGGCGTCGTCGTGGACCACCGCGCAGCGGCAGGCGTTCGCGAACGACCTCAGCGCGCCGCAGCTGATCGCCGTCACCGACAACGTCAACCAGGAGAAGGGTGACAAGTCGCCGGACGCCTGGAAGCCGCCGACCGTCGGCTACTGGTGCACCTACGCGAAGATGTGGACCACGGTGAAATACAAGTACAAGCTGAGCATCAAGTCGGCGGAGAAGACCGCGCTGACGGACATGCTCAACCGCTGCTAGACCTGCTCTGTCCGTGAAGGCCTCCTTCACTACCTTCAGAGTAGGGAAGGAGGCCTTCACGGACTTTCGGGGCTGTCAAGCGGAAAGGTGGGACGTTTCGCGGGCTGGGAGCCGAACTCAGTATGTGGGCGGGCCTCAAGGCCGTGATTAGCGTGAATCGGGCAGGCGCAAGCAAAAGCGCCCTCCCCGTTCCCGCTGGAGGCCACCCGGCGTCCCGTCCCGCCGCCACTTCCTTACTCGCGCTCACCGCACTTTTCGCCACCGCCTGCTCGTCCGCGGGCGGCTCGACGGGTGCCGACGCGGGGCCACCCGAACCCGGAGGCACGCTGCGCCTCGGGATCTCGTCGAGCCCGGACTGCGTCGACCCGGTCTCGCCAGGGAAACTCGCGCCGGAAGCGACGAAGACCCCGCGTTCCTCGTCCGCCGACACACGCGTTTCGGCGCCCAGGAAGGAAACGAGGCCGGCTTCCTGGAGGGCGAGCAGTTCTTCGAGCCGCCGCGGAGGCGGGCCGCTCGCGAAACAGGAGAAGAAGCCGAGGAACCAACCGTCCAAATCGGACAGTTGCGAAACCGCGTCGAGCCGTCCGGTCCCCACCAGCGCGGGAAGCTGGCCCATCACGGACAACAGTGCCGTGAACGCCCCGAGATCCGCGCTGTACTCGGGGTCCGCCCGTAGGCTCAAGTCGGCTTCGACGTACTCGCGCAGTTCCTTGCCGTACTCCTCCGCGGTGCCGGAGTCCTTGCCCGCCATGGGCCGGTCGAGACGATCCAGGTCCAGCCGGTCGTCCGGCGCCGGGATCGCTTCGCAGTGCCTCGAGTTCGGCGCGCAGGCTGTCGTCGATTCCGGTGTCGAGCCCGCCCGAGCGGACCAGCCGCGCCCACTCGATCAGTGACGGGCCCGGCCTTGATCGGGCCGTGGATCCGCACGGTGTCGTCGGTGAAGACCGTGACGTCCTCGGGCATGGAGTTCATACGCAGCAACGGCGACTGTTCGTAGCGCCAGACCCGTCACGCCCCGGCGGGAAGGGGATCGACGAGATGTGCCACCAGCCGCCGACCGCCGAGCAGTTCGGCGGCGTTGGCACCGAGCCGTTCGAGCACGCCCACCCCACGTGGACCGGCGCCGGCCACCGCGAGCACATAGGGAAGGTCTGCGGTACTCACGAAGCCGAAGCCACGCCGGGATTCCGGGCGGCGTTCGGGTTCTCGAGGAGCGGAACCCGTTGCCACGGCGAAGAACCGGAGCGTACTCGTCGAGTGGGGGGGTCACGGACGAAAGGAACGCGCGATGCCGGTCGAATTCCTGGGCATCGGAGGCACCAACGACGGTTCGGAGACTCATCCGCGATCGGGTGCTGTTCGCGTACGGCTCCAGCGGGCCGGACCCGGTGCAGGCGGCCGCGTACGTCGCGTCGAAGCTCGACGAACTCCGGATCCTGTAGGCGCACCGGCCGAACGTCTCGTACCCGACCTTCGCGGCGAAGACGTTCGCCACGCTGGACCAGACTTCGGACGGAAAGCTCACGGTGCACTTCATCACCGGTGGCAGCGACCACTACCGCTTCGCCGACTTCGGCCTCGACGTCGGTCCTGTGCGACGGCCACGCCCCGATGTGTCGTTCGACGGGTCGTCCCCGGCGGCGTACGCGGCGGGCGGGGCGGAGGCGGACATCTTCTGCCTCTGGGGTGAGCCTCTCGCACAGACCGACGTCCCGCGGATCCAGGTCGCCTTCCGCCCGATCATCGCGCCGACCGAGGAACTCGCCTGGGAGAAGGGGCCGGCAGCTGACCCGGCGGCCTTCGCTCACGAACCCGGAGAACACCGGCTCGCAGCGGCTCCTCGCGGTCGCCGCCGAAGGCGAACGGTTCGATCGGGCACTGTGGACCGCACCGCGGCCGCGACCGGCGGCGCCGGGAACTCCAACGCGCTGGTCGGCACGCCCGAAACCGTCGCGCAGGCCCTGCTCGACTACTACGACCTCGGCGTCGACATCCTCTCCGCGCGCGGTTACGACACGATCGACTTCGGCCGTCACGTTATCCCCATCGTGCGCGAAGAGGTCGCCAAACGCGACGCTGCGAAGGCGGCTTCGGCCCGCGAGGTGCTCGCGGTCGACGGTTGAGCCGCCACTGCACCGAATGGCGGTCGATCATCCATTCGGTGGAGCGCGTCGGTGCCGTCTGAGGGACCCGACGGTCGCGGAGCGGAGTCGGAACGCGTTCGCACACCGTGCGAACACAAGCGGGCCCGGGGGTACCCGCGGCCGTCTTCGCGGCGCCGTACCTCCGAGCCGGGTGACGCGGCCGCGGCCGGTTCTTTCCCGGCGAAAGGCCCAAAGCCACCGAAAGCCGCAGGTCCGAGCCGAGGCACCGGTCACCGGGACATCTTCGCGAACGGCCGTGCGTCCACGAAAAAGATCTCCAACTCCAGAAACCCGGCGAAAGAACCTAGCCAATCACCAACAGTCAGGAGACACTTACGTGAACGAATGACGCTTCGTGACTAGCTCGTGACCGCGTTACTCTCGGTCACGAGTTTGTCGCGTAATAAGGACCCTATTGGGGGCAGCATGGCTTCGGCCGGACGGGTCACTTACCGAGAGGTGTTCGGTGTAGCCGAGTTCCGTTCGCTCTGGTTCGCCGAGCTTTTCTCGATCTTCGGTGATCAACTCGCCAGGGTCGCCCTCTCCGTCCTCGTCTTCACCGAAACCCGTTCCGCGACCCTGACCGGTCTCACCTACGCGTTGACCTATGCCCCGTCGCTGCTCGGCGGCATCTTCCTCACCGGGTTCGCCGACCGCTTCCCCCGGCGAACGGTGATGGTGACCGTCGATCTGCTGCGAGCGCTGCTGATCGCGCTGGTCGCGGTGCCGGTACTGCCGTTCTGGGTCCTGTGTGTCCTCGTCGGCGCCGTCTCGCTGCTGAATCCGCCGTTCAAAGCGGCCCAGCTGGCCCTGCTGCCGCAGATCCTCGAAGGCGACCGGTTCGTCGTCGGCATGGCGATCCGCAGCATGACCGTCCAATCGGCACAGCTGGCGGGATTCGCCGGCGGCGGTCTCCTGCTGACCGCGCTGGAACCCCATATCGCCCTCGCGCTGGACGCGGTCACCTTCGTGGTCTCGGCGCTGTTCGTCCGGTTCGGACTGGCGTCGCGCCCGGCCGCGGCGTCCGGCGAGAAGCGCAAGTCGTTCTTCGCCTCGATCGGTTCGGGCGGGAAGATCGTCTTCGCCAGCTCAGGGTTGCGTTCGCTGCTGCTGTTCACCTGGCTGATGGGCCTGCTGCCGGTGTACGAGGGCATCGCGGCGCCTTACGTCGCCTCGTCCGGCGGAGGCCCCGAGGTCATCGGCCTGCTGCTGGCCGCCGACCCGATCGGCAGCGTGATCGGCGCGTTCATCTACTCGCGCTGGGTGCCGGCACACGTCAGACCGAAACTGATCGGGCCGCTTTCCGCGCTGACGGCGATCCCGCTGCTGCTGTGCTTCCTGCAGCCGGGGCCGTGGGCGTCGATCGCCCTGTTCGTCGTGTCCGGCGGGCTGGGCACGGTCGCGCTCATGCAGGCGACGGCGTCGCTGACCCTCGCGGTCCCCGACGAAAGCCGCGCTCAGGTGATGGGCCTGTCGAACACCGGACTGACCACGACCATGGGTGTGAGCCCGCTGATCGGCGGCGTCCTAGCCGACCAGACCGGCGCGCAGTCGACGGTCGGCTTCTTCGGTCTTGCCGGATTGCTGCTGACCGTTCCGCTGGCGGTGACCTGGGGAAAGACACTCAGGGCGGCCCCGGAAAAGTGGATCGAGCATGACGACGCACGCGCGGAACATTGAGGTGCTCCACGCGTGGTCAATCCTGCGCAGCCGTGCGGCTGGCGCCCTGTGTCACTGCTCCTTACCGGCCATCGCTGGCACCTTTCCCTCGGTCTCTCAGAGAAAAGTACACACCTAGGGAGCTTGTCGACAGCCCGCAAGTCAGTGGAAGCTGTCGGTAAGTAGGGGGTTTCGGAGAATGACGCAACAGTCAGGGGGAAAGATGATCACATCGGAGGAACGCGCTGGACATCGTTCGGCTCTCACGGTAACGGCGTGGGAGCTTTGGAAGCGGCCCACGAACTGGATCACCTTCACGGGGCTGACGGTCGCGGCGATGCTCGCGCTGACCGGGATCTTCACCATGACCGTCGCGGTCGAAACGTCGCAGGTCATGACCTGCCTGCTGCTCGCGGCACTGGCGATCGTGCAGGCCGAGGCGACCCGGCGGATCGAGCACCAGCGGCGCAGTCTGAGCATCACCCCGCACGTCAGCATGACGTCGGTCTGGGTCTTCCCCGGCGCGTTCATCCTGCCGCCGCAGCTCTCCGCGCTTCTCGTCGCGGTGATCTATCTTCACCTCGGTTTCCGCAGCTGGTCGGGGATTCGTCACGTGAATCCCCATCGGACTGTGGCGAACGCCACAACCATGACGATGTCCGCGTTCGCCGGCTGGGGGGCCGTGCAGCTCGTGGGTGACGCTTCAGTGACGGTCTCTTCGATCTGCTTCGCGGGCCTCGCCTTCTTCGTCGTCAACACCGCTCTCACGGGGATCGGGCTCTATCTGGCCGCCCCCGGCAAGGCTTCCGTCCCCAACTGCCTCGGCACCTGGGACGACAACATCCTCGAACTCTCCACGGTGTGCCTCGGCGGCCTGGTCATCGCGGCCCTTCCGTACCAGCCCGCGCTCGTCCTGCTGATCTTCCTGCCGCTGTACGTGCTGCAGCGTTCGGTGCTGATCAAGCAGCTGGAAGAGCTCGCGACCACCGATCAGAAGACCCAGCTGCTCAACGCGACGACCTGGCAGCAGGGCGCCATCCGCGAGGTCGCCCGCGCCGAGCGCGAGAACGGCCAGTTCGGCGCGCTGATGATCGACCTCGACCACTTCAAGAACATCAACGACACGTACGGCCACCTCGCGGGCGACGACGTGCTCAAGGGGGTCGCGGCGCTGGTCAAGGCCGAAACGCGGACGCAGGACCTCGCCGGCCGCTTCGGCGGTGAGGAATTCGTCGTGCTCCTGACCTCGTCTTCGAAGCACGAGTCCGTCGCGGTCGCCGAGCGCATCCGGCAGCGGATCAGCGAAATGGTCATCAGGACCCAGGACAACGAGGGCAACCCCGTGGTCATCGAACAGCGGACGGCGTCGGTCGGCGTCGCGACGTACCCGCTCGACGGCCGGACGATCGACGAGGTCATGGCCTCCGCCGACGCGTCGGTCTACGCGGCCAAACGCAACGGCCGCAACCGCGTGGTCTCGTCCCCGGATCTGGCGTCGGTCGCCGACGTGGCTGGAATGCCTCTGGAGGCCGTCGCGGCCTAACGGAGTCTTTCCATCACGTCGGCGGCCTCGGTTCGAAGACGGACGACGCCGCCGACGGTGAATTCGGTGAGCAGGTCGATGAGCGCGTCCGCGTCGGGCGGCTCACCGTCCCAGCTCGCCTGGACGAGCGCCTCGGTCATCGCGAAGAACAGCGTGACCAGCGCCTTGTCCGCGCGGCCGGAGTCGACGCCGTGCCGGGCCCAGCGCTGCCTGCTCGCCTCGGTGTAGACGCCGACGAGCCGTTCCCGCAGCCGGGTGAGGGCTGGGTCGCCCATGCGCTCCGCCTCGCGCAGGACGGGGAACGCGTCGGGGTTCGCCGCGACGAAGGCGAACATGTTGGCGTAGTTGGCGCGCGCCCAGGACCGCAGCTCGGGCTGAGAGAGGTCCAGGGCGGGTGCGCCGATCGCCTCGAAGGCCCGTTCCTCGATATCCGCGACGACCTGCGTGAACAACGTCGTGCGATCGCCGAACTGCTCGTAGACGGCCTGGCGGGACACCCCCGCGCGCCGGGCGATCTGCTCGATCGTCGCGGCCTGCGCGCCGTGCACCGCGAAGACACCGGCGGCCGAACTCAGCACCCGCGCGCGTTGCTCGCCGATCGGGAGTTTGCGGGGTCTCCCTCGCGGCGCCGGGCTTGACATTGTGCGCCACCTCACTGACTCTCTTTTTCGACACATCTGTCGAAAATGTTTGTGCTCAACGAGGAGCAAGCATGCGTCCAGGATCCCGGCGCGGTGTTTCCGCCGCCGTCTCAGCGGCCACCATCGCGGCCCTGCTGACCTTCGGGGCACCGCAGGCCACGGCCGCCCCGTCCTTCTACGATCCCCCGTCGCCGCTGCCCGCGGGTGCTCCCGGCGACATCATCCGGCACGAACCGTCCACCTTCTACGTCGATCCCGTGAAACTCATCAAGGCCGACGCGGACGTGCGGCGGATCATGTACCGCAGCACCGACACCCACGGCAAGGCCAACGCCGTGACCGGCACCGTCCTCACCCCGAAGAAGGCGTGGACCGGCGCGGGCGAACGGCCGGTCATCGGCTACGCGGCCGGGACGCAGGGCGTCGGCGACCAGTGCGCGCCGTCGAAAGCCCTCGCTGCGGGCATGGAGTACGAAGGCCCCTTCATCGCCGGGCTGCTGCTTCGCGGCTACGGCGTCGTCGTCACCGACTACGAGGGCCTCGGCACCCCGGGTGTCCACACGTACGTCAACCGCGCGGCCGAGGGCAACGCCGTCCTCGACTCGATCCGCGCGGCACAGCGCCTCCCCGAAGCGAACCTGCCGGACAACGGCCCGGTCGCGACCGCGGGCTACTCGCAGGGCGGCGGGGCATCGGCGTCGGCCGCCGAACTCCAGCCGTCGTACGCGCCCGAACTCAAGCTGAAGGGCTCGTACGCGGGCGCCGTCCCGGCCGACCTGGCCGAGGTCGGCAAGAACATCGACGGGCACTACGCCTTCGGGTTCCTCGGATTCACGCTGGTCAGCATGGACGCGGCGTACCCGGAACTGAACATTCCCTCCCTGTTGAACGCGAAGGGCGCCGAAGCGTTCGAGAAGGTCAAGCAGGAGTGCACCGGGGACGCGATCTTCGGACACGCCTTCACGCAGTCGAAGGACCTGACGAAGGACGGAAGGCCGCTGACCGCGTACCTCGGCGAAGAGCCGTACAAGACGCGAGTCGGCGAGCAGCTCATCGGAGCACGGAAGCCGGGCGCGCCGACGCTGGTCGTCCACAGCGCACTCGACGACATCGTCCCCTACGCGCAGGGACGGACCATGGCGCGCTCGTGGTGCGCGAAGGGCGCGAAGGTGCAGTTCTCGACTTCGCTGGTTCCGACGCACGTCGGCGGAGCGATCCGGGCTTTCCCGGAGGCTTTCGCTTGGCTTGAAGGACGCTTCGCGGGGCTGCCGGCCGTGGGGAACTGCGGCCTGTTCTAGGGCTCACCGAGTGCTATGAAAGGCCCCTTCCTTGCGAATTTGCAGGGAAGGGGCCTTTCATAGCGCGCTACTTGAGGCCGGTGGCTTCCGCGGCGGCGGGGTCCGAATCGCTGAGGAAGGTCCGGCAGCGGTCGTACTCCTCGGTCTCGCCGATCTTGCCGGCGGCCTTGCCGAGGACCGCGAGGGAACGCAGGAAACCCTGGTTCGGGCGGTGCGACCACGGCACCGGACCGTGTCCCTTCCAGCCCGCGCGGCGAAGCTGGTCGAGGCCGCGGTGGTAGCCGGTGCGGGCGTACGCGTACGCGGCGACGGTCTCGCCGGCTTCGAGCGCCTTCTCGGCGAGGGCGGCCCACGCCTCGCTGTAGTCGGGGTGCTCGGCGGCGACGGCGGCCGGATCGGTCCCGGCGTCCAGCGCCGCCTGCGCGGCGGTGTGCTCGGGGAGATGCGTCGGCTGGGGGCCGAGGAGGTTCGTCATACGGGCCATTGTGCCCACCCCGTGTGACTAGAAGAACAGGCTCCCGAGAATGCCCCCACCGGCCAGCACCAGAGCGGCGACGAGGACCGCCGCGACGAGTCGTTTCGGCATCATGGCGGCACACCTTGCCCTGCTTCGCACGCCGACCGCAAATCAGCCACCCCTACGGGTGAACCCCGATTTTCGACCCCAAATGCTCATCCCGTGATCTGGAGCAGGGAAGATGGCCCGCATGACAAAGGCGACAGAAGTGACCGGGGACCTTTCGCCGGGTGTCATCCCCCGCAGCCCGATCGCGAAGACGAGGCTGTTCTTCAAGCTCCACTGGCACCGCGGCGCGCCGGGGCAGGCGACGCCGGACTGGGTGCTGAACTTCTGCTACTCGATGTGGCTGGCGGCGTTCGCCTTCAAGCTGGTCGGCTCGTCGTGGGACATGTCGTGGCATTTCATGTGGCTGCGCGACGACCTCGCCCCGCCGCACCTGATCAACACCGTCGGCACGGTGATCATCATGGTGCTGGTGGCTATCCACAGCTACACCGGGATGGGCGCCGACCGGCGGTCCCTGCGGCTGATGCAGGTCGGGCTCGTGGTGTTCCTCATCGCGGCGCCACTGGACGTCATCAACCACCGCGTCAACGGTCTCGACCTGACCGCGTGGAGCCCTTCGCACATGATGCTCTACATCGGAACGGGCATCATGCAGGCCGGAGTGATCATGGGCTGGCTGAAGTACGCGAAGCCCGGCCGCCGGCGCACCGGTGTCCTGATCGGACTGTGGGCGTTCTTCCTGGAGAACACGTTCTTCCCGAACGGTCAGCAGGAGTACGGCATCCTCGGCCTGCGCGCCTGGGAGCGCGGCACGCCCGAGGCCGAGCCCGAGCTGCTGAACTTCGCCGCCAACCAGATCGGGCATCCGGTCGATCGGGTGGCCGTCGAGTACTTCACGATGCCGATCGACGACTGGGTCTACCCGCTGTGGGGTATCGGCGTGATGGCGCTGATCTTCGCGCTGGCGCGGCACACCACCGGCTTCCGCTGGGCCGGGACGACGGTCGCCGCCGCCTACCTCGCCTACCGGCTGGTGATGTGGCCGCTGCTGCTCGGGATGGGCTTCCCGGTCTCGGTCGTGCCGTTCTACCTGCTCGCCGTCGGCCTCGCCGTCGACCTGGCGTTCCGCATCGGCCGCGGCCATCCGCTGCTGACGGCGGGCGCGGGCGCGCTGCTGGTGACGGCGTTCGGCTACGGGATGCTGTGGGTGCAGTCGCAGTTCCGGCCGTGGATCCTCGGTGACGCGCAGACGGAGTCTGCGCCGCCGGTGGCCTACTGGACGGCCGCGGTCTGCCTGGCCGGGGTCGGCGTGCTGTGGGCCGCCGCCGGTCCGGGGACGCGGGCGATGAACTCGCTGCTGGAGAAGCGCCGCGAGAAGACGACGCTCCCCGCCGCCTGAGGCTCTGAGTACGTGAAGGCCCCCTTCATTGCGCCTAGCGCAGTGAAGGGGGCCTTCACGTACTTCCGCATTTAGAGGACTAAATGCGTACTGGTCAGAGCTTCTTGCCCGCGGAGCCCAGCGACTGAGCGGCCTCGACGACGCGCGCGGCCATGCCGGCTTCGGCGGCCTTCAGGTAGCTACGCGGGTCGTAGACCTTCTTGTTGCCGACCTCGCCGTCGATCTTCAGGACGCCGTCGTAGTTCTTGAAGAAGTGGTCCGCGATGGGCCGGGTGAAGGCGTACTGCGTGTCGGTGTCGACGTTCATCTTCACGACGCCGTACGACACCGCCTCGCGGATCTCCTCCGGCAGCGAGCCGGAACCGCCGTGGAACACGAGCTCGAACGGCTTCGAACCGGCCGCGAGGCCGAGCTTCTTCGCCGCCGCCTCCTGGCCGCCCTTGAGCACGTCCGGGCGCAGCTTCACGTTGCCGGGCTTGTAGACGCCGTGCACGTTGCCGAAGGTCGCGGCCAGCAGGTAGCGGCCGTTCTCGCCGGAGCCGAGCGCGTCGATCGTCTTCAGGAAGTCGCCCTCGGCGGTGTACAGCTTCTCGTTGATCTCGGCTTCGACACCGTCTTCCTCGCCGCCGACGACGCCGATCTCGACCTCGAGGATGATGTTCGCGGCCGCGGCCTTGGCGAGCAGCTCCTGCGCGATCTCGAGGTTCTCGTCGAGGTCGATCGCGGAACCGTCCCACATGTGGCTCTGGAACAGCGGGTGCTGACCGTTCTTGACGCGCTCCGCCGAGATCTCGATCAGCGGGCGGACGAAACCGTCGAGCTTGTCCTTCGGGCAGTGGTCGGTGTGCAGCGCGACGTTCACGTCGTACTTGGCGGCGACGACCTGGGCGAACTCGGCGAGCGCGACCGAACCGGTCACCATGTCC
This sequence comes from Amycolatopsis sp. NPDC043887, assembly GCF_056435665.1. NCBI lineage: Bacteria > Bacillati > Actinomycetota > Actinomycetes > Pseudonocardiales > Pseudonocardiaceae > Amycolatopsis > Amycolatopsis sp. NPDC043887. The sequence continues at coordinate 142,189 of NZ_JBWKEB010000001.1, forward strand.
TTGACCTTCTGGCCGGACGCGAACTCGGCGCCGCCGGTGGAGAACTGGATGATCCCGTCGCTCTCCGCCTCGGCGAACCCGCGGATGGCGGCGTTCAGGGTCTCCGACGAGGTCACGTTGATGGCCGGGTAGGCGAATTCGTTCGCCTTCGCCCGGTCGAGCATCTCCGCGTAGACCTCGGGGGTGGCGATGGGCATCGTTTACTCCTCCTCGAAGCAGGCTGGTGCACCTCTCGGCCGCATCGTACGAGGTCGGCCGGGAGGTGCCTACAGCCGTCGCGTCAGAGGAGGACCGCGGCGAGCGCCCGGTAGACCGGCAGGGGGTCGGAGTTCAGTACCTGAATGTTGACGTGGTCCGCCCCGGCCTCGATATGCGCGGTGACGCCGCGGGCGACCGTCTCGGCGTCGCCGTGCACGGCCAGCGCGTCGACCAGCTTGTCACTGCCCTCGCCCGCCAGGTCCTCGTCGGTGAAACCGAGTTTCCGCAGGGAGTTCGTGTAGTTGACGAGGCCGAGGTAGAACTTGACGGTGCCCCGCCCGATCTCGCGGGCCTTCGCCGGATCGGTCTCGAGGACGACCTTCTGCTCGGGCGCGAGCAGCGGCCCCTCCCCGAGGATTTCCCGCGCCTGGCGCGTGTGCTCGGGCGTCATCAGGTACGGGTGAGCGCCCGCCGTGCGGTCCCCTGCGAGTTTGATCACCTTCGGGCCGAGCGCGGCGAGCGCGCGGCCTTCGACGGGCACTCCGGCGGCGTCGAGCGCGTCGAGGTACTCGACCAGCGCCGTATACGGCTTCTTGAACTCCGCGGTGTGCTCGCGGTGCCCGGCGCCGACACCGAGCAGGAAGCGGCCCGGGTGTTTCGCTTCGATGCGCTTGTAGGACTCCGCGACCGTGGCCGCGTCGTCCTTCCAGATGTTGACGATGCCGGTGGCCACCTTGATCGTCTTCGTCGCGTCGAGGAGTTCCTCCGCTTTCGCGAGGTCACCCGCGGGCGATCCGCCGAGCCAGATGGCGCCGTATCCGAGTTCCTCCAGCTCGCGCGCGAGTCCGGGGGTGAACACGCTTTCGTGCTGCCAGATGCCGATCCTGCCGAGTTCGATTCCCATGTACCGAGGCAACACCGCGAGCGGGCGATGTCTTCCCTTAAGTTCGGGGTATGGCGAAACTCGGGAACACCGACCTCGACGTCCGTGGGATCAACCTCGGAGGGAACGTCTTCGGCTGGACCGCGGACGAGCAGCGGTCCTTCGCCGTCCTCGACGCCTACACGGCGGCGGGCGGCAACTTCATCGACACGGCCGACCTTTATTCGGCAGGCGGTTCCGAGACGATCATCGGCGAGTGGCTGGCCAAGCGCGGCCGACGCGACGACGTCGTCATCGCGACCAAGACCGGTATGTGGGAGGAGCGGAAGGGCCTGTCGGCGGCGAACATCGCGGCGGCGGCCGAAGACTCGCTCCGACGGCTCCGGACCGATCACATCGACCTCTACTACGCGCACATCGACGATCCGGACACCCCGATCGAGGAGACACTGCGCGCCTTCGACGCGCTCGTGCGCGCGGGCAAGGTCCGTTACATCGCGGCGTCGAACTACTCGGCCGAACGGCTGAGCGAGGCACTGTCCATTTCGGATCGCGAGGGGCTGGCGAAGTTCGTCGCGCTGCAACCGCACTACAACCTCGTCGAGCGGGACTACGAGCGGGACCTGGCGCCGACGGTCGAGCGCGAAGGTCTGACCACGTTGCCGTATTTCTCGCTGGCCAAGGGTTTTCTCGCCGGGAAGTACCGGTCGAAGGACGACCTCGGCGACAGTCCGCGCGCCGCCCGCGCTTCGTCCTATTTGGACGAACGCGGCGAGCGGGTGCTCTCGGCGCTCGACGAGGTCGCGGCGTCCCGCGGCGTCCCGGTCGCCACCGTTTCCCTCGCCTGGCTGTTCGCGCGGCCGACCGTCATCGCGCCCATCGCGAGCGCCCGCTCGGTCGAGCAGCTGAACGACCTCCTGCCCGCCGCCGACCTCTCGCTTACCCCCGACGAGATCGACGCCCTCACCTCCGCCTCGCGCTGACACCCCCCGCATTTCGTCCTCTGAATGCGGTAGTTGGCACCACGAACTACCGCATCCAGAGGACGGAACGCGGACTTACTTGCGGGTAGCTTACTCCGGGTAGGTTGAGGTACCGTCCGAAAGCCTTAGGGCTCGGACGAGGAGGCAACGTGGCCAAGAACAGCGTGAACGGCAAGGTCGTCCTGATCACCGGCGCCGCGAGGGGCATCGGCGCGGGACTCGCCGAGCGCCTGGCCGCGCAGGGCGCGAAGGTCGCACTGGTCGGCATCGAAGCCAAGGAACAGCAGGCGGTCGCCGACAAGATCGGCCCCAGCGCCCACGCCTGGGAAGCCGACGTCACCAGCTGGGACGACCTCGAACGCGCGACCGCGGGCGTCGTCGAACACTTCGGCGGGATCGACATCGTCATCGCGAACGCCGGCATCGCGACCTCCGGTTTCGTCCGGTCGGTGGATCCGGCCGCCTTCGAGAAGGTCATCGAGGTCGACCTCCTCGGCGTCTGGCGCACCTTCCGCGTCACCCTTCCGCATGTCATCGACCGCAAGGGCTACCTGCTCGCGATCTCCTCGCTGGCCGCGATCACGCACGCCCCGGGCATGGCCAACTACGCCGCCGCGAAGGCCGGCGTCGAGGCGTTCTGCAACAGCTTCCGCGCCGAAGTCGCCCACCTCGGTGTGAAGGTCGGCGTCGCGCACCCGACCTGGATCCGCACCGACCTCGTCGAGAGCGCCGACCAGCACCCGGTCTTCGGCAAGCTCCGCGCCGGCATGCCCGGCCTGCTCGGCAAGACCTACCCGCTGTCCGTCGCGCTCGACCACCTCCAGGCCGGGGTCAACAAACGCGCCCGCACCGTGCACGTTCCCCGCTGGGTCGGCGGTCTCAAGCTGATCCGCGCGTTCCTGCCGCCGATCATCGAGATCGGCGCCAAGAGCCGGATCAAGAAGGCCGACGCCGCGGCGCTCATGGACATCAAGGAGCGCGGCGCGTACGAATCTTCAGTGACCGGTCAGGCAGGCCGGGCCGCCACACGAAAGGGCTGACGTATGTCCCGTCGCGACCAGATCCGCATGTCACCTGACGAACTCGCCGCGTACCTCGACGAGCAGAAGGTCATCAACGTCGCGACGATTGGCCCGAACGGCCGCCCGCATCTGGCGCCCCTCTGGTACTACCCGCACGAGTCCGGCGTCGCGACCTGGACCTACGGCACGTCCCAGAAGGCGAAGAACCTCGAGCGCGACCCCCGCGCCACCGTGCTCATCGAGGACGGCGAAAGCTACGACAAGCTGCGCGGGGTCTCACTCGAAGCCGACGTCGAGGTCATCACCGATACGGCCGTGGTCACCCAGATGGGTATCCAGCTCATGCAGCGCTACGCGGGCGCGAAGCCGGGCGATCCCGTTCCGGACGAGCTCACGGGCTTCATCGGCAAGCAGGCCCCGAAGCGGATCGGGCTGATTTTCCGGCCGACCAGGATCGTGAGCTGGGACCACACGAAGCTCGGCGGCACATACTGACGGGTAGGTAGTACTAGCAAGTAACTGTTACTTGAGGTAACGTCATCTGAGCACGAACGCCTCGAAGTGGAGGATTGCCAGATGACCGAGCGATTCAAGGTCGTGATCGTGGGCACCGGTTTTTCCGGGCTCGGCCAGGCCATCCAGCTCGAAAAAGCCGGGATCTCCGACTACGTGATCCTGGAGAAGGCGGACGAAGTCGGCGGTACGTGGCGCGACAACTCGTACCCCGGCTGCGCCTGCGACGTGCAGTCCCACATGTACTCGTTCTCGTACGAGCAGAACCCGGACTGGTCGCGGTCGTTCTCACCCGCCCCGGAAATCTTCCAGTACCTCAAGGACGTCACCGACAAGTACCGGCTGCGGCGCAAGATCCGCTTCGGCGTCGAGCTCACCGGCGCGACGTGGGACGAGACCTCGCGCCGTTGGCACGTGCACACGAAGTCGGGTGAGTTCGAGGCGCGGTTCCTGATCTCGGGCGTCGGCGGCCTGCACATCCCGCAGGTGCCCGAGCTGCCCGGAATCGAGAAGTTCAAGGGCCAGACCTGGCATTCCGCGCAGTGGAACCACGAGTACGACCTTCGCGGCAAGAAGGTCGCCGTGGTCGGCACCGGCGCCAGCGCGATCCAGTTCGTCCCGAAGATCGCCCCCGAGGTCGACGAGCTGACCCTGTTCCAGCGCACGCCGCCGTGGATCATGCCGAAGCCCGACCACGCCATGCCGGGCTGGGCCAAGACCGCGTTCCGCCGGATTCCCGGCGTGCAGCGGCTTTACCGCAACGCGCTCTACTGGTTCCTCGAAGTGCGCGCCGTCGGCTTCAACGGCCATCCCGCGATCATGAAGGCAGGCGAGGTGATCGCGAAGCGCCACATCGGCAAGGCCATCAAGGATCCGAAGCTGCGCAAGAAGGTCACCCCCGACTACACCATGGGCTGCAAGCGGGTGCTGATCTCCAACGACTACTACCCGGCGATCAACCGGTCCAATGTGGACGTCAACACCGAAGGCGTGCGCGAGGTCAAGGCGCGCAGTGTCGTCGACGGGAACGGCGTCGAGCACGAGGTCGACGCGATCATCTACGGCACCGGCTTCAAGGTCACGGATGCCTTGGAATACCTGGACATCACCGGGATCGACGGCCGCGACCTCGCCAAGGAATGGGCCGCCGAGGGGATGCACACGCATAAGGGCATCACCGTTTCCGGCTTCCCCAACCTGTTCTTCCTCCTCGGCCCGAACACCGCGCTGGGCCACAACTCCGTGGTCTTCATGATCGAGTCGCAGGCGCGGTACGTCGTCGACGCGATCAAGCTCGCCGATTCCCGTGGCGCCGCCGCGCTCGACGTCCGCGCCGGTGTGCAGGAGAAGTTCCAGCGCGAGATCCAGGACAAACTCGTCAAGGGCGTGTGGACCCAGGGCGGCTGCAAGAGCTGGTACCTCGACGCGAAGGGTGTCAACCGCACGATCTGGCCGGGCTTCACCTGGCGCTACTGGCTCGACACCCGCAAGGTCGACCCGAGCGACTACGAACTCAGCGGGAGGTCGTCGTGACGGACCACGAGCAGATCGTCCTGCACGCTCGCGACGTCGAATTCGACTGGGCGTCGCTGCCGATGCACTGGATTCCCGGCGAACCGCAGGCGACGCACACCATCAACGTGCTGCATCTGGCGCTGCCGGAGGGCGAACGCTGGTTCGTCGAGGTGTTCAAGCAGGCCGTGCCGCTGATCCGCGACGAGCGCCTCAAAGAAGACGTCCTCGGCTTCATCGGCCAGGAAGCCATGCACGCCGAGGCGCACGACGGCGCCGCCGAACACCTCGAAGCGGCGGGCGTCCACGTCCGGCCGTACATCGCGCAGATGGAGTGGATGTTCCGCCGCCTGCTCGGCGACCGCGAGCTTTCCGCCAAGCGGCGCGAGGAATGGCTGATCGAACGGCTCGCCGTCATCGCCGCGATCGAGCACTACACCGCTTTCCTCGGCCAGTGGATCCTCGACGCCGAAGCGCTCGACAAAGCGGGCGCCGACCCGACGATGCTGGACCTCCTGCGCTGGCACGGTGCCGAAGAGGTCGAGCACCGCTCGGTCGCCTTCGATCTGTTCATGCACCTCGACGGCCGCTACACCCGCCGCGTGCGCAGCATGCTCGTGGTGACGCCGGTGCTCGCCTGGGTTTTCCTGCGGGGCACCAGGTTCCTCATGAAGAACGACCCGACGCGGCCGGGCAAGACGAGTTTCCGGACCTATCTGCGCGTGGCGAAGCTCGGGCTCCTGCCGTCGGGCAAGCAGTTGCGGCGCGAGATCCGGCCGTACTTCCGGAAGTCCTATCACCCGACGGAAACGGGCAATACCGATCAGGCCGTCGCGTACCTCGCGAGTTCGCCGGCCGCGCTGGCCGCCGACGAACCCCAGTGACGCCGCCGACCCGGCCGCTGCGGCTCGACGGCAGCGGGCGGACCGACCGCGCGATGGCGGCCCTGACCGGTGTCGTCGCGCTGTACCGCAGGCTCAGCGGGGTGAGCGGCCGCCGTCGTCCGCCGGTGGTCGCCGTCGACCGTGATCTCCCGCTGGTCGTCGACGAGGTCCGTACCGAAGCCGACGGCGTCGCCGGCCTGCGGCTGGTGCACGAACACGGCGAACCGCTGCCGCGATGGCGGCCCGGCGCGCACATCGACCTTTCGCCACGGCCGGGGCTGGTCCGTCAGTACTCCCTGTGCGGCGATCCGGACGACCGCTCGGCCTACCGCGTCGGTGTCCGCCTGCTCGGCAAGGGATCGACGGCGGTGCACGCGTTGAAGAAGGGCGCCCGGATCACGGCGCGCGGCCCGCGCAACGCGTTCCCGTTCGTCGCGAGCCCGGCGTACCTGTTCATCGCGGGCGGTATCGGGATCACGCCGATCCTGCCGATGGTGCGGCAAGCCGCCGCGGCGGGCGCGGACTGGCGATTGGTCTACACCGGGCGCGACGAAGCCTCGATGCCATTCCTGGAGGAATTGTCCGAATTCTCCGACCGTGTCTGGATTCGTCCGGACACGGACTACGGGATCCCCGCTTCGGGCGCCGAACTTCTCGACGGCGCCCCGGAAGGCGCGCCGATCTACTGCTGCGGCCCGGTTCCGATGATCGTCGGCGTCCGCACGGACGCGGCACTGCGTGCTTCGGGACCGGTGTTCTTCGAACGGTTCTCGACGCCGCCGATCGTCGGCGGCAAGCCGTTCCGCGTCGAACTGGCCCGCAGCGGCAGGATCTTGGACGTGCCCGCCGACCGGACGACGCTCGACGTCCTGCGCGAAACCGTGCCCGGTATCGCGTATTCGTGCCGTCAGGGGTTCTGCGGGACGTGCGAACTGCCGACGGTGACCGGCGACCGCGTCCGGGTCTGCGTCGAACGCGAGCCGGTCACCCTCGATCTCTGAGCCGTCAGGGGATCCAGGCGCCGATCACGGGTTTGAACTCGCGCACCGTCCGCTCCGCGACGACACCTTCGAGGTGGTACGGGTCCTGGTCGATGATCTCCAGCAGCGCCGCCTCGTCCGCCGCCTGGTACATCGAGATCCCGCCGGAGCCGTCGCCCAGCGGACCACCGAGCGCGACGACGCCCTGGTCGGCGAGGCGGGAAAGGAATTCCCGGTGCCGGGGGCGCACGTCCGCCAGCTTCTCCTGCACGTACGTGATCTCCACCAGGAACCAGGCCATCGACATCTCCAAGGTCGCTCCAACAGACGCCCCCAGCTTCTCAGGATCCGATCAGGCAGGACTCCCGCCCCACCCGATACGCTGATCGAGCGCCACGCACAGGTTGTGCTTCAAAGGGGTAAATGAACAGGTAGGGGTACATGCTCGAGGGCAACGCGGAACGCAGTGTCGAGGCGACCCTCGGCCACTTGCGCACCATGGACGGACCGGTCACGCCACCGCCGCCTGCGGCACCGCTGACCCTTGAGGATCTCTATCGCCAGCACCGGATGCGGCTCGTCCGGCTGGCCATCCTGCTCGTGGACGAACCCGCGACCGCCGAGGACGTCGTCCAGGAGGCCTTCACCGGGCTGCACCGCAACTGGGGACGCCTGCGTGACGCCGCCGCGGCCGTCGGATACCTGCGCACCGCCGTGGTCAACGGATCACGCAGTGTGCTGCGCCGCCGCAAGACCGCACGCGAGTACGTCGCACCGCACGCCGTCAACGCGCGTTCGGCCGAAAGTCTCGCCATGCTGTCGAGTGAACATCAGGCCGTGGTGAGCGCTTTGTCCAAACTGCCCCCTCGCCAGCGCGAGGTTTTGGTCCTCCGTTACTACGGTGGGCTGAGTGAGGCCGAAATCTCCGAGGCCGCGGGGATCTCGAAAGGTACCGTTAAGTCAACCGCCAGCCGGGCGCTGGAGGCACTGCAGAAAGCAATGCAGTCACCGAACTGATGCCCGGCCTTCATCTCGACCGCTGGGTTGTGCCGCCATGCTTGGTCCAGACCAATATATGCTGGGGGGCGTGAGAGGCGCCGGAGATTTCGTGATCGTGGGCGGCCGGGTCGTCGCCCCGGACCGTGTACTCGACGACGGCTGGCTGGCTATCGCCGGCGGCAAGATCGTCCAAGTCGGTTCCGGGACACCCCCGGACATCGACCGCGTGGACGTCGACGGGTGCCTGGTCGTGCCCGGCTTCGTCGACACCCACTGCCACGGCGGCGGGGGCGGGTCGTTCTCCAGCGCGAACCCCGAGGAGCTGCTCCGCGCGGTCCGCGCGCATCGGCGGCACGGGACCACGACCATGCTCGGCAGTCTGGTCTCGGATCCCGTCCCCGTGCTCAGGGACCAGATCGCGGCCCTGCGTGAGCTGGTCCAAGAGGGTGAACTTGCCGGAATTCACCTTGAAGGACCCTTCATCTCGAAGGCGCGGTGCGGAGCGCACGACCCGGCGACGCTGATCGAGCCGGACACGGCGACGGTCAACGCGCTACTCGGCGCCGGCCGCGGCGACATCCGGATGGTCACCCTCGCCCCCGAACTGCACGGCGGGATCAAGGCGGTCCGGCAGCTGGCCGAATCGGGCGTCATCGCCGCCATCGGGCACACCGACGGCGTCGAGGACCAGATCATCCCCGCGATCGACGCGGGCGCCTCCGTCGCGACGCACCTCTTCAACGCCATGCGGCCTCTCCACCACCGCGAACCCGGCCCGATCGGCGCGCTCCTCGACGACGAGCGCATCACCGTCGAGCTGATCTGCGACCTCGTCCACGTGCACCCGACCGTGCTGCGGCTGGCCGCGCACCACGCGGGCAAGGGCCGGACCGTGCTCATCACCGACGCCATGTCGGCCACCGACGCCGCCGACGGCAGCTACATCCTCGGCCGCCTCGAGGTCGACGTCCGTGACGGTGTCGCCACCCTGGCGGGCAACGGTTCGCTGGCGGGCAGCACGCTGACCATGGACGCGGCCTTCCGCAACATGGTCCGCGGGGCGGGCATCGACCTGCTCGACGCCGTCCGTGCGACCTCCGGACGCCCCGCCGAACTGCTCGGCATCGCCGACCGGACCGGCTCGCTGCGCGCCGGGCTCGCGGCCGACGTCGTCGTGCTCGACCGCGACCTGCGGCCGGTCAGGGTGCTTCGTCAGGGCGAGTGGGTCAAGGACGACGCTGCGGCTACATTGAGCGCCACGGCCCCGCTGAGCGGGGCGGTCGAAGGCGGCGTGTCGGTCAGCGACGGGTAGCGGCGAAAGGAGTCCCGGATGAGCGAGCCCAAGGACCCGGAGAAGCTCCTAGCCGACGCCCTGCGCGCTCAAGCCGTCTTCGCCCCTTCGGCGGAGCGGGTCTCCGAGACGACTGCGGACAAACCGGCCGAAACGGACACCGAGAGTAACCCCGGCGCTCCCGGAGAACACGAACTGCCGCTTCAGTACGGCCTGCTGTCCGGCGCCGGTGCCGGCTCGCTCGAACGGGAGCGCGTCGCGCTGGAGGATGCGGAAACGGCCAGGCTGGCAGAGCGTCCGACCCCGCCTCCGGCACCTTCGCCGAACAGCCCGCCTCTGCCCGCGTACTGGGTGTTGTTGCTGGCTGTCCTGCTGGGGCTCGCAGCCGGCTCCGTGATCGGGCTGCTCACGCTGATCTGAGCCGCCCTCTCCCGCCGGGTCAAGGCACTCAGCGTCACCCTGTACCGTTTTGGTGTGATCCTGGCGCAGAACACCGTGACGACGATGGGCCTCCTGCCGGAGTGGCTGGACCCGCAGCACCTGCTCAGCGGACTGACCGTTCCGGTCATCACCGTGCTTTGCCTGATCATCTTCATCGAGAGCAGCATCTTCCCGGTGCTGCCCGGTGACTCCCTGCTCTTCACCGCGGGCCTGTTCATCGCGAACGGCTCGATCGAGGCACCGCTGTGGCTGGTGTGCGTGCTGGTCACGGTCGCCGCGCTGGTCGGCAACCTGCTCGGCTACGGCCTCGGCTGGAAGGTCGGGCCCTGGCTGTTCCGCAAACCGGACTCGAAGTTCTTCAACAAGAAGTACGTCGACCAGACCCACGCCTTCCTGGAGAAGCACGGGCCGAAGGCGGTCGTGCTGGCGCGGTTCGTGCCGTTCGTGCGGACGTTCATCACGTGGATCGCCGGCATCGGCAAGATGGACCCGAAGAAGTACTTCACCTACACCGTCATCGGCGGCATCCTGTGGGCCGCCGGGATCACCGCGCTCGGTCACCTGCTCGGCGGCGTCGCGTTCATCCGCGACAACGTGGACGCGATCTTCATCCTGATCGTGCTGGTCTCGGTGGTGCCGATCGTGATCGAGTACCTGAAGGCGCGCCGCGAGAAGAAGCACGCGAACACCGCGACCGGCCTCGTCGTCGACACCGCCGAGGACGTCACTCAGCAGATCCCGCGCATCCGGGACTGACCCCTTACGAAGTGCCGTGAACGGTCCGTTCATGGCGTTCAGCGGTGTTCGGGCGAGCGGCTGTCCTGGGTGACCCGGCACCGCACTCGCGTGCTCAGACACGTAACTCGCGTGCTCGGAGACCGCACACACGAGTGCGGCCTTCAAGCACGTGAGTTCCGTGCCCAAGCACGCGAGTCACGCCGAGCGGACGATTCCCACAGACCTCGGCGTTCAGAGAGAGAACATCGAGCCCGGGTTGAAGAGGTTCCCCGGGTCCAAAGCCTGCTTGATCTGCCGGTGCACGCGGATGCCGACCTCGCCGATCTCCTTCGCGAGCCACTCGCGTTTGATCCGGCCGATGCCGTGCTCGCCGGTGACCGTCCCGCCCAGCGACAGGCTGACGTCGAGGATCGCGTCGAAGGCCGTCCGCGCGCGGGCGAACTCCTCCTCGGAGTCGGGCGCGTAGACGATCGTCGGGTGCATGTTGCCGTCACCGGCGTGGCCGACGACGGCGATCCGCAACCCGACCTCTTCGCTGATCCGCTCGCAGCCGGCGATCAGCTCGGCGATGCGCGTCCGTGGCACGCAGACGTCGTCGGTCAGCCAGACGCCGTACATCTCCAGCGCGGTGAGCACGACCCGCCGCGCCTGCAGCAGCATCTTGCCCTCTTCGAGATCTTCGGTGGCGTAGGCCAGATCCGCGCCGCAGTCGACACAGATCTGTTCCAGCGCCGCGAGTTCCCGGCGAGCGACCTCGCCGCCGGAGTCGGATTGCGCGAGCAGCAAGGCTTTGCAGTCCGAACTCGTGCCGAGGTCGGTCTTGAGGTAGGCCTCGGCCGCCTTGATGGACGTCGCGTCCATGATCTCCATGAGCGACGGCACCAGCCCCTCACGCACGACTCGCGCGACGGCCTCGCCCGCGGCCTCCGTGCTGTTGAAAGCGGCGACGAGTGTGGCGGGCAGCTGTGGCAACGGTTTCAGCGCGACGGTCGCCTGTGTGATCACGCCGAGCGTGCCCTCACTGCCGACGAAGAGCCGTGCGAGGTCGTAGCCCGCGACCCCCTTCACCGTGCGGCGCCCGGTCTTCAGCACGGAGCCGTCGGCGAGCACGACTTCCAGCCCCAGCACGGAATCCGTGGTGACGCCGTACTTCACACAGCACAGGCCACCGGCGTTGGTGGACAGGTTCCCGCCGATGGTGCACCAGTCGTAGCTGGACGGGTCCGGCGGATAGAACAGGCCGTGCTTCTCCACCGCGTTGCGGAAATCGAGGTTCACCACGCCGGGCTGCACGACGGCGAGCCGGTTGCCTTCGTCGATCTCGACGATCCGGTCGAGTTTGGTCAGCACCAGCACGACACAGCCGTCGATCGCGTTCGCGGCGCCGGACAGACCACTGCCGGCGCCGCGGGGCACGATCGGCACCTCGAACTCCGCACAGGCCTTGACCACGGCCTGCACACCCTCCACATCGGACGGCAGCACCACCGCGAGGGGTTTGCCGCTGTCGGCCAGCGGCATCATGTCGCGCGAGTAGGCGTCCGTGACGTCGGTGTCGGTGAGCACCGCGGCGTCGCCGAGACGCTCGCGGAGCCGGGTGACCAGGGCATGGTTGCTCATGCCCCCATCGTAAGCTCGATTAGATCCGCACTGCGGAAATTTTTTTCCGATCGAGCAGAATGAAGGCCTGGACGCCTGTATAGACGAGCACGGCCACACCCGCCCATGCGGTAACGTGCACCCCCTGGGTGAAGGCTTCGCGAGCCGATTCCAGGAGCGCCTGCCCCGCGGCAGGGTCGAGCTGCTGCGCCGTCGCGACGGCGCCGCCGAGCGTGTCCCGGGCGGATTCGGCCGTCCCCTCCGGCAGGCCGGACCGGTAGACCGCGGTCGCGACGCTGCCGAGGATGGCCGTGCCGAGCGCCCCGCCCAGCTCGAACCCGGTCTCGGAGATCGCCGAAGCGGCTCCGGCGCGTTCGGCCGGGGCGGCCGAGATGACCAGGTCGTTCGTCAGCGTCTCCGAGAGGGCGACACCGCCGCCGAGCAGCGTGAACGACACCACCACGTACGCGAGCCCGCCGCCGGACGACACCTGGGTCAGCGCGAGGAAGCCGACCGCCGCGACCAGGAGACCACCGCTGACCAGCAGCGATACCCGGATCCGCTTCGCGAGCCACGCCGCGAGGAGCGCTCCGGCGACACCGGCGACCGTCGCCGGGAGCATCCACAGCGCGGCGACGACCGGAGTCAGCCCGAGCACCAGCTGCAGGTACTGCGGCACCAGGAACAGCAGGCCGACCATGGCGAACACGCCGAGCATGTTCGTCACGACGGAGCCGCTGAAGGCCCGGTTCGAGAACAGCTTCAGGTCGAGCATCGGCTCGTCGAGGCTGTTCTGCCTGCGGACGAACACGACACCGAGCGCGAGCCCGATCACGACACTGACCGCGGCCTTCCAGGTGAAGCCGTGTTCGGCGACCAGCTTGATGCCGTAGACCACCGGCAGCATCGCGGCCAGCGACAGCAGCGCCGACAGCGGGTCGAAGCGGCCCGGCTTCGGATCACGCGCCTCCGGCAGCACGAACGGTCCGACGATCAGCAGCACCACCATCACCGGGACGTTGATGAGGAAGACCGAACCCCACCAGAAGTGCTCCAGCAGCCAGCCGCCGAGCACCGGCCCGACCGCCATCCCGCCGGAGAACCCGGCACTCCACACGGCGATCGCGATCCGGCGCTGTTTCGGGTCGACGAAGATACTGCGGATCAGCGACAGCGTCGACGGCATCAGCGTCGCGCCACCCACGCCGAGCAGCGCCCTGGCGATGATCAGCATGAACGCGCTGGTCGAAAAGGCCGCGAGCACCGATGCGGCGCCGAAGGCCGCGGCACCCATGAGCAGCAGCTTGCGACGGCCGATGCGGTCACCGAGCGTGCCCATCAGGACCAGCAGGCCGGCCAGCATGAACGAGTAGATGTCGACGATCCACAACTGCTCCGCACCGGTGGGCGCCAGATCCTCGGACAGGAACGGCAGCGCGAACCCGAGCACCGTCATGTCCACGCTGATCAGCAGCACCGGAAGCACCAGTACCGCCAACGCCCACCACTGCTTGCGCCTCGCCATGGCGCACTCTCCTTTAGCTAAACCGTCTGGACGGTACAGTTACCGCCTCGTCCGAAGGTAAACCGTCCAGACGGTATAGTCAACTGATATGGCGAAGCCCACCGCGAAGGAACGCATCCTCGACTCCTACGAGGAGATCCTCATCGAGCAAGGCCCCGGCGGGGTCACCCTCGACGCCGTCGCCGCGCACGCGGGCGTCTCGAAGGGTGGCCTGCTCTACCACTTCGGCTCGAAGGAAGCCCTGGTGGACGGCCTGATGGAGCGTCTCGCCACCTTGTCGGACGAAGACCTCGAACAGGCACAGAAGGCTCCGGAAGGCGTCGTTTCCTGGTACCTGCGCACCGCCATCACCGACGTGACCCAGCGCAAGCCGCTGCACCGCACGACCATGGCGACGATCCGGATCATGCTCAACGAACCGCGGGTCGCCGAGGTCGTCCAGGTCTACAACCAGAAGATCCACGACCTGATCAGCGAGCACGTCGACGACCCGCTGACCGCCGAGCTGATCATCCTGGTGGGCGACGGCCTCTACCTGCGGGCGGCGCTCGGCCGGGACGACGCGAGCCCCCTGCTCGACCGGATCGACGAGATCAAGGCCCGCATCCAGCGCTGACGCGTTTCGTCCTCTGAATGCGGTCCTTGCGCGTGCAACCACCGCATTCAGAGGACTAAACGCAGGGGGGCCTACATCCGCAGGCCGTAGACGCGCTCGATCGGGATGGTGAGCAGAACGCGCCGGTCGGCGACCATGGCGTCACGGAACTCGTCCCAGTCCGGATGCTCACCCCTGGCCCGCCGGTAGTGGTCCACCAGCGCGTCGACGGTCGCGTCGTCGCGCGAAGCGGCGGTCGGCGTGAGCACCGCCGGCCCCTCGACGACGACGTAGCCGTCGCCGCTCTCGGTCGACACGTGGAACGTCGCCCGCGGATCGCGCTGAAGGTTCTTCGTCTTGGCGCGCGGTGCGGTGATCGAGATCAGGATCGCGCCGGCGTCCGCGTCGTAGAGGTAATTGACGGTCGACAGCTGAGGCCTGCCGTCCCGCTTGATGGTGGCGAGGGTGCCGAAGTCGCGGGCGGCGAGGATCGCGAAGAGCGCGGAGTCGGTCATGACTCCATCAAAGCAAAAGTGCAGCTCAGGGCGAACCGGACAAACATGCACGAATAAATGTGCTTGCATGCGGCAACTAAAGTGTCATCCGACACACAACGTCACTTTCTCCTTGCGAAGCATCCTTGGGAGGAACATCCTTGCTCTAGGCAACTAGTTGCAGTGACCAAGCAACCGGCGAGAGAGACCACCATGACACCCACGACACCCGCCACCAGGTCGAAGGCCGACCTCGATCTGGCCGACACCCTCGGGCATGAGCTCGTGCGGCTCGTGCGCCTGGTCAACCGGGCGAAGTCCCAGGTGTCCAAGCAGGGACCGGACGGTATCGAGCGGGCCGCGTACGCGATCCTCTTCTGCCTCATCCACGTCGGGCCCCAGCGGACCAGCAAACTCGCCGAGTTCCTGCACTCCGAGATCTCGACCATCAGCAGGCAGTCGAGCTCTCTCGTCCAGCACGGGCTGGTCGAGCGCCTGGCCGACCCCGAAGACGGCCGCGCCTGCCTGCTCGCACCGACCGCCGAAGGGCATCGGGTGTTCGAGGAGAACCGCAAGCAGCGGAACCAGTGGCTCGCCGAGGTGCTCGGCGACTGGTCCGACGACGACCGGAAAAACCTCAACTCGCTGTTCCACCGGCTGAACGACGACCTCGAAAAAACATCTCCACAGTTCGCCGACCCCGCGTCGGCGTCGAAGGCCAAGGGGGCCTGAAGCAATGAGTTCCGCAGTAGAAAGTCCACCAGCCGTCGAAGAAGACGGTCCCCGGCTCAGTCACCGTCAGATCGTCACGATCCTGATCGGCCTGATGTCGGGCATGTTCCTCGCCGCGCTCGACCAGACGATCGTGGGCACCTCGATCGTCCGCATCGCGAACGACCTCAACGGGTTCGACCTGCAGGCCTGGATCACCACGGCCTACCTGATCACCTCGACGATCGTCACGCCGATCTACGGCAAACTGTCCGACATCTACGGGCGCAAGCCGTTCTACATCGCCGCGATCTCGATCTTCCTGATCGGCTCGGTCGCCTCGGCCTTCGCGACGTCGATGTACGAGCTCGCCGCGTTCCGCGCGATCCAGGGCCTCGGTGCCGGCGGCCTGATGTCGCTGGCGATGACGATCATGGGCGACATCGTTCCGCCGCGGGAACGTGCCCGCTACCAGGGTTACTTCCTCGCCGTGTTCGGTATCTCCACCGTGCTCGGCCCGGTGCTCGGCGGGTTCTTCGCCGACTTCGACACGCTCGGCACCGTCTTCGGCTACCAGATCGACGGCTGGCGCTGGGTCTTCCTGATCAACGTGCCGATCGCGATCGTCGCGCTGTTCGTCGTCGCCCGCGTGCTCAACGTGCCGCACCAGCGCCACGACCACAAGATCGACTGGTGGGGCGGGCTCGCGCTCATCGTCGCCGTCGTCCCGTTCCTGATCGTCGCCGAGCAGGGCAACAAGTGGGGCTGGGGCTCGCAGAACGCGATCATCTGCTACGTCATCGGCGCCATCGGCGTGGTCGCCTTCATCTTCATCGAGAAGCTGATGAAGGACGCGGCGCTGATCCCGCTGCGGCTGTTCAAGAACTCGACCTTCACGGTCGCGATCATCGGCGGCGTCATCGTCGGTGTCGCGATGTTCGGCGCGATCATGATGATCCCGCAGTACATGCAGGTGGTTCAGGAGTTCTCGCCGACCGAGTCGGGGCTGCTGATGATCCCGCTGATGGCGGGCATCATGAGCGGTTCGATCATCTCGGGCCAGATCACCAGCAAGACCGGCCGCTACAAGGTGTTCCCGGTGGTCGGCACGCTGCTGATCGCAGGAGGCGCGTTCTTCTTCGCGCAGGTCGAGTACAACAGCGCGCTGTGGCACCCGCTGGTCGCGGCCGCGATCATCGGGCTCGGCCTCGGTGCCTGCATGCAGACGCTGATCATCGCGGTGCAGAACGCGGGCCCGCGCAGCGACATGGGCGTCTCGACCGCTTCGGCGACGTTCTTCCGGCAGATCGGTGGTACCGCGGGTGTCGCGGTGTTCCTGACGATCCTGTTCAACGTCCTGCCGGGCAACATCACCAAGGCGTTCGGCGGCAACGCGCCGACCGGTGAAGGCGCCGCGGCACTGGGCGACCTCACCACGAACACGAGCGGTATCGCGAACCTGCCCGAAGCCATCAAGACCCCGGTGCTGATCGGCTTCACCGAGTCGATCACCACGGTGTTCTACGTGGCGGGCGCGGTCGCGCTGCTGGCGACGCTGGTCCTGATGTTCATGAAGGAGATCCCGCTTCTCGGCGGCTCGGCTCCTTCGGCGGCTTCGGCTCTCGAAGGCGGCGAAGCGCTCCTCGAAGAGGACGACGCGCCTGTCGAAACGGCGTCCGAGAAGACGGTCGTGACCGCGCCCGTCGAGGTGGGCAAGCACGCGATGACCAACGGGAACGGGGCATACCGGGCCGGATCCGCGCAGATCAGCGGGCATGTCCGCCGGGACGACGCCACGAACGTCGCGGGTGCGGCGCTGACGCTGATCGACCACAACGGCAACCAGGTGGCCAGGACGCACACGAACGAGAACGGCGCCTACTCGTTCGCCGGCATCGTGGGCGGGCGGTACACGCTCGTCGCCAGCGGCCGCTGGTTCCGGCCGGTCGCGGCGACGCTGACCGCCACCGGAGCCGGGGTGCTGCGTCACGACTTCGAGCTGGTCAGCACGATCCTGCTGAGCGGTGTCGCCCGCACCGACGGTGACCGGGTGGTGCCGGACGCGCGGATCACCGTGCTCGACTCCTCGGGTGGCGTCGCCGCCGTGGCGAGGACCGACGCGGAGGGCAACTACACGGTCAGTGACCTGCCCGCCGGAACCTACACGGTGATCGCCAGCGGCTACCCGCCCGCGACCAGCCGGGTGGAGCTGTTGGGCGGCGACCAGGCCGAACATGACGTCCGGCTGAGCTACGACCAGGCGCTCGACGAGCTTGTCGAGCACTAGTCCGGCTTGCAATGAAGGGGCCTTTCATCGCGAATTTTGCGATGAAAGGCCCCTTCATCGCACGTGCGGAGCGCATGACCGGACCTTTCGGACACCCCGATTCCACGGTTCGGCCGCATGCGGTTCGCGAAGTACACGTAGGCTCGCGTCGTGAGTGAGGTGTACACCGAGGCCGCGGGCATCGGCGTGAGCTGGCTCGACACCGCCGGGCCGGTGCTCGTCTGGGTGATCGTGCTGAGCTTCATCTTCGTGGAGTGCGCGCTGATCATCGGGCTTTTCCTGCCCGGCGACTCCCTGCTGTTCGCGGCCGGGGTCGTCCTCGCGCAGCACGGCTCCGACCTGAACGCGTGGCTGCTGTCGGCCGCCGCACTGCTGGTCGCGATCCTCGGCAACCAGGTGGGGTACTACATCGGGCGGTCGACGGGCACGAAACTGATCGCGCGCCGCGGCGGCAAGGTACTGAACCGGCACAACCTGGACCGCGCCAGGGCCTTCCTGGATCGCAAGGGTTTCTTCGCCATCGTCGCCGCGCGCTGGATCCCGTGGATCCGCACGCTGGCGCCGCTGATCGCGGGGACCGCGCGGATGGATCCGCGCCGGTTCGCGCTCGCGACCGCGCTCGGCGGGCTGCTCTGGGTACCGACGCTGGTGCTGCTCGGCTACTACGGCGCCGGCCTGCTGGACCAGCTTCCGTGGGTGAAGACGGTCGCGCTCTGGGTGAGCGTCGCGTTCTTCGTGGTGGGCACGGCCTACGGCGTGATCCGCTACCGCCAGGAGATGCGGCGTCCCGCCGAGGAGACCGAAGAGAGCACTGCCTAATCCATCCATGCCCCGCCGCCGCCCTCAACGGAGGAGCTGCGCTCCCACGCCTACAACTCTGGATCGGCCCAGATCTCCAACTGGATGCCGTCGGGGTCACGGAACACGATGACCGACGAGCCTTCCAACGTCCGGGAACCCTTCGACGGCGAGTAGACGACGCCGTATTCCGAAAGCCGCGCTTCCCATTCGGCCAGCTCCGAACGCGAAGAGACCTTGAACGCCACGTGGTCCAGACCTGTCCGCCGTTCGTCGAACCGCGGCCGCTCGGTGTCCTGGTGCTCGACGAGTACCACCGCGAAACCCTCGCTGGGCGACCTGAGCACGACCTTCCGCAGACCCGTTTCGGGGTCCTCACGACGCGTGAACTCTTCGAGTTCGAGCACTCGGGCGTACCAGGGCACGCTCCGGTCCACATCGGTCACGGTGAGTGCCAGGTGGTGCACAGACATGAGCTTGGACATCGGGGATGACCGTCCTGATCAAGAGCTTGGGGGCGCCACCAGGGTGACACAGGCGCCTCGGGCCACGAGGTGATCCGCCGACTTCCCACATGAATCGTGATATCCGCCGGGAAACAGTGTTAAAAAGTGGCTGAACCGCACGCGGAGCCGATATCGCCCCGTGACCGCGCCGTGGCCCCGGGTGTCAACGCCCTCCGCCGACGGTCAGCACCGTCCCGGTGGTGTACGACGCGGCCGGGGAAAGCAGCCACAGCACGGCTTCCGCGACTTCACCGGGTTCGCCCGCCCGTCCCATCGGAATGGTCGGCGCGATCCGCTCCATCCGATCGGGCATTCCCGCCGCGGCGTGCAGTCCGGTGTGGATCATGCCCGGTGCGACGGCGTTGACCCGGATGGATTCTTTCGCGACTTCTTGCGCCACGCCGTAGGTCATCGTTTCGACGGCCGCCTTGGTGCCCGCGTAGTGGACCCATTCCCCTGGCGAACCGGTCCGCGCGGCGGTGGAGGACAGCGTCACGATCGCGCCGCCGTCACCGCCGTACCGAGTCGACATCCGGCGGATGCCCTCGCGGACGCACAGGAAGACACCCGTGATGTTGACCTCGACGACACGACGGACGACATCGACGTCGTACTCGTCGAAGCGGCCCGGTGTGTTGCCGGTGATGGCCGCGTTCGCGACCAGCCCGGCGAGCGGGCCGAGCTCGACGGCGGCGTCGAACAGGGCCACCACGTCGTCTTCGGACGCCACGTCGCCGCGCTGGGTGATCGCCCGGACACCGTGTTTCCGGACGTGCGAGGCGACATCCTCGGCCGCTTCGGCGTCACCCGCGTAGTTGACGACGACGTCGTAACCGCGCGCGGCGGCCAGTTCACAGACCGCCGCGCCGATGCCCTTGCTGCCGCCGGTGACGACGAGAACACCACTCATATGGCGAAGTTAACCAGCGGGAGGTTCTCGAGAACCAGGTCGGCCCGGCTGCTGGTGGACGCGATCAGATCGGCGTTGCGCTGGTCGGAACCGAGCGCGCGGCGACGCGCTTCGACCAGCGAACGGCCGTAACGGCGGTGCCGCGAGACGAGCCGCTCGATGCGCTCGGGCTCGTCCGGCGCGAGGAACCACGACTCGGCGAGGATGGGCTTCACGCCGCTCCACGGGTCGTCCTGCATGAGCAGGTAGTTCCCCTCGGTGATGACCAGCGGGACGTCCGGCGTGACCGCGACGGCGCCGGCGATCGGCTCCTCGATCTCCCGGCGGAACTCGGGCGCGTAGACCGTCTCGCGGCCTTCGGCGAGCCTGCGCAGCAGGTGCACGTACCCGGCGGCGTCGAAGGTGTCCGGGGCGCCCTTGCGCTCCACCCGCCCGAGCCGCTGCAGTTCCACCTGCGCCAGGTGGAAGCCGTCCATCCCGACCACCGCCGCCCTCGTGCCCAGCGCCTTGGCCAGGCCCCAGGCCAGCGTCGTCTTGCCGGACGCGGGGGCGCCGACGATGCCGAGTACACTGCGCTGTCCCGGCTTCGCCAGCGTCTGAGCCCTGCTCAACAGGTCCTCGAACACCGGAGGCATGGCTGTCATGGCTGTCCCTCTCCCATCTTCGCGACCGCGGCCGTCCACGACCTCGGTCCTTCATGCCGCACCCGTTCGGCGGCCACCTCGTTGGCGAACGCGATCCAGCCCGGAACGTCCCCCTGGTCCCGGGCGACCGCGTACGCGAAAGCTCCGTGCCAGACGTCGCCCGCGCCCAGCGTGTCACGCGCCTGGGTGACAGGGACGGGGACGGCACCGGATCCGTCCGCCGTCGACCAGCGCACCGGATCGGGGCCCGCGGTCGTGATCACCACGGGCACGCCGTGCTCGCGCGGGTCGTCCCCGCGGTACAGCGACGAGCACGCGGCGACGTCGACGAGCGGCAGGAGTTCGGGGAAGACCGGCTTCCAGCTCCCGGCGTCGAGTACCACCGGCACCTTCCGCTCCCGCGCCCAGCGCGCGACCGCCAACGCGGCCTCCGGATGGTGCCCGTCCAGGAGCACACACCCGGGCATTTCGTCCTCTGAATGCGGTAGTTGCGCGTGCAAGGACCGCATCGAGAGGACTGAATGCGTGGAGGCGTGGGCGTTGCGCGAGACGACGGTGCGTTCCCCGTCGGAGTCACGGACGACGATGGCGCTGATCGCGGGCGGATCGGGCCGTTCGGGATCGAGGTCGACCAGGTCGACGCCGTGCGCTTCGAGGTCCGTTCGGGCGAGTGCCGCCAGCGGGTGCGCACCGGCGACCGTCAGCAGCGTCGCTTCGGCGCCGAGCGCGGCCACGGTCACCGCCGCGTTCGTCGCCGGCCCCCCGGCGGCGACGTCCATCGACAGCGAACGCACCTTCTCGCCCGGCGCCGGGATCTCGGCGACGCGCTGAACCTGGTCGACGGTGCACAGGCCCGCCAGCAGCACCCGCACTACAGCCCCGTGTGGACGGCCGACGCGACCTCTTCGACCTCGCCGTTCTCACCGATCTTCAGTGCGCCCGTGAGCAGGCCGACGACCTGGTTCATGGTGTGCGTCTTCGGCGAGACCACCGCGACGCGCTTGCCGAGGCGGTGCACGTGGATGCGGTCGGCGATGTCGAACACATGCGGCATGTTGTGGCTGATCAGCACCACCGGCAGGCCGCGTTCGCGGATACGGTTGATCAGGTCGAGCACCTTGCCGGATTCGGCGACGCCGAGCGCGGCGGTGGGCTCGTCCATGATCACCGCCTTGGTGCCGAAGGCCGCCGCCCGCGCGACCGCGACACCCTGGCGCTGCCCGCCGGACAACGTCTCCACCGGCTGCGTGATGGACTTGATGTTGATGCCGAGCTCGTCGAGGATCCGCTGCGCGTCGGCCCGCATGGCCGCCGTGTCCAGCTTCCGGAACAGCTGCCCGAAGAGATCCTTACGCCGCTTTTCCCGGCCGAGGAACATGTTCGACGCGATGTCGAGCGCGGGCGCGACGGCGAGATCCTGGTACACCGTCTCGATCCCGTAGTGGCGAGCGTCCAAAGGGGACTTGAAGTGGACGGTCTGACCGTCCACTTTGATCTCACCGGAATCCGGGATCACCGCGCCCGAAAGGGCTTTGATGAGGCTCGACTTCCCGGCGCCGTTGTCGCCGACGACGGCGAGCACCTCGCCGGGGAACAGCTCGAAATCGGCACCGTCGATGGCGGTGACCCGGCCGTAGCGTTTGACCAGGCCCTGCGCGGACAACGTGGGTGTCGTCATGACTGCCGCCTCCTCGCGAAACGGTCGACGCAGACAGCGCCGATGAGCAGGGCACCGGTGGCGACGTCCTGGTAGAGCGCGTCCACGCCGAGCTGGGTCAGCCCGGACCGCAGGACCGCGACGACCAGCGCGCCCATCATCGTGCCGAGTACGGAACCCCGGCCGCCGAACAGGCTCGCGCCGCCGAGCACCACCGCGGTGATGGAGTCGAGGTTGCCGAGCTGGAAGGCGTTCGGGTCGGCGTTCGGCACGCGGCCGAGCGCCTGCCAGGCGGCGATCCCGACGATCACGCCGGCGACGATGTACACCGAAAGGATCGTGCGGTTGACCTTGATCCCGGACAGCCGCGCGGATTCCGGCGCGTTGCCGACCGCGTAGACGTGCTTGCCCCACGGCGTCCGCGTGAGCGCGTACCAAAGTCCCAGGTACATCAGCAAAGCGAGCGTCATGCCGTAGGTGATCGGGATGCCGCCGAACAGGTACCGGCGGGTGCCGAGCCATTTGAGCAGTTCGTCGGCGACCGGGACGGCCTGCCCGCTCGCGAACAGTTTGGCGGCCGCGGTGAGCACGGTCAGCAGACCGAGCGTGACGATGAACGGCGGCAGTTTGATCCGGGTGACCAGCGAGCCGGTGACCATGCCGATCACCACCGTCGCCACGATTCCCAGCAGCAGCGCCCAGATCCCGGAGACGCCGCCGACCACGAGTTTCGCCATGATCAGCGTCGCGAGCACCATCGCGGCCGCGTTGGCCAGGTCGATACCCGCAGTCAGGATGATCAGCGTCTGCCCGAGGGCGAGTGTGCCGACCACCAGGGACTGTTGCACCACAAGGGAAAGGTTGTCGAGATCGAGGAAGGTGTCCGTCGAAAGGGAGAACACCACGATCGCGACGAGCAGGGCCAGGGCGGGCCCGACGGCGGGCGCGCGCAGGAAGAACTCACCGATGGACGGGCGTTCGTTGCCTTTCAGGGTTGCGGTAGTCACTTCGTCCCCCAGCAGTTCTCGAGGCCCCACTTGGTGTCCTGGCTTTCCACGCCGGGGATCGGCTTGTCGGTGATCACCGCGGATCCGGTGTCGACGAACCCGCTCGGCTTCTTGCCGGTCTTGGCGTACTCGACGGCGGCGAGGACACCCTGCTCGGCCATCTTCTTGGGGAACTGCATGACCGTGGCGGCGTACTGGCCGTCGCGCACGTTCTTGACGCCTTCGCAGCCGCCGTCGATCGAGCCCATCACGATCTGGTTCACCAGGCCGCGGGCCTGGAGCGCGGCGTAGGTGCCGCGGCCCATCGGCTCGTTCATCGTGTAGACGGCGTTGATGTCGGTGGTGCGCTGCAGCAGGTTCTCCACGCCCTGCTGCGCGAGGCTCTGGTCGCCGTTCGCGGGCGTCTTGCCCTTGATCTCCGGCGACGCGTCGGTCAGCCCGATGCCCTTGAGGAACCCGGTGTGCCGCTGGGTGTCCACTGTGGACCCGGCGGTGCCGTCCACCATGAACAGCTTCGGCGGCTTGCCGGCCAGCGCCGCCTTGACGTAGGCACCTTGCTGCCGTCCGGCCTCGAAGTTGTCCGTGGCGAAGGTGGCGTCGACGGCGGTGTCCGGTTCGGTCGCCGTGTCGAGCGCGATGACCAGCACCCCGGCCTTGCGGGCGCGGTCGATGGCGTCGAGGACGCCGGTCGAGGAACTCGGCGTGATCAGGATGGTGTTCGCACCCTGCTGCATGAGGTTCTCGATGGCCCGGACCTGGCCGTCGTTGTCGCCGTCGAACTGGCCGGCGAGCGCGCTGAACTCCGCGCCGTTCGCCTCGGCGGCGGCCTTGGCGGCCGCTCTCAGTTCCACGAAGTAGGGGTTGGTGTCGGTCTTGGTGACCAGGCCGACCTTGGCCTTGCCACCGCCGCCCGCGTTCGAACCGCCACCCCAATGGCGTTCGACGGTGCACCCGGCCGAGGTCACCGCGAGTGCGGCGGCCATGGCGAGCGCGGCGAGACTGCGCTGTCTCATGGGGATGCCCTCCGATTCAAGGCTGTCCGTGATGGACCGGAAGGTAGACAGGGTTATGCTCAGTCGCAAGCGTTTGCGCAAACGCTTGCCAGCTGACTTTCCGAGGATAGGTAATGCCGCCGTCTCGCTCGTCCCGTCCCACCCAACGCGACATCGCCGAGCTCGCGGGAGTCTCGATCACCACCGTGTCCCACGTGGTCAACGGGACGAGGGCGGTGGCCGAGGACACCAAACTGGCCGTCCTCCGCGCGATCGAGCAGACCGGCTACACCGGCGACGCCATCGCCCGCTCGCTGGTGACCGGCGGGACGCGGTCGATCGGCGTCGCGATCTCCCTCATCGCGAACCCGTACTTCGCCGTCCTGATCCAGGCGATCGAACGCGAAGCCGCGCTGGCCGGGTACACGGTCCTGCTCGCGGACACGCACGACACCGTCGACACCGAACGTGAGACCGTGCGGACCCTGCGTTCGCGCCGGGTCGACGGGCTGCTGATCACGCCGTCGCCGGGCGACGGATCGGTGATCGGCGAACTCGTCTCGCTCGACGTCCCGACCGTACTCATCGACCGGCTCTCCACCCGCACCGACGTCGACCAGGTCGGCGCGGAGAACATCCAATCGACGTCCGCGCTGACCGCGCATCTGGCGTCGCTCGGGCATCAGCGGATCGGCATGATCAGCGGCACCGCGGGCCTGAGCACCAGCGAGGAGCGCATCCTCGGCTATCGCCTCGGGCTCGGCCGCTCGGGTTTGACCTGGTCGGAGGAGCTGGTCGCGTGCGGCCAGTCCTCGCAGGCGGGCGGGGCGCTCGCGCTGAGCACGCTGCTCGCGCTGCCGGAGCCGCCGACGGCGCTGGTGGTCGCCAATGACACCATGATGGTCGGGGTGCTGCACGAGCTTCGGCGCCGCGGCCTGCGGGCGGGCGTCGACCTCCCGGTGGTGGTCTACGACGACGTCGAATGGGCCGATCTGGTCGATCCGCCGCTGACCACGATGGCGCAGCCGATCGAGGAGATAGGCACACAGGCGGTACGCCTGCTGCTGGCCCGGATCAACGATCCGGCACGCAAGGCCCAGACGATGCGGATTCCGCCTACGCTCCGCCATCGCGCGTCCTGCGGATGCGCTCTCGTTCACTCACATTGATGATTGTTGGGAGACTTTCCGGTCTCGCCGCCGAGCGACGCTCCGTCAGCCGTTACCGTCATTCAAGCTCGAATGAAGGCGTGGAGCGATGACCGCACTGTCCCCGGCGTTACCCCTGTGGGAGGACACCCCTGTCACCCACCGGTTCGGGGTGGCCATGGCGATGCACGCGAACCCGTATTCGGGTGAACTCGTCCGCGCCATCCGCCGCGCCGCACGCCGTCACGGCTGCGAAATCACCCTCGCCGACACCGGCGACAGCGTCGCCGAAGAAGCCGCGGTCATCCGCGCGCTGCGGGCTGACCGCGTCGACGGTGTCCTGCTCGTCCCGGCGGCAGGCGACGAAGCGGTGATCAACGGACTGGTCCGGATGGGCGTGCCGACCGTGCTCGTCGACCGGATGGCCGGCCGCAACGACGTCGACCAGGTCGGCTCAGAGAACATCCAGGCCGTGTGCGCGCTCGTGCGGCACCTCGCCGGGCTGCGGCACCGCAAGATCGGCTTCATCTCGGGCGAAGAGGACATGACCACCTACGAGGAGCGGGCGCTGGGCTACCGGCTCGGCCTCGGCCGCTCCGGCCTCCGGTGGACGTCGCAGCTGGTCGCGTGCGGGCAGTCGACCCCGGGCGGAGCCGCCGCCGCGACGGCGAAACTGCTCGACAGCTGGCCCTCGCCGACCGCGCTCGTGGTGGCGAGCGAGGCGATGATGATCGGCGTCCAGTACGAGGCGCACCGGCTCGGCATCCGGATCGGGCGTGACCTCGCGATCGTCGGCTACGGCGACATGGAGTGGGCGGGCCAGGTGACCCCGGCGGTCACCACGATGGCGCAGCCGATCGAGGAGATCGGGCGCAAGGCCGTCGAGCTCCTGCTGGCCCGGATCACCGACCCTGAGCGACGACCCGAATCCGTACGGCTCGCGCCGCGCTTCATACACCGTCAGTCGTGCGGCTGCTGAGTCACAACTCGCTGGTCAGAACGCCGCCGCCGGGTGAAGATGGCGGAATGACCGACCTGTGGACCGTGCACACCGCCGACCTCGAAGCAGGCGTGCTGAAGGCGGCACGCGCTCTGCTGGACGACGCGTTCGACGGCGATTTCAGTGACCACGACTGGGAGAACGCGCTCGGCGGCATGCACACGCTGGTGTGGGAGAGCGGTGAGCTGATCGGGCACGCGTCACTGGTGCAGCGGCGGCTCGTGCACGACGGACGGGTCCTCCGGACGGGTTATGTCGAGGCGGTCGCCATCCGGTCGGATCACCGGCGGCGCGGCCACGGCGCCGCGATGATGGACGCCCTGGAGCGGGTCCTGCGGAAGGCGTACGACCTCGGGGCCCTTTCTGCGTCCGACGAGGCACTGGAGTTCTACGCGTCGCGGGGCTGGCTGCTGTGGCGCGGTACTTCGTCGGCCATGACGCCTTCGGGTATCGAGGCGACGAAGGAGGACGACGGGTCGATCCACGTCCTGCCGGTGGGGGTCACTCTCGATCTGGACGGGGAGATCACCTGCGATTGGCGGGCGGGCGACGTCTGGTAGCTACCGCATTTAGTCCTCTAAATGCGGTGTTCCAGGGTCGCCGCGGCTTCGAGCAGCATCCACGCGCTCACCTGGACGGACAGGTCGCGTTCGGGAGCGTCAGCGGCCAGGGGCAGCGAAGGCGCCGGAGTCGCCCAGTCGGCGCTGAAGAGCGGCCCGTGCGGTGTCTCGGTGGCACCGGACCAGCAGGCGTCAGCCGACCGGATGACCAGTTCGCGCGCGATCCCGCTCGGCAGCAGCGGTGCCGCGAGCGCCAGATACCGGGCCAGGATCCCGGCGAACAGGCCGCCGTCACCACCTTCCTGCCCCCGGATCACCCCGTTCGGCGCGACATGTTCCGCAACGGCCTGGATCGTGCGCCCCACCCTGTCCACTTCGGACAGTTCGAGGCAGGCGCCGAGGTAAACACCTTGGCAGTACGTGAAAATATGCCTGACTAGTTCCCCGCTGCCGACCCGCAGGCCGTCCCACACCAGTCCGGAATCCGGGTCGACGAGCCGCTCGGTCATCCAGTCGGTCAGACCACGAGCGTGCTGCGTGGCGCCTTCGCGGGCGTGGAAGATCGCGGCCGGGCCGTTCGCGGGCGCGTTCTTGAAGTCGTCGCCGACGCGCCACCAGATCCCGCCGCCCGCGTCGTCGGTCCAGCCTTCGCGCAGCCGTGAGCTGATCGCCTCCAGTCCGCCGCGGACGTCCAGCCCGAGATGTCCGACGCGTTGCAGCGCGAGACCGAGCCAGGCGATGTCATCGTAGTAGTCGTTGATCCACTTGCCGAAGTTGCGCAGCCGCACGGACACCACGAATCGGTCGATCAGCTTCAGCCGATGCGGTGAAGGGTCCCGCAGCTGGGCGTCGACGAGAGTGTCCAGCAGGTGTGCCTGCCACCAGTAGTTCCAGTGCCAGTGGACGCGCTGCCCCGCCGACGGCGGCCAGCCGCTCCGGCCGAGCACGGTCCCGGGCAGCGCCCACACGCGGCGCAGATGCCGGTCGCGGATCGCGCGCTCGGCGATCGCGGCTCGGTCGGCGAGAGCAGTCATCGCGCCATCATCCCTTGCCCGCCGACATACCGCTCAGTATGTTGGGAGGACTCCCGAACCCGCGAGGTGCTTCATGACCACGGCGCACGTGACCTGCCCGCTCTGCGAAGCCACCTGCGGGCTGGAGGTGACGATCGACGAGAAGAGCCTGGTCACCCGCGTGCAGGGGGACCGCGAGGATGTCTTCTCGCAGGGCTACATCTGTCCGAAGGGCGCTTCGCTCGGCGCGCTGCACCATGACCCGGACAGGCTCACCGCGCCGCTGGTGAAACGCGACGGCGAGTTCGTCGAGGTCACCTGGGACGAGGCGTTCGCCGAGATCGACCGGCGGCTCCGGCCGATCATCGACGAGCACGGCAGGAACGCCGTCGCCGTCTACTCCGGCAACCCGACGGTGCACAACGCGGCGTTGGTGCTCTACGGCCGCGTGTTCTTCAAAGCCTTGGGCACCAGGAACTTCTACACCGCGACCACCGTCGACCAGATGCCGAAGCACTTCTCCTCCGGCTACCTCTTCGGCGACCCGCAGACCATTCCCGTCGCCGATCTGGACCGCACCGAACACCTGCTCATCCTGGGCGCGAACCCGTTGGTGTCCAACGGAAGCCTGATGACCGCCCCGGACACCCGTGGGAAGCTGCGCGGGATCCAGAAGCGCGGCGGCAAGATCGTCGTCCTCGATCCGCGCCGCACCCGGACCGCGCAGCTCGCCGACGAGCACCACGCGATCCGGCCCGGCACCGACGCGCTGTTCCTGTTCGCGCTGGTCAACGTCCTGTTCGCGGAGAACCGCGTCCGTCCCAGTGAGCACGTGAACGGTGTCGACGAAGTCCGTGCCCTGGCGGAACCCTTCACCCCGGAGGCGGTCGCGCCCGCGACCGGGATCGACGCCGCCGAGATCCGCCGCATCGCGCTCGAACTCGCGGACGCCGGGCGCGCCGCGGTGTACGGCCGGATGGGGACGACGACGCAGTCGTTCGGCACCGTCGCGAGCTGGCTGGTCGACGTCGTCAACACGCTCACCGGCAACCTCGATCGCGAAGGTGGCGTGATGTTCCCGCTGCCCGCCCTCTGGCGGCCGCGCCGGTCCTCGCCGTTCACCAGCGGCCGCTGGACGAGCCGGGTGCGCGGGTATCCCGAGGTGCTCGGCGAGCTGCCGGTGGCCACGCTCGCGGACGAGATCGAGACACCCGGCGAAGGCCAGGTGCGGGCGCTGGTGACCATCAGCGGCAACCCCGCGCTGAGCACGCCCAACTCCGCGCGGCTCACGGAAGCGTTGCGGCAGCTGGACTTCATGGTCTCGCTGGACGTATACCTCAACGAGACCACGCGGCACGCCGACGTCATCCTGCCCGGGCCGTCACCGCTGGAGCGGCCGCACTACGACGTCGCGTTGTACGCGCTCGCCGTGCGCAACGTCGCGAACTGGACACCCCGGACGCTGGAAACCGAGATGCCGCAGGAATGGGTGACCCTGCTGCGGATGGCGGGAATCGCCGCCGGCCAGGGCCCGGACGTCGACGTCGCGGCCTTCGACGCGATGGTCGCGGGCGAAACGGCGCGGCGCACCGGCGTCGACCTCGCGCTCGCCGAAGGCCGCACAGGGCCGGCGCGGATGATCGACCTGATGCTGCGCGGCGGACCGTACGGCCTGAGCCTGGCCGATCTCGAAGCCGCCCCGCACGGCGTCGACCTCGGCGCGCTGAAACCGCGGTTGCCGGAGGCGCTCGCCACCGCGAGCGGGAAGGTCGAGCTGGCGCCGGACGCGATCACGAAGGACGTCCGCCGCCTGCGCGCGGAGCTGGACAAGGCGCCGGACGGCGGGCTGCTGCTGATCGGACGGCGACACCTGAGCTCGAACAACTCGTGGATGCACAACCTGACGCCGCTGGTGCGCGGCGGGAACCGGTGCACCGTCCAGGTGCATCCGGACGACGCCTCTCGCCTCGGGCTGACCGACGGCGGACTCGCGGCGGTGACGTCGCGGACGGGGAAACTCGAGGCGCCGGTGGAGGTCACGGCCGACGTCCGGCCCGGCGTGGTGAGCATGCCGCACGGCTGGGGCCACGACCTCGACGGCACGCGCACGCGGGTCGCGGCCGCGCACGCCGGGGTCAACTCGAATCTGGTCGCCGACGAGACCCTGCTCGACGTCCCGTCCGGGAACGCCGTGCTGAACGGCATCCCGGTGGAGGTCACCCCCGTCTAGCCGCATTTCGTCCTCTGAATGCGGTACTTGCACACGCAAGGACCGCATTCAGAGGACGAAATGCGGGAGATCACCAGGCCTGGGACAGGTCGGCGTGCTGCCGGATCCAGGCGTGCATGACGATCCCGGCGGCGACGCCGGCGTTGATCGAGCGGGTCGTGCCGAACTGCGCGATCGAGACGACCAGCGCCGCCGTCTTCTGCGCCTCGGCCGAAAGACCCGGCCCTTCCTGGCCGAACAGCAGGACACACTCGCGCGGCAGTTCGGCGGTCTCGACGGGTTGCGAGCCGGGGGTGTTGTCGACGGCGACCACGGCGAGCCCCTCCGTCGCGGCGAAGGTCAGCAGCCCGTCGACATCCTCATGGTGGAGAAGGTGCTGGTAACGGTCGGTCACCATGGCTCCGCGCCGGTTCCAGCGCCGCCGCCCGACGATGTGCACCGCGGCGGCGGCGAAGGCGTTCGCCGTCCGGACCACGGTGCCGATGTTGTGGTCGTGCTGGAAGTTCTCGATCGCCACGTGGAACGGATGCCGACGGCTGTCCACATCGGACACGATGGCCTCGCGCCGCCAGTACCGGTACGGGTCGACGACGTTGCGGCGGTCGCCGTTGGCCAGGAGTTCGGGGTCGTAGCGCTCGTCCGAAGGCCAGTCGCCCTCCCATGGACCGACGCCGACCTCTTCCTTCGCCACCCATTCGGTGGGACCGGCTTCTTCCGAGTTCACCCGAGGATTGTCACTCAGCCCATGCTGACGCGGTGCGCCGGTGCGTCCCCGTCGTGGTGGCGGTGACGCCGGCGCTGGTACGCGCCGATGTAGGAGATGATCACCGTCGCCATCGCGATCACGACGACGAACGGCAGCGACGAACGCGGGAACACGGTGTCGTAGAGGTAGTAGGCGTTGAAGCCGCCGGGTAGGTCGCCGAGGCCCTGCTGATGCCGGAAGTAGTTCTCGGCGGCCGTCAGCGGGCACGGCCAGGGGAAGACGTTGACGAGGACACCCCATGCGGCGAAGAACACATGCACGAAGATCACCTTCGGCCACCGCCACGCGAGGAAACCACCGAATCCGATGAACAACAGCGCGAAAATATGCACCGCGACTGTCACGTTCGCCAGGAAACCCGCCACCTCAAGCCCCCTTTCACACCCCTACCTGCGACGTTACCCCTTTCGGATTGAGAAACGCTCACGAAAAAACGGGGCATCCTCCGTTCGCACGGAGGATGCCCCGTTCGGGACGTTTTACTCAGGACAGACCGAGATCGTCCTTGTTCAGAATGTAACGGTATTCGAGGCCTTCCTTCTCGATGGCCTCGCGCGCTCCGGTGTCCCTGTCGACGACGGTCGCGACGCCGACCACGTTGGCTCCAGCCTCGCGCAGAGCCTCGACGGCGGTGAGCACGCTGCCACCGGTGGTCGAGGTGTCCTCGACGGCGAGCACGCGCTGTCCCAGCACCTCGACGCCTTCGATCCGGCGCTGCATGCCGTGTTCCTTGACGGCCTTCCGGACGACGAACGCGTCGAGCACGACACCGTCGGTCGCCGCTGAGTGCAGCATCGCCAGCGCCACCGGGTCCGCGCCGAGGGTCAGACCGCCGGCGGCGACGTAGTCCCAGTCGTGCGTGAGCTGGCGAAGCAGCTTCCCGATGAGCGGAGCGGCCGCGTGATGCAGCGTCGCCCGCCGGAGGTCGATGTAGTAGTCGGCCTCCTTGCCCGAGGACAAGGTCACCTTGCCGTGCACGACGGCGAGTTCGCCGACCAGTCTCGCCAGTTCGAGTTTCGCCGCTTGATCAACACCGGGGTACGCCACGGCCGAGAGTCTTACACACGGCCCGCCGGGTCCTTCGACGGTAGCTCTAGTCATTGCCTGCCGTCGCCGCGTCGACGGCCTGGCCCCGCGTCGCCGCCCAGGCCGGGACCAGAGTCGCCACGAGCGCGAGCGCCGCGGCGGTCCCGATGATGGTCAGGTAGATCAGCGGGGAGCCCATCGGCAGCAGGGAATCGGTCGCCACCAGGCAGAACGGGACGATCGAGCCCGCCGCGACGACGGTGCCGAGCACGATCCCGACCAACGCGACGAGCCCGCCTTCGAAACCGGCCATCCGCAGCACCTGCGCCCTGGTCGAGCCGGTGAGCCGCTGGAGGCCGAACTCGCGGCGCCGCCGGACGGTCGCCATCACGAGCGTGTTCGCGACCGAAATCACCGTGTAGGCGATGATCATCCCGACCAGCAGATAGTTCACCCACGCGCCGACGGCCTGGTCCTTGTCGTGCGCCGCGACGAGCGCCGCCCGGTCGCCGACGGACACCGGCAGCCCGGCCGTCGCCTCGCGAAGCCGCTCGGTGAGCGCCGCCGGATCGACGTCCGGAGCGGCGCGGACCAGCATCTGCGGGGCGAGCCCGGCGGTGGTGTGCGGGGCCAGCAGACCGGCCGGGAGCAGCAGGCTCTCGAAACCGGGCCGCTGGCTGGTCACCGCGACGACCTCGACGTCGACCGGGGTGCCGTCCCCGAGCCTCAGGCTGAGCGTGTCCCCGACGCCGCGGCCGAAGTCCTTCGCGAAGACCTCGGGCAGCGCGATGGTGTTGCCGGTCAGCGCCTTCAGGTCACCCTGAGTCACTTTGGTGTCGGTCGTCGCGCCCGCGCCGGAAGCGGTGAGGCCGACCGCAGGACGGCCCTCGTCGGAGGAGTCGTACGGGTTCTCGAGGAACACGCTGCTGGTGACGTACTCGGACGCTCCGGCGACCCCGGGCACGGCCTGGATCCGCTGGACGAGGTCCGGGGACAGCCCGCCCGTCGCGGAGGCGATCACGGCGTCGGCGCGGACGTCTTCGGTGAACGCCTGGTTCGCCAGCTCCTGCTGGGTGGTCTGCAGGTAGATGTTCGCGGTCGCGATCCCGACGGCGAGCATGATCGGGGTGACCGCGCCCGCCGCCCGGACGATGCCCGCGCGGGTGTTGAGCACGGCGAGCCGGGCGTCGATGCCGCCGAGCAGGCGCATCGGCCACTGCAGGATCGCCGTCATCACCTTGGCGACACCGGGGGTGATCATCGCGACGCCGAGCGCCCAGAGGATCACCGCGGGTCCGGCGGTGCTGGCCGCGATCGGGCCGGTCATCACCGCGACGGTCACGATGGCCAGCGCGGTGCCGCCGCCGAAGCAGAGCACGGCGACGATGACGCGTGTCGGGGTCAGCCAGCGGCGGGTGACCGCGGCCTCGGCGAGCGCCTCGGTCGGCCGGATCTTCCCGGCGCGGCGGCCCGCGAAGAAGGCGGCGATGAACACCGCGAGCATCGCGGCCCCCGCGCCGACGACGGCGGGCAACCAGCCCTGGTAGAACCGCAGCACCGCGGGCACCACCCCGTTCTCGACGAGCTGCCCGAACAGCCACTCGCCAAGGAACGGGCCGAGTACCGCGGCGAGCGCGGTGGCGAGCAGGCCGACGGCCAGCGCTTCGCCGAGCACCATGCGCCGGAGCTGGCGCGGGGTCGTGCCGATCGCCCGCATCAACGCGAGTTCGCGCGAACGCTGCTGGGTGGACAGGCTCAGTGTGCTGGCTACGACGAACATCGCGACCATCACCGAGAGCCCGCCGGACACCGCGGCGATGACGATCAGGTTGGAGCCGCTCGAATCGGCTTCGGGGAACTCCGCGACACCGCGGTCGATGCCGGTCAGGACGTTCGCCCCGGTCGCGACCTCGGCGACTTTCGCCCGCACCGCCTCGACGTCCGCACCCGGCGCGGTGAAGACGCCGATCGCGTCGGCCTTGCCGGGGTGACCCGAGAGCCGGGCGGCGTCGGCGGCGGAGAAGAACACGGCGGCCTGGGTGATCGAACGCGGCGCTCCGGCCACTCCGGCGACGCGGAACGATTCGGTCTTGCCGCGCGCGGCGACCTCGACGAGGTCACCGGGCTTCGCTCCCGACGCGGATTCGACGACCACCTCGCCCGCCGCGGGCGCGGCACCCGCGGCCAGCGCGTACGGGGTCAGGACGGCGGAGTCCCAAGCGTGGCCGAGGGCGGGCTTCCCGCCCGCCGCGAGCGGGAAGCTCACTTCGCCGACGACGTCCGAGACGCCGGGGACGGACCGCAGCTGGGACACCAGTCCGCTGTCGAGCCGGACGCGTTCGGGAAGCCGCGCGTCCTCGAACTTGCGCTTGTCATCGGGTTCGAGAGCTGCCGGATCTTCCTTGGGCAGCGCGAAGGTCTGGCCGCCGGTGACGAGGATCGGGGCGGCCGCGAGCCGTTGCGGTTCCGCGTTGCTGCGGATCCCCGTCTCCATCAGGCCGCCGCAGGAGGCGACGATCAGCGCGCCGAAGAAGACGGCGATGAAGGTGCCGATGAAGCCGCCCTTGCGCAGGCGCAGGGTCCGGAAGGCGAGTCGCAGCATCACGCACCCGCCCTGACCGAGCTGCCCCAGGCACCCAGGTGGGTCATGCGCTCGGCGACGACGTCCGCCGTCGGCGCGTGCAGCTCGTCCGCGATCCGGCCGTCGGCGAGGAAGATGACGCGGTCCGCGTACGAGGCGGCCATCGGGTCGTGGGTCACCATGATCACCGTCTGGCCGGTCGTCCGGACGGAATGGCGCAGCAGCGCGAGAACCTCGGCGGCGGTGCGGGTGTCGAGAGCGCCGGTCGGCTCGTCGGCGAAGACCACCGCGGGCCGGGTGACCAGCGCCCGCGCGATCGCGACGCGCTGCGCCTGCCCACCGGACAGTTCGCCGGGAAGGTGCTTGCGACGGCCGGAAAGCCCCACGCGGCCCAGCATCTCTTCGACCACACGGCGGTCCGGCTTGGTGCCGGCGAGCTGCTGCGGGAGCGTGACGTTCTGCTCGACGGTCAGCGCCGGAAGCAGGTTGAAGGCCTGGAAGATGAAGCCGACCCGGTCGCGGCGCAGCTTCGTCAGCTTCGTCTCGCTCATCCCGGCCAGCTCCTGCCCGTCGAGCACGACGGACCCCGACGTCGGCCGGTCCAGCCCGGCCGCGCAGTGCAGGAAGGTGCTCTTACCCGAGCCCGAAGGTCCCATCACCGCGGTGAAACCGCCACGCGGGAACGCCAGCGTCACCCCGTCCAGAGCGACGACGCCCTTGCCGTATTCCTTGCGGACGCCGTCGAGCCGGACCGCGTCACCGTTCCACCCAGTGTTCATGGGAAAACACTAGGAATCCCAGGTCGGAAGCACCCTGGGGCGAGCGTGCGTCTCCTTGGTAGGGCGGGCCCTACCTCACCGCGCCGGTCCTGGCATCGACGTCGACGTCGTGCTCGATCCCCTTGCCGTCGCGGAGCCCGACCTCCCAGACGAGGGTGCCGTCGGCGGCGTGGTCGACCTCCATCTCGTCGAGCTCACCCGGCTGGCGTTGCTGCGCGGCCTGGAGTGCCTTGACCGCGTCGACACCCGCCTGCCCGACCTTCGCCAGGTCGTCGCTCGGCTT
Source organism: Amycolatopsis sp. NPDC043887 (assembly GCF_056435665.1). Classification (NCBI taxonomy): domain Bacteria; kingdom Bacillati; phylum Actinomycetota; class Actinomycetes; order Pseudonocardiales; family Pseudonocardiaceae; genus Amycolatopsis; species Amycolatopsis sp. NPDC043887. The sequence continues at coordinate 177,744 of NZ_JBWKEB010000001.1, forward strand.
GGCGGTCTGCTGCTTGCCGAGGACCTGGCCGCCGTCCGGGCTCACGCGCACCTTGTGTTCCTGCCCGTGTGACGCGACCTTGATCTCCCACCCGTCGTTCGCGGGCTCCACGTCGAACACCCGCCCGTCGGTCAAAGCGCCTGCCGCCGCTTGGATCGCCTTCACCGGCTGGGCTTCGACCGGTCCCGGTACCGCCGGGGCGGGCGCCTGTTCGGTGGAACAGGCGGCCAGCGTCAGCACCACCGCGATGACAAGAAGTGATGACTTCATGATCCACGCGTACCCGCCCCGCACGGGCTCGAACCGTCGTCCGGCCGATGGCACCGTGGGGTGATGGTCTCGAACGGACAGGGCTGGCTCCAGATCGGTGAGCTGACGACGGCGTTCGCGCTGTCGGCGGCGATCGGGCTGGAACGGCAGCTCAGGGGCAAGAGCGCCGGACTGCGGACCCAGACCATCGTGGGCACCGCGTCCGCACTGATCCTTTTGGTCAGTAAGTACGGTTTCGGCGACATCCTCGCGACCGGGCAGGTCGTACTCGACCCGTCCCGGATCGCGGCACAGATCGTCTCCGGTGTCGGCTTCCTCGGCGCCGGGCTGATCATCACCAGGCAGGGCGCGATCCACGGGCTCACCACGGCCGCCGCCGTCTGGGAGACCGCGGCCATCGGCATGGCGGCGGGCGCCGGTCTGCTGGTGCTGGCGGTCGTGGTGACGGCCCTGCATTTCGTGGTGGTCCTCGGTTTCACCTGGCTGAGCGCGCATCTGCCCGGCGGCACGGGCACGACCAGGCTTCGCGTGAGTTACGTGGACGGGCAAGGTGTCCTGCGCGACCTGCTGGCGCTGTGCACGAGCCGTCGATGGTCGATCACGTCACTGCGGATCACCGGCGACCGTGACGGTGAGGTGACGGTCTCACTCGACCTCACCGGACCCGATCACGCCGCCGCGCCCACCGTGCTCGCCGCGACCGACGGCGTGCGCTCGATCGAAACCACCGATGACGATTAAGTTCGGCCCTTGCCGCCGAAACCGCCGCCGAGCTTCCGCAGCACCGCCCTGGGAAGCAGCCCGCCGACCGCGACGAGCACCTTGTACTGCAGGCTCGGCACCGAGATCACCTTGCCGCGGCGCAGATCCGCCAGGGCCTCGTCCACGACCTGCTCGACGCCGAGCCAGAACGCCTTCGGACCGGGCTTGTCCAGACCGGCCCGCTCGTGGAACTCCGTGGTGGTGAACCCGGGGCAGAGCGCCATCATGCGGATGTTCTCCGGCAGCGAGGCGGCGACGCCCTCGGTGAACGAAGTGACCCAGTTCTTGCTGGCCGTGTACGTCGAACCGCGGCCGCTGAAGAAGCCGGCGACCGAGCTGACGTTGATGATCGCGCCCTCGCCGCGGTCGATCATCCCCGGCAGCGCCGCACGGGTCAGCCGCAGGACGGCGGTGACGTTGACGTCCAGCTGACGCTGCAGCGCGTCCGGCGGGATGGTCCAGAAGTCGCCGTTGAGCCCGAAGCCCGCGTTGTTCACCAGGAGGTCCACCGGCGCTTCGGCCAGGCGGTCCTCGACCAGCGCGCGTCCGTCCACTTCGGACAGATCGGCGGGCAGGACCACGACGTCGACGCCGTGCGCCTCGACCAGTTCCGCGGCGAAGCCCTCCAACCTGTCGACGTCGCGGGCGACGAGTACGAGGTCGTACCCCTCGGCGGCGAGCCTGCGCGCGAACTGCGCGCCGATGCCGGCGGTGGCGCCGGTGATCAGGGCGGTCTGTGTCATATCGGGAACCTACTCCTCGGTCGGGTTCCGGGAACACGCTCGGATGGGGCAGGCGTGGGGGTCACCCACCGTGGGGATTTGACGTGCAACTGCCGAAGTCGGGAAGTATCGTCCGGCCCCATGGGGAAGCACAGCAGGCGCAAGCCGAGCTACCTGCCCAAAGTCGCGGCCGGCGCGGCGCCGCTGGCGCTGTTGCTCGCCGGTCCGGCCACCGCGCTCGCCACCCAGACCGACCCGTCGATCCCGCTTCCACTCGATCACCAGCGCGAAGGCAGCCTCGATCGCGGAGTCGGCTTCACCAGCGAAGGCGACACGACCGTCTTTCGCGGTTTCCTGACCAACACCGAGCGGAACGTCTTCAGCAAGGACCTCGGTGACGCGAAGACCGTCGCTGACGTCCGCCGCTCGGTGAGCGAGACCATCGAGACCCGCGACGGTGTCACGGCCCGTCCGGACAAGGTCGGCGCGCTCGCGGCGGCGAAGACTTCCGAGGCCGTCAAGCAGGGCCAGCGGGAAGCGCTGAAGGTCGATCGCTACGGCAGCGTCGTCGCCGGGAACGAGACCGAACTCGAACGGACCGGCGCACGGCTGACCGAGGTCGCGCTCGACCCGCGCACCGGCGTCCCCACCTTCGTCTCCGAGGACAGCCGCGCCCTTCGCGTGGCCGAGGGGACCTATCACGCCGTGCGCCCGCTGCCCGGGGTCGGCGTCATCAACGAGACGGAACAGCACACCGGCGGCACCCTCGACCGGGCCTTCCTGCTCGACGGCGGGTTCTCCGGCGACCTCGGCGGCGTGCTGGAGGCCGGGCGGTCGTCCGGGCACGCGGTCGACGTCGGCGACCTCGCCGCCGTCGGGTCGACCTCGGCGCAGCACGGCAACGGCCGGTTCAGCGGTGTCCTGCCGCTCGACGTCGGCTCGGGCGCGGGTTACGGCCAGGAGCACGCTCTCGGCGGCACCATCGGTCCGTCGTCCGGGCTGGTCACCACCGGGCAGAACGTGAATCTGGCGCAGCACGATGCCGGGCTCACCGGATCCGGTTCGCACACGATCAGCGGCGACCTCGGCATCGGGGAAGTCGCTTCCGTCCGCGGCACCTCGACGTCGTCCGTGCGCGGGGTACAGCCGACCACAGATCCCGCACAGGCAGGGCATCTGACGCAGTCCGGGACACTCGACCTGACCCTGCTCGGTCAGCCGGCGCACACCGGATTCATCGCCGGGGCGCTCCCGCTGGAGCTCAAGCGGTCCTGATCAGGCCTGGGGCTCGATGTCGTCGGCGGCCTCGGCCTGCCAGTGACGGCCAGGGGTCGAGGCGTTGTCGTACTCCTCGTCGAACGGGTCCACGATGTCGGCGATCTCGCCGAGGTCGCGCAGCAGCCGCTCGAGCCGCGACGGCCCGGCGTTCGGGGCGACGCTCGCGAGCACCCACTCGTTCTCCAGCCACGCCACGCCGACATCGCCGCCGAGCGAGTCCGCCGCGTCGACGAGATCCTGCGTGATCACCTTGCGCGCGCCCTCGGAGTCGTCCGCGAAGGCGTAGCGCTGACCGATCGGGCCGAGCATCTCGGGCATGTCCTGGCGCTGGAACGGCACACTGGACAGCCACATCTCCAGCGGCACCTCGTGCACGCGGTTGCACCGCACGGCGACCACGACCGCCGGGATCTGGCCCTCGGTCTCGATGTCGAAGATGAAGACGGGACGCCGCCCGTCGGAGGTGAAGGTGGACCCGGCGACGACGTTGACCGCCAGCTGGGCACCGAAGTACCCGATCGCGCCGTTGGACCACTGCCGCGGCAACCGTTCGTCCTCTTCGACGAACTGCCAGCCGCGCAGCTCGGCCCAGCGCATGCGCTCGCGATTGCGCGAGCCCTCCTTCGCCCGGTCGGCCGCGAGCAGCGCCAGCCCCGCCACCAAGGCGACGGCGGCGATGACGAACCAGATCCACGCCGGAATACCCACGACGGTCAGGGTATCCCCCTGCCCTCACCGGATGTGACCGCCGGGCGCCGTGTCGCGCCACCCCTTTCGGTGCCGCACCCGGGAAAGACCACGAAAGACGCGGCGAAAGGTCGACAAATCGCTGTGTCGCCAAGGCAATGAAGGGGCCTTTCATCGCAAATTCTGCGATGAAAGGCCCCTTCATCTCATTCGGCGGGTGACCGACCGGCCTCAGTCCACCCGGGTGACCGTCAGCGCCTCCGACGCCTCCTGGGCCGGGATGTCCACCCGCACCGTGTCGCCGTCCCGGATCTCACCGGCCAGCAGCTGTTTCGCCAGCTTGTCGCCGATCGCCGACTGCACCAGCCGCCGCAGCGGCCGCGCGCCGTAGATCGGGTCGAAGCCGTTCAGCGCGAGCCACTCGCGTGCCCCGTCGGTGACCACCAGCGTCAAGCGGCGCCGCGACAGCCGCGTGGCGAGCCGTTCGATCTGGATGTCCACAATAGACGTCAGCTCGTCGGTGCCCAGCGCGTGGAAGACCACGATGTCGTCCAACCGGTTCAGGAACTCCGGTTTGAACTGCCGCTGCACCACCGACATCACCGCGTCGTTGCGCTGACGCTCGTCGAGCGACGGGTCGGCGATGGCCTGCGAGCCGAGGTTCGACGTCAGCACCAGGATCGTGTTGCGGAAGTCCACCGTGCGGCCCTGGCCGTCGGTGAGGCGTCCGTCGTCGAGCACCTGCAGGAGCACGTCGAACACGTCCGGATGCGCCTTCTCGACCTCGTCGAGCAGCACCACCGAATACGGCCGCCTGCGCACCGACTCGGTCAGCTGGCCGCCCTGGTCGTAGCCGACGTAACCCGGAGGCGCCCCGACCAGGCGCGCCACCGAATGCTTCTCGGCGTACTCGCTCATGTCGATCCGCAGCATCGCGCGCTCGTCGTCGAACAGGAACTCGGCGAGGGCCTTCGCCAGCTCGGTCTTGCCGACACCGGTCGGGCCGAGGAACAGGAACGAACCGGTCGGCCGGTCGGGGTCGGCGACGCCCGCCCTGGTGCGGCGCACCGCGTCCGAGACGACCTGCACGGCCTCCTTCTGCCCGATGACGCGCTTGCCGAGCTCCTCCTCCATCCGGAGCAGCTTGCCCGTCTCGCCCTCCAGCAGCCGTCCGGCCGGGATGCCGGTCCACGCGCTGACCACGTCGGCGACGTCGTCCGCGCTGACCTCTTCCTTGAGCATGACGTTCTGCTGGCTGACTTCGGTGGCCGCGGTCGCGGCCTCGAACTCCTTCTCCAGCGCGGGAATCCGGCCGTAGCGGAACTCGGCGGCCTTGCCGAGGTCGCCGTCGCGTTCGGCGCGTTCGGACTCGCCGCGCAGCTGCTCCAGCTGCTCCTTGAGTTCGCGGACGCGTTCGATCGAGCCCTTCTCGTTCTGCCAGCGCGCGGTCAGCGCGGTCAGCGTCTCCCGCTTCTCGGCCAGCTCGGAGCGCAGCGCGGCGAGCCGTTCCTCGGAGGCGGCGTCGTCCTCTTTGGACAGAGCCATCTCCTCGATCTCCATCCGCCGCACGGCGCGCTCGACCTCGTCGATCTCGACGGGCCGCGAGTCGATCTCCATGCGGAGCTTCGACGCGGCCTCGTCGACCAGGTCGATCGCCTTGTCCGGCAGGAACCGGGCGGTGATGTAGCGGTCGGACAGGGTCGCGGCGGCGACCAGCGCGGCGTCGGTGATGCGCACACCGTGATGCACCTCGTACCGCTCCTTGAGCCCGCGCAGGATGCCGATGGTGTCCTCAGTGGACGGTTCGCCGACCATCACCTGCTGGAAGCGCCGTTCCAGCGCGGCGTCCTTCTCGATGTGCTGCCGGTACTCGTCGAGCGTGGTCGCGCCGACCATCCGCAGCTCACCGCGGGCGAGCATCGGCTTGATCATGTTGCCCGCGTCCATCGCTCCCTCGCCGGTCGCGCCGGCGCCGACGATGGTGTGCAGCTCGTCGATGAACGTGACGACCTCGCCCGCGGAGTCGGTGATCTCCTTGAGCACGGCCTTCAGCCGCTCCTCGAACTCACCGCGGAACTTGGCACCCGCGACCATCGAGCCGAGGTCCAGCGCCACCACGCGCTTGCCGCGCAGCGACTCCGGCACGTCACCGGCGACGATGCGCTGGGCGAGCCCTTCGACGATGGCCGTCTTGCCGACGCCGGGTTCACCGATCAGCACCGGGTTGTTCTTGGTGCGGCGCGAGAGCACCTGCACCACGCGGCGGATCTCGGTGTCGCGGCCGATCACCGGGTCCAGCTCGCCGGCGCGGGCGCGTTCGGTCAGGTCGACGCCGTACTTCTCCAGCGCCTTGAACGTGCTTTCCGGATCCGCGCTGGTGATCCGCGCGGAGCCGCGCACCTTGGCGAACGCCTCGCGCAGCGCGTCCGGGGTGGCGCCGTGCCGCTTGAGCAGCTCGGCCACCGGCCCGCCTTCGGTGGCGAGGCCGACGAGGAGGTGCTCGGTCGAGACGTACTCGTCGCCGAGTTCGGTCGCGAGCTTCTGCGCGTGCGTCAGCGCTTTGACGGCGTTCGTGTCGAACTGCGGGCTCGACACGGTGGCGCCCGTCGCCGACGGCAGCGCCGCGATCAGCGGCTCCAGCTCCTTGTGCACCTGCGCCGGATCGGCCCCGACCGCGGTCAGCAGCGGTGCGGTGAGCCCCTCACCCTGCGCCAGCAGGGCGCCGAGCAGGTGCGCGGCCGCCACGTGCGGGTTTCCCGCCATCGTGGCCGCCTGCGCCGCCGACGAGATCGCCTGCTGGGTCTTCGTGGTCGGGTTGAAAGCGTCCATCCCTCACCTCGTACTAGGTCCTGCGAAGTTCTTGTCGACAGGTACAACGTCAGCAAAGTTGAGTCTGTTCCGCTCAACCCTGAAAAGTTTCAGCCTCCGCTCGGGGAGACCGCCTCCACGGGCAGGCGGGGACCCACCCGGCCGAGGCCGACCACGGCCGTACAGGCGCACGCGGCCACGAGCACCCACGGGATCCAGACTGCCACGGAGAACAACGCCACGACGGCCGGAGCGATCACCGCCGCGAGCGTGAACGCGTACTGGAAGGCCGCCAGGTACCGGCCTCGCGCCTCCGGCGGCGCCGCGGCTTCGGCCAGCGCCCCGGACCGGGGGCCGAACGCGAGATCGCCCGCGGCCAGCACGAGGGTCGCACCGAGCAGGTAAACCGGCTGGAAGACCTTCGGCACGAACACCACCAGGAGGCACGCCAGGCACCACACCGCGAACAACGCCGAACCCGCACGCATCGCGGCGATCCGGGTCATCCTCCTGGTGAGCCGCAACGCGACGACTCCACCCAGACTGGTGACGACGGTGAGGAGCGCGATGATGGCCCCGGGAAGCCATCGAGGGCCTTGCAAGGCGTTGAACACGTACACGGGCATCCCGATGAGGAAGAAGTCCATCGTGAGCGCGAACAGCCCGCTGAACACGATGAGCGCCAGGTACGGGCGGTTCCGCCAGACCCGCGCGGGCCCCGAGCAGCGCGGAGAAGGCCGCGGGGCGGGCGTGACCAGCGTCGACAGGATGGCCGCGGCGATGACGAAGGTCGCGACGTCGACCATCACGGCGACGTACAGGCCCTCACGCCCGATCCACACCAGCAGTCCGGCCGCCGCGAGCCCGCCCAGCCCGAAGCCCGCGGAGCGCACCATCGCGGCTTCGGCGAACGGCCGGTCCTTCGGCCCTTCGCCCGCGACGTCGGCGATGAGCGAGAACTGCGAGCTGTAGAACAGCTGCTGCCCGGCCGCGAGCATGACGGACGCGCCGACGACGCCGGCGAACCCGTCGGCCAGCAGGAAAGCGCTTACTCCGGCGGCCTGGAGAACGTGGGAACAGATCATCACCGTCCGCGGGCCGATCAGGTCGACGAGGCGGCCGGCGAGCGCGGGAACGAGCAGCCCGGCGAACGCGCCGAGCGTGACCGCACCTCCCGCCTGGGCGAGCGGCAAACCCACCACGCGGATGACGAAGACGAGGCCCAGCGGAAGGAAGAGTCCCGAGCCGAAGTTGTCGATACCCAACGCGACCAGCAACGCGACCCTGCTTCGCACACCTTCGACGCTACCGGCGTGACGGCGTCGCGAAAGGTCCGTTCAGTCAAGACCGGTGGGTAAGAACGGCCGCCGTCAAACGTCGCATGTCCGGGCGGACAGGGCCGCTCGGACGTCCGCGTTCATCTCCGCCAGCCGCGTGGTCAGCTCGAGGACCTTTTCGTCGTCCCAGTCACCGAGCGCGCGCTCCATGAACTCCAGATACCCGGCCCGCCTGCGCCCCAGTTCCGCACGCCCGCGCTCGGAGATGCTGATGATCGACGCGCGGCCGTCCTCGGGCGCGGGACGGCGGTCCACCATCCCCGCCGCGGACAGCTGGGAAATTTGACGACTTATGACCGAAAGGTCCACAAAGCGTCGTTTTGCCAATTCCGAAGGGCGCGCCTCGCCGTGCTTCGCCAGGTCCGACAGCAGCATCGCGGCCGCCGGATGCAGGCCGGGTTCGTCCTGCCAGGCCTGCATTATCCAGGCGTGCTGCAGCTGGGAGGCGGCCTTCAACTCACGCATCAGTTCGACCCTGGCGTCGTCGGCGGAGCTCATCGGTGCCTCCTGGCTACTTGTACAGTACAACTTTATTGGGTGACACTTGCGTAAGACAACTATTTACCTCGTGAGATCCCCCACTGCCGACCGGTTTCGAGTACACCCGTCCGGAGCAACGATGCGGGCAAAAGGGCTCTCGGCAGCTAGTCTCGCGAGCGAGCCGGAACCAGCCGACCGGCCCGACAGCCACTGACCGGAGAGGTGAATGATCCGTGAATTCTTCTCCAGTGGACCCTCGTTCGTGAACCTGGGGAACCGTCTTCCGGCATGCGCTACCCGATCAGCGACTCCCAGCCCGTGACGGCCGACGCGGTCAGCCCGGTCCCGCGGTCCTCGGCGCCGCGCGAAGCCCCGCCCGCGGTCACCGCGATGGTGCGCCTCATCCGGGACACCTGGGCGAAGTCGGAGCCCTTCATCCCGGAGATATCCCAGTTCTTCTACGGGATGCTGTTCACCCTCGCGCCGGCGACCCGCGACTTCTTCCCGATCAACATGGAGGTCCAGCGCGGCAGGCTGGTCCGCGCGCTGGTCCACATCGTGCAGATGGTCGACCGGCCCGACGACCTCGTGCCGTTCCTGACCCAGCTCGGCCGCGACCACCGCAAGTTCGGCGTCATCCCGCGGCATTACGAGGCCGTCGGCACCGCGCTGCTCGCCTCGCTGAAGAACCACCTCGGTCCGGACTGGACACCGGAGGTCGAACGGGCCTGGGCGGAGGCGTTCACCATCGTCGCCCGCGCGATGCAGGAGGCAGCCGCGGCCGACGTCAACCCGGCGTCGTGGTCGGCCACCGTGCTCGAACACCGGCGGCTCACCTGGGATCTCGCCCTGGTCCGCGTCCAGCCCGAGTTCCCGGTGCCATACCAGCCCGGTCAGTACATGAGCGTCGAAGTACCGCAACGGCCACGGCTCTGGCGCTACCTGTCGCCGGCGAACGCGCCGCGCGAGGACGGCGGCATCGAGTTCCACGTGCGCGCCGTCGACGGCGGCTGGGTGTCGCGCGCCATCGTCAGCCACACGCAGCCCGGCGACGTCTGGCGGCTGGGACCGCCGCTCGGCAGGCTGTCCATCGACCGGACCGACGGCCGCGACGTCCTGATGATCGCCGGCGGCACCGGCATCGCGCCGCTGCGCGCCATCCTGGACGACCTCGCGCAGTGGGGCGAGAACCCGAAGGTCCAGTTGTTCTACGGCGGACCGTCGCGTGAGGACCTTTACGACCTCGACGAGTTGCGCGCTCTCGCGGCCACGAACCCGTGGCTCACCGTGACGCCGGTGGTCGAACACGGTGAAGAGGCCCCCGGCTGCGTGCAGGGCACGCTCGCGGAAGCCGTTACCCAGCAAGGATCCTGGCCGGGGCACCGGATCCTCGTCGCCGGCTCGCCCGCGATGATCCGCGCGACGGTGTCCCGGATGCTGGTCGCGGGCAGCGCGCTCGACCAGATCGCGTACGACCCCTTCACCATCGACTAGGCACTGTCCGAATGCGATTCCATAATGGGGATCAGTCACCGGACGCATACCGTTACGTGACCCGGTAATCACGGAGAAAAACCCACCCGATCGGCGGATCACGCTTTCCGGCCCCAGTGGCGAAAAACACTGGTTAGCAAGGAAAATCCCGCCTGCTTGATCACCTTTACTTAGTGCCAGACGGTGTTGACGGCGCGTATATCGTTTGCTCCGTTCGAGCGGGAAACAACCATTCGTGGATCCTTTCGCGACGTTCGGGCATACAGTCGGGACCCCTCGGGGGAACACGAGCACGATGACATCGGGTCTGGAGAATATGCCCGATCCAACTGGAGAAAATCGTTCACCCATGACTGCCGAAACAGTGAAGTACGAGCATCCACCGAGTCCGTCGAGATCTTCACCGATTCCCGTTCCACCCTTGATCGAAACACCGTCGGCGGACAAGACCGTCGCGATGGCCAAGCTCATCAGGGAGAGTTTCGCCGCCGTCGAAACGAAGGCCGAGGAGCTGTCCCAGTACTTCTACGGCGTGCTCTTCTCCGTTTCGCCGGATGTCAGGGCGTTGTTCCCGATCAACATGGCCACGCAGCGAAATCGTTTGCTGCGCGCACTCGTCTACGTCGTCCAGATGGTGGACCGGCCCGACGAGCTGGCCACGTTCCTCGGTCAGCTCGGCCGTGACCACCGGAAGTTCGACGTCGTCGGCCGCCATTACGACGCCGTCGGCGTCGCGCTGATCGCCGCGTTGAAAAGGTTCCTGAAGGACGACTGGACACCGGAACTGGAAGACGCCTGGGTCACCGCGTACGGCGTCATTTCGAAGCACATGCGCGAGGCCGCGAGCAAGCAGACCGGGCCCGCGTGGTGGAAGGCGACCGTCATCGAGCACCGCCTCGCCTCCCGCGACGTCGCCGTGGTCAAGGTGCGCACCGACCAGCCGCTCCCGTATCGGGCCGGCGGCTACGTCAGCGTCGAAGTCCCGCAGCGGCCGCGCATGTGGCGATACTTCTCGCCCGCCACCGCGCCGCACCAAGACGGAACGATGGAGTTCCACGTGCACGCCGTGCGCGGCGGCTGGGTCTCGCGCGCGATCGTCCACCACACCCGGTTCGGCGACGTCTGGCGCCTCGGTCCGTCGCTCGGCGCGCTTTCGGTGAACCACACGGAAAGACGTCCGCTGCTGATGATCGGCGGCGGCACCGGCGTCGCGCCGCTGCTCGCCCTGCTCGACGACATGTCGCGCTGGAAGAACAACCCTCCGGTGCACCTGTTCTTCGGCGGCCGCCGTCCGGAAGACCTCTACGCACTCGACGAACTCCGCGGGCTCACCGTCACCTGCCCTTGGCTGACGGTAACCCCGGTGACCGAGGAAGGCACCATCGCCGGTGGCGACCGCGGCACGCTGGCCACGGCGGTCACCCAGCGCGGCGCTTGGAAGGAGCGCGACGTGTACGTCGCCGGGTCACCGCCGATGATCCGGGCGACGATCGCGAAACTGCTCGCCGCGGGCACCGACCTGGAGCGGATCAAGTACGACCCCTTCACCCTGGACTGAACCGATGCGTCCTTCGTATTAGGCCGATCGGCTGTTCCACCTGGGCTTGACGCAGCAGTAGGTCAGTGAATCATTGACCGCGGTCACCGGCGGATTTATGGTCTAGACCACATTGCTCCCCCTCACGGGAACACCGTCGTTCCATCCCCCAGGAGCCGGCATGACCGTCAAACGCAAGCTCGTGGCAGCCGCCGCCGGTGCGATCCTCGCCCCGATCGCCATCGTGGCCATCCCGCAGGTGGCCAGCGCACATGGCTACGTACTGTCCCCGCCCAGCCGCCAGGCGAACTGCGCCCAAGGCAAGGTTTCCGGCTGCGGTGCCATCGTCTACGAACCGCAGAGCGTCGAAGGCCCCAAGGGGCTCCGCAGCTGCAACGGCGGCGTTCCCGGATTCGCCGAGCTCAACGACGAATCGAAGCCGTGGCCCGCCGCGTCGGTCGGCAACAGCGTGACCTTCAACTGGAAGTTCACCGCCTACCACCGGACCACGAACTACGAGTACTACATCGGTGGCACCAAGATCGCCGACATCAGCGGGAACAACTCCGCGCCGAAGGACCCGACGTCGCACACGGTGAGCCTGAACGGCTTCAGCGGCCGCCAGAAGGTGCTCGCCATCTGGAACATCGCGGACACGCCGATGGCCTTCTACAGCTGCATCGACCTGCAGATCGGCGGCGGCAATCCGCCCACGACGAGCAACCCGCCGACCACCAGCAACCCGCCCACGACGTCGAACCCGCCGACCAGCACCACCAACCCGCCCACCGGCGGCACCTGGGCGGCCGGGACGTCCTACGCGGTCGGCAACACGGTGACCTACGGCGGCGTCACTTACCGGTGCCAGATGACACATACGGCGATCCAAGGCTGGGAGCCGCCGAACACACCCGCGCTGTGGACACGGCAGTGAAGCTGGCCCTCGTTCTCGTCGCCGGCCTCGTGGCCCTCGCGGGCTGCGGGGGCGGCGACGGCTCACCGCCCAACGCCGGCGCCCCGATCTCCCCGGTCCCCCAGTCGGCGGAGGCGTCCGCGGCGTACAACGACGCCGACGTGATGTTCCTGCAGATGATGATCGCCCACAACAACCAGGGCGTGGAGATCGTCAAACTGGTGAAGGCCAAGCAGGGGCAGAAGCAGGAGCTGACGAATCTCGCGGCCGCCATCGAGGCGACGCAGCAGACCGAGACCACCGACATGCGGAACTGGCTGAAGGCCTGGGGCAAACCCGAGACGGGTTCGGCGGATCCGCACGCGCACCACCATCACGGTGGCGACGGACTCACCGACAAGGGCCTCCTCGAAGCACTGTCCAAAAAGGATGGTGCGGAGTTCGGCCTCGACTTCGCCGACATCTTCGTCGCGCACCAGCACAACGGGGTCGCGCTGGCGAGGACCGAGCTGAAGGACGGCAAGAACCCGGAGGCGAAGGCGCTGGCCCAGCGGATCATGGACTCGCGCACCGGCGAGGTCCAGCAGATCCGGACCCTGGTGCCCGGCCAATAACGCATTTAGTCCTCTGAATGCGGGGTAAGGCGACACGCGCGCTGGGCTCAGGCTCCACCACCTCCGCCTTGCCAAGGTGGCGTTCCGGACCCCACCCGCAGCAGGTACCTCAAAGGTGACCCGGAGCATTCAGAGGACTAATTGCGTTTTCTGGGCTTCCAGACCACGAGCGCCGTCTGCTGCCGCAAGGGAACGAGATCCTTGCGGTAGGAGGCGTGCACGGCCGCGGCCGTCTGTTCGGCGGCGACGTACGCCGCCGTGAGCTCTTCGGTCAGTTCGGCGATTCGCGCGCGGAGCGCGTCGACCTGGTTCTCCAGCTCGATGATCCGCTTGATGCCCGCGAGGTTGACACCGTCCTCTTGGGACAGTCGCTGCACTTCGCGCAGCAACGCGATGTCCCGCATCGAGTAACGCCGTCCACCGCCGGAGGTCCGGCCCGGCGACACGAGACCCTGGCGGTCGTAGGACCGCAGGGTCTGCGCGTGCAGGCCGGAAAGCTGCGCCGCCACCGAAATGACGAACACCGGGGTGTCCTCGTCCGCACCGTGCGGCAGCCCGCCGAACATCGTGCTCACCTGCCTTCGAGAAGTTCGGTGATCTCCGGTCGCGGATCGTGATCTGCCATGGCCTCCGCGTAGGCCTCCAGCGCTTCACGGGCCTTGTCGTCCAATTTGGCCGGGATGGCCGCCTGCAGGGTGACCAGCAGATCGCCCTGCGAGCCGTCGCGTTTCGCGATTCCCTTGCCGCGCACCCGGAGCACGCGACCGCTCGCTGTGCCCTGCGGCACCTTCAGCGAGACCTTGCCCTCGAGCGTCGGCACGGTGATCGTGCCGCCGAGGGCCAGCTCCGTGAAGGACACCGGCACGGTGATCGTCAGGTCGAGGTCCTTGCGCCCGAACACCGCGTGCGGAGCGACGTGCACGCGGACGTACAGATCGCCCGGCTGCGCGCCGCCACGGCCCGGTTCACCCTGGCCTGCCAGCCGGATCCGCTGGTCGTCGGCGACGCCCGGCGGGATCCGCACGGTCAGCGTGCGGGTGCGGGTGCTGATGCCCTCGCCCGCGCATTCCGGGCAGGGGTCGTCGATGATCGTGCCGCGGCCGCGGCAGTCACGGCACGGCTCCGAGAACGCGAACGCGCCCTGGCTCCGGCTGACCAGCCCGCTGCCCTGGCAGGTCGCGCACGTCCTCGGGGAAGTCCCCGGCTTCGCGCCGTTGCCGCCGCAGGTGGAACAGGTCGCCGGGCTCGACAGCCGCAGTGGCAGGGTCGCGCCCTTGACCGCCTCGGCGAAATCGATCCGGACGTCGGTCTCCACGTCCGCGCCGCGCTGCGGCCGGTTCGCCGTGGCACCGGCCGCGCCGCCGCGACGGCCGAAGAGCCCGCCGAGGATGTCGCCGAGACCGCCGAAGCCGCCCTGCTGCTGACCCGCCTGGCCGAAGATGTCGCCGACGTCGAAACCGCCGCCGCCACCGCCGGCCCCCGGGAAGCCGAAGCCGCCGGGACCGCCGGAGCCGAAGAGGCGCCGAGCCTCGTCGTACTCCTTGCGCTTGGACGTGTCGGAAAGAACGCCGTACGCCTCGGAGACCGCCTTGAACTTCTTCTCGGCCTCCGCGTTGCCCGCGTTGGCGTCGGGGTGGTTCTCCTTGGCCAGCTTGCGATAGGCCTTCTTGATCTCGTCCGCGGTGGCGTCGGAGGAGACGCCCAGCTCACGGTAGAAGTCCTTACCGATCCATTCCCGTGCACTCACCGAACGTCTCCTCCTTTCACGCCGTATCGCCGATCAGCGGTTGTTCTCATCGAAAAGTTCGCCCTCGAGCGGCAGCTCGCCACCGACGGGCGGGTCCACCGGGGCGCCCTGCGCCGACGGCGCGGGAGCCGCGCCCGGCTCGTGGTCGGTGACCCCGACCAGCGCCGCGCGCAGCACGCGTTCGCCGAAGCGGTATCCGCGGCGCATGACCGTGGTGACCGTCGGCCCGGTGACGTCCGGCGACGTGCTGTGCTGGACCGCCTCGTGGACGCTCGGGTCGAAGGGCTCGCCCTCGGCGCCGAACGGCTCGAGGCCCGACCGCTGCAGGCTGCCGACCAGCTTCTCGCCGACCGCCTTGAAGGCGCCCGTCAGATCGCCGTGCTGCTCCGCGCGCTCGAGGTCGTCGAGCAGCGGGAGCAGATCGTTGACGACCGACGCCTTCGCGCCGGAGACGACCTGCTCGCGGTCACGGTCGACGCGCTTGCGGTAGTTGGCGTACTCCGCCTGAAGACGCTGGAGGTCGGCGGTGCGTTCCGCCAGCTCCTTCTCCAGTCCGGTGGCCACCGACACCGAGTCGTCCACAATGGACTCCCCGAGGCCGGGGCCCGCGTGTGCGGCGGGCTCCGGCTCCGTCGGGACAGCCGGCTCTTCGGTCGGAGCGGCGTGCTTCGGACCATCCTTGGGCTCGGTCGCCGGGGCGGCCGAGCGGACCTCACCGGTCAGCGGATCGATCCGCCTACGGTCCCGCACGACCACCGGTTCGTCCGGGCCCCGGCCCTCGGTTTCGTCGTAGCGTCCGGTCACTTCTTGTCCTTCTCGTCCTCTTCGACGATCTCGGCGTCGACGACGTCGTCCGCCTTGGCCTGCGAACCGGCACCCGCGCCCGCCGCACCGGCGGCACCATCACCGGCGGCACCTTCGGCGCCCGGGGTGGCGTTGGCGTAGAGCGCGGTGCCCAGCTCCTGGGAAGCCGTGTTCAGCTTCTCGATGGACTCGCGGATCTTCGCCGAGTCGGTGCCCTTGAGCGCCTCGTTGGCCTCGTCGATCGCGGACTTCACCTTGCCCTTGAGCTCGTCGGGCAGCTTGTCCTCGTTGTCCTTGACGAACTTCTCGGTCTGGTAGACCAGCGTCTCCGCCTGGTTGCGGGTCTCCGCCTCCTCGCGGCGCTGCTTGTCCTCCTCTGCGTGCGCCTCGGCGTCCTTGACCATGCGCTCGATGTCGTCCTTCGGCAGCGCGGAGCCACCGGTGATCGTCATCGACTGCTCCTTGTTCGTGCCGAGGTCCTTCGCGAGGACGTGCACGATGCCGTTGGCGTCGATGTCGAAGGTGACCTCGATCTGCGGCACGCCACGCGGGGCGGGCGGGAGACCGGTCAGCTCGAACATGCCGAGCTTCTTGTTGTGCGCCGCGATCTCGCGCTCACCCTGGAACACCTGGATCTGCACCGAGGGCTGGTTGTCGTCCGCGGTGGAGAAGATCTCCGAACGCTTGGTCGGGATCGTGGTGTTGCGCTCGATGAGCTTGGTGAACACGCCGCCCTTGGTCTCGATGCCCAGCGAAAGCGGGGTCACGTCGAGCAGGAGGACGTCCTTGACCTCGCCCTTGAGTACACCGGCCTGCAGCGCCGCGCCGACGGCGACGACCTCGTCCGGGTTGACGCCCTTGTTCGGCTCGCGGCCGCCGGTCAGCTCCTTGACCAGCTCGGACACGGCGGGCATGCGGGTGGAACCACCCACGAGCACGACGTGGTCGATGTCGCCGACGGCGACACCCGCGTCACGGATGACGTTGTTGAACGGCTTGCGGGTGCGCTCGAGCAGGTCCGAGGTGATCTTCTGGAACTCGGCGCGGGAGAGCTGCTCGTCGAGGAACAGCGGGTTCTTGTCCGCGTCCACCGTGATGTACGGCAGGTTGATGCTGGCCGAGTTCGAGCTGGAGAGCTCGATCTTCGCCTTCTCGGCGGCCTCACGGATGCGCTGGAGCGCCATCTTGTCCTTGGTGAGGTCGATGCCGTTGGACGACTTGAACTTGTCGACCAGCCAGGTGACGATGCGCTCGTCCCAGTCGTCACCGCCGAGGTGGTTGTCACCGGAGGTCGCGCGGACCTCGACGACACCCTCGCCGATCTCCAGCAGCGAGACGTCGAACGTACCGCCACCGAGGTCGAAGACCAGGATGGTCTGTTCCTTCTCGCCCTTGTCGAGGCCGTACGCCAGCGCCGCCGCGGTGGGCTCGTTGACGATGCGGAGCACGTTCAGGCCGGCGATCTGCCCGGCCTCCTTGGTGGCCTGCCGCTGCGCGTCCTCGAAGTAGGCGGGGACGGTGATGACCGCGTCGGTGATGGTCTCGCCCAGGTACGCCTCGGCGTCGCGCTTGAGCTTCATCAGCACGCGGGCGCTGATCTCCTGCGAGGTGTAGGCCTTGCCGTCGATCTCGGTCTTCCAGTCGGTACCGATGTGCCGCTTGACCGACCGGATGGTCCGGTCGACGTTCGTCACGGCCTGGTTCTTCGCCGGCTGGCCGGTCAGCACTTCGCCGTTCTTGGCGAAGGCGACGATGGACGGGGTGGTGCGGGAACCTTCCGAGTTGGCGATGACCGTCGGCTCGCCGCCCTCAAGGACAGCGACGACCGAGTTGGTCGTGCCGAGGTCGATGCCGACCGCTCGCGCCATGGTGTGATCCTCCTGCTAGTTCGTGACCTGCACGTTTCGACCCACCTTGAGTGGGCTCAACGCAAGTTGTATCGGGATGGTGGGGCTTCCGTCAAGCCGGACTTGAGTCACCCTCACTCAACCTTGTATCCGGCTCAACGTGCGGCACGATCGTCTTGTTCCCGGACTACCGGCAGACCGTGCCCGGAGCGGGTGTGACGCCGCTCGCAGTGTTCTCTATCGCGCGACCGCGCTCGCGCTGCCAGGGCGCACACCGCATGCACGTCACCTCCCGTCGAAGGCGCCCTGCCATCCCGATCACGGGGCCTGACGGCCGAAACGCGCGACTCCAAAAGATCAAGGGCTTCCGGCCACCTCAAGCTCGGTCACCTGCCGAAGGCACGGGCCAGCCCGCGCACCCGCTCGCCATGTCCCAGAACTCCGAATACCGCCAGCCGTGCGGCGAGAAGGTTTTCACCAGTCCCTGCATCGCCCGCATGTCGGCGTAGGAGGTGAACGGCGAGCCGAAGTCGTGACAGCCGATCGCGCGATACGCGCCGTAGGACGGGTCGAGCTGGGAGTACGGCAGCAGTCCGTCCGCGTTCCCCGCCGTCGCGGCCTCGATCGCCTTCGCGAGGTCCGGCCAGAACGCGGGGAGGATGAGGCTGCCGTAGACGCCGGCCGCCATCTCCTCGGCGGTCGCGTTCCGCCCGAGCTGTTTCGACGGCACACCTCCGGGCGTCCGCATCAGCGCGTCGTAAGTGGCGAGGGCGTCCTTGCCGCGAAGCGCGCAGTCGGCCGACGTCGTGCACCACCGCGCGAAGTCCTTGAGCGCGCTTTCGGTCGCGATGGCCTCTTCGAGGACCGCCTGCCTGGTCGGCCGCGAGTGGTCGACCGCGCCGTCGAGCACCATCGTCCGGATGCGCTTCGGGTACTTCTCCGCGTACACGGCACCGAGTTCGGAACCGTAGGAGACGCCGAGCCAGTTCACCTTCGGCTCGCCGAGGGCGACACGGATCGCTTCGATGTCGTCCGCGGCCCGCCAAGTGTCCACAGAGGACAATCCGGGACCGGTCCTGTTCAGACATTCGCCGCCCGAAGCGCGGTTGTGCGCGAGGAGCTTGTCGTAGTCCGCGCGGCTCCGCGGGAATCGGCTGATCGCCGGATCGTGCAGACCCGGCCCGCAGGTGATCGCGGGCCCGCTGTCGCCGACGCCGCGCGGGTCGAACCCGATGACGTCGAACCGCTGCCGCACTTCGGCCATTTCCGGCCGGTCCAGCGCGAAACCGCGGCCGCCGTACTTGAGCACGGTGACGCCGGCACCGCCCGGACCGCCCGGATTGGTCAGCAGCGAACCCACGCGACGCGCGGGATCGGTCGCGGGCAGTTTCGCCAGCGCGATCGAAAAGCCATCGCTCACCGGCAGGCTCGCGCATTCCAGTGTCGGCGCGTACTCGGTCGCGCACGGCTTCCAGTCGATCCCTGGCGCGGCGGACGCGGGCAGCGCGGAAAGCGGCAGCAGGGTCAGCGCGGTGATCGCGGCGAGCGTCTTCATACAGGCTTCACCGTGATCGAGCCGGTGCCGGCCTGGAGGTCGAGGACGTTCGCCGAACCCTGGTCCTGCCGGACGCCGCCGGTCTCGACCTTGCCGACCTCCGCCTTCGCGCGGACCTGGTACGCGCCGTCGGGAACGGTGACGACGACCTTGCCGACCTCCGCGTTCGCGGTGACCGCGCCCGGCTTCGCGAGACCGACCTCGATGTCGCCGGTGCCGGTGCGCAGGTTGACCGGCCCGGACGTGTTCATCACCTTGAAGTCGCCGACGTCGCCCTTCAGATCGACCGAGGCGGCGCGGGCGAGGGTGATCTTGCCGGTGCCGATGGACCCGGAGATCGCCAGCTCGCGCGGCACCACGACGTCGTAGTCCACGCCGCACTGCTGGCAGCCGCCGAGGACCAGCGTGCCGTTCTCGACGCTGTACGTCTTGCCGGGATTCTTGCCGTTATAAGTCACTTCGCGGCGCAGCGAGACGGGGGCGCCGTCCTCGACCCGCAGCGTGACCGCGCCGACCGGGACGTCCACCCGGATCGCGGTGACCTGCTCGGTGACGGGCGCGCCGTCACTCAGTTTCTGCTGGAATTCCCCTGTGCAGCCGACGATCCCGAAGGCGGTCAGCGCGCCGAGAGCGAGCGCGCCGAGGACGCGCTTTTCTTTGTTCCCCATGAGAAAGTGTTTCCCCCGATAAGTCCGTCAGGCCGCTTTGACCTTGACGCTTCCGCTGTCGGTGTTGAGATCGAGTTTGTGCTGAGCCGAACCGGACTGGTTCACGTCGATGTCGCGGCTGCCGCTGTCACTGGTGCCGGTGACGTTGTAGTCGCCTGCCGGAACGGTCACCTCGACCGAACCGCTGGCGGTCCGCGCCGCGACGTCGGCGCCCTTGACCAGTTCGAGTTCGATGCGGCCGCTGTCGGTGTGGGCATCGACGTTGCCGCCGAGCCGTTCCCCCTTGATGCCACCGGAAGCCGCCCGCACGGTGACGGCCTGCCCGATATTCGCCAGTTCGACGCGGCCCGCGTCGGACCGGACCTTGACGGTGCCCGGCACGTCGGTGACGGACACGGCGCCGGAATCGACCGTGACGTCCACAGTGGACACTCCGGCGATGTCGAGCGCACCCGAGTCCAGCTTGCCCGAGACCGGGATTCCGGCCGGGACCACCACGTCGTAGCGGACCTCGCAGGTGGTGCCGCACCCGGCCAGGACCAGCGTGTCGCCTTCCACGCGGAAGGAGTCGCCCGGCTTGTTCCAGCGGTACTCGAACTCCTGGTGGATCCGGACCGGCCCCTCGCCGGTGCGGATCTTGACCCGGCCCTCGTCGTTGTCGATGCGCACGCTGCGGATCGGCTGGGTGACCTCCGAGGTGGCCTCCGCGTCGGACGGCCACCACCAGCCGAGGCCGGTGAGGACACCGACGCCGATCAACGCGATGCCTCCGATCGCGAGGAGTGGGCGCGCCATGGTCTTGAGTCCCTCCAGAGCAGGTTTTCGTGTAGCTCGACGCTAAGGGCAGCGCGGCGGGTTGGACATAGGGGTAACCCCCGGATTCATCCCTGAACCCGCACCGGGGTCCTCGGGGTCATAACCTGGCTCCGTCATCTGTTCGACGATCAGGAGGACGCATGCCGCAGGCACCCGATCCGTACGACTTCCTGCCCGATCTGCCTGCCTTCACCTTGAGCAGCACCGACATCGAGGAAGGTGGCTTCCTGCCGACGCCCCAGCTTTCCGGGATCTTCGGCGCGGGCGGCGAGGACCGTTCCCCGCAACTGTCGTGGGAGGGCTTCCCCGCCGGGACCAAGAGCTTCGCCGTGACCTGCTACGACCCGGACGCCCCGACGGCGAGCGGGTTCTGGCACTGGGCGGTGTTCGACATCCCCGCGTCGGTCACGGCGCTGGCCGCGAACGCGGGTGACGAGACAGGCTCCGGTCTGCCGGAGGGCGCTGTCACCCTGAAGGGGGACGGTGGCGTGAAGCGGTTCCTCGGCGCTGCCCCGCCGCCCGGACACGGGCCGCACCGGTACATCTTCACGGTGCACGCCGTCGACGTCGAAAAACTGGAAGTCGGCGAAGACGCCACGCCGGCTTTCCTTGGCTTCAACCTCTTCAGCCACGCCATCGCCCGGGCATCGCTCACGGCCCTGCACGAGAACAAGGGCTGAACCGGCTTTCCGTGAAGGCCTCCTTCCCTACTCTCAGGGTAGGGAAGGAGGCCTTCACGGACTTTGGCCGCTCTCGCTAGACCTGCCCGTTCGCCCGGTTCCGCTCCATGTACTGCCCCTCGGGCGGGTCGCCGAAGCCGAACCGCCGGTACAAACCGTGCGCGTCGGCGGTGTGCAGCATCCACCGGAACTCCGCACCCGGTCCGTTGTCGATCATCTCCCGGACCAGTTCCTTGCCGAGCCCCGCGCCGCGCGCCTCGTCGACGACGAAGACGTCCGCGAGGTACGCGCTGCCGATGGTGTCCGAGAACGCCCGCGCGAACCCGACCAGCCGACCGCTCGAAGTCTCGTACGCGCCGACGACCCGCCACGCGTTCCGGAAGACCTTCTCGACCTGCTCGCGGTCTCGCCACTTGCCCCAGTAGACCTCGGTGGACAGGCACTTCCACACCACGTCGAGGTCCACCCGAGCCGGGTCGTCATCCAGTTCGTACGCGCCGACAGTCCTCATGATCCGAACGCTACCCAGCAGGTCAACGGGGTTTCAGCAGGTAGTCCACCACCGGCCGCAGCTCGTCGGCGGACGGCGGTTCGTCGTCGATGAGGCCCTGGATCAGCAGGCCGTCGATCCCGGCGAGGAACACCCGGAACGCGACCTCGTCGTCGTGCCGGACCATCGAGGTGAGCACGTCCAGCCAGCGCCGGGCGGCGGGCCGCAGTTCGGGTTTACGCGCGGCCAGCAGGTACAGCTCGTACTCCGCCATCGTCCGCCCGCGGCGCGGGCCCAGCGCCTCCGCGAGCAGACCGGCGACCTCCTCCGCGCCGCGGCTGCCCCGGGAGCGGGCGCGGTCGATCATCCAGTAGACCTCGGTCGCCATATCCCTCGCGCACGAGATGAGGGTGGCGATCAACAGGTCGTCGAGACTCGAGAAGTGATAGGTGGTCGAAGCCGTCGGCACGCCCGCCTCGGCGGCGACCGTCCGGTGGGTGACACCGGCGACTCCGTCGCGTTCGATCACCCGCAGCGCGGCCGCGATGATCTCCTCGCGCCGCTTCTCGCCCCTGGCCTTCCGGCCGTCGACCTGGATCTTCACTTAGTGCGCGCCTCCTGCCTCGATCAACACGACACCGCCGATCACCAGCACCAGCCCGGCGATCACGGACAGGTTGACCGGCTCCTTGAAGAACACGATGCCGACGGCCGCCACCAGCGCGACTCCGGCCGCGGCCCAGATCGCGTAGGCGATGCTCACCGGAACGCCCGCCTTAAGCACGTACGCGAGCGCGACGAACGCGACGGCGTATCCGACGACCACGACGATCGACGGGCCCACCTTGCTGAAGCCCTCGGAAAGTTTCAACGACACCGTCGCGGACACCTCCGCGGCGATGGCCAAAGCGAGGAGAAGGTACGCACCCATGTCACAAAAACTACCTGGACGATCGTCTTAAAACAAAGAGAGGCGTACACCACATCGGTGGGACTTGGGCGCGGTCAGTGGGTTACCCATCAGTAAGAAGCATTAGTCTGCCTCCACCACCACAGCTTCACTCGGACGAAAGGCACCCGACGATGGGCGCTGTACAGCTGACGCTCGGCGGGATCGCGGTCCTGCTCGGCGTCGTCGCCTGGGGAATGTTCTTCGCGACCATCGCCCGCTTCGTGCGGGTGATCCGCCTCGGTCAGCCGGACTCGACCCGCAACGGCCCGTTCATCCCGCGCATGAAGACCCTGATCAAGGAATTCGCCGCGCACACCCGGATGAACAAGGTCAAGAGCGTCGGCCCGGCGCACTGGCTGGTCATGTGGGGCTTCCTGATCGGGTCGCTCGCCCTGTTCGAGGCGTACGGCGAGGTCTTCGTCCCGACCTGGGGCTGGCCCATCCTCGACGACTGGTCGCTGTTCCAGCTGCTCATGGAACTGCTCGGGGTCGGCACGATCGTCGGCATCCTGGTGTTGATCTGGGTCCGCCAGAAGAACCACCCGCGCCGCGCCGACCGGCAGTCCCGCTTCCAGGGCTCCAACTTCAAGTGGGCGTACTTCATCGAGGCCGTCGTGCTCATCGAGGGCATCGGCATCATCGGCGTCCGCGCCGCGAAGTCCGCGCTGAACGTCCACGAAACCCCGATCTGGGCCGCGTTCGTCTCGCACCCGATCGGTGAGCTGCTGCCCGCCAGCCCGAACCTGGTGTCGGTGTTCGCGTTCGTCAAGCTGATGAGCGCCACGATCTGGCTGATCGTCATCGCGCGCACGATGACCATGGGCATCGCCTGGCACCGGTTCAGCGCCTTCTTCAACATCTACTTCAAGCGCGAGGACGACGGCGGCGTCGCGCTGGGCGCGCTCAAGCCGATGATGAGCAACGGCAAGGTGCTCGACCTTGAAGAGGCGGACCCGGACGAAGACACCTTCGGCGTCGGCAAGATCGAAGACTTCAGCTGGAAGGGCTGGCTGGACTTCTCCACCTGCACCGAATGCGGCCGCTGCCAGTCGCAGTGCCCCGCGTGGAACACCGGCAAGCCGCTTTCGCCGAAGCTGCTCATCACACAACTTCGCGACCACGCCTACGCGAAGGCGCCGTACCTGCTCGCGGGCGGCAAGCGCGACATGGCCGGCGACGAGGTCGGCTTGTCCGGCGACAACATGTACGCCGGTATCGACGTCCTCGCGATCGCGGAGTCCCAGAAGGCCCTCATCGGCGACGACGGTGGCGTCATCGACCCCGAGGTGCTGTGGTCCTGCACTTCCTGTGGAGCGTGTGTCGAGCAGTGCCCGGTGGACATCGAGCACGTCGACCACATCGTCGACATGCGCCGCTACCAGGTGATGATCGAGTCCGCGTTCCCCAGCGAGCTCAACGGGATGTTCAAGAACCTGGAGAACAAGGGCAACCCGTGGGGCCAGAACGCCAAGGACCGGCTCGCCTGGACCGAGGACCTGGACTTCGACGTGCCGGTGTTCGACGGCGACCTCGGCGACACCGAGTACCTCTTCTGGGTCGGCTGCGCCGGCGCGTTCGAGGACCGCGCGAAGAAGACCACGCGCGCCGTCGCGGAGCTGCTGCACATCGCCGGCGTCAAGTACACCGTGCTCGGCTCAGAGGAGTCCTGCACCGGTGACCCGGCCCGCCGCGCGGGCAACGAGTTCCTGTTCCAGATGCTGGCGCAGCAGAATGTCGAGATCCTGAACTCGGTGTTCGAGGGCCGCGAACGCAAGGCGCGCAAGGTGGTCGTCACCTGTGCCCACTGCTTCAACACCCTCGCGAACGAGTACCCGGAGCTGGGCGGCCAGTTCGACGTCGTGCACCACACGCAGCTGCTCAACCGCCTGGTGCGGGAGAAGCACCTGACCCCGGTGGCCCCGGTCGCCGAGGACGTCACCTACCACGACCCGTGCTACCTGGGCCGCCACAACAAGGTCTACGACGCTCCTCGTGAGCTCGTCGGCGCTTCGGGCGCGCAGCTGCGCGAGATGCCGCGGCACGGCGACCGCTCGATGTGCTGTGGTGCCGGTGGCGCGCGGATGTGGATGGAAGAGAAGATCGGCAAGCGGATCAACGTCGAGCGCGTCGACGAAGCGCTCGGCACCGCCCCCTCGAAGATCGCGACCGGTTGCCCGTTCTGCCGCGTGATGCTCACCGACGGCGTCACGGCGCGCCAGAGCGACGGACAGGCTAGCGAGAAGGTCGAGGTCGTCGACGTCGCCCAGTTGCTGCTGACCGCCGTCAAGCGGAAGCCGGAACCGCAACTGGTCCCGGCGGGAGCGCCCTCTTTGGACGCCGTCTCGGACGCCGAACTCGACGGAAAGGCCGACGTGCCCACCGACGAAACGGCCACCGGAACCCCGCTGCCGGAGGAAGACAAGTAGAACGTCACAACCGGAGGGGGCATTCTCTCGCACATAATGCGAGAGAATGTCCCCTTTTGTTTTATGGCGTACGGACCATTCGGTCCCGTTACCCGTTCGGCGGTACACCGTGGCGATAGGCTGCAACGGATCCGGAAAAAAAGGGGGGCGAGGAAATCGATGGGCAACCGGCACGAACTCCGCTCGATCAAGGAACACCGGCTCGCGATGCCGGGATCGCCGACCGTTCGCCCGCCCGCCCGCGTCCCTTCGTCCGCGGCATTCGCCAGGATAGCCCAGGAAGCGACCATCCCCAGCATCCCGGCCGCCCGGCGGCCGCCGCGGCAGGAACGTCGTCGCACGCGCGTCCGCCCGTACGTCCGCACGGGCGGACGCACCCAGTCCAAACGGAACTTCGCGATCGAAGCGATGATTTCCATCCGGAACGACGCGCCGTGGAACGCGCCGGGGTTCAGCATCGAATTCCATTCCGTGAGATCGCTCTGCCGGCGTCCTACTTCGGTCGCCGAAGTAGCCGCGTCACTAAGCGTTCCACTCGGCGTTGCAAAGGTCCTTTTGGGTGATATGGCCGAACTCGGTTTGGTCACCGTTCATGAAACGCAAGCTGAATTCGACGGTCATCCGGCACTCGCCTTGATGGAACGCGTCCTGCAGGGATTGCGTCGCCTGTGAGATCACCGCACTCGCACTACGCTACGCGAGGTGAGTGAAGAATCCGGTGACGAAAGCACCCTGACCGTGGTGCTGGCGGGTGGGGTCAACCTCGCCATCGCCGTGCTGAAACTGATCGCCGGGATCATCACCGGCTCCGGCGCGATGCTGTCGGAAGCCGCGCACTCGGTGGCCGACACGATCACCGAAGTCCTCTTGCTGACCGCGCTGAAACGGTCGGACCGGCCCGCCGACCGCGTCCACCCGTTCGGCTACGGCAAGGAACGGTACTTCTGGTCGCTGCTCGCGGCGGTGTCGATCTTCGCCTCAGGCGCGATGTTCGCGCTCTACGAAGGCTTCTCGACGGTCTTCGGCGAAGCGACCGAGCAGACAGATCCGATCGTCGGCTACGTCGTCCTCGCGATCGCGTTCGCCCTCGAGTCCGTCTCGTGGTTCCAGGCCGTGCGGCAGGTGCGGCGCGACGCCGCGGAGTCGGGCCAGAAGGTCTCGGTCTATCTGCGGGTGATCGACGATCCGGCCCCGAAGACCGTCCTGTTCGAGGACTCGGCCGCACTGATCGGCTTGCTGCTCGCGTTCGCCGGGATCGGGCTGCACCAGCTCACCGGCTCGCATGTCTGGGACGGCGCGGCGTCGATCGCGATCGGTGTCCTGCTCGCGCTGGTCGCCTACATGCTCGGGCGCACCAACCGCGGCCTGCTGATCGGCAGGCAGGCGGATCCGAGGCTGGTGCGCGGGGTCCGGGATCACCTGATGGGCGCACCCGAGATCGAGGCCGTCGTCGACCTGCAGACCATGCTGATGGGCACCGACCAGGTGCTCGTCTGCGCCCGCGTCGACTTCGACGATTCACTCGGCGCCGCGGAGGTCGAACGCGCCTGCGTCCGGATGGCGGCCGAACTGGCGGAGGCCTTCGGCGACGTCACCGAGGTGTTCATCGAACCCGTCCCGCGCACGGACGCCGAGCTGCGCGCGGCCGTGCTCGCCCGCTACGGCGACTGGGGCAAGGGTCAGTAGCCGTAGTTCTGCGTCCAGTACATGCCCTTGGTGTTGACGCCGACGCCGATCTTCTTCAGCTTGCAATTGAGGATGTTCGCGCGGTGGCCCTCGGAGTTCATCCAGGCGTCCATCACCTTGGCGGCGTTCGATTGGCCCTTGGCGATGTTCTCGGCACCGGGCTTGTCGTACCCGGCGGCACGGATGCGCTGGTCGAACGTGACGCCTTCCGGTGTCGTGTGCGAGAAGTAGTTGCGGGCCGACATGTCGTCGCTGTGGCCCTGCGCGGCGGCGGCGAGATGCGACTCGTTGCTCACCGGCGAGCAGCCGGCGTCGGCGCGCTCGGCGTTGACGAGGTCGATGACCTGCCCGGCGAGCGAGCTGTCCTGCGAACGAGGCGGCTCCTGAGCCTTGCTCGGAGTGGGCTTGGGAGCCTCGGAGGTCTGAGCGGGCGGCTCGGCCGCGGCGGAGGACGAACTCGGCGGCGCGGAGGAAGACGTGGGGGCGGCCGAAGACGACGTCGGGGCAGGCGAGCCGGACGCGGGGCCGCCAGGAGCCGGAGCGGACGTCTGGCCGAAGTAGGCGGGAGGCTTGGCGAGCGCGTCACCGGGCCTGCCCTTGGTGTCGGGCACGCTCAACGAGAGGTTGCTCAGCGCGGTGCCCTGGAACCGATCGGTCACCATCAGGTAGCTCGCACTGGCGATCACCCCGCCCAGCAGGACACTGAGCGTGACAAGCAGTAACCGGCTTCGTGTTCTATTGGGGGACACGGGGCCGAAAACTATCACGAACTGGTTACGGCAATACCCCCGAAAGTAGTAATACCGGTCAGCGGCCGAGACGGCCCGTGGAGTCGCGCGTGATCGCCGCCGCGTCGGCGAGGAACCGGATCACGGTCTCGAGCTCACCGTCCGTGTAGTTCTCGCAGGCCTCACGGACCGACTTCACCAGGTGGTCCCACAGCGGCGCGGCCGAGGCCATCATCGCCCCGTCGATCTCGATGAGGACCTTTCGCCGGTCCTCGGGATGCGGTTTCCGGGTGACGATCCGCTTGCTCTCGAGCCTGTCGATGAGCGCGGTGATCGAGGCCGGCGCGAGCCCCGAGAGTCGCGAAAGCGCCTTCGGTGTTTGGGGCCCGAAGCGGGCGAGGTAGTCGGTCACCTTGCTTTCGACGGCCGAAAGACCGCGCTGCTCGGCGATCGCGGTGTGGAACATGACCGTCTCCGTCGACAGCGCTCGCGCTCCACCGAGGACTCGTTCGATCAGTTCCGCCCGCTCGCTTGACACGTCGGCCAGCCTAGCGGAGTCTTTAGTTCGACAGAACGAATTAGTTTCTAAGATATTCGATGGAGTGAACGAAATGGCGAAGGTACTGATCGCCGGCGGGGGTATCGCGGGCACGATCACGGCGATCGCACTGCACGAGACGGGCCACGAGCCGGTGATCCACGAGGCGTACGGCCGGACCGCCGAGGGCGTCGGCGCGTTCCTGACCCTCGCGGTGAACGGACTCGACGCGTTGGGCCCACTGGGCTTGAAAGGCCTGGTCAAGGGCCTGGGATTCGACACGCCACGGATCAGGATGCGGCTGGGCGACGGCCGCGAACTGGCCGACCTCGCCCTCGGTGGACAGCTCGAGGACGGCACCGTGAGCCAAACCGTGCTGCGCTCCGCCCTGTACATCGGGCTTCGCGACGAAGCCGTCAGACGCGGCATCGAGATCCGCTACGGCAAGCGTCTGGCCGACGCGCGCGAGACCGCTTCGGGTGTACTCGCGACCTTCGAGGACGGCTCGACGGCCGAGGGCGACCTGCTGATCGGCGCGGACGGGCTCCGCTCGCGGGTGCGGACGATCATCGACCCACGGGCGCCGTCACCGCGCTACGTGCCGCTGCTGAACACCGGCGGGGTGGCCGAGAGCCTGCGGCTGGACGACGAACCCGGCGTCATGCACATGACGTTCGGCAAGCGGCTGTTCTTCACCCACATCGTCCACCCGGACGGCGGCGTCTGGTGGTTCGCGAACGTGCCCCGGAAGCATGAGCCGTCTCCGGCCGACCTCGCCGTGCCGACCACCTGGCGAGAGGACCTGATCCGGCAATTGGCGGTGGACCGCACCCCGGCCGTCGAGATCGTGCGCGCGACGCGGGAGATCTACCGGCCGTGGGCGACGTACGACTTCCCGAGCGTGCCGGCCTGGCGGACGGACCGGATGGTCATCCTCGGCGACGCCGCCCACGCGACCTCACCGGCGGCGGGGCAAGGCGCCGCGATGGCCATCGAGGACGCCGTCACGCTGGCGCGATGCCTGCGCGACGTGCCCGCGATCCCGAAGGCGCTCGCCGTCTACGAAGGACTGCGACGCGAGCGCGTCGAAGCGGTCGTCGAGCGCGGCAAGCGCAACGGCGACTCGAAAGCGGCAGGGCCCATCGGACGGGTTATCCGGGACTTCTTCCTCACGCGGGCGTTCAAGAACCTGCCGGAGGAGGATCCGAACGCCTTCATGTGGCGGCATCGGATCGACTGGGAAGCCCCGGTCGCTTAGCGCCAGGTGTCGACGCGGTGGAAGTTCTTGTACGCGCGGCTCGGGGTCGGACCCCGCTGCCCCTGGTAGCGCGAACCGGCCTCGTTCGAACCGTACGGGAA
This sequence comes from Amycolatopsis sp. NPDC043887, assembly GCF_056435665.1. Lineage (NCBI taxonomy): Bacteria > Bacillati > Actinomycetota > Actinomycetes > Pseudonocardiales > Pseudonocardiaceae > Amycolatopsis > Amycolatopsis sp. NPDC043887. The sequence goes on from NZ_JBWKEB010000001.1 coordinate 206,942, forward strand.
CTCCGCCGCGCTGGACAGGCGGAAGATGCAGAGCTGACCGATCTTCATCCCCGGCCAGAGCGTGATCGGCAGGTTCGCCACGTTCGACAGCTCGAGGGTGATGTGGCCGGAGAAGCCCGGGTCGATGAAGCCCGCGGTGGAATGCGTGAGCAGCCCGAGGCGGCCGAGGGAGGACTTGCCCTCCAGACGGCCGGCGAGGTCGTCGGCGAGCGTGACGGTCTCGTAGGTGGAGCCGAGGACGAACTCGCCGGGGTGGAGGACGAAGGGGTCTTCGCCCTCCTTCTCGACCAGCGAGGTCAGCTCGTCCTGCTGGAGCTGCGGGTCGATATGCGTGTACTTACTGTTGTCGAACACGCGGAAGTAGCGGTCGAGTCGCACGTCGATGCTCGACGGCTGGACCATCGTCGGGTCGAACGGGTCGACGCCGAGACGGCCGGCGTCGAGCTCTTTACGGAGGTCACGGTCGCTGAGGAGCACGCGGCCAGCGTAGTCAAGCGGCCTTCATGTGCTTGCCGTAGGTCGGGTCGAGCCCGAACACCTTGGTGACCTGCCGGAGATAATGGCGCCGTCCGGCGGCCCCGATCAGCTCCTGGAGCGCCGTCGCGCCCGGCACCACCCGCCGGACCGTCTCGGCGGCGAAGTTGACGCCCGCCACCGCGATCACGGTCGCCTGCGCGAGCGGATCGTCGGGCAGCTCCAGGAAGTCGGCGTTGGTCTTGCCCAGCAGGAGCCTGCTGATCGCCCCGTGCCCGGCGACCGAAACGTGCGAAAGGACCTTGCCGACCGCGCCCCGGCCCTCGCCGATCGCGGCATGGGACTTCATGAGCGCCGCGGCGAGCCGTTTGGAATCGTCGTCGGGGATGAACTCGGTGGTGGCGAGCAGCCACAGCAGACGCCAGGCGTCGTCCTCGCCGGCGGGCAGGAGTTCCTCGTCGACGCCCATCAGCCAGCCGACGTAACGCCAAAGGTGCAGGATGTCGGCGCGCTCGCGGGCGCTGTAGCGGAGCCCGAGTAGTTGCGTGCCGAAGACGTAGACGAGCGAGAAGAGCAGGAGCGTGCCCGCGGTCTGGACCTGGTTGACCGGCTTGTCCCAAGCGGCGTAATCCCAGTCCTTGCGGCGGTTCATGGCCGCGCGGACGTGCGCGTGCACGATCCGCACCCGCAACGCGGACTCGTACCCGCGCCCGCCGGGCACCAGCGCGCCGGGCGTCGTCACGTGGATCCACCACGTCGCCGTCTCGACGAGGCGCCGCGCCGCCTTGTACTCGATCTCGCCGGTGCCGACGAGCGCCTTCGTGGCGCGCGACGCGAGGTAGCCGCCCATCAGCGAAACGTCGCCGAGCGGGAACAGACCGAGCAACCCGGCGCGCGTGATCGCACGGGCTCCGCGATCCAACCGGTCCGAATCGACCCAGTACGGCGTCGCCTCGACGTCGCGGAAGAAGGCTTCGAGCTCCTCCGGCGGACTCTCGACGCTGTCGATGCCTTGCCGCAGCGCCTGTTCGAACTGGCCTTGAGCACCCTCGCGCAACAGCGGCACCAGCACGTCGGCCGCCGGATCCTCCCGCTGCGCGAACCGCCGCAACCGGGCCACCTGGCGCTCGTCGCCCCTGATGTCGCCCTCGATGAACAACCTCGACGCGACCCGGAACCCGCCTTGACGGAACAGTTCGGGATCAGGCAGCCGCTCGCCCATCCGGATCACCTCCGAGGTCGACAACAAGTGTTGTCACTTTCGCGGGCGACGTCAAGGATGGGGTGGGGCTTGGCAAGGGGAGATCCGGACCATGTATGCTGGCCACGCACTGCGGATGTAGTTCAATGGTAGAACATCAGCTTCCCAAGCTGAATACGCGGGTTCGATTCCCGTCATCCGCTCTCACGCGAAAGCCCCAGGTCAGTGGATGTCCACTGAGGACCTGGGGCTTTCGCTTTGCCTCGGAGTACTCGATGACCGAGACCTTGCCGGACGATCTTCGCGCCGACGTCCAGACGCTCTGGGACTACCACGACATGCACCACGAACTCCGGCCCGCCGACGTCGGGATCGGACTCGGCAGCCACGACCTCGGGGTCGCCACCTTCACCGCGGAACTGTTCCACGCCGGTATGTTCCCGCTCATCGTCTTCACCGGAGCCAACGCGCCGACGACCGTCGACCGGTTTCCGCGCGGCGAGGCCATCCACTACCGCGAACACGCACTTGAGCTGGGCGTGCCGGACGACGCCATCCTGGTCGAGCCCGAGGCACGGAACACGGGGGACAACATCGCGCTCACGCGTCGGCTGTTGGAGTCTCGTGAGGTCGGGTCGGTCGTTCTCATCTCGCGGCCGTACCAGCAGCGGCGCGCTTACGCGACCTGCAAGAAGCTCTGGCCAGAGGTCGACGTCATCTGCGCTTCCCGACCGTTGCCGCTGGATGACTACGTCGCGAGCATCGGCGACGTAGACCGCGTCATCACCATGCTCGTCGGTGACACGCAACGGATCACCGTCTATGCCGAGCGCGGTTTCGCTGTCCAGCAGGACATCCCGAACAACGTCGCCGAGGCTTACGATCGTTTGGTCCAGGTTGGCTTCAGAGAACGCCTTTTGCCTCAGGACTGGTGACTGTGTGGATTTCGGGACGTCAGATGTCCCAAAATCCACACAGTCCCGCGTCACCGGCCCTGTCGCGACCTGAGCCGAAGCCGGGGACCGTCCCTCGCTGAGCGGCTAGCTTCTGGCGCGTGCGGAAAAGGTCGAGCGACAGTACGGCGGCCTTGCTGACCGTGCTGGCCGGGTCGCTGATCCTTCCGTTCCTCCTGGTCGGCGGGATCTTCCTCATCGTCGGCTTGAACACGGGCAGCACCCCTGGGCCGTACACCGTCGTTTTCGCCAAGGCGGGTGACGAATGCGGGGCGACAGGGCAATATCTCGACGCGTCCACAGGGAACCGCTGAGATGTATGGGTCCGGGAGTGCTCCGGGACGCCTCGCTGGAATTCCCCGGTTTCTCCCGCGAGCAGAACGACGAGGTTCGCCGCTTGCTGGCCACGTTGGCGGAAGACGGCGATCTGAGCGTTTTCGACCATCGTTCTGTCCAGGCCAAGATCGACGGGATCGCGGCCGGATTGCCGCCGGGGATCCGCGTCGAGCGGGAATCCGGCTCGACGCGGATCTGGATCGGCTCGGGTTTGACGGTCGCCGGCCTGCTCTTGCTTTCCGACTTCGTCTGGCGATGGCGGCAGAACCGCCGGACCGGTTGTTGATTTCCCAGCGTTGTTACCTTGCCGGGTATGGAGATCCGGGAATTCACCGAAGAGGACTGGGTGCAGGTCTGGCCGATCGTGCGCGAAGTCGTGCGGGCCGCGGACACGTACACCTACGACCCGAACCTCACCGAGGACGCCGCGCGCGCGAGCTGGATCCAGACGCCGCCGGGCCGGACGGTGGTCGCGGTCGAAGGCGGCCGCGTGTTCGGGACGGCCAAGATGGGGCCGAACCGCGGCGGACCCGGGTCGCATGTGGCGACGGCCAGTTTCATGGTGGACAAGGAAGTTCGCGGCAAGGGCATCGGCGGTGCGCTGTGCGCGAACGCTCTGCGGTGGGCCAGGGAGCAGGGTTTCGCGGGGATGCAGTTCAACGCGGTCGCCGAATCGAACGTGGCCGGGGTCCGGATCTACGAACGGCTCGGGTTCGAGATCGTCGGCACGGTGCCGGGCGCGTTCGAGCACCCGACGCTGGGGCGCATCGGGCTGCACGTCATGTACTGCGACTTCGGCTGAAGGTCAGCCTTCGACGAGTTCCCAGGGGGCGCCGGCGCTCGGCCGGTCGTACACCTGGCCGGGCGCGGCGCTCAGCACCAGGGCGACGTCCGGGTACAGGGTGACGGCGTGCTCCATTTCGAGGGCTTCGACCTCGAAGTCCTCGTTCTCCGGCACCTGGAAGCCGACGAGCAGCCAGCTGCCGTCGGCCTCGCGGACGACCTGGCGCACGGCGCGGGCCGGGGCGGCGGGGTCGGTGGAGATCTCGGCGAGTTCGGTGCTCACGTGGACTTCTTCCAGCGGCGAGCCCGGATGCGTCCACGCGGCGAGGCGGGCGGCGCGCACCAGGAGGTCTTCCTCGTCGTCGTCCGAGTCGGCGACCGAGCTCAGCAGCCACGTGCGCCGTTCCGGATCCCAGTCGGCGGCCATGCCGGTGGGGAGGCCGGCCAGCGCGGCGATCTCCGGGATGAGCTCCACCGCGTCCCGCAGGGGCAGCGCGCCGAACGCGTCCTTGTTCTCCTCCATGTCCTCGGAGAACTCGTTGCCGTCGCTGATGAACCAGTCACCGTCGTCGTCGAGGACGACGAACGCGAGGTTCGACGGGTCCTCCACCAGCGACCGGGAGATGATCACCGGCGACTCGGGATCCTGACTCAGCGGCCAGTTCTCGCTCGACATGCTGGGCTCCCAACGGGGTTGTCCGGCTGTGGGGCACCATCCCACCATCTTCGGCGTTCCCGCCGCGCACCGGACCGGCGGAAGGTCATTCGCTGAGGTCGTACTCGTCGACGTCGAGCGCGGCGGCGGCTTCGGTGAGGAACGCGATGACGGCGGGCGAGAGATGCCAGCCGAATTCCTCGCCGCCGTCCCGGTGATGGAAGTAGCGCACCACTTGCAGCACCGCGCTCGCGCCTTCGTCCACCAGCCTCCGGATTTCCGGGCGGACGGGGGCGAGCCTGCCGATCACGCTCTCGATCTGGTCGTCGACCGGTTCCGGACCGCGATGCGTCACCTTCCAGGCGTGCATCCGCGGCAACCGGTGTTCGGCGGACCGTGAACCCAGTACCAGGACCTCGTCGGGCTCCATGCCGAGCCGCGCGGTGATCTCCCCGGCGGACACGGTTTCGCTCTTCAAGGCGAAGTAGCAGTACTGGTGGACCTTCATACGCCCGGCACCCTAGCTTTCGGGCAGGCTGACCAGGTGAAACGTGACCAATCGCTTATCGAACGTCTCGCGCGGGAGCGCAACGCCTGGTTGTGCACGCTCCGGGCGGACGGATCGCCGCACGTCACGCCGGTGTGGTTCGTGTACCTCGACGACGTCTTCTGGATCGGCAGCGGCGAGCGGAACGTGAAGGTGCGCAACGTCGGCAACGATCCGCGCGTCAGTCTCGCGCTGGAAGACGGTGACGCGCCGGTTGTCGTCGAAGGCCTGGTACGAGTCCATCGCGGAACGCTGCGCGCGGACGTTCTCGAGGCGCTGGCGGCGAAGTACGACGGCTGGGCGGCAGGCGAGGAGATCGAGCCGTTCGGCGCCAGGGTGCTGCTGGAAGTCCCCGTTAAGCGGTGGCTGCTCGCGGGTGTCGCCCAATAGTCTGGAAAGTCCGATACCGATCTTTGGGATGGACGATGCTGACCGGTGAACTGATCCGCTTGCGCCCGCTGGAACCCGAGGACGCGGACACGCTGTGGCGCTGGCACAACGACCCGGAGGTCACGCGCTGGCTGACCGCGGACCACCCGGAATCCCTCGCCCAGATCCGCGAGCGCTTCGCCCACCGGAAGCCCAACAGCTTCAGCCAGGTGAACTTCGCGATCGAGAGCCTGGCCGTCGGCACGTTGATCGGCACCTGCACCCTGCGCGACGCCACGCCGGAAGGAGGCCGCGCGGAACTCGACATCTACCTCGGCGAGAAGGACCACTGGGGCGGCGGCTACGGCACCGATGCCATGCGCACGCTCTGCCGCTACGGCTTCGACATGATGCGGCTGCACATGATCGCGCTGTGGGTCGTGGTCGACAACGAGGCCGCGATCCACGTCTACAAGAAGCTCGGATTCCAGGTGGACGGCAGGCATCGGCAGTCGTTCCGCGGCCAGAACGGCCAGTGGCACGACGAGTACCTCATGAGCCTGCTCGAAGGGGAACTCCGCTAGTCGTTCAGTCCTTTCGTGAGCCTGGCGGGCGCCTTCATCCGCCAGGCCTCCTCGATGAGTTCGCGCAGCTGCGTCTTCTCGACCTTCTCCAGGTCGACGAGGATCGCGCCGTAGCCGTCGTAATGCGGCGTGGTGAAGTACGCGGGGTCGCCGGAGGCCAGCAGGGCCTCCTTCTCCGCGTGCTCGCACAGCAGCATCAGCCCGCCCTCGGCCTCGGTGCGCAGCCGGGCGAAGCTCTTGCCCGCGACCTTGAGCGACGGCGTGCGGTACGACGTGGACTCCTCGACCTCAGGCAGCCTGCCCGCCAGTTCCACGACTTCTTCCCAGGTCGTCATGGCGGCCATTGTGCCCTGGGTCACTGACAAAACCACCCCGTAGACGCCATGAAAGGTCCCTTCCTCGCAAATTTCGCAAGGAAGGGACCTTTCATGGCACTCGCGAGGGCTACGGCAGGACGGTGATCCGGTCCGCGGCGGGCGGAGCGATACCCGGGTGCGCACCGAAGTACGCGATCAGCGCGTCCAGGTCCACTGGACCACCCGACAGGTTGGTCCCCTTCGTGAACTCGGTGAAGCCGTCCCCGCCGGCGGCGAGGAAGTTGTTCACCGAAACGCGGTACGACGCCGCCGGGTCGATCGGCGTGCCGTCGAGCGTCAGGTTCGAGACGCGTGACCCCTGTGCCGCCGACGCCGAGTACGAGTACTTCAGTGACTTCGAGATCTGCAGGATCCGCACGACCCCGTTGGCCTGCCACTGCTGTTCGAGCACGTTCTTCAAGTCCGCCCCGGTGAGCGTGATCGTCTGCATGACGTTCGCGAACGGCTGCACGGCGAACGCCTCGCCGTAGGTCACGACACCGTCGCCTTCGCCGGCGGGTGACGACGCGTAGGTGAAGTCCGTACGGATTCCGCCCGGGTTCGTCATGGCGATCTGCGCGCCGTTCGACTTCGTGGCTTCGAGCTGGGCGTCCGCGATGACGTCGCCGAGCGGCGATTCGCCGGAGGCGGCGCCCTTGGCGCTCAGGTCCGCGGTGATGGTGCCGACGGCCTTGTTCGCGATCGGCGCGGCCTTGGTCTTCGCCTCGTCGATCAGCTTCAGCACGTCGGCGTCCGGCGTGACGTCGCGGGTGACGATCTGGTTGTGCGCCTTGGTTTCACCACGGACGACGTCGAGGGTGCGGCGGTCGATCTTCAGGTCGACGACCGACAGCAGACGGCCGAACGACGCGCCCTGGATCACCGGGCGCGGGTTGCCCGCGGGGTCGTCGATCACGCAGTTGTACTGCTGGTGGCTGTGCCCGGTGAAGACGGCGTCCACTGTGGACGTCACCCGTCGCGCGATCTCGGTCGCCGCGCCCGGTTTGACCTTGCATTCGTCCGGACCGGCGGTCTCGGAGTTGTCGCCCTGGTGCAGCAGCACGACCTGTGCCTTGACCCCGACCAGGTCGAGCAGCTTGGCGGTGCGGTCGATGGCTTGGACCTCTTCGCCGAACTTCAGGCCCTTGATCGCCTCCGGGGTGACGACCTGCGGCAGATCCTTCAGCGTCGCGCCGATGACGCCGATCGGGACGCCGCCGGAGAACTCGATGCTGAACGGCAGCAACACCGGGAAGCCGTTCTCGTAGTACACATTGGACCCGAGGAAGGGGAAGTTCGCGCCCTTGAAGGACTCGCGGAACTGGCAACCGTCGGTCGGGTGGCAGCCGCCGTGCTGCATCCGGCGGAGTTCCTCGAGACCCTCGTCGAATTCGTGGTTGCCCACCACGGAAGCTTCGACACCGAGCTGGTTCAGCAGTTCGACAGTCGGCTCGTCGTGGAACAGCGCCGAGATCACCGGCGACGCGCCGATGCTGTCACCTGCCGAAAGGACGACCGAGTTGCGCGCTTCGCCGCGAAGCTTCTTCAGGTGCGTCGCGAGGTAGGCGGCGCCGCCCGCGTTGACGGTCGTGCCGTCGGGGAGCGTGACACGGCCGCTCGAACCGGACGGCGGTTCGAGGTTGCCGTGCAGGTCGTTGAAGGTGATCAGCCGGACGTCGGTGGTCGCCGACGTGGCGGACGCGGGCGCGGCGATGGCGGCCAGCGCGGTCAGCGCGGCGACGGCGACCACGGCCAGCCGGGCAGAGAGTTTCATGCTTCCTCCGATTCGCACGGCGGAGGAGTCTGCCTTGCGGATTTGACCTTCACCAGGGCAGAAAGCAGGACGATAGGCAAACGTCACACGGCGACAGGCAGATAAAGACGTTCGCGCCGCCGGGTGACGTCGTTCGGCATCGGCTCCAGTTCCCCCGTCGCGATGAATCCCAGCCGCAGGTACAGCCGCCGCGCGTGGTCGTTGTCCTCCGCGACGTGCAGCCACACCTCGCGCGCACCGCCTTCCTCGGCGGCCGACCGCACTTCACCCATCAGCTTGGTGCCCACCCCCCGGCGACGGGCTTCGGGCGCGACCCACATCGAGTAGAGGATCCAGCCGTCGTCCCGCGCCCGACCGGCGACGAGACCCACCGGACGCCCGTCGTCGAAGGCGGCGAACCAGACGTCCCCGGTCAGTTTCGCGAGCCACTCCTCGTCGGATTGCGCGCGTTCGGCCGCGGCGATCGAACCGTAGTTCTCGGGCGTGTCCGTCAGGGCACGCAGGCGGACCTCACGGAAGACGTCGAGGTCCGCGGGGATGAGCCGTCGAACGAGCACCATCCGGGCAGAATCCCACGTCCACCGGCGGATCAGGGAACGAATATCGCCGATCGGCCAAGATCGGGGTCGGCCACTCGGCCGATCCGGCACCGGCAGCGGCGGCCCTTCGACCGAAGTGGCCGCACCCGCATGATCCATAACGTCGTGGTCATGACGAACGCACAGGTCACCGCCCTGCAGTACGGCTTGATCGGCTTCTTCGCGCTCTGGGCGACGGTACTGATCCCGCAGCTGATCGTCCTGCACGCGCGGTACGGCCGGGTGCGGCTTCGTCCCGTCCTGACCATGGCCGCCGTGCTGCTCTACACCACCATGACCCTGGCGGTGACCTTCCTGCCGCTGCCCGGCCCCGGCGTCAAACGGCTGAGTCAGACCGTGCAGCCGCACCCGTTCCAGTGGGTCACCGACATCCACACCGAACTGCTCAAGCACGGGCTGCCGATGGCCGACTGGTTCACCACCCAGACCTTCCAGCAGGCCACCATGAACGTGCTGCTGTTCGTCCCGCTCGGCTTCTTCGCCAGGACGCTCTGGAAGCGCGGCCTCATCGGCACGACGCTGATCGGGCTCGCCGCGTCGCTGCTGATCGAGATCACGCAGCTGACCGCGAACTTCGGCACCGCGCCCTACGTCTACCGGATCTTCGACGTCGACGACCTGCTCAACAACACCGGTGGCGCGATGCTCGGCTGGATCGCCGGGGCACTGCTGCTCAGCCTCGTGCGGAAGCCCGTTCCCTCAACGATCGAGCTGCAGCCGCTGCGTGGCGAGCGGGTCGACCTCGCCCAGGTCCGCTAGCCTCGCCTGCCGTCGTTGGGCCGCGCGCCGCGCGGCCCGCCGGTCTTCCGCGATCACCAGCACGGTGGCCACCACGAAGATCAACGCGACCAGGCCGAGGATGAGCGAGAGCTGCAAAACGCCTCCTCGAAGACGACCTTGTGTGCGAGATCACAAACAGTACGCATATCGTGGTGACTTGACCACCCCTTGAGACGAATGCGGGCGTCCCAGGTCACGCCGAGGTCGCCGAGAACCAGGTCCGGTCGCCGGTACACCAGCGCTCGAAGGTCAGGTCTGCCCTGGCCAGGGCGGTAGCCGGCGTCTCCGAGTCCAGCCAGCCTCGACCTCGCCGAGCCTGTCACGGACGGACTCGAACCACTCCCGCGGATGCCACTCGACGCGCACCCCGGCCACCGGGCGCGACATGCGCGCGACCACCGGATGTCCGGGATCACAGCCGTCGGCCGTGAACGCCCCCTGCTCCATACCCGCCAGCGTGCCGGAAACTGGCGGGGTGAGGACCAAGCCGACCAAGGACGAGCTTGCCGCCGCCTACGGCAAGACCATCGACGACGTCATCGCGCCCGATCTGGACGTGCTGTTCTGCGGGATCAACCCGGGCCTCTACTCGGGCGCGCTCGGCCTGCACTTCGCCAGGCCGGGGAACCGGTTCTGGCCCGCCTTGTACCGCGGCGGCTTCACCCCGCGCCTGCTCGACCCCAGCGAGCAGCACGAGCTGCTCGGCCTCGGCCTGGGCATCACGAACGTTGTCGCGCGGACGACGGCGCGGGCCGACGAGCTGACCCCGGACGAATTCCGTGAAGGCGGGCGCCTCCTCGCGGCGAGGGTCGCCGAATACCGGCCACGCTGGCTCGCCGTGGTCGGGATCACGGCCTTCCGGACGGCGTTCGGACTGCCGAAGGCGACGATCGGCCCGCAGGACGGCGAGATCGGCGGGGCACGGGTCTGGGTCCTTCCCAATCCCAGCGGGCTGAACGCGCATTGGACGCCCGCGGCACTCGGAGACGAATTCGGCCGCCTTCGCACCGAAGTCCACTCTGAGTAGCGAACATGTCAAGTTCCGCCCTCAGCGGGCTCATTTGAGCAAGAGATCCACAACCAGCTGATACGCAGAGTTTGCCGCGACGGGGCGATACATCTATGAGGGGGATATCGCGTCACGTGCTCCGACCTACTGACTCGTAATAGTTACGAGGTGTCATCTCTGTCCGGTCCCGCAGGGGGGACCGGTTGACGAGGGTGACCACGCCGGGGGGCGGTGGTCACCGAATGGGCTTTCGAGTCCTCTCGTCCGGAGATGGCGGGGCAGGAAAACGGAGGGGTCCGTGATGCGAACCATCGAGCCGAACCGAACACAGGCCGGCAGGCCTGGCGGACTGTCACCAGGCGGTCGCGGACTCGGCGTGGCCGCCGTCGATCCGATCCCGATCTTCTGCGAGGGCCTGAGCTCGCTGGTCCACCGCACACCGGGCCTGCAGTGGCTCGGGCACGCGACCAGCCATCACGCGGCGCTCCAACTGTGCGAACAGCTCAAACCGGACGTCATCGTGCTGGATTCGGCGCTCGACCCGAACTGCCACCTGTCCCGCCTGCTCAGCGGCGGCGACCCGGCCCTGGTCATCATCACGATGATCAGAGACACCAACCGCACCCAGCAGTACCTCGCCGCGGCGATCGCGGCGGGCGTGCACGCGATCGTGCCGCGGGCGACCGACGGGCGGCACCTGACCGAGGCGATCCGGCGCGCGCACAGCGACCGCCGCTACATCGACCCGACGCTGGCGGCGCTGACCGCGCGGCCGAAACGCCAGCCCGTGCTCCCGAAGCCGGGCGACGCCCCCAAACCGGCGACCGCGCGCGGCCTGATGCCGCTGTCCCGCCGCGAGTACCAGGTCCTGCAACTGGTGGCGGAAGGGCTGGAGAACTCCGGGATCGCGAAGATCCTGTTCCTGTCCGTGGAAACCGTGCGGACGCACGTCAAGAGCATCCTGCGCAAGCTTTCGGCCCGCGACCGGACACACGCGGTGACGATCGCGTTCCGCTCCGGCATCCTGGTCACGAACCCGGACGACGCGCACACGCCGGTCGAGCCGCCCACGACCACTTCGATCGCGCCGTCCTCCCGCTGAGCCCCCCCCGTATTGCTGATTTACACATCACAACAGTGGCCATTCACTTGCCGCCGGTTACCCACAGGTAATATCCTGAAGTTACCGGCGAGTAGGGGACGTGTGCCCGGCCGGGGAGCCGAACACATTGGAGTGACGAAATGGGCCACTACAAGAGCAACGTCCGAGACCTGGAGTTCAACCTCTTCGAGGTACTCGGCGTGCAGGACCGCCTCGGCAAGGGCGTCCTCGCGGAATCCGACGAGGAGACCGCCCGCGGCGTGCTGACCGAGCTGAACAAGCTCGCTTCCGGTCCCCTCGCCGACTCGTACGCCGACGCGGACCGCAACCCGCCGGTGTACGACCCGAAGACCTTCTCGGTGAAGATCCCCGAGTCGTTCAAGAAGAGCTACCAGGCGCTGATGGACGGCGAATGGTGGCGGCTGGGCCTGCCGAACGAGCTGGGCGGCTTCGGCCTGCCCCCCACCGTGCAGTGGGCCGCGGCCGAGCTGATCCTCGGCGCCAACGCGCCGCTGTTCATGTACATGGCGGGCCCGAACTTCGCCGGCATCGTCGACAAGAACGGCACCGACGAGCAGAAGCGCTGGGCGCAGATCATGATCGACCGCGGCTGGGGCGCCACCATGGTGCTCACCGAGCCCGACGCCGGTTCCGACGTCGGCGCCGGCCGCGCCAAGGCCGTCAAGCAGGAGGACGGCTCCTGGCACATCGACGGCGTGAAGCGGTTCATCACCTCGGCCGAGAACGACATGGTCGAGAACATCATGCACCTGGTGCTGGCCCGTCCCGAGGGCCCCGGCATCGAGACCAGGCCCGGCACCAAGGGCCTTTCGCTCTTCCTCGTGCCGAAGTTCCACTTCGACGGCGAGACCGGTGAGCTGGGCGAGCGCAACGGCGCCTTCGTCACCAACGTCGAGCACAAGATGGGCATCAAGGCCTCCACTACCTGCGAGCTGACCTTCGGCCAGCACGGCACGCCCGCCAAGGGTTGGCTGCTCGGCGAGGTGCACGACGGCATCGCGCAGATGTTCCAGGTCATCGAGTACGCCCGCATGATGGTCGGCACGAAGGCCATCGCGACGCTGTCGACCGGTTACCTCAACGCGCTCGAGTACGCCAAGGAGCGCGTCCAGGGCGCCGACCTGCCGAACATGCTGAACAAGGCGGCGCCGCGCGTCACCATCACCCACCACCCGGACGTCCGCCGCTCGCTGATGCTGCAGAAGGCGTACGCCGAGGGCCTGCGCGCGGTGTACCTCTACACCGCGACCTTCCAGGACCAGGTGTGGACCGGCGAGGGCGACGAGGCCTCGCAGAAGGTCGCGCACGGCGTCAACGACCTGCTGCTGCCGATCGTCAAGGGCGTCGGTTCCGAGCGCGCGACCGAGCAGCTCGTGCAGTCGCTGCAGACCCTCGGCGGGTCGGGCTTTCTGCAGGACTACCCGATCGAGCAGTACATCCGTGACGCGAAGATCGACTCGCTGTACGAAGGCACCACGGCCATCCAGTCGCTGGACTTCTTCTTCCGCAAGATCGTCCGCGACAAGGGCGCTTCGCTGGCCTACGTCGCCGGGGAGATCACGAAGACCATCGAGTCGGAGATCGGCAACGGGCGGCTCAAGAACGAGCGCTCCCTGCTCAAGCAGGCGCTCGAAGACACCCAGGGCATGCTCGGCTCGCTGATCGGCTACCTGACCTCGTCGCAGGAAGACCCGCAGAACATCAACAAGGTCGGCCAGCACACGGTCCGCCTGCTGATGTCGGTCGGCGACCTGCTCATCGGCTGGCAGCTCATCAAGCACGCCGAGGTCGCCATCGGCAAGCTCGACGCGGGCGCGTCCGCGAAGGACGTCCCGTTCTACGAGGGCAAACTCGCCGTGGCGTCGTTCTTCGCGAAGAACGTGCTGCCGGAGCTGACGTCGCGCCGCGCGATCGTCGAGGCCGCGGACAACAGCCTCATGGAGATCCCCGAAGCCGCGTTCTAAACGGTTTAGTGACGAAGAGCCCTCTCCGGTCCGGAGGGGGCTCTTCGTGGTTTCGAGGCGGTTTTCCGGGGGCATTTCCGTGCTGAGTCCGCCCGCGGGCGGAGACCTCGGCAAAGGAGTCTTCAATGACAGTCACCGGCATCATCACGGCGATCGTGGTCGGTTTGATCCTCGGGGTGCTCGGCAGGTTCTTCGCCCCCGGCAAGCAGTCCATCCCGATCTGGCTCACCATCATCGTCGGTATCGTCGCCGCCTTCATCGGTACGGCGATCGCCCGTGGACTCGGCTACGCGGACACGAAGGGCTTCGACTGGCTCGAACTCATCACCCAGATCGTCATCGCCGGTGTCGGGGTGACCCTGGCCGCGAACCTCTACGGACGCCGCGGTGTCACCCGGTAAGGGGTCTTGAGGCGCGATGAGCCCGAATCGGTGTCACCGTGGGCTCATCGATCTCCAGCGAAGGAGGAACCATGTTGGGTGGCCTTTGGGGCATCATCACCACGATCGTGGTCGGGCTGATCCTCGGTGTCATCGGCCGGATGCTGGCGTCCGGCGATCAGAAGATCCCGATGTGGCTGACGATCGTGGTCGGCATCATCGCCGCTTTCATCGGCAACTGGCTGGCCGGTGTGTTCGGTGTCCGTGACACCCCGGGCATCGACTGGATCCGGCACGCCTTCCAGGTCGGCGCGGCCGTCGTCGGCGTCATCGCCGCGGCCGCCATCTACGCGAAGGTCAAGGGCGGCGGGCACCGCGCCGTGACCTGACCGGGGCTACGGTCGGCCCCTGTGACCACTCGACTCGATCTCAGTGGCCAGGGGCTGACCTCCCTGCGCGACCTCCCTCTCCCTGCCTCGCTGGAGTACCTGGACCTGTACGACAACCGGCTGACGTCCGTTCCCGACGAGCTGTGGTCCCTGTCCGGGCTCCGTGTGCTGAATCTGGCCGCCAACCGGCTGACCACCGTCTCGCCCTCGATCGGCGCCCTGCGGAACCTGCACACCCTGGATCTGGGGCACAACGAGCTTTCGACCCTGCCGGACGAACTCGGCGAGCTGTCCGGGCTGACGGAATACCTTTACGTGAGCGACAACCGGCTCACCGAGTTCCCCGCCGCGCTCTGCTCGCTCGGACGGCTGAAATACCTGGGCTGCACGGACAATCGCATCTCCACACTTCCGGAAGACCTCTCCGGGCTGGCCTCGTTGCGCGAATTCCGCTTGTACGGCAACGGGTTGACCGAACTACCGGAATCGATCGGGACGCTTTCCGCGTTACGCGAACTACACCTGCGGAAGAACCTGCTGACTTCCCTGCCGTCCTCTCTCGGGGAGCTGAACGAGCTGCGTCAGCTGGACCTGCGCGAGAACAAGCTCACTTCGCTGCCGTCGTCCATCGCCCGGCTGTCCAAATTGGACAAACTGGACCTGCGCTGGAACAAGGAGTTGCGGGAGCCGTCGTGGCTCGCGGACTTCGAGGCTCGCGGCTGCATGGTGCTGCGGTGAGCCTCAGAGCCTGATGGCGGAGCTGAAGATGTACTCCGAAAAGTGGCCGAACGCGTGAACCCGCCCTGCCGACGTCGATCGCGGACGCGGGTTCACCAACAGGAACTCAGGTGCAGATGATCGCGGCCCGCGGCGAGTAGGTCGCGTTGCGGGTCTCCCGGCGGACCTCCGTCCCGGTGACGACGTCGACGAGCACGCGGGTGTCCGAGGTGCTGAACCCGGCCGCGCCGGGATCGGGTACGCACCCGGGGCCAGAGCCCATCTGCACGGGCTGGGGGACGTAGGAGTGCCTCTCCCCGCCGACGCTCTGCACCGAAAACCGTTTGGTGCCCCAGATCCGCACGGTCACCGAACCGTTGGCGGGGATCACCTGGATCGCGATCCCGGTCGGGGCGTCGTTGACGATCTGCAGCTCGACCGGCGAGCCGTCGTTGTTGATCGCCTTCACGTCGCGCGCGACCGGATAGCGGTCGAGGTAGTGGTCGTGTTCCAGATGCCCGCCATCGGCCAGCCCCGCCAGGTACGCGGCGTTGTAGAGCGTCGTCGCGAGCTGGGAGACACCGCCGCCGACCACGACCGGCCCGGTGCCGTCTTCGTTCACCGGAGCGGGGACGTAACCCGCGTCCGCCGTCCTCGCTCCGGACCGCGCGCCGAGGCTGAACGTCTCGTTCGGCTTCACGATGGCGCCCGAGACCCTGCTCGCCAGTGCCTGCACGTTCGTCATCGCCGGCCCGCTCAGGCCCGACGTGGTGAATTCGCCGATGATCTCGTTGATGCCGAGGACGTTCGCCGCGTCGGTGCTGACGGCCGGGCTGCTGGCGTCGTAGACCGCCTTCAGCTCCCGCTCTTCGCTCTTCGCGAGCACCGAGGTCAGCGTCGAGAACGTGTGGTCCCAGTTGATCTTCCGCGCGTCCTTCGACGGCTGCACCGCCGGCCTGTCGCCGACGAAGACGATCTGCGCGTCCGCCCCGTCGGTCTCGGTCTCCTTGAGCTGAGGCTGCGCGGCGGCGCGCAGTTTGCCCTGGTCGATGCGGACTTCGAGGTTGCCGTCGTCGCGCGCGGCGAACTGGAAGGACTCCGCGATCGTGGCGGGTTTCAGTGTCGCGTCCTTGCCCTCGCCGCGGATGACGAGCGGTTTCGCGACCGCGGGGACGACGATCTTGACGAGCGCGGCGTGCACACCGGGCGAAGTCGCCTTAACGGGCGCGACGTTCACCTTCAGCTCGACACCTTCGTCGCCCAGCCAGCGGTCGATGACCGCGGTGACCGCCTCCTTGACGTCGGCGAGCGTCTGCCCTTTCCGCGGCTCGACCGCGGTGGCGACGACGCCGCCGTCGCTGCCCGCGACGGGCTGGAACGTGATGTTCCCTTCGACCGGCGGGCGGTTCAGCTGCGCGGCGGCGAGGTCCGAGACGGCCTTTTCGAGCTTCGGCGCGTCGGTCCAGGTGACGACACCGACCTCGCGGCTGCTGAAGAACGACATCAGCCGCGTGTACGGGCTCAGCGGCTGATGACCGGCGCGCCCCAGCGTCTGCGGCCAGTCCAGGCCGAGACCGGACGACGTCGGGTACAGCACCGTCCGGACGTCGCCGGCCCGCACCCGCACCGGCTCGATCAGCCTGGGCTCCAGCTCACGGCGGAGCTTCGACTCCGCCTCCTTGTGCGTGAGGCCGCCGACGTCGATCCCCGCGACCGTGACGCCGCGCGGGACGTCCCCGGCGCTGACGATCAGATCGACCGCGTACGCGACCACGAACAGGCCCATGAGCACCCCGGTGACCATGAGGGCCTTGCCGAGTCCCCGGCGGAACTTCGACGCGGGCGTGGGCGGCGGATGCACCACCCTGTCACCCTCGAAGAGCTCGTCCACCAGGCCCTGGTCGGAGTCCGGGAGGAGATCGTCGGTGAACAGGCCGGCACCCGGCTCGTCACGGTCTTCGCGCACCGCCCCTCCCGTGGCTCGAGTTACAGGTACAACCCCGTGCCGTGTTCGGTCCGTTCGGTCGCCACGGCGTGGATGTCGCGTTCCCGCATCACCAGGTGCCCCTCACCCTGGATCTCGACCTCGTGCTGGTCATCCGGGTTGAACAGCACGCGGTCGCCGGTCTTGACGTTCCGCACACTGTTGCCCACGCCCAGTACATCACCCCACGCGAGCCGCCGCGCGACCTGCGCGGTGGCGGGGATGACGATGCCGCCGGAACTTCGGCGCTCCCCGTCCTCGGGGGACAGCTTCACGAGCACCCTGTCCTGCAGCATCTGAATCTCGAGTTTCGGCCGATCTGACACGAGTACGACTCTACTTACCCGGATCGCCCGCCATGACCAGGCTCAGCACGCTTTCTCCGCCCTTTTCGAACCGCACCGGGACGCCCCAGTCCTGCCGGGTGATGCGGCACGCGGGGTGCTCGCCTCCGTCGTCACAGCTGGCGGCCTGCGCGACGACCTGAAGGACCCCGCCGGTGACGCCCTCGGCGAAGCGGAGCTTGCGAAACAGGTCCGTGCCCACCCCGGCGCCGTCGGCGAGCAGTTCCGGCGGCGACGCGCTGATCTCCAGCCGCGTCGACGGGCCGAACCGGTCGTCGAGCTTCTCACCCGGTGGCGGGGTGAAGACGACGGAGAACTCCAGCTCACCCGGTGCCAGCACGGTCGGCGGACGGCGGACCGCGTGCGCGTCCCCGGCCACCGCCTGCTCACCGAGCGGCACCGGACCGACGCGGCTTCCCGCCGACTCGACGACCAGAAGTTCGCCGTCGTGCACGAGCAGTCCGGACGGCTCCGCGAGACCGGTCGCGAGCGTGGTCACCCGGCGGGTGAGCGGGTCGTAGCGGCGGATGGCGCCGTTGTAGGTGTCGGCGATCGCGATGGTGTCGCCGGGCAGCACGGCGAGGCCGAGCGGATGTTGCAGGAGCGCCTTGTCCGCGGGCCCGTCGACGTGCCCGAAGGAGAACAGGTCGACGCCGACCGCCGTGTGCACGGTGAACGTCTCGCCCTCGGGCTGGATCCAGCGCAGCGCCGACGTCTCCGCGTCCGCGAGCCACAGCTTCCGTCCGTCGGGCGTGAGACCGGACGTCTGCGCGAAGAACGCTTCGTGGACGTCACCGTCACGCAGGCCTTCGACGGTCGTGCCGGCGAAGCGGCGGATGGTGCCCGAGACGGGCTCGAACACGCTCAGCGTGTGGTTGCCCGCCATGGCGACCACGACACCGCCCGCGGGTCCCCACCAGGCGACGTCCCAGGGGCTGGTCAGGTCGATGTCGAGCGCCTTGCCGGTGTCGACGCCGTCGCGCCACTGACGGCCGGTGCCGGCGACAGTGGAGACCTCACCGGTGATCAGGTCGATACCGCGCAGCCGGTGACCGGCCGTGTCGGCGACGACGGCGTGGTACCCCGCGCGCTCGGCGACCTCGTACGGCAACAGGGTGATCCCGGACGGCTCGGTGAAGCTCGCCAGGTCGAACGGCCCGTCCTGCGCGCCGCGCTCTCCGCTGCCGAAGCGGCGGATGATCGTCTCGCCGTCGGACGCGAACTCGACGATGGAGTGATTGCCGGTGTCGGCGACCAGGATGCGGCCTTCGGCGGTGGTGACGGCCTTGCTCGGGAAGCGCAGCTCGGTGCGCTTCTCCTCGGCCGGGACGTACGGGCTGCCGCCGCGGCGCAGCGTGCCCTTGGCCTCGTGGGTGGCGACGAGGTCGGCGATCACCCGGCGCAGCGCCTCGGCGTGCCCTTCACCGGCGGCGACGTGGACGACGTAACCCTCGGGGTCGACGACGACCAGCGTCGGCCACGCCTTGACCGCGTACTGCGACCAGGTGGCCATCTTCGGGTCGTTGAGCACCGGGTGGTGCACTTCGTAGCGCCGCACGGCGGCCTCGATCGCGGCCGCCTCGCCCTCGTGCAGGAACTTGGGCGAATGCACGCCGATGGTCACCAGGACGTCGGCGAACTCGGCCTCCAGCGGGCGCAGCTCGTCCAGCACGTGCAGGCAGTTGACGCAGCCACTGGTCCAGAAGTCCAGCAGGACGACGCGGCCGCGCAGCCCGGCGAGCGTGATCCGCTCACCGCCGGTGTTGAGCCACCCGTCGCCGTCGAGCTCGGGCGCCCGGACGCGGGACTGCGTTCGTGGGGAAGTCACGACATGAGTGAACTACACGCGCGGCCGTGCTGTTCCGAGGTCCAGGCGTTGAGAGGGCGAGCTCACCCCGGGGGAGGAGCCCCATGTGGGTGACGAGGGAGTGGTGTTAAAAGAGAAGGCGCCTTCGCGTTGGGCAATTTAGGCTCGAACACATGTCCACTGTTGAGCACGCCTTCACCATCGAGGAGGCACACGACCTCCAGGCGAGCTTGGCCGAACCCGTGCGTCCCGGGTTGAGCGAGGCCGAGCTCGACGACGTCGAAGCCCGCTTCGGCTTCCGGTTCGCCGCCGACCACCGCACCTTCCTCTCGGCCGGGGTGCCGATCGGCGACCGCTGGCCCGACTGGCGCTGCGGCAACCCCGACCAGCTGCGAAAACGCCTGGACTGGCCGGTCGACGGGGTGTTGTACGACGTCGAACACAACGGCTTCTGGCTGCCGGACTGGGGCATGCGCCCGCATCACCTCGCCGACGCGCTTTCGCGGGCCCGCTCACATCTGGCGCTCGCCCCGCAGCTGGTTCCCGTCTGCGGGCACCGGTATCTGCCGGGAATCGCCGGGAGCACGGGATATCCGGTGCTGTCGGTGTATCAGACCGACATCGTCTACTACGGCTACGACCTGCGGGGGTACCTGCGGCACGATTTCTGTGGCGAGCCCTTGGGCCCGCCGCCGTCCGGCGGGCCGCGTCAGGTCGAGTTCTGGTCGCGGTTCGTGGAGTGAACGGACTCGGCGGCGGCCTTCAGCCGGGCCAGCGTCGCGGCGATGTTCGCCCGGTTGGCGTCGTCCCGCTTCCAGACCCCGGTGAACAGCGACGTCGGCCCGCGCAGCCAGCCCGGCCGCCGGTCCCACGTGCTTTCGACGGCCACGCAGCCGTCGCCCGAGGGCTCGATGTCGTACTGCCAGCGTGCGACGGGAAGACCGGCGACGGTGGTCACCTCGAACGCGAACCGCTTGCCCTGGTCGGCGTCGGTGATCGTCGAGAGAGTGCTCCAGCGGCGGAACCCCTGGCGGTTGCGGCCGCGGAACTTGGCGCCGACGGCGGGCTCCTTCGCCGCACCGACCCAGCGGTGCCCTTCGTACTCCTCGGCCATGTCCGCGAGGGCGCCCGGGTCGCTGACCAGGGCGTACACCTTCTCGGGCGGGGCGGCGATCGCGATCTTGCCGGTGGCGCTGGGCTGCGTCATCACATACCTCCGTACTGAGGGTATGTGAAATACCCTCAGTTGTCGCGGCGGAGCATCCGGCTTATGCCGGCCGCCACCGTCGTCGCCAGCACCCAGCCCGAGGCGGTGAACCCGGCCGCGACCCAGTTGTCCATGCCGTGCATGTACCAGCGCGACTTGTTGCCGAAGTCGACGATCGGGACCAGGAGGTCGATCGTGTACAGCACCGGGTTCCACTGCAGCCCGGTGTCGTCCTGGTTGACCAGGCACCGCGGCCCGCTCACCGTGAGCTTTGGGTTCGTGATGCAGTCGTCGACGCCGAGCCCGAACCACAGGCTCCCCAGTACGAGCAGCGTCAGCAGCCAGCCGAGCGCGCGCACCGGACGGAAGCCGTAGCCGACCATCGACCGCTGCAACCAGCTCCACACGTGCACGCCGGGTCCGAAGAACTTGAAGCCCTTCGCGAGTGCCTCGTACCGGAACTGCTGTTTCTTCAGCAACACCGTGGACGCGTGCTCTTCATTACCGGACGCGCGCAGCGTCGCCGCCAGCTGGTCGTAGGGCCCCGGGCGGTAACCGTCCATCGCCTTGCGCAGCAACGCGATCCGATGGTCGATCGCCCGGTCGTCGTCGAGCGCGATGTCCTCTTGCAGTGCGTCGTAACGGAAATCCTCCAGCTCGATCCCGCTCGCCGACGCCCAGAACGCCTCGTTGTCGCCCAGCGTCCCGCAATGCGCGCGCCGCAGCACGATCCGGCCGTCCGGCGGAGCGCCGGGCGTGAGCAGGAATTCGTCGGCCGAGACATCACTGCCGTCGAGCGCGATCCCGTGCTGTGGCAGGGAACCCAGTCGCGCGCCGCGGAAGTCGACGCGCCGCGCGACCTGTGCGCCGTCGAGGTTGACCCCGCCCTGCGCGACGAACGGGCGTTCCTTGTTCTCGGTGAGGATCAGGTCCCGGCCGATCCGCGCGGTGCGGACGTCCAGCGAGTAACTGGTGCGCGTGCGCGCGCCTGGCTCGGTCAGGCTCGTGCCGAAGAGATTCACGCTGCCGCCGATCTCGGCGCCCTGCAGCCGCAGGGTGCCCTGAACGGTCGCGTCGGTGAGCTGGAAGTTGCCCGCGACCTTCGCGCGTCGCGCGGAAAAGACGTCGCGGCGCGGGTGGAGGAACATCGAGTTCCACGCCAGCACGTTGCCGCCGACGGTGATGTCGGCCATGCGCAACTGCCCGGACGGCACCCGCAGGCTCGTCGCCTCCAGATCGCCGCCGATGGTGGTCCCGTCGAGGTGGATCGCGCGGTCGTAGTAGGGAATGGTCTGCCCGCGGACGACCTGGACCTCGGCGCCGGCCAGCCGCAGCGACCCGCCGATCCGGGCGTTGACCATCCGCAGCGTCCCGGTCGCCTGCATCCCGTCGCTCAGCTCGAGGTTCCCCTTGACCGTCGAGCGATCCGCGACCAGCGCCGGCCGCGGATCGATGTACGGATCGTTCGACTTCCACGCGTCGACGACGATCGGCCCGGCCTGGTTCACCGAAAGCCTTGCCTCGCGCAAAATGATGTCACTGTCCACAGTGGCGCTCGGCAGGAACATGATCCCACTGGCGGAGAAGCGTTTCCGCTGCGCGGCGGGCCCGTAGTTGTCCACCTCGCACAACAGGCTGCCGCCGATGTGGATCCCGTTCCCGTTGAGCGCGAACCCGTCCCGGTTGTTCAGCGTCGCGCCGGAGAAGTTGACGTTACCGCCGGCGCGCATCCCCGGGATGCGGACTTCTCCGTTGGCCACCAACCGATACGCCAGCAACGCGCCGACGATGTTGACCCGGTCGGCCTGGATCGCCTTGCCGCGCGGATGCGTGATCACCGTGCGGGTCAGCACGACGGAGCCCTCGATGACCGCGTCGGTCAGGTTGACCGCCGCGTTCGGCATCCCGCGCTCACGATCGTCGCCGCGCTGGACCGTGGTCTCCTCGATCTCGTGCTCGGCGTCGACGTGCACGACACTGCGGATGAGGCGGACGTCGTTGCGGGTGCGGAGGTTGCGCGCCTTGAGCCCGGGCAGCCAGCATTTGCGGAACACGAGCCCGAGCAGATGCGCCTCGCGGACGTCCGGCGGATGCTCGAACCGGCACCGCTCGAACCGGAACAGATACTTGATGTCGGCCGCGCGCAGATCGAGCGTCCCGGTGATGTACGCGTCCTCGACCTGCACGATCGGCGCGTTGGTCGCCTGGCGACGCCAGCGGAGCAGTCCCGTCGTGCCCGGCTTCATCAGCTCGGACGCCGGGACCTCGTACCGCTTGTCGGGGTTCGGATCGAACGGGTCGAGCGGCGGCAGCGACGTGTCGCCGTTCTGGTCGCCTTCCCCCGGATCACGCGGCCCGTTGTTGCGCCGAAAACCCGGCATCGTTTCGTTCCCTCCCCCGTCGTTCCTCGGGCACCAGCGAAGCCGATCACGCATGGGATTCGCAAGTGGCCCAGGGCAGTAGACCGGAAGCTGCCACGTGCCTACGACGGCAGAACGGCCGACTCGGGTGCTGGAACAGGTCTTTCGCGTCCGCGGTGGCGATCTTGACCGGTTTCGCCATCGGGGCGGCGGTTCGCTGCTCCGGTCACCCACCGGAGTCAGCGGTCGCTATGGGCAGGCGAAACCATCGATCAGGACATACCAGACCGGATAGCCGACTTTCGATGGTGATCTTTCGCGAAGGGGCTGTTCGGCGGTTTACCTGCTGCTATCGTCACCGGTTGGAGTCAGACGTGAACTACGGGTAGGTCGCGCCCCATCGCGGCCCGTGCGGGGAGGCACGAAATGACAGGACCGGGAAGCGGCCCTCAGGGAATCTACGACCAGATCACCGGGCCGGAGCTGCAAGCCCCACCGCCGAACTCGGGGTTGATCCAGGGGGCGGCTGCTGCGCCGCCACCACCTGGTCCGCCGCCGAACTACGGTGAGTTGGGCACCGGCCAGGCGAAGGCCGACTTCGCGGCGGCTTCGGCGAACGGTGGCTGGGAGTTCGATCCGGCGGCCATGGACCAGGTGATCAAGTCCCTCGAAGAGTGCATCGAGAACGACTTCAGCCGAGCTCAAGACCACGCCACCTGGCTGACACTGATTCAGCCACCAGGTAGCGAAGTCGGCAGCGAAGGCTACGCCACCGCCGCGAACGCGTCCGGCGCGCAATATCAGGCCTTCCTGCAAGGCGCACGTGCTTACACCGAGGCCTACCTCGGGACCTTGAAGCAGATCCGCACCGCTTACCAAAATCAAGACCAGGCCGCCCTCGACGCCCTCCGTCAGATTGGAAAGACCGCCTGATGCGACCCACCGCCGCCTTCCTGACCTTGGCAACACTGGCATCGGTCGCATTGCTCGGAGGTTGTAGCGACAAGAAGTCCGACACTCCGCCGGCGACCGGCGCGCCGTCCTCGACCGGGCTTCCGTCCGGCGGAGCTCCTGCAGTGACAGATCCGATCGCGAACACCTCGGCGGTCGAATCAGACCCGTGCGCAGCCATCCCCGCTGCTGAGATCGAAACCATCGCAGGGAAGGTCAAGCGGACCCGTGCCGAAGACATGACCGCTGGCAAGGCTTGCACCTGGGTCTTCGAAGTGAGCCCGACTACGATCAATGCAGGCCTTGCCACGGGCAACAAAGACGGACTAGGCGCCCTCTACGCGCAGCACGCAGCGGGAAGCCTCACGAGCTTCAAGCCGGTGGATCCCGTAGACGGATACCCCGCCGTCGTATACGCCAACGGGGGGGAGGGCAAGGGAAACTGCACACTCGCCGTCGGTGTTCGGGACGACCTCGTCTACAACGTGATCCCTCGGCTTTCCAGCGAGCACCCGTCCTATTCAGACCCCTGCGGCCTGGCAGCCAAGGTGGCCGCCGCCGCGATCAAGAACCTCAAAAGGGCATAGGCAATGACCTACAGCGGCTGGGAGATCTTCACCAAGCTCAACACCAACCCCGCGACAACCGAAACCCTCGACAGGGCCCAAGTGTCATCGCACAAGCTGATGGTCATTCACGAGGACATGAGCAAGGCGATGGAGTCCAGCCAGACGGCGCTGAGTTCCTTCTGGAAGGGCAAGGCCGCCGACAGCGGTACAGCGGGCCTCGCCCCGCTCATCGCGACCTCCAAGATCGCGGGCGAGAACATGGACCGCGCCCGTCAGTCGATGTTCGACCAGAACGCCTCTTTCCATTACACGCGCGGCAATGTCCGCCCGGTCGAGAAGGAACGCGCGGGGGACAGCGGGCCCGAGGACGTCTTGTCCATCGGGGCGAGTGACGACGAGATCGCGGCGGCGAAGTTCGACGCGGACACGAAGCACAACGTCGAGATCTACGAGCCGTACTACCAGAGCACCCAGCCGCGGCAGCAGTCGCTCGCGCCGGCGTATCCGGCCGCGCATGATCCGAACGTTTCGTCGGGGCCGATCACGCCGGATCCGATCGATCCCGGTCAGACCAAGGTCAGCGGGTTCAGTGGCGGGCCCGGCGACTCCGGGCGGCACAGTGGTCCCAGCGGGTACACCGGCGGGCCGAGTTCGTACAGCGCGCCTCCGGGGGCCGAGGGGTATCAGGCGCCGCGGCCGCCGCAGGCTCCGCAGCCGCCGAGGATTCCGCAGGTACCGCGACCGCAGCCTTCGCCGCAGCCGAACGATCGGACCGACCTTTCCTGGGCGGAGGACAAGGGGCGGGGGCGCTCCGGTGACTTCCGTCCTCCCAGCTTCGGGCCGGGTGGGCCCGGCACCGGCGGACCCGGTGGTGGCAGCGGATTCGGCCCGGGAACGGGCGGGTTCAGCGGCGGCTTCGGGCCCGGTGGCGGGTTCGGGCCGGGTGGCTCGACGGGCGGGCCGGGGAGCATGGGGCCTGGCCGCGGCGTCGGCGCCGGCATGCCCGGTGAAGGCGCGATGCGCGGCACACCGGCGGGAGGACCCGCGGCCGCGGGACGCCCCGGAGCGCCTGGCATGGGCGGCGGCGGGATGGGCGCCGGTGCCGGCAAGGGCAAGGGCGGCGAGGACGAAGAGCACCAGCGCAAGATCACGCTGCAGGAAGAGGACGGCGACTCCCTCTTCGGCGGCTACGACGGGGACAAGCCGGTTCCGCCGGTGATCGGCGCGTAATCGTGCTGCGGAAACCCGTCGAGCTCACACTCCAGACCTACGAAACCCTGCTGGACCAACACAATCTCGGCGACATCCACCCGACCCTCGTCCGCGGCGCGCAGTGGTATCTGCCCGAGGAACGCCGCGAGCTCGCGGCCACCGCAAAGTCCGAATTGGACAGACAAGGACTGCTCACCCGTGGCCGGATCGACGACGAATTCCTCGACACGCTGCGATTTCTGCAGCGGCCGGCAGTGGAGTACTACTCGTGGGTGAAGTCCGAAGGGCGTGAGCGGACCGTTCGCGCCGCGGGAAGTGGCCGGGAAGCGGTCACGGTTGTCTTGGTCGACAAAGTCGTCTATCTGACGCCGACGCGGCCGGACACACTGGCGCAGGATTTCACCGGCCTGCTCCCCGAGGCTCCCGCCGCGCGCACGCCGTCCTTGAACTGTTCGGAAGACGATCTGCAGGTCCTGATGAAGGGCGAAATGCTGACCGGCACCGGCCCGAGCATCCGTGACGCGAAGAAGATCCTCCAGTGGATCCGGTCGCCGCACACCTTCTTCGGCAGGCTTTACGTCGCCATCCGTGATGGTGGCGGCAACCGGAAACGCGTCGAAAGACCACCGGGCTGGATGGACACCGAACAGGGCCGCGTCGTGTTCGGCCCGGACGCCAAGGGCTGGGTGAGCCTCATGGGCGCCGGGCCGCACGAAATCGTCGCGAAGGTCGTCCAGCTGGAGTCGCAGCTGCGGGGACGCTAGCCCTGGTGGTTCGGATTCAGGACACGCGAGAGGAACGTCTTCGTGCGTTCCTCCTGCGGGTCCCCGATCACCTGGTCCGGCGAACCCTGCTCGACGACCACACCGCCGTCCATGAACAGCACGATGTCGGCCACCTCGCGGGCGAACTGCATCTCGTGCGTGACGACGAGCATCGTCATGCCCTCCTGCGCGAGCTGCCGCATGACCGCGAGGACGTCACCGACCAGTTCGGGGTCGAGCGCGGACGTCGGTTCGTCGAACAGCATGACGTCCGGGTTCATCGACAGCGCCCTGGCGATCGCGACGCGCTGCTGTTGCCCGCCGGAAAGCTGCGTCGGCAGCGAAGACTCCTTCTCCGCCAGCCCGACCTTCGCGAGGTTTTCCCGCGCGATGCGCTCCGCCTCGTCTTTGCCGCGCTTCAGCACCTTGCGCTGCGCGACGGTGAGGTTTTCGAGCACGCTCAGATGCGAGAAGAGGTTGAACGACTGGAAGACCATGCCGATCTTCGTGCGGGCGCCGTCGATGTCGACGTCCGGATCGGTGATCTCGCTGCCGTTGACCACGATCTTGCCCTGCTGCGGTTCCTCGAGGAGGTTGACGCACCGCAGCAGCGTCGACTTGCCCGAACCCGACGGGCCGATGATGCAGACGACCTGGCCGCGCTCGACGTGCAGGTCGATGCCCTTGAGCACTTCGAGTTCGCCGAACGCCTTGTGCAGTCCCGAAACCTCGACGATCGTCTGGGTGCTCATACCGTTCCTCCGCCGGGCACTCCGGCTCCGTATTTCTTCTCTAGCCGCTGCTGCAGGATCGACAGCGGGATGGTGATGACCAGGTAGCACAGACCGGCGACGACGATCGGGGTCAGGCCCTTGGCCTCCAGCAGCGCCTGACGGCTGAACTGCGCGAGTTCCTGCTGCGCCGGGGTG
This sequence comes from Amycolatopsis sp. NPDC043887, assembly GCF_056435665.1. NCBI lineage: Bacteria > Bacillati > Actinomycetota > Actinomycetes > Pseudonocardiales > Pseudonocardiaceae > Amycolatopsis > Amycolatopsis sp. NPDC043887. The sequence goes on from NZ_JBWKEB010000001.1 coordinate 234,062, forward strand.
GTGCCGAGCAGGAACGCCAGCGACGAGTCCTTCGTCAGCATGATCAGCTCGTTGGCCAGCGGCGGCAGGATGATCCGGAACGCCTGCGGGATCACGACGGTGATCATCGTGCGGGCCGGCGACATGCCGAGCGAACGCGCGGCCTCGACCTGCCCGCGCGGCACCGCCTGGATACCGGCGCGGATGGTTTCCGCCATGTAGGCGGACGACACGATGCCCAGCGCCAGCATGATCGCGACGTTGCGCGGCAGGGTCGTGTCGAACGCGGTCGGCACGCCGATGCCGACCGCGAGGAAGATCAGCAGTGCGGGCAGACCGCGGAAGAACTCGATGTACCCGCGCGCGAACCAGCGGTACGGGCCGACCGAGGAAAGTCTCATCAGGGCGAGCAGCAGGCCCATCCCGAGGCCGAGCGCGAAGCCCAGCGCGGTGAAGACGATGGTGTTCTTCAGTGCGACGGTGATGACGTCCGGGAACTGCTTGGCGGCGACTTCGAGATCGAAGAACGCCTTGCCGATCCGGCTCCAGTCGGCCAGCAGCGCGAGCACGATGACGATCACCAGCAGCAGGACGTACTGCCCGGTCCGGAAGGCCGAACGTCGCTGGCGGCGGCTCAGAGCCATTTCTCTCCTCAAACAGGTGGCGACAAGCCTGTGGCCGGTGCGCTGGCACCGGCCACAGGGCGGCTTCAAACTAGTGCTAGGCGGCACCGCCCGGCTGCCAGGTCGGCGCCTTGCCGAACCACTTCTGGTAGATCTGCGCGTAGGAGCCGTCCGCCGCGGCGGCCTTGAGCACCTCGTTGATCTGGCCGAGGAGGGCGCTGTTGCCCTTCTTCACGCCGATGCCGTAGAACTCGTTCGTCTTGAACTCGGTGACGACCGTCGTGTCCGGGTTCGTCTTCGCGAAGTCGTAGAGCACGCCGTTGTCGTTGACGCCCGCGTCGACCGTGCCGTTCTTGACGGCCTGCTCCAGCAGCGCGAGGTCGTCGAAGGTGACGATCTCGGCGCCGGCGGCCTTCTCCTTGGCGTAGTCGGCGCCGGTGGTGGCCGACTGGACACCGATCTTCTTGCCCGCGACGTTGGACAGGTCCTTGATCGGCGAACCGGTCTTGACCAGCAGCGCCTGGGTCGCCTCGAAGTACGGGTCGGAGAAGTCGAACTTCTCCTTGCGCTTGTCGGTGATCGTCATGCCCGCGGCGGCGAGGTCGCACTGTCCGGTGTTCATCGCTTCGCCGGACTCGATGGTCTCGAAGGCGATGTCGACGATGCTCTGCTCGACACCCAGCTTCTTGCCGACCAGGTCGACCAGGTCGACGTCGAAACCGACGATCTTGTCACCCTGCTTGACCTGGAAGGGCTGGTAGGGCAGGTGCGTGCAGGTGGTGATCTTGCCGGACGCGACGAGCTGGACGCCGCCGGCCGCGGTTCCGCCTTCCTCGCCGCACGCGGACAGCGCACCCGCGGCCAGGGCGAGCGCCGGGATCAGGGCGAGCGCTTTGAATCGAGCCACGTCGTCACTCCTCGTAGTTCCCATGTGTCGAGAGCACGCATATTGCCACTCATCCGGCGGCAAGCACAGCACTGCGACGTTACAGCGCCGTTTCGGCCGTCACGGGCGTTGCATGAGGTATCGCGCCGGCATGGCAGGGTGAGCGAGTATGGCGACCATGAACAACAACCCGGCGCCGCGGCTCCCACCTGCGGGCCGCCGCCCACGGACGACGACGTCGGCGCGGCGCGCGGCGAGGCCCGGGGCGCAGTTCGACGGCTATCTCTCGCCGTCCCGGCCGCACGCGGGCGCGTACGACGAGATGTTCACGGCGGACGGGACGGTCCGCCAGCCGTACCGGGCGCTGTACGAATCGATCTCCGCGCTGACGTCGGCCGACCTCTCGTCCCGCTCGGCGGCGATCGACCGGGCCATGGTGGACCAGGGCATCACGTTCTCGCTGTCCGGCCAGGAACGCCCGTTCCCGCTCGACCTGGTGCCGCGCGTGATCACCTCCGCCGAATGGAGCAAACTCGAACGCGGTGTGGCACAACGGGTCCGCGCGCTCGAGGCCTTTCTCGCCGACGTGTACGGCGACCGGCAGATCCTGCGCGACGGCGTTCTCCCGCGACGGCTGATCACCTCGTGTGAGCATTTCCAGCGCGAGGCGTTCGGGATCAACCCGCCCAACGGCGTCCGCATCCACGTGTCCGGTGTGGACCTGGTGCGGGACGAGGACGGCACCTTCCGGGTGCTGGAAGACAATCTCCGCAACCCGTCCGGCGTGTCGTACGTGATGGAGAACCGCCGCACGATGGCGCGCGTGTTCCCGGACCTGTTCGCCCAGCACCGGGTCCGCCCGGTCGGCGACTACGCCTCGCATCTCCTGCGCGCGCTGCGGGCCGCGGCCGCGGCGAACGTCGCCGACCCGATGGTCGTCGTGCTCACGCCCGGCGTGCACAACTCCGCGTACTTCGAGCATTCGCTACTGGCCAGGCTGATGGGGGTCGAGCTGGTCGAAGGCCGCGACATGTTCTGCCGGGACAACGTCGTCTACCTGCGCACCACCGAGGGCGAGCAGCAGGTCGACGTCATCTACCGGCGGATCGACGACGAATTCCTCGACCCGGTGCACTACCGGCCGGATTCCGTGCTCGGCGTGGCCGGGATCCTGAACGCGGCGCGCGCGGGCAACGTGGTGGTCGCGAACGCGGTCGGCAACGGCGTCGGCGACGACAAGCTCGTCTACACCTACGTGCCCGAGATGGTGAAGTACTACCTCAACGAGAAGCCGCTGCTGCCCAACGTGGACACCTTCCGGTGCTGGCTGCCGGACGAGTTCGACCACGTCATGCGGCACATGGACGAGCTGGTGATCAAACCGGTCGAGGGTTCGGGCGGGTACGGCATCGTGTTCGGCCCGGACGCGACACAGGCCGAGCTGACCGCGTTGAAGCGGAAGGTCCGGGCGAACAAACGCGGCTGGATCGCGCAACCGGTGGTCCAGCTGTCCACTGTTCCGTCCAAAGTGGACGACCGGCTGGCGCCGCGGCACGTCGACCTCCGCCCGTTCGCGGTCAACGACGGCAAGGACATCTTCGTGCTGCCGGGCGGGTTGACCAGGGTCGCGCTCCCGGAGGGCAGCCTGGTGGTCAACTCCTCGCAGGGCGGCGGCTCCAAGGACACCTGGGTGCTGGCGCCGCGGTCCTCGACGGCGGAGCGGGAACTGGAACGGCCCGCGCTCGGCGCTCTGTCCCAAGTGGACGGTCTGGTCGCCGAACAGGGTCCCGAGCTGACCACCACCCAGCAACAGCAGCAGCAACAGGCATAAGGGAGGTTGATGTGCTCGCCCGCAACGCGGAATCGCTGTACTGGATCGGCCGGTACGTCGAACGCGCCGATGACACCTCCCGGATCCTCAACGTCTCCGTGCATCAGCTGCTCGAAGACGCGAGCGTCGACCCGGACCACGCGAGCCGCCAGCTGCTCGCCGTCCTCGGCATCACCCCGGAGGGCATGGACACCCTCGACGTGTGGAAGCTGACCGAACTGGTCGCCTACGCCAAGGACAATCCCGCGTCGATCGTCGGCTCGATCAACTCCGCCCGCGAGAACACGCGCGGCGCCCGCGAGGTCGTTTCGACCGAGCTGTGGGAATGCCTGAACGCGACGTGGAACGCGGTGCCGGACAGGCAGCGGTACGCGCGCCGGGCCGGGCCGCACGCGTTCCTGTCCTTCGTGGAGGAACGGGCGGCGATGTTCGCCGGGCTCGCGGATTCGACGATGAGCCGCGACGACGGCTGGTTGTTCATGGTGCTCGGGCGGTCGGTCGAACGCGCGGACATGGTCGTACGGCTGCTGCTTTCGCGGGTCCAGGACAGCGCGTCGTCACCCGGCTGGATCACCGTGCTCCGTTCGGCGGGCGCGCAGGACACCTACCTGCGGACCTATCGCGGCGCGCTCGACGCCGGCCGGGTCGTGCAGTTCCTGTTGCGGGACACGCTCTTCCCGCGTTCGGTGTTCCACGCGCTGCGGCAGGCCGAGGAATGCCTGGAGCGGCTGGACCCCGGCGTCAACTCGCGGGCCAACGAGAAGTCCGAGGCCTTGCGGCAGCTCGGCCGCGCGCGCAGCGAGCTGGAGTTCCTGCGGCCATCGGATCTGCTGGAGGACCTGCCGAAACGGCTCGGCGCCCTGCAGACTTCGATCAAGGACATCGGCGACGCGGTTTCGGTGCAGTACTTCCATTCGTCGCCTTGGGTGGCCTGGAGCGGTGCGGAGGTTTCGCTGTGACCTGGCAGCTTCGGGTGGCCCACCGGACCGGATACCGGTACGCGACACCGGCCACGCAGTCGTACAACGAGGCGCGGCTGACCCCGCGCTCCGACCGGCGGCAGACCACGGTCGTGAACCGCGTCGAGACGACGCCGGCGACCCGCGCCTACCGGTACACGGACTACTGGGGCACCGTCGTGACCTCGTTCGACCTGCACGCGCCGCACACCGAGTTCACCGTGCTCGCGACGTCGGTGGTCGAGACGGCCGACGAAGGCGAGCCGGTCCGCTCGGCGACGTGGAAGGACCTTCGGAGCGACACCGTCGTCGACCACCGCACCGAGTACCTGACGCCGACGCCGTACACGCCGCGCGATCCGGAGCTGTCGAAGGTCGCGCGCGAACTGCGGAAGGGGCTCGACCCGGCGGAGGCCGTGCTCGCGGTCTGCGAATGGGTGAACCAGCAGCTCAAGTACCAGCCGGGGACGACCGGCGTGCACAGCACGGCGACCGACGCGTGGCGTGCGCGCGAAGGGGTCTGCCAGGACTTCGCGCATGTCACGCTGGTGATGCTGCGCGCGATCGGCGTCCCGGCGCGGTACGTCTCCGGCTACCTGCACACGAAACCGGAGGCGAAGCTCGGCGAGACGGTCGAAGGCGAGAGCCACGCCTGGGTCGACGTGTGGACCGGCGGCTGGTGGGCCTACGACCCGACGAACGCGATCCCGGTCGGGCCGCGGCACGTCTGGGTCGCGTACGGCCGCGACTACGCCGACGTGCCGCCGCTCAAGGGCATCTTCACCGGCGGCGGTCAGTCCACTTTGGACGTCTCGGTGCAGCTGACCCGGCTGACGTGAGCTGTCGTGAGTGATTTGGGTCGTCAGAACTTGAGATGGGGCGCTGCGCGCCCGCTCGCGGGTGGATGAGAATGCCGGTTCTGACGCCGTGAAGGCCTCCTTCCCTACTGTGAGGGTAGGGAAGGAGGCCTTCACGGCATCCCAGGCACTGACCACGTGAACCACCGATCACACCAGCTTCACCTGCAATGATTCACATACCAACGACCCAAATCACTCACGACAACCCGGCGCTCAACTGCGCGCGTGCGCGTCCAGGATGTGCGCGACCGCTTCGGTGACCCGCTGAGCGAAGTCGATGTTCAGCCACTCGTCCGGCACGTGGATGTTCGAGTCCGGCCCGCAGGCGCCGGTGACCACGAACTGCGCGTCCGGGTACTTCTCGCCGAGCAGCCCCATGAACGGGATCGATCCGCCCATGCCGAAGCTCTTGTGCGGCGCGCCGAAGACCTCGCCGCTCACGTGGTGCAGGACGTCGTCGAGCCACGGCGCGGTGTCCGGCGCGTTCCAGCCGTTCTCGGCCTGGAAATCGCCGAGCTCCACCGAAGCGTCGTACGGCACGTCGGTGGTCAGCACGCGGCGGACCGCCTCCATCGCGGCCTTCGCGTCGGCCGTCGGCGGGAGGCGGAAGCTCAGGGTGAGCGTGGTGCTGTCGCGCAGCACGTTGCCCGCGTCGGCCGGAAGCGGGAAGCCCGCCGCACCGATCACCGAGAGCGTCGGCCGCCACGAGTTGTTGAGCAGCAGTTCCAGGTCGTCGTCCGAGACCGTCCGGCCGACCACCGGGAACAGCGTCTTCGCCGCGCCGGGCGCGATCTCGACGACACCGCGAGCCTCTTCGACGCGGTTCTCCGGGATGTCGACGCTCAGCTCGGCGAGCTTGATCTCGCCGGTCTCGACGTTCTCGATCCGGTCGATCAGGGCACGCAGGACGCGGAACGAACTCGCCACGATGCCACTGGCCATGCCGGAGTGCTGTGCGGACTCGAGCACCTTCACGGTGACGTTGACGTGCAGCATGCCGCGCAGACTGGTGGTCAGCCACAGCCGCTTGTAGTCGGTGCCGCCGGCGTCGAGGCAGACGACCAGCGAGACCGCGCCGAGCTTCTCCTTCAGGTGCTCGACGTAGGCGGGCAGATCCGGGCTGCCGGACTCCTCACCGGTCTCCAGCAGCACGACCGCGCGGGAGTGCTCGCCACCGGCGGCGCGCACGGCCTCGATCGCCGTCGTCGCCGCGTAGCCGGAGTAGCCGTCGTCGACCGCGCCACGGCCGTACAGGCGCCCGTCGCGGATCACCGGCGTCCACGGGTCGAGCCCCTCGGACCAGCCACCGACCGGCGGCTGCTTGTCGAGGTGCCCGTACATGAGCACGGTGCCCTTTTCGGCCGCTTCGGAAGTCGCCGGGATGTCGACGACCAGCAACGGGCTGCGGCCTTCGAGCTCCACGACCTCGAGCGTCGCGCCGGGGATCTCCCGTGCGGCGATCCAGGAACGGACATGCTCGACGGCGGCGGCCAGATGGCCGGTCTTCGCCCACTCGGAGTCGAACGCCGGCGACAAGGCGGGGATCGCCACCAGGCCGGACAGGCTGGGAAGGACGTCGTTCGTCCAGTTCGAAACCACGGTTTCGCGTACGGATTTCTGCTCCACGTCCGCCATCCTGCCACGGGTCGCGGAGGGTGTGATGGATCACAGCGGCGGGCACGGATCGTCATCGGCCAAGCCGGGCAGGACACCCGTCCGGACGAGTCGTCCGCTGGTCGGCCCGCGGGTGAATTCCCTACTTTCGGCGGCCCCACACTCGGGCTTCCTAGCATTTTCCCTGATCAGGCACCCTTTCTCAGCAACAAATCAGCATCCGCCACTGACCAAAACCGCGTCCGGCATGCCAGGATGTCCGCACGAACCGTCAACGCCGACGGTGACCCAGCGCTTCAGATCCGACGCGCTGGTCCCCGCCGGCGCAGTCACTGTGGCCGCCACAAGTGGCCGCCAGAGGCGCCGACATCAAGGAGAGCAGCGCATGCCGTCCGAACACTGGACGCACCCGGAGCCTGGAGATGGTCCCGCCGCCGTAGCGGCGCAGCCTTCCCCCGAACAGGTGATCGCCGGTTTGCGAGCAACGAGCGAAGGTGGCGCTGAGCTGACTCAGCTGCTCACCCCCGAAGGCGAACGGATCTCTTCGCCGCGATTCGACCGCTACGTCGACGACATCGACACAGAAGCCCTCAAGGGCCTGTACCGCGACATGGTCCTGGTCCGCCGCGCGGACCGCGAGGCCAACGCGATGCAGCGCCAGGGCCAGCTCGGCATCTGGGTGCCGCTGCTCGGGCAGGAGGCCGCGCAGATCGGCTCCGGCCGCGCGCTGCGGAAGGGGGACATGGCGTTCCCCAGCTACCGCGAGCACGGTGTCGCGTACACCCGCGGCGTCGACCTCAAAGAGGTGCTCGGCATCTTCCGCTGCACCGATCACAGCGGCTGGGACTACAAGGCCCACGGCTTCCACCCGTACACCATCGTGATCGGCAACCAGGTGCTCAACGCCGCCGGTTACGCGATGGGCCAGAAGTTCGAAGGCAAGGTCGGGGACGACGACAGCGAAGCGACCATCTGTTACTTCGGTGACGGAGCGACTTCGCAGGGCGACGTGCACGAAGGCTTCGTCTGGGCAGCCGTCTACGACGCGCCGCTCGTGTTCTTCTGCCAGAACAACCAGTGGGCGATCTCGGAGCCCACCGAACGCCAGTCGCGCCTGCCGCTGTACCAGCGCGCCCGCGGCTACGGCTTCCCCGGCATCCGCGTGGACGGCAACGACGTCCTCGCCTGCCTCGCGGTCTCCCGCTGGGCGCTGGAGGAGTGCCGCCACGGCAACGGCCCGGTGCTGATCGAGGCGTTCACCTACCGGATGGACGCGCACACCACCACCGACGACCCCACCCGCTACCGGCTCTCCGACGAGCTGGAGGAGTGGAAGCTGAAAGACCCGATCGAGCGCGTCCGGGCGTATCTCGCCCGCGGTGGCGGTGCCGACCAGGCGTTCTTCGACCAGGTGCAGGCCGATTCGGACGCGTTCGCGGCCGAGCTGCGCGACTACTGCTTCAACATGCCCGAGCCACCACCGGACCGGATCTTCTCCAACGTGTACGCGGAGTCCACGCCGATGCTGGACGCGCAGCGCGAAGAGTACTTGTCCTACTTGGACGGTTTCGTCGGGGCGGGTGAGCACTGAAATGGCCGACCTCCAGAAACTCACCATCGGCAAGGCGATCAACCTCGGCCTCCGGCGCGCCATGGAAGAGGACCCGAAGGTCCTGATCATGGGTGAAGACGTCGGCAAGCTCGGCGGCGTCTTCCGCATCACCGACGGCCTGCAGAAGGACTTCGGCGAGCAGCGCGTCCTGGACACGCCGCTGGCCGAATCGGGCATTATCGGCACCGCGGTCGGCCTCGCCGTCCGCGGTTTCCGCCCGGTGTGCGAGATCCAGTTCGAAGGCTTCATCTTCCCGGGCTTCGACCAGATCTCCAGCCAGGTCGCGAAGCTGCACTACCGGACGCAGGGCAAGATCAAGATGCCCATCGTGATCCGGGTGCCGTTCGGTGGTGGCATCGGCGCGGTCGAGCACCACTCGGAGTCGCCGGAGTCGCTGTTCGCGCACATCCCCGGCCTGAAGGTCGTGTCGGTTTCGAACGCCGTCGACGCCTACTGGGGCATCCAGCAGGCGATCAAGTCCGACGACCCGATCCTGTTCTTCGAGCCTAAGAAGCTGTACCACTCGGGCGCGATGAAGTCCGAGGTCGACACGGAGGCCACGCCGGACGAGCTGTTCAAGTCCCGCGTCGTCCGCGAGGGCACCACGGCCACCGTCGTCGCGTACGGCCCGTCGGTGAAGGTCGCGCTCGACGCGGCGGCCGCCGCCGAGGACGAGGGCAAATCGCTCGAGGTCATCGACCTGCGGACGCTGTCCCCGCTCGACCTGGAGCCGGTGTTCGAGTCGGTGCGCAAGACCGGGCGGCTCATCGCGCTGAGCGAGGCGCCGTCGGAATCGTCGCTGACCTCGGAGATCGCCGCGCGCGTGCAGCAGGAATGCTTCTATTCGCTGGAAGCCCCCGTGCTGCGGGTGACCGGATTCGACACGCCGTACCCGCCTGCCAAGCTCGAGGAGCACTACCTCCCCGACCTGGACCGGGTGCTGCACACCGTCGACCGTTCACTCGCCTGGTAAGGGGGAAGTTCCTGAAATGCCCGAGTACAAACAATTCCCCCTCGCCGACACGGCCGAAGGGCTGACTGAGGCCGACATCATCGCCTGGCAGGTCAAGCCGGGTGACAAGGTCACGGTGAACCAGATCGTCGTCGAGGTCGAGACCGCGAAGGCCGCCGTCGAACTGCCCATCCCGTGGGCGGGCGTGATCACCGAACTGCTCGTCGAACCGGGCCAGACGGTGGAGGTCGGCGCGCCGATCCTCACCATCGACGTCGACCCGGACGGCAAGGCGGCCCCCGCACCCACCGCCGCCCCCGTGGCGGAAGAGCCGGCGGAAGAGGAGATGAAGCCGCTGGTCGGCTACGGCTCCAAGGCCGTCGTCACGCAACGGCGTGCGCGCAAGGGCGCGGCTCCGGCCGCTCCGGCCGCCGCCCCGGTGGCTGTGGTGCCCGAACCTGCCGCCCCTTCGAAACCGAAGGGCGGATACGTGCCGCTGGCGAAACCGCCGGTGCGCAAGCTCGCCAAGGACCTCGGCGTCGACCTGCACGCGCTCACCGGCACCGCCGAGGGCGGCGTCATCACCCGTGACGACGTGCGGGCGGCCGCCAACGGTTCCGCCGCTCCGGCCGCCGCTGTGTCCAGTGTGGACAGTGGCTACGACCCCGCGACGCGGGAACGCCGGGTGCCGATCAAGGGTGTCCGCAAGGCCACCGCCGCCGCGATGGTGCAGAGCGCCTACACCGCCCCGCACGTCACGGAATTCCTCACCATCGACGTGACGCCGATGATGGAATTCCGGGAGAAGCTCAAGAAGTCGCGCGAGTTCGCCGGGGTCAAGGTCACCCCGCTGACCTTCGCGGCGAAGGCCGTCTGCCTGGCGGCCAAGCGCACTCCGGACGTCAACGCGGTGTGGGACGAGGCCGCGCAGGAGATCGTCTACAAGGACTACGTGCACCTAGGGATCGCCGCGGCCACCCCGCGCGGGCTCGTCGTGCCCAAGGTCCGCGACGCGGATTCGATGTCCCTCAAGGAACTCGCGATCGCGCTCACCGAGCTGACCGACGTCGCCCGCGAGGGCAAGACCACCCCGGCGGCCATGCTCGGCGGCACGATCACCATCACCAACGTCGGCGTCTTCGGCGTCGACACCGGGACGCCGATCATCAATCCCGGCGAGTCCGCGATCCTGTGCCTCGGCGCGATCAAGGACACCCCGTGGGTGGTCGACGGCGAGATCAAGGTGCGCAAGGTGCTCCAGCTTTCGCTGAGCTTCGACCACCGCGTGGTCGACGGGCAGCAGGGCTCGGAGTTCCTGGCCGACGTCGGCGCTCTGCTGGCCGACCCGGCGGTCGCGATCACCTACTGACCCAAAAGTCCGTGAAGGCCTCCTTCCCTACCCTGAGAGTAGGGAAGGAGGCCTTCACGAACTTCAGCCTTAATCGCTTGACGGAGTGAGCGCTCACTCCGCAGACTGGAGGCATGACAGAAACCACCTCCCGGCGGAGAGCGCCGGGGATGAGTGCCGACGAGCGGCGCCGGATGATCGTCCAGTCCGTGCTGCCCCTGCTTGTGGAGCACGGCGCCGGTGTCACGTCGAGCCAGATCGCGCGTGCCGCGGGCATCGGCGAGGGCACGGTCTTCCGCGTGTTCAAGGACAAGGACGAACTGTTCGCCACCTGCTTCGCCGAAGCGCTGAAACCCGACCAGGTACTCGACGCGATCGCGGTCATCGACCTCGACCAGTCCCTCGACGACAGGCTCATCGAGGCGGCCGACGCGCTCAGCGCGCACCTCCAGCGCATGGGCGCGCTCATGGCGGTCATGCACGGCTCCGGCAAGAGGCCGGAACATCGCCACGGCGACCGCAGGGACCGGCGGAAGGAGTCGATGAGCGCCATGCGCGACGCCATGGCCGAGCTGTTCGAACCGGAGAAGGACCGGCTCCGCCTGCCGCCGACGCAGTCCGCGGCGCTTTTCCTGTCGTTGCTGTTCAGCGGCCGGATCCGGTTCAGCGAAACCGGTGACGAGCCCACCACGATGGAGCTCGTCGACGTGTTCCTCAACGGCGCCTTGGCGGCCGCGTGATCGGCCCGCCCGGCGGGGGAGGCGGCCTGGAACTGTTCATGGCGCGCGGCGGCAGGCGACGCCGTCCGCCGTCGACGGTGCCCGACAGCGGTCTGACCGGCCCGGTCGACATCCCGGAGCCCGAACCCGAAGCCGTCCCGAAAGACCTGAAATCCCGGCTCAACCGCATGTGGGTCAACATCGCGGGCACGGTCCGCGGCCTGCCGAAGGTCGCGAAGCTGACTTGGCAGGCGAGCCCTCCGCTGACCATCGTGATCACCCTGGTGACGCTGCTTTCCGGTCTTCTCCCGACGGCGACCGCGTACGTGGCGAAACTACTGATCGACTCGGTGGTCGCGGCGATCCAGGGGCACGGGACGAAGAGCGCGATCGTCGGTGTCGCCCTCTTCCAGTTCGGCATCCTCGTGCTCACCGCGGTTTCGCAGGCGCTGACCACCTACGGCCAAGCACTGCTGCAGGAACGGATGACGCTGACCATCCGCCACCAGGTGATGGACCACGCGAGCAAGCTGCACCTTTCGTACTTCGAGGGTTCCGCGTCCTACGACATGCTGCGTCAAGCCGCGCAGGAGGCGCCGACGCGGCCGCTGTCGATGATGAACTCGGCGCTGGGCTTGATCCGGACGCTGATCACCTTCGGCAGCATGATCGCGCTGCTCGTCTCGATCAGCCCGCTGCTGGCGCTCGTCGCGCTCGTGGCGCCGATCCCCGCGTTCATCTCCCAGTCGAAGTACGGCGCCCGCGCGTTCTGGCTGACGCTGATGATGTCCCCGCTGAAACGGCGGATGGACTATCTGTCCTCTTTGGTCACCACGGACACGTACGCCAAGGAGACCAAGCTCTTCGGGCTCGGCCCGTACTTCGTCGACCGGTTCCAGCGGCTCGGCCAGGTCTTCTACGACCGGCAGCGCACACTGACCCGCAAGCGCAGCGTCAGCTCGACGTCGTGGGGTCTGCTCAGCACCGCCGCCGGATCCGCGATCGCGCTGTACATCGCGCTGGAGGCCGTCGGCGGCAGGCTCACCCTCGGCGATCTCGCGCTGTACACGGCCGCCGCGGCGTCGGTGCAGACGTCCGTCCAAGGGTTGTTCACCGCGTTTTCCGGGATGTACGAGAACAATCTCTACCTCGACACGCTGTACCGCTTCCTCGAGACGAAACCGGAGATCGTCGCGCCACCGGAACCGCGACCTCTTCCATCCACAGTGGAGGGTCACATCCGGTTCGAAGAAGTGTCCTTCACCTATCCCGGAGCTGCCGACCCCGCCCTCGACGGCGTGAGCTTCGAGATCCGGCCGGGCGAGACGGTCGCCGTCGTCGGCCGCAACGGCGCCGGGAAGTCGACACTGTTCAAACTGCTGTGCCGGCTGTACGACCCGACGGGCGGGCGGATCCTGCTCGACGACGTCGACATCCGCGAGTACGACCCGGTGGAACTGCGGCGGCGGATCAGCGCGATGTTCCAGGACTACGTGACGTATCAGGGCACCGCGGCGGAGAACATCGGACTCGGCGACCTGACGCACCTCGTCGACCGGGAACGGATCGAGACGTCGGCGAAACGGGCCGGTGCCGACGAGCGGATCGAGCGCCTGCCCAGTGGCTACGACACCCCGCTCGGCCGCTGGTTCGACCAGGGCGTCAGCCTGTCCGGTGGCGAATGGCAGAAGATCGCGTTGTCCAGGGCGTTCCTGCGGGAAGCGCCGATCCTGATCCTCGACGAGCCCACCTCCGCACTGGACGCCCAGGCCGAGCACGATCTCTTCTCGCGGCTGCGTGAGCTTTCGGAGGGGCGCACGACGCTGTACATCTCGCACCGGTTCTCCACCGTCCGCCAGGCGGAGCGGATTCTGTTGCTGGAGCACGGAAAGGTCGCCGAATACGGGACACACGACGAACTGATGGCGGCGAAGGCGGGCTATGCCGACCTGTTCACGTTGCAGGCCGCCGCGTATCTCGACGACGAGGCTGAGGCCTGACCATGCGGCGGATCATGGTCGTCGGGTGCAGCGGCGCCGGGAAGTCGACGTTCTCGCGACGGCTCGGCGCCGCACTCGGCCTGCCGGTCACCCACCTCGACCGGCTCTACTGGCGGCCGGGGTGGACGCCCGCGCCGGACACCGAGTTCCACGCCGCGCAGCAGGAGATCATCGAATCCGGTGCCTGGGTGATCGATGGGAACTACGGAGCGTCGATGCACCTCCGGCTCCCGCGAGCGGACACGATCATCTTCCTCGACTACCCGCGCCGCGTCTGCCTCCGGCGGGTGCTGATGCGATGCCTGCGCGAATACGGGCAGGACAATCAGGCGTCCGGCTGCCCCGAAAGGCTCGATCTGGAGTTCTGCTCCTACGTCTGGCGCTGGCCGAAGGACCACCGGGAGCGGACGGTGCGGCGGCTGGCGGAACAGGGGGCGCACGCGCGGCGGATCGTGCTGACCAGGCCCCGCGAGGCGGAGGAGTTCCTGCGCCGGATCGGTTGACCGGGGTCACCGTATCGGGGGTTGGGAGCAAAACGGGCAAGCCGTACGTTGTCCAGGTATGGCTGTCGCGTTCCTGCTCTATGTCGTCGCCGAGATCGCCGCCGTGTGGGCGGTGGGCTCGGCCGTTGGCGTGCTCGGCACGATCGCGCTGCTCTTCGCCGGCGCGTTCGTCGGGTCCTGGCTCGCGCGCCGTGAAGGCGGCCGCGCCTTCCGGGCGTTCGCCGAGTCCGCGCGGCTCGGCCGTCCCGCCGACGCGGAGAAGGAACTCACCGACGGGATGCTGATCGGGCTCGGCGGCCTGCTGATCCTGCTGCCCGGTTTCGTCAGCGACGTCATCGGCCTGCTGTTCATCCTGCCGCCGACACGGAGCGTCGCGCGCAAGGTCTGGCAGAAGCGGATGGCGCGCCGGGCGGTCAAGTTCGCCAACCGCACGCGAGGGCCGGTGATGGTCGTGGACAGCGAGGTCGTCGTGGACACCCCGCCCGCGGAGGCCGCCAAGAAGCAGCCGCCGGTGATCGAGGGCCGCATCGTCGAGGGCTAGGAGCCGCACAGCTTGGACACTAGCTTCGCCGCTAGGCTCCAGTGTCTAAGCTAGTGTCTAAGCTGGGACGGCGGCATGCTCTACGACGAACTCGCCGAGATCATCGCGAGCCTTCGCGACCTCGGTGGCGACCACGCCTTTGTCGAGGCCAAACGAGCCGAGTCAAAGCTTCCGAAGAGTGTCCGCGAAACGCTCTCGGCGTTCGCCAATACCAGCGGCGGAGTCCTGATCCTTGGCCTCGACGAAACCCAGGGATTCGAGGCGACCGGGGTTCGCGACCCGGCGAAGATGGAAGCCGATCTGGCGGCCTTGTGCTCGGAAAACCTGGAGCCGCCGCTACGCCCTCTCATCGGGACCCACCGTTTCGAAGGCGCGGATCTCGTGGTCGCCGAGATCCCCGAACTACCGCCGGGCAGCAAGCCTTCGTTCAACCGGGGCACCGGCATGACGCAGGGGAGCTTCGTCAGAGTCGCCGACGGGGATCGAAGGCTGAGCCCGTACGAAGTCCAACTGATGATGGCGAACCGCGGTCAACCGCGGGATGACGAGCAGCCCGTGGCGGGTACGACCGTCGCGAACCTCGACCACGCCCTGGTCGATACTTTTCTGAGCCGGCTCCGCCGCCACCGGAGCAGGGCTTTCGCGAACTTGGACACCACCGCGGCGCTGCGCCGCGCGAAGGTTCTCGTCGGCACCGAGCTTTCCCTCGCGGGACTGCTGGCGCTGGGGAATACCCTCAGGAGTTCTTCCCGCAGCTCATGGTGACTTTCGTGCACTACCCGACGAAATCCGGGCCTGATCCTCGAAACGGAACGCGGTTCATCGACAACGTCGCTGCGGAGGGGCCGATTCCGGCGATGGTGGACGAAGTGCTCATCGCTCTCCGCCGGAATATGAAACGACGATCCACCGTTCGCGGCGCCGGACGGGCCGAAACGTACGAGTACCCGGAGACCGCACTACGAGAAGCAGTGGTGAACGCACTGGTGCACCGCGACTACTCGGGTACCTCCCACGGGACACAGGTGCAGGTCGAGATGTATCCCGACCGCCTGCTAATCCGTAATCCAGGGGGCCTTTACGGGTCGGTCCGCGAAGAGAATCTCGGCGTCGAAGGGACGTCCTCGGCTCGCAATGCGACGCTGCTGAAGATCCTCGAAGACACCCCGTTGCCTGGGTCGGATCGTCCGATCTGCGAGAACCGCGGCTCCGGGATCCCGGCGATGCTGACGGCGATGCGGGACGCCAAGCTCAGTCCGCCACGGTTCGCCGATGACATTTCCACTTTCTCGGCGACTTTCCCGAACCACACCTTGATGGGCGATGACGCGGTTCGCTGGATCGCTTCATTGGATGAGCACGGCCTCACCGACAGCCAATGCCACGGCCTCGCGATGCTGTTCCACGGGGAGACGCTCAACAACCAGGCCTACCGGAACGCCAACGACCTCGATTCGAGGGTGGCGACCGAAGAACTCGGTGATCTCGTCGCACGAGGCCTTCTGGTCCCGGCCGGCGGTCGCCGATACGCGCACTACACCCTCGCCGAAGACGCGGCTCCCGCTCCCACGGACAGCACCGACAGTCCGGCACCGCCGAAGCGTCGCGCCGACCGGCGTGAAGAGATCCTCGACGCGCTGGGCGACGACGAGGCGACACGTGCCGACCTGGTCGCGGCGACCGGACTGCACGACCGCACGATGACGCGATGGCTGACCGTCCTGCTCAAGCAGGGACTGATCGAAGCGACCGAGCGAAATCTGCGGAGCCCCAACGTCCGCTATCGCCGTACGTCCAAGCGAACTCTCGATGAAACAGGTGGCTAGCCCGCGCTCGGCTTCGGGATGTCGAAATACCCGCTGAACCGCACGGCCGGCGCGTACTCACCCTTGACCTTCACCTTGCCCGTCACGAACATCGCCGCCACCGCCGCGTTGCCGGTGGCCATCCGGATGAAGTCGTCGACGGACAGCGTGATGGTGGTGTCCGGAGTGCGCGCGAGATCGGTGCTGGAAACGCAGACGCCGTCCTCGATGACCGTTTGAAAACGATCGAAACCGTCTTCTCCGTCACCGTCGGTAAAACGCCACGCGACGACGAAGTCGACATGCCGCGCGCGTTCCGGAACGAAATGATCCGACATTCTGCGGAAAATCTCGTCGAGGAACGCCGAACGCAGTTCCGGGTGATCGGCGATCGCCTTGAGCTGCTCTCGTGACGCCCGTTGCACGACGTCGACGAGCACCTCGGTCTCCAGTGAGCTGAGCTCGATGCCCGCACCGGTTTCACCCAGCATGTGCAGGGTTTCCAGCACCTGCGTGAACTGTTCGGGGCTCAGTTTGGCGAGCTCGAGTTTCTCCGCGAACGCGTTGACGACGTGCTCGCCACCGGTGCGCGTCTTGTGCAGCCTCAACGGACGGGAAAGGCGTACCTTGTCCCGCCAGCGCCGGTTCGGGGAATTTCGGGGCACGGCACGGAAGTGTATCTGCTCGGCCGGGTTCAGGACGGTTTCGGAAGGTCGAAGAAACCGATCAAACCCGCGGCGAAGGCCAGGTCACCTTTTACTTTGATCTTTCCGGTGACGAATAGCACAGCGGGTGTCGCCTGGTGGGTGATGAGCCGGAAGAAGTCGACGGGCGCGATCGTGATCGTCACCCTCGGCTTCTCCTTCATGTCACGGCTGACCGTGCACTCGCCATGCGAGATCACCGTCTCGTAGCGGTCGTAGCCGCCGTCGCCGGTGCCGCCGGACAGCCGCCAGTGCACCACCGCGTGCAGTGTCCTCGCGCGGTCCTGCCGGATGTGGGCACCCATGCGGTCGAAGATCTCGCGCAGCACGCGCTCCCGGAGCGGCCGTTCGGCGACGACGCTCTCGAGTTGTGTACGCGAGGCGCGCGCGACGAGGTTCGCGAAGCGGGCCGGGTCCACCTTGCGAAGGTCGAACGCGGGCGCGGACTCGGCGAGCCGTCCCAGGGCGGTCAGCAGCCGCCGGACATCGTCCTTGCCGAGGTCCTTCGGGTCGATGGCGCCCGCGACCTCGTTGACGTCGAGAGAGTGCGCTTCGGCGGAATCCGGCTCGATCCGTTCCAGCGCGTCGACCAGCGCGCGGCCGGTCAGCCCCACGATCTCGGTCATCTTCCCTCCGGTTCCACCTACCCGAGCGTAAGGCTACCCGTGAGTAGGTAGGCGGGCAAGCGTGCCGAAGTCACCCTTGCCGGTGGTAGCCCGGTAGCGTCTTACGCGAACTAATGGGAGGTCTTGAGTGTCCGAGGAAGTGCCGCGTCCCGCCGAACGCGCCAAAAGGCTGCCGAGAGCGGTGCGGGAACGCCAGATCCTGGACGCGGCGGTCTCGGTGTTCTCGCGCTACGGCTATCACTCCGCGTCGATGGACGAGATCTCCGAGGTCGCCGGCGTGTCCAAGCCGATGATCTACACCTACCTCGGGTCCAAGGAAGATCTCTTCGGCGCGTGCATCCGCCGCGAAGCCACCCGCCTGCTGGAGGCCGTGCAGGACGGGATCAAACCCGATCTGCCGCCCGACATGCAGCTTTGGCACGGGCTTCGCGCGTTCTACCGCTTCGTCGCCGACTACCGCGAGTCCTGGACGGTGCTGCACCGCCAGGCCATGACCGTCGGCGGGGCCTTCGCCGCGGAGATCACCGACATGCGCACCCGCGCGATCGAACTGGTCGCCGCGCTGGTCGTCTCCGCGGGCACCCGCAAGGGCCTCGGCGAACAGGCCGAGTTCTCCGGCGCGGGACTGTCCGCCGCGCTGGTCGGGGCGGCCGAGTCGCTGGCCGACTGGGCACTCGACCACCCCGACGTCTCCGACGGCGTGCTCGCCTCGTGGCTGATGAACCTGGTCTGGCTCGGGTTCAACGACCTCGTCGAGGGCGAGATCTGGAAGCCGTCAGAGAGCGGCGACTGAGCCCTCAAGGTGCGGCTTCGGCTTGCGCGCGTTCCACAGCTCGAAAGCCCACCCGTCGCCTTCGCTCCAGGTGGTGAAGGCCGCCTTGGCGGGCAGCAGGACCGGCTGCTTGAACTTGACGTCGACGGTGAAGGCCTCCGGGAGCCTGCCTTCGAACGCCGCGAGCGCGTGCGCCTTCGTCCACATGCCGTGCGCGATCGCGGCCGGGAAGCCGAACGCCTTCGCCGTGATCGGGTGCAGGTGGATCGGGTTGCGGTCGCCGGAGACCTCGGCGTAGCGGCGGCCGATGTCGCCGGGCACGTGCCAGATCGCGTTGGCCGTCGGCTGGGAGAGCTGACCGCGCGAGGTCTTCTCGCCGCTGCCGCCACCGCGGCGCAGGTACGTGCTGACGTCCGTCCACACAGGACTGTCGTTGACCAGCAGCTCGCTGACGACGTCGAACTGCTTGCCTTTCTCGTGCGGGCGCAGGTCCTCGGCGCGCACGCGCAGGGTGAACGACTCGTCGAGCCGCAACTGCCGGTGCTGGGTGATCCGGTTCGCGACGTGCACCATGCCCAGCAACGGGAACGGGAAGTCGGCCTCGATCATCAACGCCATCTGCAGCGGGAACGCGAGGATGTGCGGATACGTCGCCGGAAGCACGTCGTCCAGCCGGAATCCGCACACCTGGTTGTACGCGGCGAGGTGCGCCGGGTCGACGACGACGCCCTCGCGGACGAACTCGGTCCCCGGCAGCGTGTTCCCGCCGCTCTTGCGCAACGAGCCGAGCAACGCCTTGGGGTACAGCGAAGACAGGCTCGGCGACTCGTGGAGTTCCTTGACGGCCATGCTCACGCTCCCAGCAGTGCCTGGCCGCAGACGCGGACCACGTTGCCGTTGACCGCGGCCGAAGCCGGGTTCGCGTACCAGGCGATCGTCTCGGCGACGTCGACCGGGAGCCCGCCCTGGCCGAGGCTGGACAGCCGCCGCCCGGCCTCGCGGATGAACAGCGGGACGGCGGCGGTCATCTTGGTCTCGATGAAACCGGGCGCGACGGCGTTGATCGTGCCGCCGTATTCGGCGAGCTTCGGCGCGCCGTCGTTCACCATGCCGATGACGCCCGCCTTGCTGGTGGCGTAGTTGGTCTGACCGACGTTGCCCGCGATCCCGGCGATCGAGGAGACGCCGATGATGCGGCCGTTCTCGTGCAGCACCTTGTCGGAGAGGAGCTTTTCGTTCACCGCGAGCTGCGAGGCGAGGTTGACCGCGATGACCGAGTCCCAGCCGCCTTCGGTCATGTTGCCGAGGGTCTTGTCCCGCGTGATGCCCGCGTTGTGCACGACGATGTCGACGCCGCCGTGGCGCGTGGTCAGGTACTCGGCGAGCTTCTCCGGCGCGTCGGCGGCGGTGATGTCCAGCTGCAGCGACGAGCCGCCGACCTTGTTGGCCACCTTGGACAGGTCCGCGCCCTGCGCGGGGATGTCGAGCGCGACGACGTGGGCGCCGTCTCGGCCCAGCACCTCGGCGATGGCGGCGCCGATACCGCGGGAAGCGCCGGTGACCAGGGCGACCTTGCCGTCCAGCGGCTTCGCCCAGTCGGCCGGGGCCGAGGCGGTCTTGGTCTCGGTGCCCACGCGGATGACCTGGGCGTCCACGAAGGCGGACTTCGACGAAAGCAGGAACCGGAGCGTGGACTCAGTGGCCTCTTCGGCTCCTTCGGCGACGTACACGACCTGAGCGGTCGCGCCGCGCTTCAGCTCCTTACCGACGGAACGGACGAAGCCTTCGAGCGCACGCTGGGCGATCCGCTCGTGTCCTTCGGCCAGCTCCGGCGGCGTTCCGAGGACGACGACGCGGCCCGACGGCCCGACGCTCCGGATCACGGGGTGGAAGAAGTTGTAGACCTCGCGAAGCTGCTTCGGGTCCTTCACGCCTGTCGCGTCGAAGACGAGCGCGGCGTGCTTTTCGGCCGCCGTCGAGAGGACCTCGATACCCGCGCGGTGCAGCTGCGCCTCGATCACCTTTTCGAGACGGCCGCCCGGCGCGGCACCCAGAAGTGCGGGACCCTCGAGAGGGGGCTGACCGGGCTTGTACCGGCGGAGCGTGGCGGGATTCGGCAGGCCGAGCTTCGGCACCACGAACTTCCCCACCGGGGATTTCGTGAACTGCTGGTACCTGTCAGCCATTACGTGCCTCCCGTGCAGTTTGCGTCACGTCGCATTCTAACCTACTCGCTAGTAGGTTACAGTGTGAGAGAGCCTACGGAGGAGTGGAAAAAATGGCCACGAAAAGGACGGCACCCGTGCGCAAGGTCGCGATCATCGGCGGCAACCGGATCCCCTTCGCCCGCTCGAACGGTCCGTACGCGAAAGCGTCGAACCAGGACATGTTCACGGCCGCCCTCGACGGCTTGGTCAGCCGCTTCTCCCTGCAGGACGAGGTGATCGGCGAGGTCGCCGCCGGCGCCGTGCTCAAGCACGCCCGCGACTTCAACCTCGCCCGCGAAAGCGTCCTCGGCAGCAGGCTGAACCCCGCCACCCCGGCCTCCGACGTGCAGATGGCCTGCGGCACCGGCCTCCAGGCGATCATCAACGTCGCCAACAAGATCGCCCTCGGCCAGATCGACTCGGCCATCGCGGGCGGCGTCGACACCACGTCCGACGCGCCGCTGGCGGTCAACGACGACCTGCGCCAGATCCTCGTGCAGCTCAACGCCGCGAAGACGCTGCCAGAGCGGTTGAAGCTCGCCGCGAAGCTGCGCCCCGGCCACATCGTCCCCGAGATCCCGCGCAACTCCGAGCCGCGCACCGGCCTCTCCATGGGCGAGCACGCCGCGCTGACCGCGAAGGTCTGGGAGATCACGCGCGAGGCACAGGACGAACTCGCCGCGACCAGCCACCAGCGCCTCGGCGCCGCGTACGACAAGGGCTTCTTCGACGACCTGGTGACGCCGTACCTGAAGCTGGCGCGTGACCAGAACCTGCGCCCGGACTCCAGCGTCGAGAAGCTCGCGAAGCTGAAGCCCGCCTTCGGTGGCCCCGAAGGCACGATGACCGCGGGCAACTCGACGCCGCTGTCCGACGGCGCGTCGACGGTCCTGCTCGCGACCGAGCAGTGGGCGAAGGCACGGAAGCTGCCGGTGCTGGCGTACCTGACGTTCTCGCAGACCGCGGCCGTCGACTACGTCCACGGCGACGAGGGCCTGCTGATGGCGCCCGCGTACGCCGTCCCGCAGATGCTCACCCGTGCCGGGCTCACCTTGCAGGACTTCGACTTCTACGAGATCCACGAGGCCTTCGCGTCGCAGGTGCTCGCCACCCTCAAGGCGTGGGAGGACCCGGCGTTCGCCAAGGAGAAGCTGGGCCTCGACGAACCTCTCGGCTCCATCGATCGGGCGAAACTGAACGTCAACGGTTCTTCGCTGGCGGCCGGGCACCCGTTCGCCGCGACCGGTGGCCGTATCGTCGCCACCCTCGCGAAGCTGTTGAACGAGAAGGGATCCGGCCGCGGACTCATCTCGATCTGCGCCGCGGGCGGCCAGGGCGTCACCGCGATCCTGGAAAAGTAACGTTCGCCCGCAGCGGATCGGGGAAAAACCCCGGTGCCTTTGTCGGTGCCGGAGTCTAGGTTGACCGCATGTTCGCGGTTCAGGCGAAAGCGCTGGTCAAAACCTACGGGTCAACACGGGCGCTCGACGGGGTCGATCTGTCGATCCCGAAGGGCGAGGTGCTGGGCCTGCTCGGGCCGAACGGTGCCGGCAAGACGACGACGGTCCGCATCCTGACCACGCTGCTTCGCCCGGATTCGGGCGAGGCGGAGGTGGCCGGGCACGACGTGCTGGCCCACCCCGACGCAGTCCGGCGGTCGATCGGGTTGTCCGGGCAGTACGCCGCCGTGGACGAGAACCTCACGGGGTTCGAGAACCTGTACATGGTCGGCAGGCTGTACGGGAACAAGAAGGCCGCGGCGAAGTCCCGGGCGCGTGAGCTGCTCGCCCGGTTCCGGCTGGAGGACGCGGCGGACCGCCCCGCCAAGACGTACTCCGGCGGTATGCGGCGACGGCTCGACCTCGCGGGGGCGCTGGTCGCCGAGCCGACCGTGGTGATCCTCGACGAACCGACCACCGGGCTCGACCCGCGCGGCCGGATCGACACCTGGGAGGTCATCAAGGAGCTCGTCGCCGACGGCACCACGGTGCTGCTGACCACGCAGTACCTGGAGGAGGCCGATCAGCTCGCCGACTCGATCGTGGTGATCGACAAGGGGAAGGTCATCGCGCGCGGCACGGCCGACGAACTCAAGCAGGAGATCGGCGGCGAGCGGCTGGAGCTCGTCGTGGCGAACGCGAGCGACCTCGCCATGACCACCCAGGTGCTGGCCGAGGTCGGCTCGGGCACGCCGTCGGTCGACGAACACACCCGTAAGGTCGACGTCCTGGTCGAGGGCGGGCCGAAGGCGTTGATCGAGGCGCTGCGGCGGCTGGACGGTCACGGCGTCGCGGTCCAGGACGTCGCGCTGCACCGGCCGACGCTCGACGACGTCTTCCTTTCGCTCACAGGACACGCCACGGACGAGGGGGAGAAGACGGAAGAGGGGGTGGGGAACCAGTGAGCGCGGTCGCGAAGGCCTTTTCCGACGGTGGCGTGATCACCTGGCGGAACCTGAAGAACGTCCAGCGCAACCCGGACTGGCTGATGGCGGCCACCCTGCAGCCGATCATGTTCGTGCTGCTGTTCGCGTACGTCTTCGGCGACGCGATCGGCGGGGAAGCGGGCGGGCTCGCGTATCGCGAGTTCCTGATCGCGGGCATCTTCGCGCAGACGGTCGCGTTCAACTCGGCGTTCACGGTGATCGGCTTCGCGAACGACCTGCAGAAGGGCATCATCGACAGGTTCCGTTCGCTGCCGATCTCCCGCCTCGCGGTGATCTTCGGCCGGACGACGTCCGACCTGGTGATCAGCGTGGTCGCGTTGGTCGTCATGTCGCTGTGCGGGCTGCTCGTCGGCTGGCGGATCCGCGGCAGCTTCCTCGACGCGGTGCTCGGCTACCTGGTGATGCTGATGTTCGCCTGGGCGCTGTCCTGGGTCGGCGCGTGGATCGGGCTCGTCGCGCGCAGCGTCGAGGTGGCGCAGAGCGCCGGGCTGATGTGGATGTTCCCGCTGAGCTTCATCTCCACGGCGTTCGTCCCGGCGGACAAGCTGCCGGGCGTGCTGAAGGCGATCGCCGACTGGAACCCGTTCACCGCGGTGATCAACTCGGCGCGTGACCTGTTCGGGAACCGCTTCGGCGCGGCACCGACGGGCTGGCCTGCCGAGCACGCTTCGCTGTACGCGATCCTGTGCTGCGTCGCCATCATCGCGATCTTCGCACCGCTCGCGACGGCCCAGTACAAGAAGGTCGCGAGCCGCTAGGAAAACTTCTGCTCAGAAATGTCGAACCGCCGTCGAGCCGCTCGACGCGCTGGTGAAGGCGGGGTAGAAACAGCCCCGCCAAGACACTGAGGAGCAACGATGCGGTTTCTGATGATGCACCGGTTGGACGAGAGCGCCCCGGAGGCCTGGAACCCCAGCAAGGAGTTCATCGACCGGATGGGCGCCTTCATCCAGGACTCGTTCGAGAAGGGCATCCTGATCACGGCGGAGGGCGTGCACCCGTCGGAGAAGGGCGCGAAGGTCCGCAAGGTGCGTGGCGGCAAGATCACCGCGACCGACGGCCCGTTCACCGAGGCCAAGGAGGTCATCGGCGGGTTCGCGCTGATCAACGCCAAGGACCTGGCCGAGGCCGTCTCGTTCGCCGAGTCCTACGCCGCGTTGTTCGACGAGATCGAAGTCGAGGTGCGGACGGTCGTCGAGGAAGAGGACATCGCCGCCTTCACCTCATGACCCACGCGTTTAGTCCTCTGGATGCGAAAGCGCATCCAGAGGACTAAACGCGGGTCGTCACTTCGTGATGGCCTTCTCGGCCTTCCTCGCCAGCTTCTCGGCGCGCTTCTCCGTCTTCGACGCGGCGCGGCGGGCACGCCAGCCGAGCGACGGCTTGCCTGCGGTGTCGGCGGCGGCCAGCAGCAGGCCACCGGCGAGGCCGGCGTTCTTGATGAACTGGATCTGCTGCTGCTGACGCTCGGCCGGTTCCTTGATCTCCCAGAACCGGTGCGCGGCCAGCGTCGTCGGGACAAGGCTGCCGAGCAGCAGCAACGAGGCCAGGCGCGGTGCCTTGCCCGCGGCGAGCGCGACCCCCGCACCGACCTTCACCGCGGCGTCGATCCGGACGAGGGTGGCGGGATCGCGCGGCACCGACTCCGGCACCACGCCCTCCAGCTTGTCGAAGGACTCGGTGAGGAACGGCTCCGCGGCTTTGGCGTGCCCCTCGGTGTCCCTCAGCGCGCCGATCCCGCCGGAGATGAAGATCGCGGCGAGGAGCGGACGTGCGACGCGACGGAGAATCACGGTCGTAACCTTTCTGATCCGGACCCGGGAAACAAACCTAACCCCAGTCTTCCCGCCCGCCGCGTCGCCGAACCGCGCTAGCGGTGTATCGCAAAATATTTCTCTGGCGCTAGACGGGGCTAGATTCCGCTAGCGGGCTCGATACGCCTTGGGCAGCTTGAACCCGCGGTCGGCCGCGACCTCCCGCAGCCGGTCCGGGTAGTCGGTGATGATGCCGTCGACGCCGTCGTCGATCAGTTTGTGCATGGTGGCCGGATCGTTGATCGTCCAGGGCACGACCTTGATCCCCGCTCGATGCGCCTCAGTGACCAGCGCCTTCGTCGTGAACGGCCGGTAGTCGGGGTCGCCGACCTTGCCGCCCTGCGGGTTGCCGTGCACCGGCGAGAGCGCGCTCGCGCCGAACGACTTCACCGCGCGGACGGGGCTGCCGCCGAAGTCGTCGATGTCGAGCCCGCCGAGCCACGGCGACTTGCCCGGCTGACCGGCCTGCAGGAACTCGGGCTGGGTCAGCGCGACCGTCGGGAGCCAGGGCGCGACCTCGCGGAACCGCATCAGCGCGCCCCAGTCGAAGCTCTGGATGGAGACGTTGTGCGCGAACCCGCCGCGCACGATCTCGCGCACCGCCCGCTGGACGAACTGCTCACGCGGCGCCGTCTCGTGCGGTGCGGCGGCCTCGACCTTGGTCTCGATGTTGAACTTGATGCCCCAGGCGCGGTGGTCCCTTGCCAGCTGGAACAGCTCGGAGAGCGTCGGCATCTTGGCGCCGGGGGAGAGCGTCTGGCCGGGATGGGCGGGCTGCCGGAGCGAACCGCAGTCCAGCGTGCGGACCTGCGCGAACGTCAGATCCTTCACGTATTTGCCGACGTACGGGTACGCCGGGTCGCCGGGGGTCGCGGGCGCGGTGTCGCGGCACTTCGCGGGTGTCGTCTTGCGGTCGTGGGTGATCACCTCGCGGCCGTCCTTGGTGATCTGGATGTCGAGTTCGAGGGTGGTCACCCCCAGCTCCATCGCCTTGCCGAAGGACGCGAGCGTGCTCTCGACCGTGAGGCCGAGCCCGCCGCGGTGGGCCTGGATGTCGAAGGCGCGTCGCGGATGCGCGTCGGCGATCCCGGCCGTCGTCAGGGTCAGCGCAGTGGCGATGACCAGCGCGAATGTCTTCATTCGTGAACCATGCCACGGTCGGGTGAACTTCGATTGACTTTGACGCAACGTCAACCTCTACCTTCGTGGACATGCCGAACGAGAAGGAGTGGTCGATCCAGGACATCGCCCGCTCGGCCGGGACCACGAGCCGCACGCTGCGCCACTACGGCGACATCGGGCTGCTCGAACCGAGCCGGGTGGGGAGCAACGGATACCGCTACTACGACCAGGACGCGCTGGTGCGGCTGCAACGGATCCTGCTGCTTCGCGAACTCGGGCTGAGCCTGCCCGCGATCGGCGAAGTCCTCGAGGGGGAGCAGGACACAACGGCGGCGCTGCGCTCGCACCTGAAGTGGCTGGAGCAGGAGCGACAGCGGCTCGGACGGCAGATCGAATCGGTCAGGACGACCTTGAGGAAGACAGAAAGAGGTGAACAACTGATGGCAACGGAAGTGTTCGACGGCTTCGACCACACGAAGTACGAAAAGGAGGTCACCGAACGCTGGGGCGCCGACGCCTACAAGCAGGGCGACCGGTGGTGGAAGTCGCTGAGCGCCGAGGACAAGAAGGCGCACCAGCAGGAACAGAAGGACATCGCCGCCGCTTTCGGTGAGGCCCGCGCCAAGGGTCTGCCCGCCGACGGTGACGAGGCCCAGGCGATCACGCAGCGCCTGTACGAGTGGCTTCGGCCGGCCGTGCGGGCCGTGTCGAAGGGCTACTTCGCCGGACTCGGGCAGCTGTACGTCGACGACCCGCGCTACGGGCAGTACGACGAGAAGCACGGCGAGGGCACCGCGGAGTACATCCGTGACGCGATGGCGGTCTACGCCGAGCGCAACCTGCGCGACTAAGAACGAGGGACGGGGCTGCAGACCCGTCCACTCGGAGTAACCCGTCGCGACACGCCTATCCCTCTATGGCGGAATATCGGGTCCACGCTAGAAACGCCGATAGCGTGTGAGAGTGGATCCCATCCGCAACCCCTTCGCCCCGGGCGCCGGTCAACGGCCGCCCGAGCTGGCAGGTCGCGTCCGCGAGCTCCAGGCCTTCGAGGTCGTGCTCGAACGGGTCGCGCGGGGAAGACCCGAACGCAGCCTGATGCTGACCGGCCTGCGTGGCGTGGGGAAGACCGTGCTGCTGGGCGAGCTGCGCTCGCGGGCCATCAAGCACGGCTGGGGCGCGGGCAAGATCGAGGCCCGCCCGGACACCGAACTCCGGCGGCCACTGTCGGCCGCGCTGCACCGCGCGATCCGCGACCTCGCCGTGCGCCATCGCGCGCCGGACCGGGTCGAGCAGGTGCTCGGCGTGCTCAAGGCGTTCGCGCTGCGCGCCAACAAACCGGACGCGAAGCTCCGTGACCGCTGGCAACCGGGTATCGACGTGCCCGCCGCGCAGGGCCGCGCAGATTCGGGCGACATCGAGATCGACCTGGTCGAGCTGTTCACCGAAGTCGCGGAGCTGGCTGCCGACGTCGGCACCGGGGTCGCGCTGCTGATCGACGAGATCCAGGACCTGCTGCCGGAGGATGTTTCCGCGCTCTGCGCGGCCTGCCACGAACTCTCGCAGTCCGGGGCGCCGCTGGTCGTGGTCGGCGCGGGGCTGCCGCACGTGCCCGCCGTCCTTTCGGCGTCGAAGTCGTACTCGGAACGCCTCTTCCGTTACGCGCGCATCGACAGGCTGGAGCGCGAAGACGCCGACCTCGCGGTGATGGCACCCATCGAACGCGAGGACGCGGGCATCGAACCGGAGGCGCTGGACGCCTTGTTCGACGCGTCGGGCGGATATCCGTACTTCATCCAGGCCTACGGCAAGGCCGCCTGGGATGCCGCGCCGGCGGATCCCATCACCGTGAAGGACGTCCAGGTCGCGGCGCCGGAGGCCGAATCGGAGCTCGCGGTCGGCTTCTTCGGCTCCCGCTACGAGCGCGCGACGCCGGCCGAGCGCGAGTACCTGCTCGCGATGGCCGAGCTGACCCAGGGCCGGGACGAGTCCGCCGGTACCGCCGATGTGGCCGTCTACCTGGGACGGAAGCCTTCGTCACTGTCTCCGGCGCGGGACAGCCTGATGAAGAAGGGCCTGGTGTACTCCGCCGAACGCGGGCACATCGCCTTCACCGTGCCGCACTTCGGCCACTACCTGCTCGGCCGGGACTAAGTCTCTCTCCAGCTTTATTGTCTCAGCGCTAGGAAGCGGTAGAAACACCTACCGCCACTTCATCGCACCCTCTTCGGCCGTATAGGAAAAAACCTAGATAACTGCGGCGTTACCAAGAAGTGACCGGCGCCACCAAATCTCTCCGGTTTTACGCTCCTGTTGCCGATGATTCATCGGCAGGTGTGCCAAGTCACCGGATAATCGTTGGCATCCTTGTGAAAAAGGGTGCATACTAGAAGCACAGCCACGAAGACGCAAGATCTACTCCCAAGGGGATGACAAAACCGATGAACAACATCGCCGCCAAGCTCCGTGCCCGTCGCGCCGAGGCTCGTACTCGCCGGGCCCTGAACCGGGCGATCGACACCGCGGCCACCGCGACCGTTCGTCAGGAGCTCATCGCTATCTCCCAGGCGCGTCACACGCACATGCGCTGACCCGACAACAACCGTTGTAGGTGTCGCCCATTCGAGTGACCTACGACACATAGTGCGTGAGATGTAACGCCGCGGAACGCGGCGTCGATACCCACTACGACCCCGTGATGCTGGCGGACCCCCGACCTGGCAGCATCACGGGGTTTCCATATGTCCACCCCCGAAAGATTTCTTGCCTTCACCGCTTCGCGGAGTAACACTTGACCCAGTCAACGAATCTGTTGAGGTGGTCAAATGAATCGATCCGCGGACCGGGTGGCGACCGTCCGGGCCTTCAACCGCCTGTACACCGGCGTGATCGGCGTCCTCGACGAAGGACCGGCCGACGCCGAGTACTCCCTGAGCGAAGCCAGGGTCATCTTCGAACTCGCGCAGCAGGATTCGACCCAGGTCACCGACCTGCGCAAACGTCTCGACCTCGACGCCGGATACGCGAGCAGGCTGCTCGCGAGACTCGAAGGGCGCGGTCTCCTCACCCGCGAACGCAGTGACGAGGACGCCCGCCGTCAGATCGTCCGGCTGACCGAGGACGGTCGCAAGGCCTTCGCCGTCCTCGACCAACGGTCGGTGGGCAGGATCGGCTCGCTGCTCGGCAAGTTCGGTGAAGACGAGCAGGAGCGGCTGCTCGGCGCCATGGACACGATCACCTCGCTGGTCGGCGAGCGCGCCTCGAGTCCCGCGCTGGTCCTGCGCCCGCCCCGTCCGGGCGACTTCGGCTGGGTCGTTCATCGCCACGGTGCCCTCTACTCCCGCGAGTACGGCTGGGACGAACGCTTCGAAGCACTCGTCGCCCGTGTCGTCGCCGAGTACGTCGACCGGCGCGGAGACCCGCGCCAAGCGAGCTGGATCGCCGAACTCGACGGCGAGCGCGTCGGCAGCATCTTCTGCATGCCCGCCGAAGACGGCACCACCGCGAAACTGCGGATGCTGCTCCTGGAACCGGCCGCGCGGGGACGGGGCGTAGGGAAACGCCTGGTCGCCGAATGCGTCGAGTTCGCGAGGGCATCCGGCTACACGGCGATGGAGCTCTGGACGGTCTCGCTGCTGGACGCGGCACGGGCGATCTATCGGAAGGCCGGCTTCCAGCTGGTGAGCGAAGAGACGATCACGGGCTTCGGATACGAGTTGACCGGGCAGACATGGCGGCTGGAGCTGTGAGGTGTTCGTCGTCTGCTTCCCCACCTGCGATCGCCGGTCCGTGGTCGGGGTCAGTTCGATCGATTTTGTCGACGACCTGGCACCGGGCATGATCTCCGTTTCCGGTCGCTGCCCGGATGGCCACTACGCCGTCCTCCTGACCGGGAAGGCCTTCGCGGCCCACGAACCCTGTGTACGCGAAGTCCGGCAGGTGGTGGAACGCAGGCGGCGCCGGACCAGGCTGGGCGCCTGGTTCGCGCGGCAGCGGGAACTGCACGACCGGCTGTTCCGGTACTGATGTCGATTTGCCGCGGGCTCGTTCGTCTAGGGACCATCGATTCCCAGGGAGGACACCATGCCCCACTACATCGGATTCATCCGTTCCACGACGGACTCGCACGACCACCTCGGCCCCGATGAGGCGCAACGCGTGCTCGAGAGCTATCTGGCCTGGGCGGACGAACGCACCAAGGAGGGCCGCTTCGTCGGTGGCGGCGGGCTGTCGAGGAGCGGCCGGGTGCTGCGCGCTTCGGGCGGCGAGGTCGGCGCGACCGACGGGCCGCACACCGAAGCCACCGAGATCGTCGGCGGCTATCAGGTGATCGAGGCCGCGGACCTCGATCAGGCGGAGAAGATCTTCGCGACGCATCCGCATCTGGCGTTCGGGCCGATCGAGGTGCGCAAGGTCGGCGAACGCGGTTGCGAGGACTGATGCCGAAGTTCGTGGGTCTGATGACCTTCCCGCAGAATTCCGAGCCCGCCGGTGAAGGCCCGGCCGAGAACGGTATCGAGCGGTACTTCGCCTGGCAGGAGGAGTTGCGATCGTCCGGCAAGCTGGTCGCGGCCGCCGGGCCGGCCCCGGAATCGCGGGTGGTGCGCGGCGGGACGATCACCGACGGACCGTTCACCGAAGCGAGTGAGATCGTCGCCGGCTATCTCGTGGTCGAAGCCGCTGATCTCGACGAAGCGGCGAAGCTGTTCGAGACGCATCCGATCGCGGTGGACGGTGTCGGGATGTTCGTGGTCAGCGAGATCGCGCTCGAGCTCGACACTCCACGTGAAGAACACCTGAGCCGCTTCGGGCTTTCATGAGCCGCCCGGCCGGCGTGGTGGAGCATCTGTTCCGGCACAGTGCCGGGCGGATCGTCGCCACGCTGGCCAGGGCGCTCGGCCCCGAACGGCTGGACCTGGCCGAGGAGGCCGTCGCCGATGCGCTGGAACAGGCGCTGCGCACCTGGCCGCAGTGCGGGGTGCCGGACAACCCGCAGGGCTGGTTGTTCCGCGCCGCACGGAACCGGGCGATGGACGTCGTCCGGCGCGAGCAGACGTTGCGCGCCCTGCTGCCCCGGCTCGTGGAGCTCGACGGTCACGCAACCGGCCGTCGGGCGGATGACGAACTCGTGTTGATGCTGCTGTGCTGCCATCCCGCGCTGCCGACTGTCTCGCAGGTGGCGCTGACGTTGAAGACCGTCGGCGGGCTCGGCGTGAACGAGATCGCGGCGGCCCTGCTGACGAAACCGGCGACGGTGGCGCAGCGGCTCGTGCGGGCGAAGAAGTGGTTGCGGGAGTCGGGGAAGCCGCTCTCCCTGCCGGGGCCGGACGCGCTTGAGTCCAGAGTGGACAGTGTGCTGGCCGTGCTCTACCTGCTCTTCAACGAAGGTTACGACGCGACGACCGGCGAGGTCGCGGTGCGCGGCGAGCTGTGCGGGGAGGCGATCCGGCTGGGGCGGCTGCTGCTGGCCGAGCCGAAGACGGATCTGCCGAGGGTGCGGGCGCTGGTCGCGCTGATGCTGTTGCAGGGAAGCAGGCTGCCCGCGCGCGTCGACCGGGAGGGTGACCTGCTGCTGCTCGACGAGCAGGACCGGGACCGCTGGGACCACGCGATGATCACCGAGGGGACGCGGCTCTTCGAGCGGGCGTGCACCGGGCCGGAGATGTCGGCGTACCACGTCGAGGCGGCGATCGCGCTGTGCCACAGCACGGCTTCGCCGCCGGACTGGCGCCGGATCGTCGGCCTGTACGACGATCTGCTGGCGCTGCGGCCGTCACCGGTGGCCCGGCTGAACCGCGCGATCGCGCTTTCGATGGTGGATGGCGCCGTCGCCGGGATCGCCGAACTCGAAGCCATCGAGGCCGACCTGCCGGACTACACCCTGCTGCCCGCCGTCCTCGGCGCCCTGTGGCTGCGGGCCGGCGACCCGGCGCGAGCCGCGGAGCACTACCGGCGAGCGCTCGCGCTGCCCTGCTCGGAACCGCAACGCCGCTTCCTCACCCGACGCCTGACGGCCTGCGCGACAGCTCTCTGACCAGCGCTTTTTCTTGCTCCGCGCGTACCCCAACCCCCACCACTCCCAGGGGGGCGCGCCCCGCACCAGCGTATCGGGAGGGGCTGTCGCGGGGCGGGGTCCGGAGGGATTCGGGGGCGAGTTGTCCACAACGGCGGGTGGGTGTGGACAACTCGGTGCAGGGGGCGCGGGGCAGCGGTGGACGTGTTGCGAAAGCGGAAGCAGCGACGTCGAAGACATCCGCAGTTCACGCGGGCAGGGTTTTCTGGAGGAGTGAACTGGACGGCGTACGTCGACGGCTACTGCGAACGCCTCGCCCCCGGCCTCTGGGGCGAGCCGCTCAACAGCCTCAGCAATCTCGCCTTCCTGATCGCGGCGATCGCCGTCTGGCGGCAACCGAAAGGCCGCGTGTTCGGAGTCCTCATCGGACTGGTGTTCCTCGGCAGCACGGCCTTCCACCTGCTCGCCACCCGCTGGTCCGCTGCCGCGGACACCGGCTTCATCCTGGTGTTCGTCCTGTACTACGCCGCCGTGTTCCCGCACGTGTTCTTCGGCGTCCGCCGCGGGCTGTCCTGGCTCGGCATCCCCGTGTTCCTCGCCTTCACCGCCGTCGTCGCGTCGCTGGGCGGCGGGCTGTACCTCTCGGCGTTGATCGGGCTCGTGGTCTTCGCGGTCATCCTCCGGGGTGAAGACCGGCGCAGATTCGCCGTAGCCGCCGGTGTCTTCGGGGTGTCCCTTTCGTTCCGCACGGCCGACCACACGGTCTGCGGGAACTTCCCCGCCGGGACGCACTTCCTCTGGCACCTGCTGAACAGCCTCGTCCTCTACCTGGCGGCGACCGCGGCCACGAGAAAGGCCGCGTCCCGGCAGGACGCGGCCCCTTCTCACAGCTGACTCAGTGGACGCCGATTTCGCGGAGATCCTTGTCGTGCTCATCGGCGTGGTAGTCCTCGGCCTCGGTGTCGTCCGTGCCGTTGAAGACCTTCAGCCGCCGCGCGATCACCGTGAAGATCACCGCGATCAGCAGGTTCGCGATCAACGCCACGAAACCGACGTAGATCTGCATCGGCGAACCGCTGAACGGGTGCCAGCCGAAGATCGACAGATCGCCGAGCTTCAGCGCCGAGCCACCGAAGTGCGCCTTACCGGTCGCCGGGTTGGGGATGTTGTAGAGCATGATCAGGCCCCAGCCGATGCCGACCACCCAGCCGGCGATCAGGCCCCAGCGGTGGAACCACCGCGTGTAGAGCGAGATCGCGACCGCGGGCAGCGTCTGCAGGATCAGCACACCGCCGATGAGCTGCAGGTCGATCGAGAACTGCGGGTCGATGAACAGGATGAACGCCACCGCGCCGAACTTCACGATCAGCGAAGCGAGCTTGGCCTGCTTCGCTTCCTCGCCCGGCGTCGCGTTCTTCTTGATGTACTCCTTGTAGATGTTGCGGGTCCACAGGTTGGCCGCCGCGATCGACATGATCGCCGCGGGCACCAGCGCGCCGATGCCGATCGCGGCGAACGCGATCCCGGCGAACCACGACGAGAACTGCGTGTCGAACAGCACCGGGACGACGGTGTTCGTGTCGGGCTTGCCGGTCGCGTTGTTGGTGATCGGCGAGACCGACGCGCTGATCGCGACGTAGCCGAGCAGCGCCAGCAGGCCCAGGACCAGCGAGTACGCCGGGAGCGCGACCATGTTCCGCTTGATCACGCTGCGGCCGCGCGAGGCGAGCACGCTGGTGAGCGAGTGCGGGTACAGGAACAGCGCGAGCGCCGAACCGAGCGCCAGCGTGGCGTACTGCAACTGGTTGTTGGCGTTGAGCAGGATGCCGTCCGCCTGCGACGGCGTCTTGTCGAACTTCGCGTCGGCCGCGTCGAAGATCGCCGACCAGCCGCCGAGCTTCGAGGGCAGGTAGATGATCGCCACGATGATCACGAGGTAGATCAGGATGTCCTTGACGAACGCGATCAGCGCGGGCGCGCGAAGACCCGACTGGTAGGTGTAGACCGCCAGGATGATGAAGGCGACCAGCAGCGGCAGGTGACCGACGATGCCGGAGCCGTTGATGCCCATGGTCCGCAGCACCGCTTCGAGCCCGACGAGCTGCAGCGCGATGTACGGCATCGTCGCGATGATGCCGGTGATCGCGATCAGCAGCGCCAGCGTCGGCGAACCGAACCGGCCGCGGACGAAGTCGGCTGGCGTGACGTAGCCGCGGACGCGCGAGACCGACCACATGCGCAGCGCCGGCATCAACACGATCGGGTAGACGATGATCGTGTACGGCAGCGCGAACAGGCCCATCGCGCCGGCGCTGAACATCAGCGCGGGGACGGCGACGAACGTGTACGCCGTGTAGAGGTCACCGCCGAGCAGGAACCAGGTGATCCACGAGCCGAATTTGCGGCCGCCGAGACCCCATTCGTCCAGGTGGTCGAGGGTGTTGCCGGCCTTCCAGCGCGACGCGACGAAGCCGAGCACGGTGACCACCGCGAAGAGGATCGTGAAGATGATCAGCTCTGGCCATTGGATGTTGGTCACTTGACGTCCCCCTCGTCGAGCTCGTCCACGGACAGCCGATCGGGACGCTCACTGGTCGGCTTGTCCTTGGTCATCACGTAGACGATCCAGGTGCACACGACACCGACCACCACGAACACGAATTGGAACCAGTAGAAGAACGGCATCCCGAACAGCCGGGGACCGTCCGAATTGAACAAGGACGTGATCAGCACCAGCAACGGGATGATCAACAGGAGGTTCCAGGGGCTGAACTGAAAGCCCCTCACCTTCCCGTCTGCCTTACCTGACGCCATCGGACCTCACCTAACGTTCCCGTACCCCCGGATGGTCCCGATGACCCTAGAACCTCTCCCCCGCCCGGGTCACGCGTGCCCGATATCGATTTGATCAGCGACGCCCCATACGACGAAGGGCGGTTGCCGTCGGAGTCCCCGCCGGATATCAATAGCCGCAAGTCGCGAACAGGAACTTCGCACGCAAGATCAAAGGGGCATCGGATGAAGAAACTCCGCTATGCGGTGGTGATCCCGGCTGTCGCCGGCACCATGCTGGCCGGGTTCACGCCTGCGTTCGCAGGGCCGGAGGCTGCCGGGCAGCAGCCGCTGAACTCCACCAACATTCCGGCGAAGTACGCGGACCAGAAGCTGGACTGGCACAAGTGCACCGCCAGTGAGCTGCCGTCCGCGCCGCCTCCGGGGGCCGAGAACATCGAGTGTGCGACCTACCGCGCGCCGCGTAACTGGTACAAGACGAACGAGAACATCGACCTGACGATCGCCGTCAGCCGCCTCGCCGCCACCAGCGGCAAGGCGACGGCCAGCGTCATCACGAACCCGGGTGGCCCCGGCGCTCCGGGCCGTAACTTCCCGGCCCGTCTGCGTAACCAGACGAAGCTGCGCGTGAACCAGGAGATCATCGGTCTCGACCCGCGCGGCACCGGCAAGAGCACGAACATCACCTGCGGCAACGCGATCGGCACCGGCTCGGACCTCGACCCGCGCGACCGCAGCCGGGCGAACCTCAACCTGATCCTGGACGCCACCAAGTACGCGGCGGACTCCTGCCAGGTGAAGTCCGGCGAGCTCGGCCCGCTCATCAACACCGCGCAGACCATCCGCGACATCGACCTGCTGCGGGTCCTGCTGGGCCGCGACAAGATCAACTGGGTCGGCTACTCGGCGGGCACCTGGATGGGCGCGCACTACGCGCAGCAGTTCCCCACCCGGACCGGGCGCTTCCTGCTCGACTCCGCGACCGAGTTCACCACCACCTGGCAGAACTCGTTCGACTGGCAGCCGCTCGGCTTCGAGCGCCGCTGGCGCCAGGACTTCCTGCCGTGGATCGGCAAGTACGACAAGGTCTACGGCTTCGGCAAGACCGGTGAAGCCGCACGCCAGACCTACGAGAAGGTGCGCTTCGCGCTGACGCAGAACCCGGTCGAGGTGGACGGCGTCCCGGTGTCTGCCAACGCCCTCGACTCGACCATCGCGTCGTACCTTTACAACAAGCGCAACTTCACGGCACTCGCCGACTACTTGGTCAATCTGAAGACGCTGACCGAGGGCACCTCGACGCAGCAGCAGAAGGCCACGGCCGCGCAGAAGGTCAAGGCGGAGACGGTGGACGGTGACGGCGTCATCGGCCCGCAGCCGCTGTTCGTCCCGACCGACGGCGACTCCTACAACGCCAGCTTCTGGACCATCCCCTGCAACGAGGGCAAGTGGACCGGCAACCGGCAGAGCGTCATCCGTCAGTCGCAGAAGCTGATCGACCGCGATCTGCCGCTGCTCGGCGCCGGCTGGCTGATCCAGCCGTGCATCTTCTGGAAGAACAAGCCGGTCGACCTGCCGAAGCTCGACGGCCGCGGTGTCCCGCCGGTGCTGATCGTCCAGTCGGTGAACGACCCGGCGACCCCGCTCGAGGGCGCGACCCGTGCGCACCGCGCGTTCGCCGGCTCGCGGATGATCACCGTGACCGGTGAGGGTGACCACGGTATCTACGCCGGCGGCAACGCGGGTGTGGACAAGGTCGTGGAGGACTACCTCGTCGACGGCAAGGTGCCGAACGACCAGAGCCTCCCCGGACTCCCACTTCCGGTGCCCGCGGGCGCCTGAAGCCACTAGGGATTGTGGCCCCGTCGAGTTTCGGCTCGGCGGGGCCCTTTTCTAGGGGTTGTCCACGACCTGTGCACAGAGTTGTCCACAGGCTGGGGGTAACTCGGTGGGGACAACTCGGTCGCCTGGACGGAACTCGCGTGATCGGAGCCGTAACTCGCGTGACTGAAGGCGGATCTCGCGTGCGCCTGGCCGTACCGGTATTAGTATTGGCGCCATGGTGCGAGTGCCGTTGACGGACGAGGAACGCGAACGCGGCGAGCGGCTGGGGCTGGCGCTCCGGGACGCGCGCGCGGCGTCGTCGCGGAGCATGGTCGAGGTCGCGGCCGAGGCCGGGATCTCGGTCGAGACGCTCCGGAAGATCGAGACCGGGCGGATCCCGACGCCCGCCTTCTTCACGGTGATGGCGATCGCGGACGCCGTCGGGCTGCCGCTGGACGTGCTGCGAGCGGCAGCCGAGCACGGCACCTCACAGGTCGCGGAAGCGAGTTAGGGGCGCAGGGCGGCCAGGGCGTGTGCCCGGTCGTTCAGGTAGAGGAAGCCGTCGATCGGCAGGTCGAAGCTGTTCAGCAGGCTTTCCAGCGTGGCGTATTCGTCCACGCCCAGCCGCAGGTTCTCGTTCATCGCGTGCGCGACGAGGACGTCGGCCAGTTCTTCCCACTCACCCGACCAGTGCAAGGTGCGGTAGAACGCCAGGACGTCCGGCGCGATCCGGCCGGAGATCTGGTCGAGCAGGCTGTCGCCGAAGAAGCTGATCCGGCCGGCGGCCAGGTCGGCGACGGTCGGGTTCGCCGGGTCGGCGGCGGTGTCTGGGTTGCGGACCACGCCGGGGCCCGCCACCGGATAGCCCGTCTTGACGTGGCCGTTGTCCTCGACCAGCACGATCAGGTGCACGCCGTACCGTTCGCCGGCGCACCGCCAGCGGCCGTTGTGGAGTCTGACGCGGGGTTCGCTCGGATCGTTCGCGACGTCCTTGATCACCGCGATGATCTGCTCGTCGGTCCAGCCCGCGGGGAACTCGCTGGTCGCCCGCCGCCCCTTTCCCGGTGCGTGCCCGCCGCCCACTCGTGCTCCTTTCGTCGCATCGAGGGTAACCCGCGTTCGGAGTATTCGAATGATCCGAACGCGGGAACGGGTGACCTCAGGCGATCACGCTGAGCAAGACGGCACCGACGACGAGCACATCGACTCCCCGCAGGGCCTGGAATCCGGCCGCTCCGCCGCTGACGTCGTAGTTCATCGGCGGCCGGGTCGCCGTCCGCGACGCGGCGACGACGGCGAGCGGGATCGCCAGCCACACCGGCCAGTCTGGGACCGCTCCGAGCGTCAGCGTCACCAGGCCGGCCAGGAGCCCCCAGGCGAGGCCGAGCAGCGCGACCACCAGGCCGTTGACCAGCCGCAACTCCCAGTCGGACGCGCCGAGCCAGCGCCTGCGGCCGGGGTTGCGCCACAGTTCGCCGAGCCCGCCGACGAACGGCACGAGCGCCGCGTACGCGCCGAGCGCGAACAGCGGCGCGACCGGGATGGCCGGAAAGGCCAGGTGCGCGACGCCGACCAGGCACGCGATCACCACACTGGCCGCCGCGTAGCGCATCCGGCCGAGCACCCCGGCCCACGCGAGCCGCAGCGTCGTCGGCCCCCGCAGCGACAACCACGGCACCGGCTTCGATTCCGGGATCAGCAGCATGGGATCCATGAAGACCGCGGCCATCGCCCGCAGGAGTCGCGCGTTCCAGCCGTCGACGAGTTCCTGACGCCCGGCCCCGGACATCGGCTCGCCACCGAAGGCCACCGCGACCGCCACCACGAACAACGCGCCCGCCAGCACCTCGACGGCGATCGGGCCCCACCCCGCGACGGCGACCGCCAGGCCGGCCATGGCGAGCACGACCGGCGCGAGCGTCTCCCCGCGGATCGCCGTCCGCCGCGCGGTGACCGCCGCCAGGATCGCCCCGGAGGCCGTCAGCGCCGACATCGCGATCCACACGTCCTTCGAGCCGCCGCCGATCGCGGTGACCAGTGCCCCGGTGTAGCCGACCACCAGGACCAGCGCGAACCAGAGCGTCCACATCCGCTTGACGACGACACGGCGCCGGTCGACGCGGGCGAAGTCCATCCATGTCAGCGCCGCCGGCTCGGCCCAGACGAAGCCGCGGCGCAGCAGGCCGCGCCAGAACATCGCGCACAGCACGATCAGCAGCCCGAACACCGCCGGGAAGTCCACAACGGACTGTCCAAAAAGGAAATCCCGGAGCTTCGGCAGGTTCTGGAAGGCGGTGAACAGCGCGCCGAAACCGAACAGTGCCAAGAAGGTCTGGTAGTCGCCGTTGAACAGGCCGCCGAATCGCTGTCGTCCGGGGACGTGCGTGGGCGCTTTCGTGGTCACCACAACTCAAGCGTGGAGTCGGCCGCTTCGAGCAGCGGGGGATGGTGCGTGGCCACGACGACGGCCGCCCTGGCCTCGGTCGACCGCTTGATCAACGACGTCAGCCACTCCTTCCCGGCGGCATCGAGCGCCCGCTCGGGCTCGTCGAGCAGCAGGACGTCGTGCGGCCGCGCCGTCGCACCGAGGAGCAGCAGACGACGGCGTTGCCCGGCCGAGAACTTGCCCGCCGTGACCTTCGCGCGTTCCGATAGGCCCGCGTCCGCCAGGAGCGCGTCGAAATCGCCGAGCTCGGCGCCGAACGAGCCCTCCAGCAGTTCGAGATGCTGGAGCGGAGTCAGCTCGGCGAAGAAGTCGGAATCGTCGAACAGCACGGAAACCTTGCGGCGGAAGGAAACATCGCGTTCGTCGGGCTTACCGCCCGCGACGACGACGCGGCCCCGCTGCGGGGTCTGCGTTCCGTACAGGCACCGCAGCAGGGTCGACTTCCCGACCCCGTTGGGGCCGACGATGACGGCACATTCGCCCGCCTCGACCTCGAAATCGAGTCCGTCGAACAGCCAGTGCTCCCCAGCCTGGACGCCGAGCCCGCGTACGTCGATCATTGGCCGCGCAACGACTCGATCACCGGTGCGAGCGCGTCCATGTTGTGCTCCAGCACGGTGAAATAGGTGAAACCGAATCGCTCGCGGTGGGCA
The DNA here is from genome assembly GCF_056435665.1 of Amycolatopsis sp. NPDC043887. Lineage (NCBI taxonomy): Bacteria > Bacillati > Actinomycetota > Actinomycetes > Pseudonocardiales > Pseudonocardiaceae > Amycolatopsis > Amycolatopsis sp. NPDC043887. Next base: position 273,714 of record NZ_JBWKEB010000001.1, read on the forward strand.
AGGATCTGTTCGGCGATCTGCTCGTGGGTGCCGACGAGAGCCGTCGGAAGTTCGGCGAGCTGGTCGACGGTGAGGTTGCCTTCGAGCAGCTCTCGCAGGCTCTCCAAACCCTTTCGCCGGTCTTCGACCACGGCGACGAAATGCGAGAGGATATTGAATTCGGCAGCGCGGCCGTTCAGTTTTCCGCGGACGAAGTTCACTCGCTCTTCGATTCCGGCGGCGTCGTCGACGGCGAGCGCGCCGCCGTCGGGAACGGCCGCCGTGCCGGTGAATCCGATGATGTCGGCGTGTTCGGCGGCGAGGGTGAGCAGCCTGTCGCCGCGTCCGGCGATCATCAGCGGCGGACCCGGCTTCTGCACCGTCGGCGGTTTGTGGTTTACGTCGGCATAGAGACGCTTGAGCTCTTTGATGGTGTTTTCGAGGTGGTCGACGCGTTTTCCGGCGCGGGGGAACTCCATACCCGCCGCTTCGAATTCGGCTTTCACGTAACCGGCCCCCAGGCCGAGCTCCAGCCTGCCCTCGGTGAACTGGTCCGTGCCGGTGACGTCGCGGGCCAGCAGCACCGGGTTGTAGAAGGCGGTGTTGATGACGAAGGTGTTGAGCCGAGGGCGGCTCGTCACCTCGGCGGCGAGCACGAGGGCCGGGAACGGCGGTGCCATGCCGAGATGGTCGGCCGCGCCGATCACGTCGAATCCGAGGTCCTCGGCCTTGCGGCACTTCTCGACCCACGCCGCACGGCTCTCCGGGACGACCATGTTGACGCCGAATTTGACCATGCGGCCACGGTACCGAGAGCGAAAGAAGAAGGCCTCATCCCCGGGAATGACTCCGGGGATGAGGCCCACTCCGACGTTCGGACGATCAGCCGAGACGCTGCTTGAGCGCCTCCAGTTCGTCACGCAGCGACGACGGGACCTTGTCGCCGATCTTCTCGAACCACTCCTCGATGAGCGGCAGTTCCTGGCGCCACTCTTCGGCGGAGACGTCGAGCGCGGCCTGGATGTCGGCCAGCGGCTCCTTGAGGCCGTCGGTGTCGAGGTCCTCGGCGTTCGGAACGAAACCGACCGGGGTCTCCTTCGCGTTGCCCTTGCCCTCGACGCGGTCGATGACCCACTTCAGGATCCGCGAGTTCTCGCCGAAGCCCGGCCACAGGAAGCGGCCGTCGTCGCCACGGCGGAACCAGTTGACGTAGAAGATCTTCGGCAGCTTGTCCGCGTCTGCGTTCTTGCCGAGGTCCAGCCAGTGCTTGAAGTAGTCACCGGCGTGGTAGCCGAGGAACGGCAGCATGGCCATCGGGTCGCGGCGCACGTTTCCGACCGCTCCGGCGGCGGCCGCGGTGGTCTCCGACGACATGGTGGCGCCCATGAACACGCCGTGCTGCCAGTCGCGGGCCTCGTTCACCAGCGGGACCGTGGTCTTGCGGCGGCCGCCGAACAGGATCGCCGAGATCGGCACACCCTGCGGGTCGTCCCACTCGGGCGCGAGGATCGGGCACTGCGACATCGGCGTGCAGTAGCGCGAGTTCGGGTGCGCGGCCTTCTCTTCCGACTCCGGCGTCCAGTCCTGCTTCTTCCAGGAGGTGGCGTGCGCGGGCTTCTCGCCCATGCCCTCCCACCAGACGTCGCCGTCGTCGGTGAGCGCGACGTTCGTGTAGACCGTGTTGCCCTTTTCGATGGTGCGCATCGCGTTGGGGTTGGTGTGCCAGTCGGTGCCCGGCGCGACGCCGAAGAAGCCGAACTCGGGGTTCACCGCGTACAGGCGGCCGTCCTCGCCGAACCGCATCCACGCGATGTCGTCACCGAGGGTCTCGGCGCGCCAGCCGGGGATGGTCGGCTGCAGCATGGCGAGGTTGGTCTTGCCGCAGGCGCTCGGGAACGCCGCCGCGACGTAGTGGACCTTGTCCTCGGGCGAGATCAGCTTGAGGATCAGCATGTGCTCGGCCAGCCAGCCCTCGTCGCGGGCGATGACCGAGCCGATGCGCAGCGAGTAGCACTTCTTGCCCAGCAGCGAGTTGCCGCCGTAGCCGGAGCCGTAGCTCCAGATCTCACGGGTCTCGGGGAAGTGCGAGATGTACTTGGTGGTGTTGCACGGCCACGAGACGTCCTCCTGGCCCGGCTCCAGCGGCGCGCCGACGGAGTGCAGGGCGGGGACGAACTCGCGCTCGGTGCCGTCCTCGGTGACGAACTTGTCCAGCGCGGCCTTGCCGGCGCGGGTCATCACGCGCATGGAGGCGACGACATAGGCGAAGTCGGTGATCTCGATGCCGAGCTTGGGGTCCTCGGCTCCGAGGGGGCCCATGCAGAAGGGGATCACGTACATCGTGCGACCGCGCATGCATCCGCGGTACAGCTCGGTCATCGTGGCCTTCATCTCGGCCGGGTCCATCCAGTTGTTGGTGGGACCGGCGTCCTCTTCGTTCTGCGAACAGATGAAGGTGCGCTCTTCGACGCGGGCGACGTCATTCGGGTCGGAAGCGGCCCAGTACGAGTTGGGCTTCGCGTCGAGCTGCACGAACGTGCCGGCCGAGACCAGCTCGGCGTTGATCCGCGCGGCCTCTTCGTCGGACCCGTCGACCCACACCACGCGGTCCGGAGTGGTCAGTTCGGCGACCTCCCGGACCCAGGACAGCACGCCACTGTGCGTCGTCGGCGCATTTTCCAGTCCAGGGATGGCGACTGCGGTCATCTCTACTCCTGACTTCCGACGGCAGAAGCCCACATCGGGAACGACGCTGTTCCGATGCGGGCTTCGATGCCGGCGACCGAATGGCTTCGCACACCGGCGGGAAAGCCGGTGTGCAGGTTTTGGGATTCCCCGAGAGTAGCCGGATGACCGGCAGGTAACCGAGAGCTGACCTGTCGGTTCTCTCACAAGAACGATAAGGGAATCGATTCAGTATCACCGGAATGGGCCATACGCAGAAATTCTTCCGGTGATCGACGGCACAAGCGCGAGGCGCGCGAAGGACGAATCGGACATGAGAAAGCCCGGTACGAGGTGCCGTACCGGGCTGTTCTGTGACCAGGATTACAGGAATTGGCGCTTCGAATTGGCCTGAACCATTCTTGTATTGGTCCAGGCCATTTCCGGAATCAGTTGGGGCTGATCCACTGGCCGGTGGCGGAATCGATCTTCGCCACACCTTCGAGTGTTTCGGTGCCCGCGCCACCCCAGGCCGCGTCGCCCGCCGGGTCGCCTTCGGTCGCCGGGACGGTCGCGAAAGCCGCGCCGATGTCGTTGTTGACCACGCCGCTGCCGACCTCGGTCCACTGGCCGGGCCCGGTGTGCTCGTAGGTCTTGGAGTTGCCGGAGGCGTCGGTCTCGACCGCGATGTCGGCGCTGCCGTCGCCGTCCTTGTCGGTGAAGGCGATCGTGCGGCCGTCCTCCGTCTGGACGACGGCGGTGTCGGGGGTTCCGTCACCGTCGGTGTCGATGGTCGGCGGGCCGACCTCGACGTCGCCGCTGGGCATGTCGGCGTGCATGGTGCCGCTGGTGCCCGCGTCGGAACCGTCGTCGTTGCCGCCGCCACCCGCTTCGACCCAGGAGCCGGAGGCCTCGTCGTAGACGGCCTCCTGGACGACCTTGCCGTTCTCGTCGAGCACCGCGTACTGGTCGGCTTCGCCGTCGCCGTCGGTGTCGACGAACGCTTGGCCGGTGCCGTCCTCGTGCTGGATGACCGCGGCGTCGTTGACGCCGTCCTTGTCGAGGTCGTAGTTGAGCTCGGCCTGGTACTCCTCGCCGTCAACGTGGACAGTGACCGCCTCCGTGGAGCCAGTCTCGGTGTCCGTGCCGCCGCTCTCGTCGACCCACATGGGATAACCCCCTCGTTGACCTGCTGGTGTGTCGAAGCTTATGACTCACCGTAGGCCGGTTCGGTTCCGGTCCACAACAGGACCACCCGCCTGAACCGTCCGGAGCGGGTCACTTCGACAGATGGTCGATCGCCGGAGCGATCACCACGCCGACGAGGAGGACCACCCCGACGATGAGGATCACCACCGCCACGATGGCGAGGAGCACCCGCAGGATCAGCTTCTTGCGGCCCTGAGGGTCACGGGCCATTTCGCTCAGCCGCCGCAGCTTCGCGAGTTGCGGGGGAAACGTCACGCTTGATTGTCGCGCAGTGACCGAATGCGACCGAGCAGGGCCTCAGCGCGGTCTCGGCCGTCCGAGACGTCCTTCAGGCGCTTCGCCACCACTGAGATCTTCTTCGCCCGCTCCTGCGCGCCCATCTTGATCGTCTTGTCGACTTCCTTCAGCTCCGCCTCGATCGCGTCGATGCGGCGGCCGAGGGCTTCGTCGAGCGCCATCGACAGCTGCTGTTCGGCCTCGATCAGCTGCTCCGCGACGAGCTGGTCCAGCGTGGACCGCGCGTCGGCGATCGCCTCGACCAGCCATTGCTTCATATGCTGCTTGTCCGACGCGTGTTTGCGGGTCCGCGCCATCCACCAGCCGGCGCCGAGGCCGATGATGATCGTGGCGGGCAGGATCACCGGGTTCAGGATCGCGACCCCCGCCAGCGGCAGCGCGGCGACCTTGCCCGCGCCGAGGCCACCGGAAACCCCCATGAAGATGAGCAGTTTGTCCTCGGCGGTCGGCGGTTTCTTGTCCGGCGGGCGCAGCACGACCGGCGGGCCGCCCGCCCTGGCGAACTGGCCGCGGATGATTTCGAGCTCTTCGGGCGAGAACAGCTCCGAAAGCGCGACGTTGGTGACCTGGTTGAGCCGCTGCGAGAGCAGCATCGAGATCCGCTGCGACGTCGTCTGCAACGCGATGTCGACCTGCTGGGGCAGCGCGGCGAGGGCGTCCCGTTTCGCGCCGTCGATCAGCTGCCGGAAATGCGTCGACGCGTCGCGCATCTGCCTGCTGGTCTCGTGCCCGACCTCGACGCGGGTCCGCTGGATCTCCGCGCGCAGTTTCAGTTGCCAGCCCCGCGTCGAAGACCGGCGTTCGGTGGTCAGGTCGTCACGACGCTGGCGCAGCTGTTCGGCTTCGGCCTCACCGGCGGACAGCGCGCGGCTTTCCGCCTGAAGCTTCGCCTTGAGCTCGCCGAGCGCGCTCGACAGCGCGCGCAGGGTGTTGGCCTCGCCCAGCATCGCCGAGCGGCCGACCAGCATCTCCTGCAACGCGCCCTGCAACGCGGCGATCCCGGCCTTCTCGCGCAGCATCGTGGCCATCTGCTCGTTCGGGGCCTTGGCCGCCGTCTCGAACATGCGCGCGGAAACCGGGTGGAACACCGCGTCGGCGAACCGGGGGGCGTGCTCGGCGAGCAGCCGCCGGTCGGCTTCGAGGACCTCGCGCCAGCCGCGGAACTGGTCGGTCTTGGTCAGCGCGAACAGCACGGTCTCGACGCGTTCGCCCATGTCGTGCAGGAATTGCAGCTCCTGAGAGGTGAACGGCGAGGAGGCGTCCACGACGAACAGCAGCGCGGTGGCGCCGGCGGCGGCCTCCTTCGCGAGTTCACCGTGCATCGAGTCGAGCCCGCCGACCCCGGGAGTATCCACAATGGACACTCGTTCGAGCAGCGGGACCGGGCCGGAGACCTCGACGTAACGCGGCGGGATCTGCCCTTCCGGCAGTTCGTGCGCGGCCGAAACCCAGTGGATCAGATCGTTGAGGTTGATCGGCACCGGCGCCAGCTGGCCCGGATAGCAGGCCTGCGCGGACCACTGCTCGGCGTGCTCGAAGACGAGATACGTCGCGGTGGCGACGTCGGCGTCCACAGGAGACAGTCCCGGCATGGACAGGAGGGCGTTCACGAGCGAGCTCTTGCCGCGGTTGGTCTCGCCGACCACCACGACCGACGGCTTCTTCGGCCGCGCCTTCCGGATGTCCTCGACCCACTTCGCGGCCTGAGGATCGGCTTCGCGGACGACGGTGAGCAGTTGTTCGCGCGTGCTCTTCACGACCGCCGGAAGATTCGCCGCAGCGCTCGGAGCGGTCACAGGGCCTTCTTCGCGTAGACGATGACGATCGGCGCGCGCAGGACCCGCTCGTGATCGGCGAAACCGACCACCTCGGTCTCCGCGACGAGCCCTTCGAGCGCCGGATCCTCGGTCGCGACCGCGCCGCCCGCCTCGTGCACGGCGGGATCGAACCGCTCACCGTCCGGGCGCAGGGCACGGACGCCGATCCCGGCGAGACCGTGTTCGAGCCGCTCGACGACGCCGCCGCTGCGGGCGCGATCGAGGGCGTACAGGCACAGCTGGATCAGCGCCTGCCTGTCGGCGAGAGCCTGTTCGAGGTCGGCCGGACCCGTGGTCGTGGACTCCACATCGGTCTTCGACGCGGCTTCGACGGCCTCGGTTCCCTCGGTCGGCGAAGTCTCGCCGACCGCTTCGGCGATGATCGCCGCCGAGATCTGACCGGTCGGCACGTCGTCCGGATTCACGTCTTCGACCGCCTTCTTGCGCAGCCAGGCACCCACCCGAATCGACCCCCGTAACTGGTGTCCCGGGCCTACCGATCAGCCCGGGGAGATTTCACCAGTGTCGGGCAAGTGCCCGCCAGCCGGGGGCGGAATCGGCAGAACGGGACGGAGGAATCTGGTGATCAGCTCCTTCATCACCGCGAGTTCCGCCGCCGGATCGAGGTCCGGCTCCAGAATCACGCGGGAAAGCGGCGCGTCGACCAAGGCGACGAGCCAGCTGGCCACCGTCTTCGGATCGAAACCGGGATCGATCCGGCCCGCGTCCACCGCCCGCGTCACCAGGCCGACGAGACCGTCGCGCAGTGCGCGGTCGTTGCCCTGGATGAGCCTGGCCAGATCGGCGTCGCGGGAACACTGCGCCGCGACCTCGAGGACGAGCTTGGCGATGACAGGGTGCAGAAGCTGTTCCGATACGTGGGTGATGACCTGGAGGATGGCTTCCCCCGGATCCTCGATCTGTTCGGCGGCCGCGAGCAGGGCCGCGGTCTCGTCGGCGTCCTGCTCGAAGATGCCGACGAACACCGCGCGCTTGTTCGGGAAGTAGTGGAAGAGGCTGCCGGTGCTGATCCCCGCGGCGCGGCAGATCTCCGCCGTCGTCGTCTTCTCGAAGCCCTTCATCGCGAAGCAGCCCGCGGCGGCGTCGAGGATGGCTCGGCGTTTCGCCTCGTGCTTGGCCGGGTCGACCGTCCTCATTTCACCGCCGGCGGCTCGTCAAGCCACGGGTAGCCGTGGTCGAGGAAGGCCTTGGCGACGGCCTTGCGGTCGACGTCGCCCTTCTGCCGCACCAGTTCCCGGCCGTCGGCGGCGAGCAGGACCAGCTCCTTGCCGTCGAGGAAGACGGCTTCCAGCTGTGCTTCGTACGCGCGGCTGCGGCCCTTGGTGGTCAGCGTGATGCGGGTCGGCGTCACCTTGACGATCAGCCGCTCGTGCGCCCAGACCGCGGCGAAGAACAGGCCGAGGGCCAGGCCGACGCCGATCCCGGTGACCATGCCCCATGGCCGCGGCATGTCCGAGACGAGCTGGAAGGGGCCCTTGAACGGGACCCAGCTCAGGGACGCCACCCAGCCCGAAATCGACTGGAGGAACCAGCCCAGCGCGGCGCCCGCCAGCGGACAGCCGACCCAAGAGGCCGTGCGCAGCCACTGGGGCTCGTCGACGATCGTTTCCATGCGCCCATTATTAGACCGAGCGCTCGGTTTATCAATCCGCGCATTTAGTCGACTACTTGCCTGGAGGCCTTCCGGCGCCTGACCGCGGTCGGGGCAAGTAGTCGACTAAATGCGCGGATCGCGGGAGGTCAGTCGCGGATCTGCTGCCAGATGAGGAAGTACGCCCGGTGCACGACGTGCGCGACGCGGCTCTGGGCGGGCGTCGCGCCGAAGGACGCGAAGGAGCGCCACCAGCCGGCACGCTCCAGAGCGTGGGCCGCCAGCTCGACGCGCGGAGCACCCGGCTTGCCGAGCTGGGCGCCGATGTCGGCGTTGCTGCCGACCCGCAGGACCTCCTCGGACAGATCCTCGGGCATGTCGACGGCGCCGGACGCGACCAGCGTGAGCGCTTCGAGCAGCCGCAGCTGGTGTGCCTCGGGCTTGGCGAGCAGGACCTCGATCGCGTCGTGGACGCGCTGCCGTTCGGCCGGGTCGCCGGACGCGTGGGCCAGCGCGGTGACCGAAGCCAGCGCGGCGGCGGCCTTGATGCCGTCGGCCCGCGCGGCGAAGACGATGCTCAGCCGCTGGCGGACGGCTTCGAGCCCGGAGGCGTCGAGCAGCTTCCGCCGCAGCGAGCCCGCGGTGATCTCGGGTTCCTTGCGGATCGCCTCGACGGCGTACCGGACGCCGAACAGGTCCAGCTTCTCCAGCAGCCGCAGCCGGGTGCCCGCCGCGACGTCGCATTCCCAGCTGGTGAAGATATCCGCCGAGATCAGCATGGTCTCGAGGATGTCGTCGTCCATCTCGGCCAGCTGGCGCAGCGCTTCGGCGTCGGGCGAGGTGAACCCGCCGGACTCGGCAGACTCCGCGATCAGCCCGATCACCGGCAGCACGTCCGCGACGCGGGGCTTCAGCGTCGCGGCCTGCTTCTCCGAGAGCAGCGTCGCGGCCTTCCACACGTCGCCGCCCGAGCCTTCGACCGACTCGGGCGCGATGGTGTCCGCCTTGTTGAGCACCGCGATCGCGTTGACCGGGCCCGCCTCGCGGCTCGCGGTCGCGGCGGTGAACGCGGCGAGCGCCTGCTGGTCGTCGGCTCGCACGCCCTGGGTGACCACGTAGAGCACGGCCTCGGCGCCCGCGACGGCGTTGCGCGAGGTGTCGTCCAGCTCGTCGGAGCCTTCTTCCTCCTCGTCACCCTCGTCGGGCTTACGGTGCTTCGCCGCGCCCAGCAGCTCCTCGGTCCGCGACACCGAAGCGGCGTCGAGTGAGCCGAGGCCCGGGGTGTCGATGACGGTCATGCCCTGCAGGACCGCGTTGGTGAGGTACGCCTCGATATGCGAGACCTTGTCGATGTCGATGCCCAGCTCGGCCGGGATCATCCCGTCGGCGGAGAAGGGCAGCACCTGTTTGCGGCCGTCGGTGAAGACGATCTCGACCCGGTCGACCGTGCCGTACTGGAACCTGGTCACCAGCCGGGTGCACTCGCCGACGTCGGTCGGCGCGACCCGGCGCCCGATCAGGGCGTTGACCAGGGTGGACTTCCCCGATTTGATCCGGCCCGCGACGGCGACCTGCAGCGGGCCGCCCAAGCGCCGCAGCACCTCGGCGAAACCGGCCGCGGTCCGCGCGGACACCTGGGGCTGGAGGCGGTGGCAGAGGTTCGCCACCGACATCGACAGCGGGCCGGCGAGACGGCCCTGCTCCGTCGCTGAGGTCACGGTGCCCACCCCTCCCAGTCGTCGAGCACACCGAGGGAATCGTGCCATGCCGCTCATCCTCGGGTCGCACCGAAGGTGGTACCGGCGACCGACGCGCGAGCGGCACCGGCCGACATAGTGTTACCAGGTGCGACGGTTGAGCCTCTGGATGCGTGCCCACCCCATGGCGGGGGACAGTCTCATCGCCGTCGTCCTCCTGCTGACCGACCTGCTGCTCTACGTGGCCGCGGTCGAGACGCCGGAGGTCCCGATGCCGCCCTGGTACGTGACGGTTCCGCTGGACATCGCGATGGTCGCCCCGCTGGTCTTCCGGCGGAAGGCGACGCTGTGGTCGGCGTACCTGGTGCTGCTGATCGGCATCCCGCACAGCGCGCTGGAACTCGGCGCGGCGAGCGGGCTGGCGATGATGATCAGCATCTACTCGGTGCTGGTCTACGTCGGACGCAAACAGGGCCTGCTGTACCTGGTGATCACGCTGGTCACCTCGGCGCTCCAGCTGTGGGCCGACCCGCCGGAGGACATCTGGGTGCTGGCGATCATCGGCGTCTTCTCCAGCGCACTGTGCTGGACGCTCGGCGAGTTCGCCGGCGCGAGGCGCGCCTATCACGAGGAGGTGGAAGCCAGGTTGCATCTACTTGAGACGGAACGGGACCAGGCGACCAGGATCGCCGTCGGCGAAGAACGCGGACGGATCGCCCGTGAGCTGCACGACGTCGTCGCGCACGCGGTGAGCGTGATGGTCGTGCAGGCCGACGGCGCGTCCTACGCGGTCGACGGGAATCCCGAGATGGCGAAACGGGCCTTGCAGACGATTTCGGAGACCGGCCGCGGCGCGCTCGCCGAGCTGCGGCGGCTGCTGGACGTGCTCCGCAGCGACGGCGACGACGAGCCGCGCGTGCCGCAGCCGGACGCCAGCGCGCTGACCGACCTCGCGGACCGGATACGCCAGGCGGGGGTGCCGGTGACGCTGGCGATCGGTTCGGACGCGCTCGCCGGGCTGCCCGCCGGGGTGTCCCTCGGCGTGTACCGGATCGTGCAGGAGTCGCTGACGAACACGCTGAAACACGCCGGCCAGGGCGCGCAGGCCGAGGTGGTGGTGCGGCGGGAGGCGGACGTGATCGACGTCAAGGTCACCGACGACGGCGCCGGCCGCGCGAAACAGCTGGTGCCCGCGGCGGCGAAGCACGCCGCGCCGCCGCGAAAACTCGCCGTCCCCGGTGGGAACGGATTGATCGGAATGAGGGAACGGGCGAACGTCTTCGGCGGCACGCTGGAGGTCGGGCCCGCCCCCGGTGGAGGGTGGCAGGTGCACGCGAGGCTCCCGGTTAGGTTGGCGACGTGATACGGGTGGTGGTCGTCGACGACCAGGAATTGATGCGCGTCGGGTTCCGGATGGTCCTGGGCGCGCAGGCCGACATCGATGTCGTCGGCGAGGCGGGTGACGGCGCGCAGGCCATCCGCCTGGCGGAGGAACTGCGGCCCGACGTCGTGCTGATGGACGTCCGGATGCCGGTGCTGGACGGGGTCGAGGCGACGAAGCGGATCGTCGAGGCCGGGACGGCGCGGGTGCTCGTGATGACGACGTTCGACCTGGACGAGTACGTCTATTCGGCGTTGCAGGGCGGGGCGAGCGGGTTCCTGCTGAAGGACACGCAGCCGGATCACCTGGTGTCGGCGCTGCGGGCGGTCGCTTCGGGCGACGCCGTGGTCTCGCCGTCGGTGACCCGGCGGCTGCTCGACCGGTTCGTCGGCGGCGGCGGGAAGCCCCTGCGGGACGCGGCCGAGCTGGACGTCCTCACCGAACGGGAGCGGGAGGTGCTCGTGCTGATCGCGAAGGGCCTTTCGAACCTGGAGATCGCCGAGACGCTGTTCCTGTCCGAAGCGACGGTGAAGACGCACGTCGGGCGGATCCTGTCGAAGCTGGATCTGCGTGACCGGGTGCAGGCCGTGGTGCTCGCCTACGAGACCGGGCTGGCGCGTCCCGGGGTCACCTGAGAAGTCCTCGGAAAAGTGGTCATTCGGTGAGCACTTTGGGGCGGATCCTTGTCTTCAGAGCCACTACCTGAGGAGAAGGAAATGCTGCGAGGTCTCACCACCACCACGTTCTACGCCGACGACATGACCGCCGCGATCGAGTGGTACTCCGATCTCTTCGGGATCGAGCCGTACTTCGTCCGCAACGGCCCCGACGGGACGCCGGCGTACGTCGAGTTCCGGATCGGCGACTACCAGCACGAGTTCGGCCTGGTCCGCGGCGACTTCCGGCCGTCGATGGCCCAGCCCGGCCCCGGTGGCGCCATCGCGAACTGGGCCGTCGACAACGTCGAGGACGCCTTCGCGAAGCTGCTCGAGAAGGGCGCGAAGGAGTACGAGCCGGTCATAGAGCGCGGGCCTGGCTTCGTGACCGCGTCCGTCGTCGACCCGTTCGGCAATGTCCTCGGCGTCATGTTCAACCAGCACTACCTGGACGTGCTGGCCGGGAAGAAGTAGTGAGGGTAAGGCAAACGTGGGGTGTCCGTGAGGGCCTCCTCCCCTACCCGGAAAGCCAGGCTCCCCGCGAAGTCGGATAGCTGCGGTGGTCGTGAGTGGCGATTCGGGTTCTATTGAGGGGTCAGTCAAATGTGGCGTGACCCTGGACTGGCCGACAGGAGTCAGCCGCGCTCTTCAGCGTCCGCAAGGGACGCTTTCCGGCGACGAAATGCCTGCTTCAAGGCCATATGCCCGTTTTGACGAGGACACTGACCCCGCAGAAACTGTCCCTTATGGACAGTCGGGAAGGTGTCTCTTCGGCGAGTCCCGCTCCTGCCGCCAACTCCGGCACGCCACGTTTGCCCTTACCCCTCAATAACCCGAATCGCCACTCACGACCCCCTGACCCTGAAAGCAGGGAAGGAGGCCCTCACGGCGTGGTTTTCATGGGGGTCGGGTCTCAGCGGTACAGGGCGTGCTCCGCCGTCTCCGGATCCTTGCCCGCGTCCCGGACTTCGGCCATCCACTTGCCGAAGTCGGGGCGTGAACCGTCGACGTCGGTCAGGCCGTACTCGTTCATCAACGTCCACGACGCGAGCGTCCTGCCCGCGAACCGCGCGACCTCCGGGTCGGTCGCCAGCTTCGCGACACCCCGCCCGAGCAGCGCCGGAGTCTCCGAGATGGCGAAGTCGACCGGAGCGGACTTGCCGACCGCGTCCCGCCACGTCTCCTCGGTGACCCCGAAGTGGTCGAGCATGGCTTCCGAACGCAGGAAGCCCGGCGTGACGGTCATGCCGACGCAGTCGTACTTCTTCAGTTCGGCGCCGAGCGCCCTGCCGATCGCGCGGATCCCGCATTTCGCGAGAAAGTACGGGATCCCCGCGCCGACGTACTCGTCGTGGTCGCCGTCGGTGACCTCGATGACGAGCCCGCCCTCGCGCCGCACGACCAGCGGAAGCAGCCGGTGCAACGCGATCAGATGCGTGTCGATCGCGTTGTGCACCAGCGTGAGCGCGTCGTCGAGACTGGAGTCCCAATACGCCCCCTCGAAATCCGCGAACTGGTCGCCGCCCCAGACGTCGTCGACCAGGACGTCGATCCGGCCGTCCACTTCGGACTCGATCCGCGCCCTCAGCGCGTCCACATCGGACACCACGGTGAAGTCGGTCCGGACGGGGATGCCCCGCCCACCCGCCGCGTCGACGAGCTCCGCGGTGTCTTCGATCGTCTCCGAACGCTTCATCGGCGACTGGTGCTCCCGCGTCGTGCGGCCGGTGACGAACACCGTCCAGCCGAGCCTGCCGAGCTCCACCGCGATCGCGCGGCCACATCCCCTGGTCGCCCCCGTGACCACGGCCACTTTCCGGTCCATTCAGGACTCTCCTTTCCACGCGGTCAGCACCGCGTCCACGTCTTGCCCCATCCGATCGGTGATCCGGCCCTTCGGCCGGATCGACCAGTCCAGCGCGGCCCCGTTCGCCACCCCCAGCAGCACCCGCGCCGCGCGGACGACACCCGGCGCGCCCGGCAGGTCACGCGCCGCGACGCGCGTCAGCCGCCGTAATTCCGCTTCCACGGCGGTGAAATGTTCACCCAGCAGGGCACGCAGCTCCGGGTCGCCGATGTCCACGCCCAGCTGCCCGAGATGGTTCGCCGCCGTCTCCGCGTCGCCCAAACCCTCGTAGACCACGACGACCGCCGCGCGCAGCGCCTCCACCGGATCGGCCAGCTCGCCGCATTCCCGCATCCGTCCCACGACGGACCGCGTGTTCGCCCGGCTCAACGCCAGCAGAAGACCGTTCTTCGAACCGAACCGCTGGGCGACGGTGCCGACCGCGACACCGGCCTCCGCCGCCACCTGGGCCAGCGTGAAACCCGGGCCGACCATGCCGATCACGGTCCCCGCCGCTTCCAGCAGTCGTTCGTCGGTGATGCTGCGGGGTCTCGCCACGTCATTATTGAATCACGGTTCATTAATCCTGGCGAATCAGGGTCACTCTCAGGGGTATCACCGATCGCGTACGCCGCCGGAAGACGGCAAGCTACCTCTCAGGTCGGGTACCAGGTTGGCACCTCAGGATGACGCGCTCGGCCACCCACATGGACGACGATTGTTCTCGCAGTCGCCGAGGGGAGCAGACATGATCGAGGCAGAAGGCCTCACCAAGCGGTACGGCAGGACACTGGCGGTGAACGACCTGTCCTTCTCCGTCGCGGCGGGGGAGGTCACCGGCTTCCTCGGCCCCAACGGGGCGGGCAAGTCGACGACCATGCGGATGATCCTCGGCCTGGACAATCCGACGTCGGGCCAGGTGCGTATCGGGGGCAAGCTCTACCGCGAACTGAAGGACCCGCTGCGGACGGTCGGCGCACTGCTGGACGCCAAATGGGTGCACCCCAACCGGTCGGCGCGGGCGCATCTACAGTGGATGGCGCGGTCCAACAAGATCCCGGCGGGCCGGGTCGACGAGGTGCTCGAGATCGTCGGGCTCACCAGCGTCGCCGGGAAGCGCGCCGGCGGTTTCTCCCTCGGCATGTCGCAGCGACTGGGGATCGCGGCGGCCCTGCTGGGCGACCCGGAGGTCCTCCTCTTCGACGAGCCCGTCAACGGCCTCGACCCCGAGGGCATCCTCTGGATCCGGAAGTTCATGCACCGGCTGGCCGACGAAGGCCGCACGGTCTTCGTTTCCTCGCACCTCCTTTCGGAGATGGCGCTGACCGCGAGCCACCTGGTCGTGATCGGCAAGGGGCGCCTGATCTCCCAGTCCTCAACCGAGGACTTCGTGGCGCGGGCCGCCGAGAACACGGTCAAGGTGCGGTCGCCGCAGCTGCCCGCGTTGCGCGCCGCGCTGACGCAGGCGAGCGCTCAGGTCACCGACGCCGACCGAGCGCTCGTGGTGTCCGGTTTGGACAGTGAGAAGATCGGCGAGATCGCCGCGGCCAACCAGATCGTGCTGCACGAGCTCAGCCCGCAGACCGGCTCCCTGGAGCAGGCCTTCATGCAGATCACCGGCGACTCGGTCGAATACCACACCGGTCTCGAAGCCGAAGCCGCCGAAGTGGTCACCGCCGCCCAGTAGCCGCTCACTCTTCTGAGGAATTGAAGCCATGACTCTGCTCGCCGTGGAACGCATCAAGCTGTTCACCACACGCTCACCCTGGTGGTGCGCGTTGATCACCCTCGCGGTCGTGATCGGCTTCGCCGCCATCTTCGCCGGCGCCGCGCCATCGGGGGAATTCACCGACGTCGGCATGTCCCAGTTCGGCTACGTCTTCGGGATGACCGTGGTCATGGTGCTGGCCGCGCTTTCGGTGACCACCGAATACCGCTTCGGCACCATCCGCACCACCTTCCAGGCCGTGCCGAACCGCCGCGCCGCGCTGCTGGCGAAGACCGGCGTCGTCGCGATGCTCTCGCTGGTGATCGGCGAGATCGCCGCGTTCGGCGCCTGGGCCCTCGCCTCGATCATGCGGCCGGAGGATCTCGCGCTGAACACCGGCGCGGAGTGGATCAGCGTCGCCGGGGTCGGCCTGGTGTTCGCCCTCGCCTCGGTGATCGCGGTCGCCGTCGGCATCCTGATCCGGCAGAGCGCCGGCGCCATCTCGCTCCTGCTGATCTACACCCTCGCGGTCGAGAACCTGATCCAGCTCATCCCGAAGATCGGCAAGGACATCTACGACTGGATGCCGTTCCACGTCGCGGACCGGTTCCTCACCGGCTCGGGCCCCGCGGCGGCGGAAGCGCCGTTGAGCCAAGCCGGGTCGCTCGCCTACTTCGCCGGTTTCGCGCTGGTGCTGCTGGTCATCTCGCTGGTCGTCGCGGACAAGCGCGACGCGTAAGGACTTCCACAGGGGAGAAAGCCGGATGTCTCGCTCGGGGGAGTGAGGCATCCGGACGGGGAGAAAAGGGGAACAAGGACCGGGCCGCCTATCGGGGGGCAGCCCGGTCCTTTCCCGCGTAATGTCGGAACCCACTGGAGGGAGGGCTGATGATCGAGGCCACCGGACTCACGAAACGCTACGGCGACAAGCTCGCCGTCGACGGACTTTCCTTCACCGCCGAAGCGGGCCGGGTGACGGGATTCCTCGGCCCCAACGGGGCGGGGAAGTCCACCACCATGCGGATGATGCTCGGGCTCGACAACCCGACGTCGGGCTCGGTGACGATCGACGGCATGGCCTACCGCGAGCTGCGTGATCCACTTCGGACGGTCGGCGGCATGATCGACGCCACCTGGCGGCATCCCGGCCGCACCGCCCGCGAGCACCTCCGGTGGATCGCCGCGACGAACGGCCTGCCCGACAAGCGCGTCGACGAGGTACTCCGGCTGGTCGGGCTCGACTCGGTCGCCCGCAAACGGGCCGGGCAGTTCTCGCTCGGGATGTCGCAGCGGCTCGGGATCGCCACGGCGCTGCTGGGCGACCCCCGGGTGCTGCTGTTCGACGAGCCGGTCAACGGGCTCGACCCCGAGGGCATCGTGTGGATCAGGAAGCTGATGCACGCGCTCGCCGCCGAGGGGCGCACCGTGTTCGTGTCCAGCCACCTGCTGCCGGAGATGGCGCAGACCGCGCAGGACCTCGTCGTGATCGGCCGGGGGAAGCTGATCTACCAGGGCACGATGGAGGAGTTCGTCGGCCGGGCGAAGGGCCTCGGCGTGCGGGTTCGCAGCCCGCATCTGCCGGAGCTGCGGACGGCGCTGACCGACAAGGGAGCCGAGTTCCGCGAGGAGGACGGCGCGCTCGTCGTGTCCGAAATGGACAGTGACACCATCGGCGAACTCGCGTTCGCCGCCGGCGCGACCCTCCACGAGCTGAAGCCGCTCGCCGGCTCGCTCGAACAGGCGTACATGCAACTCACCGCCGAAGCCGTCGAGTACGGCGCCGGCGTACCGGAGGTGGCCCGATGACCGCGGCGAACATGCTCCGCGCGGAGCGGATCAAGCTGCTGAGCACGCGCGCTCCCTGGTGGTGCGCGGCCATCGCGGTGGTGGTCGCGCTGGCCTACACCGCGCTCTTCTTCGGCTTCGTCCCGCTCGAAGGCCAGACAGGCGTCACCTCGACGCAGGTCGCCAGCGCGCTCGGCCGCACCGTGGTGCTGGTCCTCGCCATCCTCGCGGCGGCGACGGAGTTCAACTGGGGCACGATGAAGCTCACCTTCCAGGCGGTGCCGTCGCGCGTGCCCGCCCTGCTGGCGAAGGGCGCCGTCGTCGGGGTGTTCTCCGGGCTGATCGGGCTGCTGGTGGGCTTCGGCTCGTGGGCGGTCGCGTACCTGATCAAACCGGCCGCCGACCTGGGCCTGGCTTCGGGCGCCGACTGGCGTGCGGTGGCGGGTCAGGGCCTGACCTTCTTCCTGACCGGTCTGCTCGGCGTCGGCCTCGGACTGCTGTTCCGCAGCCCCGCGTTCGCGCTCGGGTTCGCGCTGGCCTGGACGCAGGTGCTCGAAGGGCTCGTCGTGCTGATTCCGAAAGTGGGCGACGACATCTACCAGTGGATGCCGTTCTTCGCGGCGAATCAGTTTTCCGGGCCGGATCTCACGGTGTCGATGTTGAAACTCGAACCGCCGCTGGGGCCGTGGGGTTATTTGGCTTATTTCGGCGGCATCTGCGTGATTGTTTATGCGGCCGGACTGATGATCACCCATCGAAGGGATGCGTGAGCTTTTACCGCGGCCAAAGGAGTTAAGTCCACGTTAAGAGGCTGTGGCTTCTCTCACACGGAGCGGACATACTGTTCGTGACCGGGCGATGCTCGGGATGAGCCTATTTCGGCTCTCGGCCCCGGAGGTGATCCTTGACGGTGGATTCCGGTCAGGGAGTGGAACGCACGATCCCGCAAGCCCGCACGGAAAGTACGCAGCCCCGGCTCGAGCCCATGCTCGACCTCGAATGGTCACAGGCGATCGAACTGCCCCGCACGGTCGCTTCCGCGACCCGGCCATCCGATATCCGCCGCGCCTGGGTACACCGCGCGCCCGAAGATCTCGTTGTCGCGCTGTACCGCGCGTCCAGCGGAATGCACGGCGAAATCCCCGCGCCGTGGTGGCTTCGCGCCGTCGTGGAAGGCAGACTCGAATCGCGGGAACTCGGTTTCCGCATCGAAGATCGGATCGCCGGTCTGCTCGGCAGGCGTCCCGGCTGGGAATTCGTCCCGTGGGCCGCGGACGGGGAATCCGGTTACTGGGAGTTCATGCCCTCTGAACGCGGAGCGTCCGGGCATTCGATCCCGACCACGGTGCTGAACACGAGCCGCCACGACGGCTGGATCGACGTTCTCCCCGCCCATTCCAGCACGACGCCGTCGCCGATCGCGGTCGCCGGATTCGCCGGGCTGCGCTCGCGGCTGGGGGAGTTCGAAGCAGTCAGGTAACCGCCGCGTTTAATGGGCTGGTGGAAAACGAGGACCAGCCACGGATGCGCAGCGTGGTCAGCTATGTCAAACGCGGCGGCCGGATGACCGTCGGGCAGCAGCGAGCCTGGAACGAACTCTGGCCGTCGCTCGGCCGCACCGTCGGCGAACTGCCCGAAGGACAGGTGGATTTCGACGACTGGTTCGGCAGGCAGGCGCCGGTGATGGTGGAGATCGGTTCGGGCATGGGCGAGACCACGTCCCAGCTCGCCGCCGCCGCGCCGGAACTCAACTACGTCGCGGTCGAGGTCTACGACCCGGGGCTCGGCCAGCTGATGTTGCGCGCCGAGAAGCTCGGGGTGAAGAACCTGCGGCTGATGCACGGTGACGCCGTCGTGCTGCTGACCTCGCATGTGGAGCCGGGCTCGCTGGCCGGGGTCCGGCTGTTCTTCCCGGACCCGTGGCCGAAGAAGCGGCACCACAAGCGGCGGATCGTGCAGCCGGAGTTCGTCTCGCTGGTGGCCTCGCGGCTCGCGCCGGGCGGCACCTTCCACATGGCGACCGACTGGGAGAACTACGCCGAGCAGATGATGGAGGTCTGTTCGGCCGAGCCGCTCCTGCGCAACCGCCATGCTGGCGAGCCCGGTGGCTGGGCGCCGCGGCCGGAGTGGCGGCCGATCACGAAGTTCGAGAACCGCGCCGACGTCGAAGGCCGGATCTCGCACGATCTGATCTTCGAGCGGGTCTGACGACGACACAGAAAGGGCCGGTCAGGACGTCCCCACGTCCCTGACCGGCCCTTTCTTCACACCCCCGCGCCTTGGAACGCCCCCTGCGCGTCCCCGGTGCCCGTTCGTCCCTCCCCCGACAGAGAGACGACCGGGCACCCGGCCCGTGGGTGGATCACCACCGACTCCACCCACGAGACCTGGCCGCCCTGGCGCCATGACGCCATTCGGGCGAACTTTTCATTCGTCGGCCAGAGGCTCCGACTGCACCCGCTTGAGCGCCGGGGTCGAGACGGATGCCCCGAGCAACGCCACCCCGATTCCCAGCACCACGGGCGCCAGCAGCCATGGGCTCAGCACGACCGCTTCCTTCTCGACCAGGCTGTAGAGCCCCATGCCGACTCCGATCCCGACCACACCCGCGCCGATGGTGGCCACCATCGCGGGCAGGGCCGCTTCCATCCGCAGCGCCCTCGACAGCACCCGGACCGGTGTCCCGGCCGCGATGAGCGCCCCGAAGGTGCGGCGGCGGTCCATCACCGAGCCCGCGGTCGCCACGGCCGCGCTGCACCCGGCGAGCACGCCGGCCGCGATCAGGCCGATCACCGTGACCCGGCGCAGGTCGCCGAGCTCCTGCTGCTGACCGATCAGGTGCAGGCCGCGGCTGCCGACCTCCTGGCCGGGGGCCGCCCCGACCAGCGCCGTCCGCACGACCTCGGCGTTCTCCGTGGTGGTCGGCACGATCACGTCGAAGCGCTCCGGCGTGACACCCGCGGGAACCAGGGCCGGGTCGATGACGATCGTGCTGGACGTGTCCTCGTCACCCTGAGGGAAGAGGTGCACGGGAGCCTTCGGATCCAGCTGCGGACCGGCCTTGTCGTACTCCGACAGCACGCGGTACTCCGCCGGGTTGATCCCGTACCTGCTGTAGATCGCGGGACCCGGCCGGCAGGAGCCGCCGATGTTCACCCGCAGGAGTTTCGTGGCGTCCTCGCAGGTCATCACGAAGGCCCGGTTCAAATTCTGGGAGCGGGTGCCCGGCTCACCGGTGGACAGGTAGACCTGCCCGACCGAGACGGCCTTCTCGGTGATCCCGTAGCGGGCGAGGGACGCGTTGGTCTGGTCGGCGATCTGCTGCGCCTGGGTCGCGTCGGATTGGGCGTAGAGGACGTTGTCCTTGAAGGTCCGGCCGCCGCCCGCCATCGACTCGAACGAGGGCAGCAGGGTCAGCGCCATCGAGCCGGTGAAGACGGCGAGCACGACACCCGCGGTGGCGCGGTAGGCGCTCTTCGGGTCGTCGCGGAGCCTGCGTCCCGCCAGCAGCGAGGCCGGTTTGCGCCAGATCCGGACGAACGTGCCGCCGACCGCCGCGGTGACCCACGGTCCGATGATCGCCGCCGACCCGACCAGCAGGAACAGGCCGAGCATCACCATCGGCAAGCTGGCGTTGTCCTGGCTGATCGCGAAGAGGAAGAAGGCACCGGCTACGGGGACCGCGAGCAGCCGCCACCAGTGCAGCGGCTTGCGGGCGTGTGCCGAAGCCGCGAACAGCGGCGTCTTCAGCACTCGGCGGATGCCGAGGACCCCGGCGAAGACGACCAGCAGCGGGATCGCGATGGCGACCGCGATGGTCGAGCCGACCGACAGGCTGAAGTCCGACGCGAGCCAGGTTCCGCCGCCCCACGGGACGAACGTCGAGAGTCCTTGGAGCGCCGGCGCCACGAGGATGCCGAGCAGCGCGCCGACCACGGCGGACAACGCCGTCTCGGCGGCGACGATCTTCGTCACCTGGCCGGGAGTCGCCCCGGCCAGCCGGAGCGCCGCCATCCGCAGCTCACGCCGGGCGGCGGTGAGCCTGGCCGAAGACGCGACGAGCACCAGGCTCGGCACGAGCAGGACGATCACACCGACCCAGGCGAGCAGTTCGAGCATCGGGTCGGGCTTCGCCGGCTTGTTGGGGAAGCCGTCCGCGGCCATCGCCGTCTTCGGCATCGACTCCGGGGTGTGGCCGACGACGGCGACCAGCTGCTCCGGATACATCAGCGATTCGGGTCCGAGCGCGTCGACGAGTTTGCCGAACCGGTCCCCGAGCTGCGCCTGCGGCGTCGACTGGATCAGTTTCCCGAGGGCGGGGGACACGATCGACTCGCCAGGTGCGGGCAGCCGCGGGATGCCCGGCGGCAGGCTGAGCATCGGCGAAGTGCCGGTCTGGGCGATGTCGACGCGGGTGATCTCGCGGTCGCCCGAGTAGTCCTTGTTCGCCGCCATCAGCAGCGGCGCCGGCCCCTGGCTCTCGCCGGACTGGGAGTAGTAGCTGCCGATGTCCTGCCAGATCGCCCGCTGGGAGCGGGCCTGCGTGGCACCGGGAAGGGAGGCCAGCAGAAGCACCAGACTGGTCGCGACGGCGACCCCGACCGCGGTGAGGATGGCCGACGTGCGGGTCCGGCGGTCGACCCGGAGCACCCGCATGGCCAGCTGGAAGCTGTTCATTACGCGGCCAACCTCGTCGCGATCAGGCCGTCCCGGATGGAGACGGTGCGCGGCATGGCCTCGGCGAGCTCGCGGTCGTGGGTCACCACGATCACGGCGGCACCGCTGTCGGCGGCCGCGGCGAGCAGCGCGTCCATGGTGGCGCGGCCGGTGCGGGTGTCGAGCGCGCCGGTCGGCTCGTCGGCGAAGATCACCTTCGGCCGGTGCGTCAGCGCGCGTGCGATCGCGACGCGCTGCGCCTCGCCACCGGAAAGCTCACCGGGGCGGCGCTTCTCCTTGCCCGCGAGGCCGAGCTTCGCCAGCCATTCGCGGCCGGCCTCGATGGATTCCTTGCGGCCCTTGCCACCCAGCAGCGACGGCAGCGCGACGTTCTCCTCGGCGCTCAGTTCCGCGACGAGCATGCCGGACTGGAACACGAAGCCGAACTCGGTGCGCCGCAGCTCGCTGCGCTTGCGCTCGTTGAGCTGGTCGACCCGCTGCCCGGCGAGGAAGATCTGCCCGGAGTCGGCGCGGAGGATCCCGGCGAGCACGTGCAGCAGGGAGGTCTTGCCCGAGCCGGAGGGCCCGACGATGGCGACCGCGTCACCCGCCTGGATGTCGATGTCGATCCCGGCCAGCGCGTGCTGCGTGCCGTACCGCTTCACCAGCCCGCGGCCCGAAAGCACCGGCTGCCCTGTCCACTGTGGATCCGCCACCGTGATTCTCCCTAGTCAGTCACTTGTGTTCTGCTTCGGGAAAGAGCTTCGCGGTGAACCGCCGGTGTCCACTTCGGGCAGACGGCCAGTGCTGATCACCCGCGTATCGGCCGATCGGCCGACCCGGCTCGGGCCGGTCGGCCAAGGTGCGGACGGCGGCCGATCCTCTACCGTCACGGTGTGACAGCAGGTCCGGCCCAGAACAAGTTCCCCGCGCGGGTGAGTGCGCTCGCGCGACGTATCGGCATGCCCGCCGTCGTCCTGCTGGCCGCGCTCGCGTTCGACCTGGTCTTCGTGACCGACGCCGCCTTCGACGACACGGGCCCGCGCGGGATCGATCTCCTGCTCTTGCCCGGCATCTTCGCGATGGTGTTCTGCGCGCTCTGGGCACAGAAGCGGGCCGCCGTCGCCGCCGTCGCGGCCTCGGTCGTGCTGGTGGCGTACACGCTGGTCGTCCGGTATTTCAACATCCCGACCTACTCGAGCGTGCTCGCCCATCTGTCCATCACAGAGGTGGTCGCGGGGGTCGAGGTCCTGTTCTACGCCGCGCGCCGGACGCGGCCGGGTGTCGCCTTCGCCGTGATCTCCGGTCTGGTGCTGGCCACGCTGACCGCGGTGTCCGGCCGGTACTACTACGGCAGCGAGTCGAACGGCACCATGGCGCAGGCGATGCTGTTCGGCGGTCTCCTGCTGGGCGGCACACTGCTCTTCGCGATCCCCGGACGCGACCGGACGGCGCATCCGAAAAACTACGAGAAGCTGCAGAAGCTCAACAAGCTGGTGATGGGCCAATGGCCGCTCATCGGCCTGCTGGGCGTCGCGCTGATCCTGGAGTTCGGCTTCACCTACGAGAGCGGGGCGCACGGCTTCCCCATCCTCGTCTGCTCGATCGTCGCGGCGATCATCGCGATCGCCGCGCCGCGGCGGCCCGCCGACGCGATGGTCGTGCTCACCGCGGTCATGCTGCTTTCGGCGCTGGTGACGCCGTTCCTCCGGCTCCGCTACGACTACCCGACCCCCGGCGGCGTGCCGGGCACGCAGGTCGTGGCGGGGATGGGCCTGGTCGTCACGCTGGTCCGCGCGGTCGGGCTGAGCAAGGCCGCGTCGCGGATCGCCGGGCTGTCGATGGTGGTCGCCGTGGCCTCCATCCTCAACACCAAACGGCCCACGCCCCGGCTGATGACCGACCCGGACGACATCGCCGGCCTCGTCGTCGCCGCGCTGCTGCTGCTCGGCATCTCGGTGGCGATCGGCCTGGCGTTGCGGTCACGGGATTCGGAACGCACGCAGGTCATCCAGTCGGCGATCAGCGACGCGCAGACGTCGGAGCGGATGGCGCTGGCGCGGGAACTGCACGACGTGGTCGCCCACCACGTCACCGGGATCGTCGTGCAGGCGCAGGCGGCGAAGATGATGGGCGAGAAGAATCCGCAGGTCGCGGTCGAGGCGATGGGCCGGATCGAGGACGCCGGGGTGGAGGCGCTCGCGGCGATGCGCCGGCTTGTGCGGAGTATGCGCGGTGACGCCCCGGCCGGGAGCAGCGAGTTCAGCGAACAGGCCACCACCGATCTCGCCGCCGATCTGCGGACGCTGGTCGAACGGTCGAACCACGGCGTGCAGACGTCGATGAAGCTCGAACTGCCGCCGAACGTGCCGCACGAGGTCGGGCGGTCGGCGTTGCGGCTGGTGCAGGAGTCGCTGACGAATATCGGCAAGCACGCGTCCGGCGCGAAGGAGGCGCTGGTCATCGCCGAGGTGTGCGAGAACGAACTGCACCTCCAGGTGACCGACGACGGACGCGAGCCACAGGGCCGTCCGGCGGGCGGGTCGGGCGGCTACGGTCTGATCGGCATGCGCGAACGGGTCGCCCTGTTGCACGGCCGGCTCACCGCCGGACGGGCGCCGGGCGGCGGATGGCGCGTCGAAGCGTGGCTACCACTTGAAGGAGAAGAGTGATCCGGGTACTGATCGCCGACGACCAGGACATGGTGCGGATCGGCTTCCGGATGATCCTGGACGCGCAGGACGACATCGAGGTGGTCGCCGACGTGCCGGACGGCGTCTCGGCGGTCGCGAAGGCGCGCGAACTGCGGCCGGACGTCTGTCTGCTGGACATCCGCATGCCGGGGATCGACGGTCTCGAGGTCACCAAGCAGCTGGCGGGCCCGGACGTCGCCGATCCGCTGAAGGTCGTGGTGGTCACGACGTTCGACCTCGACGAGTACGTGCACACCGCGCTGCGGAACGGTGCGAGCGGGTTCCTGCTGAAGGACGCCGGGCCCGCGCTGCTGATCGAAGCCGTGCGAGCGGCGGCGCGCGGGGACGCGCTGGTGTCGCCGCAGATCACCGTCCGGCTGCTGAAGCATTTCGACGGCGGGGCGGTGAAACGCGACGTCACCCCGCCTTCGGAGCCGCTGACCGCGCGGGAGCTGGACGTGGTCAAGGCGGCCGCGAAGGGGCTGACGAACACGGAGATCGGGGCCGAGCTGTTCCTGTCGCTGTCCACCGTGAAGACGCATCTGGCGTCCGTGCAGGGCAAGGTCGGCGCACGGAACCGGGTGGAGATCGCGGCCTGGGCGTGGCGGAGCGGCGTCGTGGACTGAGCTGAGTGTGGGTGCAGGCGACCGAGGTCTTTTGATCTCTTGGAGTCGCGCCCTTTTGGCTGAAGGCCCCCGCTATCTCGGCGGCAGGGCGCCGACAAGAAGTCCGTGACATTGATGACCAGCCACGCCCTGGCGACGAGATAGCGGTCGGCGCGATAAAGAGTACGGTCCGTAAGCTCCATATATGCAACGCCGTTTCCACGCTCCTGTCGTTCTCCCCGCCGACCCCGCTTGCTCGTTGCTGCGTGACGCCGTGGTCGACGTGGACGAGACGGGCCGCGTCACCCATGTCGGTCCCCTGTCCGGGGCCCCCGAAACGTCCGCTCCCGTGACCCGGTTGAGCGGCATCCTCCTGCCCGGGCTGGTCAACGCGCACGCGCACAGCCCGATGACGCTGCTGCGCGGCATGGGCGGCGACCTGCCGCTGCTGCCGTGGCTGACCGAGATCATCTGGCCCACCGAAGCGAAGCTGGAGCCCGCCGACATCCGCACCGGCATGATGCTGGGCTCGATCGAGATGCTGCGGCACGGCGTCACGACCAGCGCGGAGATGTACTTCGAAGGCGAGCAGCTCGCCGACGCGGTGCTCGCCACCGGTGGCCGGGTGGTGCTGGCCCCGCCGATCATGGAACTGCCGGGGATGGACTGGCGCGCGATGCTGAAGAGCATCGAACGCTGGATCGACACCGACGGTCTCCGGTTCGGGCCCGGTGACCGGATCGAGGTCGGCTACGGGCCGCACTCGGCGTACATGCTGAACGAGGAAGCGCTGCGGGCGACCGCGGAATCGGCGGCCGAGCGTGGCGCGCTGGTGCAGATCCACGTGGCCGAGGCGGCGCTCGAAGACGTCAAGCAGCGTGAAGCGCACGGTTCGGTGCCCGCGCTGCTGGAGAAGGTCGGGATGCTGCGGGGCCGGACGCTGGCCGCGCACGCGATCCACCTGTCCGACGAGGACATCGCGCTGTTCGCCGCGCGCGGCGTCGGGATGGCGCACTGTCCCGGATCGAACGCGAAGCTCGCCTCGGGCATCGCCCGGGTGACGGAGCTGCGGAAGGCGGGCGTCGCCATCGGGCTCGGCACCGACGGCCCGGCGTCGAACGACGACATCGACCTGTGGGAGGAAGTGCAGCTCTCGGCGATGTTCGCGCGGCTCGCGACCGGTGACTCGACCGTGCTGACCGCGGCCGACGCGTTCCTGCTCGGCACCCGCGGCGGCGCGGACGCGCTGGGCCGGACCGACATCGGCGCGCTGGAAGCCGGCCGGTGGGCGGACATGGTGCACGTCGACCTCGACGACCCGGCCTTCGCGACCGGTATCGACGTGCCCGACGCGCAACTGTTCGCGAACCTGGTGTGGGCCGCGGGCTCGCGCCGCGTTCGCGACGTGTGGGTGGCGGGCGAGCAGGTCGTCGGCGACGGCGAACCACTGCGGGTGGACCGCGGCAAGGTGCAGGCCGAAGTCGCCCACACCGCCGCACGCCTGCGCTCTTAACTCACCTACGCAGCCCCCACCCGTCCCAGGGGGGCGGCCCCGAGGCCAGTCTATCGGGGGTGGGCGGGGCGGGACCCGGGAAAGTGCTGGTCAGGGCGGAGTTGTCCACAACGGTGAGGGGCTGTGGACAACTGGCCCGCGCGCCCAATGCGACATTGGGAACCCGCGCGCTGCTAAGCGAGGCTAGACCAGGCCGCGCGGCCGGAGGGTCACCTCGGTCGGGTGCGCGTCACCGGTGGCGGAGACCGCGGCGAGGACGGCGGCCGCGACGGATTCGGGGCGCAGAAAGCGTTCCGGCTCGTACGCGCGGCCCTCGTCGGCGACGATCGCCTGCTGCATTTCGGTGTCGGTGCGACCGGGGTAGATCGACGTCACCCGAAGCGCGGACTCCTCCTCGCGCAGGGAGTCGGCGAAGGCTCGGACGGCGAACTTGCTCGCGGCGTACGGACCCCAGCCCGGCCGCGCGTTCTGCCCGGCGCCCGAGTTGATCACGACGACGTGCCCCTTCGAAGCACGCAGCGCGGGCAGCAACAGCCTGGTCAGCGTGACGACGCCGAGGACGTTGACCTCGAAGTTCGCTCGCCAGTCGGCGTCGGTCGCGGTCTCGACCGTGCCGAGCCGCGCCACGCCCGCCGAGTGCACCAGCACGTCCAGCGCGCCGATTTCGGCGGTCGCCGTCTCCAGTGTCTCCGTGTCGGTCAGGTCGATCGGCCACGGCTTCGCCTCGGGCAGTGTGCCCGCCAGTTCGCCGAGCGCGCCGGCGTCGCGGCCGCCGAGCAGCAACCGGTGGGTCGGGGCGAGCGCGCGGGCGGCCGCGGCACCGATACCGCGGGTGGCGCCGGTGACGAGAGCCAAGGGGAGATCAGCCATGCCGGCCACGCTAGTGGGTTCGGATCTGGACCGGTAAACGCGTGTCCAGACGGCGAACTCGCGTGATCAGGGGGCGCAGACGACAGGCGGCGTCGCCACCCTCGGGAACCGGATGGAGCCGCGGGTGAACGAACCGGCGAGGTTGTCCGCGAAGCGGCCGGCCGTCAGCGGATCCCGGACCGACGCGTCGATCGCCACGAGAGCCTGGCAGTCGAGCGCCGCTCGGGCGGCGGCGACGTCCGCGGCGCGGACCGGACCGCCTTCGGCGATCGGGAGCCGCGCCGAATTCGCCAGCTCCCACACCGGGGGCAGCCATTTCTGGTGGCCAGGACGGCCGCCGGGGAGCGATGTCGAATGGGCGGCGAACGGGTTGGCGAGGCCGTAACCGTCGCGCAGCCGCATGTCGAGCGGGATCAGCAGGCCGAGCGCGCCCATGCTGTCCGCCGCGACGGTCACGTACGGCCGGTCCGTCGGGTACGCGTACCAGCGTCTGGTCGTGTAGTCCTGGATCAGCACCGCCGGACCTTCCACACCCCGGACGGCCGCCAGCGCCGACGGCATCAGCGGGTGGCCGGCGTAGTCCTCCGCCAGGATCGGATGCTCGTGCCCGGTCGACCGTGACCAGAACGCTCGCTCGTCCGTGACGCCCACAGCGCGCGGAGAAGCCGAATACGCCGGGCGAAGCGATGCGGCGGCCACGAACGCCCAGATCCCGACGGCGACCAGAAGCGCCACGGTCACCCTCGTCACCGGCACGGCCAGCACCGGCAGGAGCAGGCAGAACAGCGCCGGGAGCAGCATGCGCCCGTGCATGAAATCCCCGCCGACCCGGATCACGTACACCGCGAGCAACACCGCTCCGGCCACCGGAACCGCGGTGAGCACCACGAAGGTTCTGTCCATAGTGGACGAAACCGTGACGACCGCGGCCGCGAGCAGCAGCAGCGGGAGCCACAGCCAGTACGGCTGGACGAGATCGGCAAGGTAGGCCCATCCACGGGCCCAGTTCGCTTCCGACGCCTCCTTGACCAGCGCGGTGTTCGGCGTCAGCAGACCGTAGTAGCCCATCCGGAACACCTGATACGCCAACGGGAGCGCGGCCGCCACGGCCATCAGGCCCATCGCGTGGCGACGTCCCGGCCGCGCGAGGACGAGCAACGCCGCCAAGGCGACAGCGCTGAAGAGGGCGAGATCGGGCCGCACCAACGGCCCCAGCCCGGCGACCAGCGCGACCGGCCAGGTACGCAGATCGTCCATTGTGGACGTACGGCGGACAAGCAGCCACCAGGTACCGCCCAGCCACAAGGTGATCAGCCCGGTCTCGAGCCCGGACGTCGCGAAGTCGCGGAACGGCGGCAGCGCGCAGACCACCAGCGCCCCGGCGGGGGCGAGTCCGTGGAACGCCAGCGGCTGATAGAGCCGCCGGGCGCCGTCCAGGCCGAAGAACAACCCGGCGACCGAGAAGACCAGCCCGGTGACCACGGAGACCCACTCCAGCGGCACCCCAGGGAGCAGCCCGAGGACGCTCAGAACCGCCGTCCACAAAGGACTCGTGTTGGTCTCGACCCGCTCGCCGACGTTGAACACCGGACCGTTGCCCGCGAGGATCTGCCGGACCGTCCGCAGCACGATCAGCCCGTCGTCGCTCATCCAGCGACGGCGCCAGGCCAGGTCGGCGTAGACCATCAGGACCAGGCCGAACCCGAACCAAGTCCAGGTCGACGGCCTCAGGTACCAGGCGCGCGAAGGCCAGCCGGGCGTGTTCTCACCCGTCGTCGTGTTCGTCTGCGTCATGGCCCCGCCCGCCTCGGTTGCGTGCGCAGGAGATCAGGTCCGCGGCCCGCGAGTCAAACCGCACGGCCGGACAGGCAGGACTGTGGCCACTTCCTCCCTTCCATGGCCAGCCGCGCGGTGACCTCGAAGCCCGCCTGCGCCAGCAGATCCGCGATCCGGCCGGGATCCAGCAGGTAGGCGTCGTAGGTGACCGGGTGGCCGTACGCCGTCTCCGGGCTCAGCCGCTCGTCTCCGACATGGAACCCGAGCAGTACTCGCCCACCAGGCACGAGGGTGCGACGGAACTCCGCGAACACCGCCGGGAGCTCCTCCGGCGGCAGGTGGAAGATCGACCACCAGGCGACGAGACCGCCCAGTTCGCCGTCCGGGAAGTCCAGGGCGGTCATCGAGCCGACCGAAAACCGCTGTTCAGGGTAATGACGACGGGCTATCTCGACCATTTTCGGCGACAAGTCGACACCGGTGACGTCGAGGCCGAGCGCCGCCAGGTGAGCGGTGACGTGGCCAGGACCGCAGCCGACGTCGGCGACCGGGCCGCGCACCTGCTCGGCGAACGCGACGAGCATCGCGCGGCTGATCGGCTCCCGGTCGAAGAGCGGTCCGATCCGCGCCGCGTAGTCCTCGGCGACGGTGTCGTAGGACTCGCGGGTGGCGTCGAGATGGGAAGTCACGGTGGACGACGTTAGCGGCACCCACCGACAATTCACGGCTCGATCAGCCCGGCGTCCCTGGTCAGGTCCTCCGGCGCGTTCGGCGAGGCCACCGGCGTGCAGCCGGTCGCGGGGTCCGCCGCCGAGTCGGTGCCGTCGTGGTGCGCGACTCCGGACCGGGTCAGCCGGCGCGAGCCGACGTCGAAGCACACCTGGTACGAGCCCGGAAGCACCCGTTCGAAGGCGTACCGCCCGTCCGGCCCGGTCACGGTCGAGGCCGTCTCCTTGCCGGAAGCGTCCTTCAACGTCACCTTCACATCCGGAACGCCGAGCTCGTCGCGGCGCTGGAGGCCGTCCTTGTCCTTGTCCAGCCACACGAAGTCGCCCAGCCTGCTCAGCGGCGCGACGAGACCCGCGGCGAGCGTCAGGTCGATCCGTTTGCGAGGGCCGACGGTGGTGGTCGCGGTGCAACCGGTCGCCGGGTCGGCGTCCGAATCCTTCGCGTCGTCGCCCGCGTCCTTCGCCGTGTACGTGAAGGGAAGCCCGGCGATGTCGAAGCAGACCTGGTAGATGCCGTCTTTCAGCTTGGTGAAGCGGTACTTGCCGTCGGCGCCGGTGGTGAGCGTCCCCAGCGCCGTGCCCGACGCGTCCTTCAAAGTCACCTTCACGCCCTGAACGCCCGGCTCCCCGGGGTCCTGCAGGCCGTTCCGGTCGACGTCGTCCCAGGCGAATTCGCCGATCTCGTCGATCGCGGGCGGCGGGGTGACCTTGATGGTCGTGGTCGCGGTCTTCTTCGGCAAGGTTCCGCTGGAGACGGTCACGGTGCTGACGTGGCCGTTGTCCGCTTCGGTGATGTTCTTGTGGTCGCAGGCGACGGTCGCGGACTTGCCGGCTTCGAGGGTCGCGATCGGGGTGGGGTTCACGTCGCAGTACGGGTCTTCGACCTTGATGCCGGTCAGCGTCGTGGTGCCGTCGTTGGTGACCGTGAAGCGGTAGTTCGCGGTGGTGCCCGCCTCGAGGGTGGCCGTGGCGCCCCAGGCGCCGCTCGCCGGGTCCCGCACCTCCGCCTTCGCCGAGAACGAGTCGACCCGCAGGTGGACGCAGTCCCACATGACCCAGTTGCGGTCGGTGGCGGCGAAGAACTTCACCGAACCGGCCGACGGCGGGGCGATCGACGGCGGGAAATCCTGCCGGGCCAGTTTGCCGTCGGCCTCGACGGCGTGCACGACCTTGAGCTTGTTCTCCAGGACCACCTTGCCGGACCCGTCGTAGAACCGCAGTCCGGTCTCCTGGACGGCGTCCGCGCGCCGGAGGTTGCCGTCGTTCGTGCCGGTCCAGTCGGTCAGCGTGTAGACGGCGCCGGGCACGAACTTCATCGCCGCGTAGGCGGTGCTGACCATCTTGTCCGGCGTCGAGATCAGGGCGTATTTGCCGCCGTCGGGCTGGTAGCCGCTGGCCGTCGACAGCCGGGGTTGCTTGCTCCTCGGCGTGCCGGGAGGTACCGGGGCGGCGGGGTTGAACGTGTAGCCGGCGGGCGGGCTGCCCTGCTCGAGGCTCGGGTTCGGCGCGGCGCCACCGGCGCAACCGGACGGGACGGTCGCGGCCTGTGCGGACGAGGGAAGGATGCCCGCCACGAGTGCGCCTGCCGTCATGAACACCAGTGCCCTTTTCACAGGGCTGAAGCTAATGAGCGCGGCAGGGTTCCGTAATCACCGAACGGTGTCGTCCGGCGCCCCGATCAGGCAGAACAAGTCTCGCCGAGAGTGATCGGGGCGCCGGAGGCCACTACTTGACGCCGATACGGCCGACCTGGCCCCAGCGGCCCTTCTTCCACACCGAAACGATCGACGGCCGCGGCTGCGACGTGCCGCCGTCCGGCCAGTGCGACACCGGGCTGCCGGAGTTCGGCGCGTCCTCACCGGGGTGCTGGACCGCGACGAGCACCAGATGATCGGTCACGACCGGACCACAGGCCTCACCGCCGTTCGGCACGGTGAGGAACTGCTTGACCTGACCGCGCTGAGGCCCGGTGACCGGCACCGAGAACAAGCCGTCGTTCGAGCCGAGCGCGTTGCCGTCGGTGGAGATCCACAGGTTGCCGTGCCGGTCGAACGCGACGTTGTCCGGGCAGGAGATCGGGCTGACCTGCTCCTTCGGGAAGCCGCCGAAGTAGGTGTCCGCCGTCTTCGGGTCACCGCAGACCAGCAGGAGCCGCCAGGAGAACTTCGTCGACGCCGCGTCGCCGCCGTTCTCTTCCCACTCCAGGACGTGACCGTTGCGGTTGTTCGGCCGCGGGTTCGCCTCGTCGACGTTCGCCTTGCCCGCGGGGCCGCGCTGGCTGTTGTTGGTCAGCGCGGCGTAGATCCGGCCGTTGACCGGGTTCGGCTCGATGTCCTCGGGCCGGTCCATCTTGGTCGGCTGGACCTTGTCCGCCGCCTCGCGGGTGAAGACGTAGACCTCTTCGGCGGTGAAACCGTCCACAAAGGACTTGTTGCCGGAGGCCAGCGGGATCCATTCGCCGACGCCGTCGAATTCGCCGTCCGAGGGAAGTTTCCCGGTACCGTCGATCTCGGAAGCCGGGCTGTCGCCGGTGAAGCGGGCGACGTAGAGGGTGCCGTCGTCGAGCAGCGCCGAGTTGTGGCGACGCGCGTGCGCGCTCTTGCCCGGCTTGTACTTGCCCTTGGAGACGAACTTGTAGATGTACTCGAACCGCTCGTCGTCACCGGAGTAGACGGCGACCCGGCCGTCCTTGGTGATCTTGACGTTCGCGGCCTCGTGCTTGAACCGGCCGAGCGCGGTGTGCTTGATCGGCGTCGAGTTCGGGTCGTTCGGGTCGATTTCGACGACCCAGCCGAACCGGTTGGCCTCGTTGGGCTCCTGCGCGAGGTCCCAGCGCTTGTCGAACCGCTCCCACTTGCGGGTGCTTTCGGTGCCGGAGAAGCCGTACCGCTTCAGGCGTGCGGCCGCGACGGGGTCGGTGACCTTGGCCGCGTTGGCGAAGTACTGGTTGACGTTCTCCTCGCCGGAAAGCACGGTGCCCCACGGGGTCACGCCGCCGGCGCAGTTGTTCTGCGTGCCGAAGACCTTGCGGCCGGTCGGGTCCGCGGACGTCTTGAGGTACTTCGAACCGGCGGCCGGGCCGCGCACCTCGAACGAGGTGTTCAGCGTGATGCGGCGGTTGAACGGGCTCGGCGTCACACGCAGGGCGCCACCGATCGGGTCGCGGAAGGCCTGGACGACCGAAAGGCCGTGCGCCGCCCACGCGATCTTGACCTGCTCCTCGGTCGGGTTCTTCGGGTCGTACTGGTCGACCGGGAACATGTGGACCTCGGTGGTGTACTCGTGGTTCACCACCATGAGGTTGCGGATACCCAGCGGGTCCTGCGGGATCAGGCCGACGAAGTCGCAGTTGTAGCCGAACTGCTTCGCCTGCGCGGCCGCGGTCTGCTTGTGGAAGTCGAACTTCGGCGCGCCCCACTCGACGGCGTCGCCCCAGCGGATGACGACGCGCTGCTCGTAACCCTCGGGGATGGTGACCGCGTCGAGCGTGTTCGGCGGCACCGCTTCGAAGTCGGTGCCCGGCACCGGACGTCCGGGGCGGCCCGGCTTGCCGTGGCCCGCGGCGGCAGCACTGGATACGTCAGCCGGGGTCTCGGCGGCGGCCGTGCCGGACAGCGCGGCGAAACCACCGGCGGCCGCGGCCATCACGGCGCCGGCCTTCAGCGCGCCACGACGGGACAGCATGTTCTTGACGACGTCGCCGAAGTATTCGTTGTCCGACGTGTTCGGCTCGGGGTGGGCGCACGCGTTGCCGCAGCGGTACTCGCAGGTGACCGCGGAGCGGCCACCGGGGTGGGAGGTGATCAACGGCAGCAGCCGCTGAGGCTCGAAGGACACAGGGCCTCCATGGTCGCGGTGGGTACACGTAGTCCAGTCGGGGGAACGCCGTGACGTTAAGCGACCAAAACGATCCGGCTCTGGCCAGAAGATGAACAGCGCGCGAACGAGCGATGGCGCGCTGCCGGACCCGGCGGCGCGCCATCGACCAAAAGTACTGCTAGATCGTTGCTTTTCGACTAAGAACCGATGTCGGCCAGGCCATGCCTGCCCGGTTTCCACACCGCCACCACCGAGGGACGGGGCTGGCTTTCGCCGCCGTCCGGCCAATGGGAGGCCGGTTTGTCGGCGTTCGCGCCGTCCACTTCACCCGGATGCTGGACACAGACCGTGACGATCTTCCGCTCGACGATCGGGCCGCAGGTCTCCGCGCCGCGGGGCACGGTGAGGAACAGCTTCAGCTCGCCGCGGTTGCGGCCTTCCAGCGGCACCGAGTAGAGGCCGTCGTTGATGCCGAGGGCGCCCGCCGAGTCGGTGGAGATCCAGAGGTTGCCGTGCCGGTCGAAGGCCACGTTGTCAGGGCTGGAGATCGGCGAGACCTGGTCCTTGGGGAAGCCCGCGAAGTAGGTGTCCGGTGAGGCCGGATCACCGCACACTAGGAACAACCGCCAGCTGAAGGTCAGCGCGAGCGCGTCGCCGCGACGCTCTTCGAGCTCCAGCACCTGCCCGTGCTTGTTGTTCAGCCGCGGGTTGGGCTCGGTGGCGCCTTCCTTGCCGGGGTTGCCGCGTTCGACGTTGTTGCTCAGCGCGCAGTAGATCCGGCCGGTGTACGGATGGGCCTGGATGTCCTCCGGGCGATCCATCTTGGTGGCGCCCACCTTGTCGGCCGCCTCGCGGGTGAAGACGTACACCTCTTCGGCGGTCATTCCGTCCACAAAGGACTTGTTTCCCGACGCCAGCGGGATCCACTCGCCGCCGCCGTCGAATTCACCGTCGCTCGGCAGTTTCCCGGTGCCGTCGATCTCGGCGGGCGGGCTGTCGCCGGTGAACCGGCCGACGTAGAGCGTGCCGTCGTCGAGGAGGGTCATGTTGTGCCGCCGGGCATGCGCGCTGTCGCCCGGCTTCATGCGGCCCTTCGAGATGAATTTGTAGATGTACTCGAAGCGCTCGTCGTCACCGGAGTAGGCGACCACGCGGCCGTCCTTGGCGACGCGGATGTTCGCCGTCTCGTGCTTGAACCGGCCCAGATGCGTGTGCTTGACCGGGGTACTGTCCGGATCGTTCGGGTCCAGCTCGATCACCCAGCCGAAGCGGTGGGCCTCGTTCGGTTCCCTGGCGATGTCCCAGCGCGCGTCGAACCGTTCCCACTTGCGGGTGGTCGCGGTGCCCTTGATGCCGTACCGCGCGTAGCGCTTGCGCTTCACCGGATCGGCCACCGTGTCCGCGTTGCCGAAGTACTGGTTGATGTTCTCCTCGCCGGACAGGATCGTGCCCCACGGCGTGACGCCGCCCGCGCAGTTGTTCATCGTGCCCAGCACCACCGTGCCGGTGGGATCGGCGGCGGTCTTGAGCAGGTCGCTTCCCGCCGCGGGACCCGTGACCTTGAACGGCGTGTGCAGCGTGATCCGCCGGTTGTAGCGGGACATCTTCGGCCGCAGGTGCCCGGTGTCGCGGCCGCGCGTCACCTGGACGACGGTCAACCCGTGGGCCGCCCAGGCGATCTTGACCTGTTCCTCGGTCGGGTTGTCCCGGTCGTAGCCGCGGAACATGAACTCTTCCGAGGTGTACTCGTGGTTCGTGACCAGGAGCGAGGAGAGGCCCCAGTGGTCGAGCGGCAGCAGCGCGGCGAAGTCGCAGTTGTAGCCGAACTGCTTCGCCTGCGCCTCGGCGGTCTGATGGTCGAAGTCGAACTCCGGCGCGCCGGGCAGCACCGCGTCACCCCAGCGGATCACGATGCCCTGTTCGTAGCCCTCGGGCACCACGACGGCGTCGAGAGTGTTCGGCTGGACCCGCTGGTAGTCGGTGCCGGGCGGTGGTTTCGGACGGCCCGCCGGTGCCGCGGAGGCGGGGGCGGCGAGCGCGAGCGGCGCCCCGGCGGCCAGCGCGACGACTGCGGTCGCCTTCAACGCGCCGCGGCGGCTCACCGCGCCGAGCACGTCGGCGAAGGTCGGGTTGTCCGACGTGTTCGGCGCGTCGTGGAAGCACGCGTCGCCACAGCGGTAGGTACAGGTCACTGACGCCCGGCTTGGTGAGTGGCCGGCCAGCAACGGAAGGAACTTCACGCGGACCTCCGGTCAGGCAGTTCGGGAGGTCGACGCTAAGGCACCGGACCGACGAGAGGAAACCCCTCGTTGGTCCGGTGTTCACCCTTTGTTCCGATTCACATCTCTTCGCCCACGAGGACCGCCCCGGCCGGAATCGTGTGCGGGTCGGCGGACTTCTCGCGGATCGTCAGCAGGGCGCCGGCCAGCACGCACAGGATCGCGGCGATCACGAACGGCGCCTGCTTGGCGCCGAACCACTCGGCCAGGTGACCTACGACGGTCGCGGCGACCGCGCCGCCGAGCCAGCGGCAGAAGTTGTACCCGGCGCTCGCGACCGGACGCGGGGCGCCGCTGATCGACATCGCCGTCCCGGTGAACAGCGTGTTGAGCAGGCCGGACACCAGACCGGACAGGATGATGCCGACGACCAGCACCGGCTTGCTCGGGATCGCCATGACCAGCAGCAACACGGCGTAACCGAAGACGGCGACCACGGTCGCGTGCCGCTCACCGAGCCTCGCGGCGAGTTTCGGCGCCAGCACCACGCCCGCGACGGCGACCGAAAGACCCCAGCCGCAGAAGATCAGGCCGACGGCGACGGCGCTCCACTCCAGCACGAACGGCGACCAGGCCAGCACCACGAAGAACGCGGCGGTGTAGAGCGCGGAACCGATGGACGTACGCAGCAGGCCACCGTGCTTGAGCGCGCGGAACGGGTCGAGCAGGCGGATCTTGGGCCGCTTTTCCTTCGCGTCGGTGGTCAGAAAGATCGAGCACAGCACGAGACCGCACAGCATCAGCAGCGAGGTGCCGAGGAACGGGCCGCGCCACGAGATGCTGCCGAGCAGGGCGCCCAGCAGCGGGCCGACCGCGAGACCGACGCCGAGCGCGGCTTCGTACAGCAGGATCGCGCCCGCCTGGCCGCCGGTCGCGGCGCCGACGATGACCGAAAGCGCGGTCGCGATGAAGAAGGCGTTGCCGAGACCCCAGACCGCGCGCAGCCCGATGAGCTGCTCGATCGAGCCGGACGCGGCGCACAACGCGGTGGCGACGACGACCAGCGTCAGCCCGGCGACCACGGTCCGCTTGGCCCCGAACCGGGCACTCATCGCGCCGGTCACCAGCATCGCGACCGCCTGGACGCCGAGGTAGCTGGAGAACAGCAGCGTCACTTCGGACGGCGTCGCCTTCAGGCCCTCCGCGATCGACAGCAGGATCGGGTCGACGAGCCCGATGCCCATGAACGCGATGACCGCGGCGAACGCGGTGATCCATACCTGTTTGGGCTGCCCGTGTTTTTCCCACCCCCCTGCCCTCCGGGCCCGCCCCCCGTTGACGGCGTCCAACAGGCTCGAGTGGTGCTCAGCGCTCATCGCGGATCAGTTCCTCCTTCTTGTCTTCGTGCAGCAACCTGGTGAGGGCGGGGAGCGCGGCTTCGATCGCGGCGCGGTCGGTCTCGTCGAGTTCGAGGAGCCGTTCGCGGAGGAACTCCTCCCTCGCGACGATCAATCGCCGATGGAAGCGCTGTCCCACCTCGGTGACCTCGACGAGCACCGCCCGGCCGTCGGCGGGATCGGGATGGCGGCTGACCAGCCCCAGCCGTTCGAGGCGGCGGACGACGTGAGGGCGAGCCGCACCTGCGGGGTCTCCCGGCGGACGAGGTAGTACAGCCGGAAGACCAGCGGGCGGAGCCGATGGGCGAGATCGGCGACTTTCGCGGTCACTTAGCCATGCTAACTAAAATTACTGAGCATTGCTAAGTAATCTGCCGCACAGACTTGCCGGACAGCGCCTAGGGTTGAGGGCGTGGAAGCGGTGATCTTCGATCTCGACGGTGTCCTGGTGGATTCGGAAAAGATGTGGGACGAGGTCCGCCGGGCGGTCGTCCACGAGTTCCACGGCACCTGGCGGGAGGAATCGACCAGGGCCATGCAGGGGATGAGCACCCCGGAATGGGCGGCTTACCTGGCGCACGACCTCGGCGTCCAGCTCCGGCCCGGCGACGTCGCGCAGGTGGTGATCGACCGGATGGCGCGGCGGTACGCGGAGAAGCCGCCGATCATCCCTGGCGCGCCGGAGGTCGTGCGCGAGGTCGCGAAGCACTGGCCGGTGGCGATCGCGAGCTCGTCGCCGCCGCTGCTGATCAAGGCGTTCCTCGACATCACGCGGCTGCCGGTGCCGACGGCGGTTTCGTCGGAGCAGGTCGGCGCCGGAAAGCCGGCGCCCGACGTGTACCTGAAGGCGGCCGAGCTACTGGGCGCGGAGCCGAAGAACTGCGCGGCCGTGGAGGACACGACCAACGGGCTGCGCGCGGCGCTGGCCGCGGGGATGACGGTGTACGCGGTGCCGAATCCGCACTTCCCGCCGGATCCGGCGGTACTGGAGCAGACCACGGTGGTCGGCAAGATCACCGACCTGCCGGCGGCGCTGCAGGAGGGCTGAACAACCGCGTGATCGTCCAAGGACTCTCACCGAGAGGACCGTGCCCGGTTCAAGTGATTCGCGTGGATTGAGGGCGGATCGTGAGTGCTGACGAGGGGTTAGAGCCGACCGTGTCTTAGGCACCTACGTGGGTTTCCGGCTGCGGTGTCCGTGAAGGCCTCCTTGCCTACCCTGAGGGTTGGCAAGGAGGCCTTCACGGACTCGGCAATCGCCACGTACGTCCCACAGGCGGTGAAGGGAGCTTTCAGCCCACGTCAGGGGAGGGTCACGCCTCGCCGGCGATGAACTTCTCGACCTCGTCGCGCGCGGTGGCGTCGTCGTACTGCTCCGGCGGCGACTTCATGAAGTACGAGGAAGCCGAGAGGATCGGGCCGCCGATGCCGCGGTCCTTCGCGATCTTCGCGGCGCGCACGGCGTCGATGATGATGCCCGCCGAGTTCGGCGAGTCCCACACCTCGAGCTTGTACTCCAGGTTCAGCGGTACGTCGCCGAAGGCACGGCCTTCGAGCCGGACGTAGGCCCACTTGCGGTCGTCGAGCCACTGCACGTAGTCGGACGGCCCGATGTGGACGTTGCCCTTGCCGAGCTCGCGGTCGACCTGCGAGGTGACCGACTGGGTCTTCGAGATCTTCTTCGACTCGAGCCGCTCCAGCTCCTTCATGTTCAGGAAGTCCATGTTCCCGCCCACGTTGAGCTGCATCGTCCGGTCGAGCTGGACGCCGCGGTCTTCGAACAGCTTCGCCAGCACGCGGTGCGTGATGGTGGCGCCGACCTGGGACTTGATGTCGTCACCGACGATCGGGACACCGGCCGCGCGGAACTTCTCCGCCCACTCGGGGTCGGAGGCGATGAACACCGGCAGCGCGTTGACGAACGCCACACCGGCGTCGATGCAGGCCTGCGCGTAGAATTTGTCGGCTTCTTCGGAGCCCACCGGCAGGTACGAGACGAGCACGTCGACCTCGGCCTCGCGCAGCGCGGCGACGACGTCGACCGGGGTCTCGTCGGACTCCTCGATGGTCTCGCGGTAGAAGCGGCCGAGTCCGTCGTAGGTGTGCCCGCGCTGCACGGTGACACCCAGCGGCGGCACGTCGGCGATCTTGATCGTGTTGTTCTCCGAGGCGAAGATCGCCTCGGACAGGTCACGGCTGACCTTCTTGGCGTCCACGTCGAACGCGGCGACGAACTCGATGTCGCGGACGTGGTACTCGCCGAACACGACGTGCATCAAACCGGGCACGCGAGTGCTGGGATCTGCGTCACGGTAGTACTGAACGCCCTGGACCAGCGAGGCCGCACAGTTGCCGACGCCCACGATGGCCACCCGAACGCGGCGGTTCTCGCCCATGCCGGTTTCTCCTTCATTAGTCCAACAGTTGTAGGTAATGCGCAGCGCGCTCGGAGAGCGCCTCAGGTCTCCGGGCCGCGCTGCTCGGCCTGTTCGTGCGCGATCAGCTCGTTGAGCCAGCGCACCTCCCGCTCACTGGACTCCAGCCCGAGCCGGTGCAGCTCACGGGTGTAGCGGTCGATCTTCTCCTCGGCCCGCGCCATTGCCGTCCGAAGTCCTTCACGGCGTTCCTCGACCCGACGACGGCGGCCTTCCAGGATTCGCATCCTGACGTCGGCCGGTGTCCTCGAAAAGAACGCCAGGTGGACGCCGAAGCCTTCGTCGTCCCACGTCTGCGGCCCTGCGTCGCCGAGCAGTTCGGCGAACCGTTCCTTGCCCTCGGCGGTGAGCTTGTACACACGCTTGCCCCGGCGTGCCCACGCCCGGTCTTCCACCTCTTCGAGCTCCTCGACGAGGTAACCGGCGCGAAGCAGCCGACGCAGGGTCGGGTACAGCGAGCCGTACGAGAACGTCCGGAACATCCCGAGCGTCTCGTGCAAACGTTTGCGCAGCACGTAACCGTGCATGGGGGTCTCGTGCAGCAGCCCCAAGATCGCGAGCTCGAGCACACCGCACCCCCTTCCGGGAACAAACCGCGACCGGTCGCGTTGGCCACCGTGACCGGCTCGGTCAACCTACCGGCCCACTATATCGCGCCGATACATCGAAGTGGTGTAGCTAACCCCGAACGAGTACCCGGAAAACCCACCGAAATTCATCGGACAGTTATCGAATCTTCGGCGTGTCCGACCGCATACGGACCGTCCCGCCGACAACGGGGCGTGGACCACACAGCAAGAGCCCGTACTCTGTTGGCGTGCGAAACCAGCGGCAGGTCGTGGACTACGCCTTACAGCGGCGCGCGCTGCTCAAGGGCGTCCACTCCGGACGGGTCGGCACATACGACGTCTGCGACGCGGGCCCGTACCTCCTCCGTGCCGCGAAATTCCACGGCCGACCAGGTGATCAGGACTGCCCGGTCTGCCATCGGGAGGAACTGACCCTGGTGTCGTGGGTGTACGGCGACGAGCTCAAGCACGCCGCCGGATCGGCCAAGACGCCGGACGAACTGGTACGGATGGACGGGCACTTCGCGGAGTTCACCGTCTACGAGGTCGAGGTCTGCGGGAGCTGTCACTGGAACCACCTGGTGCGGTCCTACGTCCTCGGAACAGGAGATCCGGGAACCACCCGGCCACGGACCCGGTCGCAGAGGACAGCGGGTCAGTGACAGGTATCGAAAACGCAGTTGACCACAGAGCGGCGTCCCCCGAAGCGCCGGTCTGGGAGGCCCATTCGTGAACGACGACCGCAATCGCTCCTGGCCTGGCCAGGAGCCTGATGCACCTCGCCGTGCCCAATGGCCGGGCGAAACCGACGATCCCGGCTGGCCGAGCGAAGAACCGCCGCGCCGCCCCCAGCGCCGGACTCCCCCGAACGGCATCCCCCGCTCGGCGAACCCGCGTCCTCCCCACCCCCGCGCCGCCAACCCGCAGTGGCCGGGCGGCGACGCCGGCGGCCCCGAGTGGCCCTCCGGTGATGAACCCCGCGAACCGCGCCGTCCCGCGGCCCCGCGCCGTCCCAACGGCATGCCCCCGCGCAGGCAGGGACCCCCGCCGCCCGGTGGCCGTGCCGCCGGTGACCAGCGTGCCCGCAACGGCGCCGCCGGGCACCGCCCGCCGCCGCCTCCGCCCGGCGACCGCCGTCCTCCCGCCCCGGCCGATCAGGCCACCGCGATGGTCCGGCCGGTCGAGCCGGAACCGTACGAGCGCGAGCCGGAACTCATCACCCACCACGCGCACAACGGCACCGAAGACCCATACGGCTACGACCCGTACGACGACCGCTATGACGATCGTCACCCGAGCGCCGCGTTCGGCGCCGAGGGCGAAGACGCGTACGACGAGTCCGCCGAAGACGAGCAGGACGACAAGAAGAAGGTCCTCACGCCGAAGCAGCGCAAGAAGCGGCGCTGGCGCATCGTCCGACGGGTCCTCTACGCGATGTTCGGCCTGTTCGTCGTGGTGCCCGCGATCGCGTTCGTCATCACCTACTTCCTGGTGGACGTCCCGTCGCAGGAAAGCGTCGCGAGCCTGCAGAGCCAGCCGATCACGCTGATGTACGCCGACGGCAGCCCGATGGGCAAGATCGCGCCCGCCAGCGGCGGAAGCCGGTACCTGCTGAAGCCCGGGGAAGTCCCGGACGTGGTCAAGAAGGCCGTGTACGCGGCCGAGGACTCGTCGTTCGAGACCAACTCCGGTTTCGACGTCGGCGGCATCCTGCGCGCGGTCTACAACAACGTCACCGGCGGCCAGGGCGGCGGTTCGACGATCTCCCAGCAGTACATCAAGAAGGCCACGGCCAACGAGGCGCCGACGCTCACCCGTAAATGGACCGAGCTGGCCAAATCCTTCAAGATGAACAACCAGATGTCCAAAGAGGAGATCATCACCGCCTACCTCAACACCATCTACTTCGGCCGCGGCGCGAACGGCATCGAAGCGGCCGCGCAGGCCTACTTCAAGAAGCCCGCCAAGGAGCTCGGCGCGTCCGAGGCCGCACTGCTCGCCGGGCTGATCCAGGGCCCGAGCCGGTCCGAGAACGACGCGTACGCGCAGCGGCGCTGGAACTTCGTGATGGATCAGATGGTGTCGAACAAGTGGCTCGACCCGGGTGAGCGTGCCGCCGCGCAGTTCCCGAAGCCGATCCCGAAGGCGCAGGCGAAGGCCGACAACGCCGGGACGATGAGCCTGCACATCCGCAACCGGGTGATCGACGAACTCGAAGCCCGCGGCTACGACCAGGACCGGCTGCACCAGGGCGGCTTCAAGATCACCACGACGATCGACCCCAAGGCGCAGAAGATGGCCGAGGAGTCCGTCGCCGAGGGGATGAAGGGCCAGACGGACGAGAACATCCTGAACGCGCTGGTCGCGATAGACCCCAAGACCGGCGGCGTGGTCGCCTACTGGGGCGGCCCGGACTGGACGAAGAACGACAAGGGCCAGGACGTCCAGGCCATCGACTGGGCGAACGTCCCGCACAACCCCGGTTCGGCGTTCAAGGCCTTCGACCTCGCCGCGTTTCTCAAGATGGGCAAAGGCCTCGGCGAAACCTTCGACGGCACCAACAACCGGAAGTTCGACGGCCGCACGGTCCGAAACGCGGGCGAGAGCTCCAGCTGCGGTCCTCAGTGCACGGTCGCCGAGGCGATGAAGGTCTCCGCGAACACCGTGTTCTACGACATGGTCCGCAACGAGACGAAGATCGACCCGGTGGCGAAGGCCGCGAAGGAAGCCGGCGTGATGGTGGAGGCCGAAGGCGGCAAGGCGAAGCTGAGCCCCGACATCAACATCGCGCTCGGCGGTGGTGGCACGGTCACCACCGCGGAGGACATGGCGGCCGGTTTCGCCACGTTCGCCGGTGAAGGCGTCCGGCAGAAGCAGCACTTCGTCGCCAAGCTGACCAACTCGCAGGACGAGGTCGAGTTCGACGAGACGACGCCCAAGGGCACGCCCGCGTTCAGTGACGACGCCGCCAAGAGCAAGCAGATCGCGGGCAATGTCACGGACGCGCTCGAAGAGGTCATCCCGTACTCGAAGCTCAAGTGCCCGAAGGGTCACGAGTGCGCGGGCAAGACCGGAACGCAGCAGTACGACTTCAAGGACAGCGACCCGGCGAGCTACCGCGACCGCAACGCGCAGACCTGGATGGTGGGCTACACGCCGAGCATCTCGACGTCGGTGTGGGTCGGCGGCGACGGCAACAAGCCGCTGCACGACAAGAACGGCAAGGCGGTCTACGGCCGGACCATCGCCGGTCCGATCTGGGAAGACTTCATGGCCCGGTACATGACCGGCAAGCCGTCGGAGAAGTTCGACAGCGTCAAGCCGATCGGCAAGGACGCGCGCTACGTGCCGACGACGACGGCCCAGAAGCCGCCGCCGACGACGACGACACCCGAGACGCCGACGACCACCCCGACACCGACGACGCCCACCGAGCCGACCGAGACGACGCCGACGAAACCCACCAAGCCGACGAAGCCGAGCTGGACGAGGCCCGGCCCGGGGACTTCGGATCCGTTGTTCCCGAACGCCGAAGATCCGTGACGATCGGGCTGAACAGGTGCTGAAAGGTGTGCCGGGCGAGTGCCCGGCACACCTTTTTTCTTGGCGGCGATGAACCTGAACCGCTCCGATACGTCTTAACTGGAAGGAGACCTGCGACCGCAGGACCGCGCTCACCACGGAAGGTTCGGAGGACGTCCCAGTGAACGACGATCCCCACGGCGGATGGCCAGGTCAGGACCCTGACCCCGCACGTCGTCCGCAACGCCCGGCCGGACCGCCCCGCCGCCCCGCCGGCCCGCCCCCCGGGTACGGGCAGCGGCCGGGTCCCGGATCGCAGGGCCCTGGCCAGGCGCCGTGGCAACGGCAGGGCACGCCTCAGCAGCCGCCACCGCGGCGCCCGCAGCGGCCACCGGTCGCGCCGCAGCACGAGCCGGACCTCATCACGCACCACGAGCACAACGGCACCACCGACCGCGGCTACGACGAGCCGTACGACGATGAGCCGTACGGCCCGGAGACCGACGAGAACGGGAAGCCGATCCTCACCCCGGCCCAGCGCAAGAAGCGCCGGTGGAGACGCATCAGGCGAGTGCTGCTCGCGCTGTTCTGCCTCTTCTTCGTCATCCCGGCGATCGCGTTCGTGATCACCTATTTCGCCGTCGACGTGCCGTCGCCGCAGTCCGTCGCGGCCACGCAGGGCCAGGCGGTGACGTACTACTACGCCGACAACACCGAGATGGGCAAGGACGTCCCCAAGGGCGGCAACCGGCAGATCCTGACGCCGGAGCAGATCCCGGACATCGTCAAGAAGGCCGTCATCGCCACGGAGGACGCCTCCTTCGAGACCAACTCCGGCTTCGACATCGGCGGCATCCTGCGCGCGGTCTACAACCAGGTGACCGCGGGCAAGGGCGGTGGTTCGACCATCTCCCAGCAGTACATCAAGGTCGCCAGCGGGGACGACGAGTCGACCCTCACCCGTAAGTGGACCGAGCTCGCCAAGTCCTTCAAGATGAACCAGACGTACGAGAAGAAGGAC
Organism: Amycolatopsis sp. NPDC043887; assembly: GCF_056435665.1. Classification (NCBI taxonomy): domain Bacteria; kingdom Bacillati; phylum Actinomycetota; class Actinomycetes; order Pseudonocardiales; family Pseudonocardiaceae; genus Amycolatopsis; species Amycolatopsis sp. NPDC043887. The sequence goes on from NZ_JBWKEB010000001.1 coordinate 318,188, forward strand.
ATCATCTCGGCGTACCTGAACATCATCTACTTCGGGCGCGGCGCGTACGGGATCGAGTCTGCCGCGCAGGCGTTCTTCGGCAAGCCCGCCGGCGAGCTGAACGCGTCCGAGGCGGCGCTGCTCGCGGGCCTCATCCAGCAGCCGGGCCGCTCGGAGAACCCGAAGGTCGCGAACGAACGCTGGAACGTCGCGCTGAACCGGATGGTGCAGAACGGTTTCCTCCCCGCCGCGGAGCGGGCGAACATGCAGTTCCCGACTCCGGTACCGCAGGAGGACAAGGAGCAGGCGGGTGTCGTCAACAGCTTCATCCGTGACAAGGTCAAGGAAGAGCTCGCCGCGAACGGCATCACCGACGACGTCTACTACACGGGCGGCTACAAGATCTACACGACCATCGACCCGAAGGCGCAAGCCGCCGCCGAGAAGGCGATCGCCGAGGGAATGAAGGGCCAGACCGACGAGAACCTGCTCAACGCGCTCGTCGCCATCGACCCGAAGACCGGCGGCGTGAAGGCGTACTACGGCGGGCCGTCCATCGTGAAGGGACCCAACGGCCAGGACCTCAAGGGCCGTGACTGGGCGAACACGCCACAGAACCCCGGGTCGTCCATGAAGCCGTTCGACCTCACCGCGTACATGCAGCTCGGCAAGGGCGGCATCAACTCGACGTTCGACGGATCCAACAACCGGCAGTTCGGGAAGCAGACGATCCGGAACGCCGGCCCCGGCAGCACCTGTTCGCAGCAGTGCACGGTGGCCGAGGCGATGCAGCGGTCGGCCAACACGGTGTTCTACGACATGGTCGTGAACGTGACCAAGCCGGGGCCGGTGGCACAGGCAGCCAAGGACGCCGGGGTCAAACCCGCCCCCGAGGGCGCCTCCGAGCTGTTCGCCGACAACAACATCGCGCTCGGCGGTGGCAAGACGGTCATCAGCCCGGAGGACATGGCCGCCGCGTACGCGACCTTCGCGGCCGAAGGCCAGCGGCTGGACAAGCACTTCGTCGTCAAGGTGACCAACTCGCAGGACGAAGCCGCGTACTCCGCTCCCGAAGAGGCGAAACCGGCGTTCGCCGACGACGCCGCCAAGAGCAAGCAGATCGCCGGGAACGTCACCGAGTCGCTCAAGGGTGTCATCCCGTTCTCGAAGCTCAAGTGTCCCAACAACCACGAGTGCGCGGGCAAGACCGGAACCCAGCAGCACACCTACCGTCCTGGCGAACCCGCGTCGGCGAAGGACGCCAACTCGCAGACCTGGATGGTCGGCTACACGCCGTCGATCTCGGCCGCGGTGTGGGTCGGCGGCGACGGCGACAAGGCGCTGAAGGGCAAGAACGGCAAGTCGATCTTCGGTTCGACGATCGCCGGCCCGATCTGGCAGAAGTTCCTTTCCCTGTACCTGAACGGGAAGCCGGGGGAGCGCTTCGAGAAGGTCAAGATCATCGGCGGGGACGACAGCAACACCGTCCCGTCGACGCAGACCCCGCCGGGCGAGGACGAAGGCTCGACCGAGACCGGCACGCCGTCGACGGGCCCGTCGACCGGGTCTTCGTCTTCGCGGAACGAGGATGACGAAGAGACGTCCAGCTCGAAGAACCCGCCGACCTCCAGCCAGAACAACGAAGAGGGCGGCAACGGGAGTCCCGGCCGGGGCGGCAGAGGCGATACCGAATAGCTAGAGGGTGACGACGCGCCGTTCGGCACCCGCGAGGTGAGCGGCTTCGATGACCCGGAGCGCCTCGACGGCGGAGGCGGGATCGACCGGGAAGTCGCCCTTGCCGAGCAGCGCGTCGCGCACCTGCGCGTAGAAGTCCTCGTACCGGCCGACCTCGGTGGGCACCGTTTCGACGTCGTCGTTCACGCCGAGCACGCCCGCGTCCGACGGCGGCTCGACCGCCCAGCCGGGGTCGCCGGGCCGCAATCCGTCCTTGATCTGCGGCTCCTGGACGTCGAGGCCGTACTTCGTGAAGGTCGCCTTGTCGCCGAGCACGCGGAATCGCGGGTTCCGGGTGCCCGCGAGCGCGGACGCCCACAAGTGCGAACGCACCCCGTTGGTGTGCCGGAGGGCGACGAAGGCGTCGTCGTCGACGGACACCCCGGCGCGGCGCCTGTCGACCTCCGCGTAGACCTCGGCGACCGGGCCGAACAGCTGCAGCGCCTGGTCGACGATGTGCGCGCCGAGGTCGTAGAGGAGGCCGCCCGCCTCGGCGGGGTCGCCGAACTCGCGCCAGTTGTCCCGCGGCTTCGGCACCCAGCGGTCATAGCGTGATTCGAAGCGGAAGACGTCGCCGAGCCTGCCGGTCTCGAGGACTTTCCGGACGGTGAGGAAATCCGAGTCGAAACGGCGGTTCTGGAACACCGTCAGTCCGACTCCCTTGGCCTTCGCCGCTTCGACGACCTTCGCCGCTTCGGCCGCTGTCGGCGCGAAGGGCTTGTCGACGACGACGGGCAAGCCCGCCTCGATCGCCCGAAGCGCGAGCGGAACGTGCGTTCGGTTCGGCGTGCTGACGACGACCAAGTCCAGCTCGCCGGCCTTCGCGAACAACGCGTCCGCGTCCGGCAGCACGTCGGCGGCCGGATAGTCGGCGCTCGCCTGTCCGGCCCGGTCCGGATTCGAGGTGACGACGGCGGCCGGGGTCAGCCCCGGTGTCGCGTCGACCAGCGGCGCGTGGAAGACGCGTCCGCCGGTGCCGTATCCGAAGATCCCCACTCGCAAGTCAGCCATGACCCCATTAAACAACAGTGTTGCGTAATCAGCCAGTCATGGCAGGATGCGCGCTATGCCGGAGACCGGGGTCAATCTGCGCGGCCTGCGCCAGCACAATCGGACACTGCTGCTCACGCACATCCTGCGCGCGGGCGGCCTCAGCCGCGTCGAACTCGCCGAACGCACCCGGCTCACCCAGCAAGCCGTCTCGAAGATCGTCCCCGAACTCCTCGAAGCCGGCCTGCTGGACGAGGAACGCCAGCCCGCGTCCGGAGTCGGCAAGCCGCGCACCCTGCTGCGCGTCCGCGCGGACGCCCGTTACGCGCTCGGCGCCCAGCTCGACCGGGACTCGTTCCGCGTGCTCAGGACCGACCTGACCGGGAAGATCATCGCGTCGCGCGGCGGGCCCCTGTCGCCCGGATTCACCCCTGACCAGGCCGTTTCCGCCCTCGGCGAAGCGACCGAAGCACTACTCGACGGCGTCGAGCGCGAACGTGTCCTCGGCCTCGGCGTCGGCAGCGTCGGCCCTCTCGACCACCGCGAAGGAGTCGTCCGGGACGCCACGAACATGCCGGGCTGGCACCACGTCCCCCTGCGCGACCTGCTCGCGAAACGCACCGGGCTGCCCGTGCGGCTCGACAAGAACACCAACGCCGCCGCCTTCGCCCAGCACTGGCCGGAGGGCGACCAGGCCGCGACCGCCGTCGTGCTCGTCGGCACCGGGATCGGCGTCGGCCTGCTGATCGACGGCAGGCTGTATCGCGGGCCGCGGACCAACGCGGGCGAATTCGGGCACACCACGCTCGCCTTCGACGGACCGCGATGCGCATGCGGCCGGCGCGGCTGCGTCGAGGTGCTGCACAACGCGGCGGCGACCACGGAAGAGGCGGCGGGCCTGCTGGGGATCGGTCTCGCCGACCTCGTCCAGGTCCTCGACCTCGAACGTGTCGTGCTGACCGGGCGTTCGGTCCGCGCGGAGCCCGAGGTCTACCGCGACACCGTCGCGGCGCGGCTGCGGGAACTGCTGCCTTTGCCGCACTGGCAACGGATCCAGGTCGATCTCGACGAGATGGGCGACGACGTCGTCGCGTTCGGCGCGGCGGCGGAGGTGCTGGCCGGGTTCTACGACAGCGGCGACATCACCGGGTGGTCACCCGGATAGGCGCTAACATCCGCCAGGTGTCCGACCAGACGACCCAGCCCGAGGCTCCGCTCTCCCTCACCCCCGGCGAGCGGGTCATCCCGAGCTGGAACGAACCGCTCGTGGCCGCGGCCACGAGACCGATCGGCGGCCCGCTCGGCGAGCACGCGGCCGTGGGGCGGCACTGGTTCTGGTCGCCGCAACGGGTCGGGCTGCTGCTGGCCTGCCTCGCGCTGGTGCTCTCGTGGTTCGGCAAGGCGTCGTGCATCCAGCAGTACACCGACGATTCCGGGACCCACCAGCTCGACTGGCGGGCGGGCCGCCCGTTCGTCGCGATGTGCTACTCGGACATCATCCCGCTCTACAGTTCCGAGCGCCTGAACGATCCGGACACCTTCCCGTACGTGACTTCGTGGACCGAAAACGCGGGAACGGCGAAGGAGACCACTCGGTACATGGAGTACCCGGTCGCGACCGGGTTGTTCCAGTGGATCAACGCGAAGCTCACCGAAGCGTGGCTTTCGGTCGCGGAATCGGGCTGGCTGCCCGGCGCGCTCCCGGTGGCCGTGTACTTCGACATCTCGGCGCTCTGGCTCGCACTGGCCTGGCTCGTCACGGTGTGGGCGACCGGCCGATCGCTGAAACGACGTCCGTGGGACGCCGTGCTGGTCGCGATCTCGCCGCTGGTGCTGGTGCACGTCTTCACCAACTTCGACGCCATCGCGACCGCGTTCACCGCGACCGCGCTGCTCGCGTGGGCCCGGCGCCGTCCCGAGGTGGCGGGCTTCCTGCTCGGGCTCGGCGCGGCGGCGAAGCTGTATCCGCTGCTGCTGCTCATCCCGTTGTTCTTCCTGTGCCTGCGCGCGGGCAAGGTCAAACACTGGGCGCTCACCGCCGGGCTCGCCGCGGCGACGTTCGTGGTGGTCAACGTCCCGTTCGCGCTCGCCGCGCCGACCGGCTGGTGGGAGTTCTTCCGGCTCAACACGGCGCGCCCGATGGATCCCGACTCGCTCTACAACGTGGTCTCCCACCTTTCCGGCTGGGCCGGTTTCGACGGGAAACTCGCCACGGGGCAGACACCGGTCGTGCTCAACGCCGTCGTCGCGGTGCTGTTCCTCGCCGCCTGCGCCGGCATCGGGTACGTCGCGATGAAGGCGCCGCGCCGTCCACGGCTGGGCCAGCTGGCCTTCCTCGTGGTGGCCGCGTTCCTGCTGACCAACAAGGTGTGGAGCCCGCAGTATTCGCTGTGGCTGGTCCCGCTGGCGGTGCTCGCGATCCCGCGCTGGCGACTGCTGCTCGGCTGGATGGTCCTCGACGCGCTGGTCTGGGCGCCGCGGATGATGTACTACCTCGGCGTCGACAACAAAGGGCTGCCCGAAGACTGGTTCCTCGGCACCGTCGTCGTCCGCGACCTCGCGGTGGTCGGCCTCTGCGCGCTGGTGATCCGGGAGATCCACCAGCCGCGCAAAGACCCCGTCCGCGCCGCCGGGGACGACGATCCGATCGGCGGTTTCCTCGACGGCGCACCCGATTCGCGCACCGTCAAACGCGCTTCAACACCTCAGGCCCAGGACGTTCCAGCCTGACGTGCTTGCCGAAGTCCTCGGCCCCGAAGTCGTCGATCTGCACGACGACGGCTTCGGGCGACGTTTCGATCAGACGGCAGCTGAACCAGTCGTCGCCCTGCTTGACCGACCAGCGCTCGGCGAGGACGGCCAGCCCCTCGGCCTCCAGCAACGCGACGGAGTCGTCGAAGGCGGCGGGCCCGCCGAGCGGGTAGCCGAAAACGGTCAGTGCCTGCCAACGGGTTTCCGGCGCGGGGACGACGTAGCCGACATGCTCGCCGTCCTCCGCCCGGTACACGGTCCGATTCTTCATGCGGCACAGGCTTGACCCTCCCGTGGCGTGAGGGTCAAGCCGATTCAGCGCACGACGTAGCCGCCCGTGCTCGTCGCGAAGAACGGCACCGGCGCGGTGCAGGGCAGGACGTCCTGTTCGAAACCGGCGTACGCCCAGCTCCAGCCGATCCGGTCGTGGCCGCGCGGCACGTCCCGCACCGAGAAGCCGACGCGGCGGCCGACCAGGTTCACCGGGAAGCCGGGGATGTCGGCGCGTTCGATCACGCCGGTCAAAACCGCGAGGTCGCCCTCACTCGAGACGCAGTCGACCTTGCCCTCGAAATCGGCGAACGGCTTTCCGTCCTTGGTCAGATGATTCACGTGGAACCGGCCCGACGACTTCCCGGGTTCCCCGAACGCGGCGAAGTCGAACCGGACCGGGTCGCCCTCGAAACCGGGGAACGTCAGCGGTCCGCCCGCCGATCCCACGACGACCGAACCGGACGACGGAGCCGCCGTCGCCTGCGTCGCCCCCAGCGTTCCCGCCGCGACGGCGAGCACGGCGACCGCGGCGATCTTCGACCTGATGTTCATGGCTTCCCTCCAGCACCGGGTGTTTCCCGGTCGAGGTCGAGCCTTTCGCGATCGGCGTGCCCGGCCCTCCCGCCGGAGAGGGAACGGTCTCCCGCGCGAGTACGGCGCGAGACCGGACCTCAGGCGGAGGCGACGCGCTCCCGGACGTAGGCGATGTCCGCGGCCTGCCCGTCGGGCGGGGTCTCGACGACCACCGGGGCACCCGCCTCGGCCGCGACCGCGACCAGCACTTCGGGATCGATCGTGCCGTCACCGCCGACGACGTTGGCGTGCCGGTCCCGGGTGGAACCGAACTCGTCACGCGAGTTGTTGAGGTGCACCAGGTCGATCCGGCCGGTGATGGCCTTGACCTTCTTGACCGCCTCGGTCAGGTCCCAGCCCGCCGCGTACGCGTGGCAGGTGTCGAAACAGAAACCCGCGCCGAAGTCGCCGACCTTGTCCCAGAGCCGGGCGATCGTCTCGAGGTCGCGCGTCATCGCGTTGTCACCGCCCGCGGTGTTCTCGATCAGGATCGGCACGGCGAAACCGCCCTTTTCCTGTTCACGCTCGAAAAGCTTGCGCCAGTTGACGAGGCCTTCCTCCACGTCCTCCCCGGCGCCGACATGGCCACCGTGCACGACGAGCCCTTTCGCGCCGATCGCGGCGGCGCCGTTCGCGTGCTGCGTGACGTTCTTCCGTGACGGGATACGGATGCGGTTGTTCATCGACGCCACATTGATCAGGTACGGCGAGTGGATGAACACCTCGACCGGCGATTCCTTGATCGCCTCGCCGTGCGGGTGGGGTTTGGGAGCTTTCCAGCCCTGCGGGTCGGAAAGGAAGAATTGGAGGACTTCGGCTTCGCGCTCGGCGACCGCGATCAGCGGGTCGTCGTCGCGGACATGGGCACCGATTTTCATGGTGGCAACTTACCCTCGCGGGTTTTTCGCCGTCGCGACTCGGATGGTCACGCTCGTGGGGTAGCGTGAGCGCGTTCCGTTAAACCGCGTTGGGTCCTGAGGGGCGGAGGACGAACTCGATGGGGAAGACTGCCGGGCGGATCACGGCTTGGGGATTCGCGCTTTCGGTCACGGCCGGACTAGCGTTCCCGATGACCGCGACGGCCGCCGAGGAACCGAATCCGACCCTTTCCGGCGACTGCGCCGCCACGCTGCAGAACGGGAAGTCCGCCGACGGACTCGTTCTCGACGCCGGCGCTCCGCTGAATTCGCCCGAGGCGCTGACGGTCGGCCTGGACTCGAAGGCCAAGACCGCCGAAGGACGAAAGCCGCTGCTTTCGCTGCCGGTCGGCGATCTGGTCAAGACCACCGGCCTCACCGACAACGTGGTGGGCGACCTCGCCGCGCAGGGCGTCTGCAAGCCCGCGCAGGGCACGGTGAACGCGGTCGGGAACCTGACGCAGGGCGTCGCGGACGAGCTGCCGCTCCCCGACCCCGACCCCGAACCCGAGCCGCCGAACCCGGAGCCCAAGCCTCCGGCACCGGGGCCGGGTCAGCCCGGCGGTCCGGGCAGCGAACTCCCGGTGCGGACCGGTCCGGGTTCCTCCACCGGTATCGGCGGCGACTCGATCGCCGGCGTGATCAGCAACGCGGCGCTGCTCCCCGGCAGCTTCGTCCAGGCGCCGGTGATCACCGAGATCATCCCCGGCGAGGTGCCGCCGCCGACCGTCGACGAGAAGGACGCCGGCAACGCGCAGGCCATCCAGGCGCCGGTCGCCCCGGCCAAGCTGCCGCTGCTGCTCGCGGTGCTGGCGCTGGCCGTCGTCGCCGCCGCTCTGGTCCGTGCTTGGCTGCGGGGTAAGCCCGCCTGATTCACCCTCCGTGACGCCCGCTTCCACTCGAATGCCTGACTTCTTCGAGTGAGCGGGCGTTACTCGTCTCCATTAGCGTCGTTGTGCAGGTAGGTGACCCCGACGACGGAGGAGTCGAAGGCATGCGCGAACGGACACGGAGGGCGACCGCCCTGGGTGCGTCGGCCTTCATTCTCGCGGGCTCGGCCGCCCTCGCCATGCCCGGCACGGCCGCCGCCGCCGAGACCAAGACCGCGACCTGCGGGGGATCGGTGACCGCCAAGACCGGCGACACGATCCTCGGCAAGACCCCGTTGCTCGGCATTCCGCTCAACCTCGGCCAGGCCGGTCCGGTCTCGGGGGTGCTCACGGGCACGATCGACGCGCTGCTCGGCACCCTCTGCAAGGTGACGGTGACCGTGGTGAACACCGTCGTCGCGCCGGTCCCGGTCGTCGGCGAACCCGCGGCGGAGGCGCTGAACGGCGCCGTCACCGGCACCCACGAAGCCTTGACCGGCGGTGGCAAGCCCGCTCCCGGAACCCAGCCCCAGCCAGGGAAACCCGCTCCCGGCACGCCCGGCAGCGGCGGCCCGCAGACGGGCGGACCGGGTGCTCCCGCGCAGGGCGGCGGCCCGGTGGGCGGCATCCCGGCGGCGAACAGCCCGCTGCTGCCCGGCACCTTCACCCCGAACTTCGGCAACCTGCCGTGGGGCATCAGCACGGGCTACGCCCCGATGCGCGACTACAGCTCCATCCCGATGGCGACGGCCGGTCTCTTCAGCCCGTCGCCCGGCCTCCGGTACGGCGGTCAGATCCCGGGTTACGCGCCCCAGTTCGGCATCGCGACCGAGAACCAGGCCGGGAACCCGGACGTCCAGAACGCGGGACAGGCCGAAGCGCTACCGAACGTGAGCGACGGATTCACTCAAGACGGGAAACTGCCGCTGCTGATCGCCGTTTTGGCACTCTCCGGAGTCAGCGCGGGCCTTGTCCGCACCTGGGTCCTCCGCCGAATGGCCGCTTCAAGTTAGTCCTACCGCCTAGTATCTTTCGGGTCACTCCCTCGTTATCCCCGTTGCAGTGATTCCTCGTGCACTGCCACACGCCCCCACCGACCCGGAGGATCGCCCCCGTGCGGAAGACCACCATCTGGCAGACCACCCGCAAGGCGCTCACCGTCACCGCACTCGCGACCATGGTCACCGGGGGCGCGCTCCTGACCGCGGGCACCGCCTCGGCGGCGACCACGCTGGCGAACGCGTGCAGCGGGACCGTCAACGGCGGGATGGGCGACACCGTCGCGATCACCGGCACCTCGGTCAAGGAACTGGTGCGGGCGGGCGCGCGGGAAGCCGGCACGCTGGCCCTCTACGACGTCGCCGCGAACGACATCGCCAAGGTCAACACCATCAACGTCGGCGCGGTCCCGAACGCCGCGGGCGGTTCGGTCGACGGCAAGGCGATCGGCGCGGCCGTGCGCCAGGCGGTCAAGGACACCAAGTCCTGGGGCCTCGGGCTCAACCCCGAAAAGACGCTGAACTCCATCGAGCACAAGGTCGCCGGCAGCTGCGGCCTGACGACGGTCGCGACGAACTACGTCGCGCCGACCCTGCCGACCCCGGGCACCACGGCCCCGCAGCAGGGCGGCAACGGCGGCGGCACCAACGGCCTCCCGTCCTCGCCGAGCCTGCTGCCCGGCGGCAGCAACGGCACCGGCTACGCCCCGCCGCGCGACTACGGCAACCTGCCGGTCGCGCAGCCGGGTGTCGCGGTGGCGCCGGGCGTGCGCTACCCGGCCAACAGCCCGCTCCCCGGCGAGGGCGCCCCGCAGTACGGCACCGACGGCCAGGCCGGGCAAGGTGGCCCCGACGTCCGCAACGCGGGCAACGCCGAAGCGCTCGCGACGGACGGCATGCCCGGCGGCGACGTCCAGCTGCCGATGCTGCTCGCGGTGCTCGTGCTCGCCGGCGTGACCGCCGCGCTGGTCCGCACCTGGGTCCTGCGCCGCGTCGCCTGACCGCCAGGTACGCTTACCTGGACAAACCCTCCTGCCACGGACAGTCCGTGGCCGCGAGCCCATAGGAGGTGAGTGGTTGTGTCACGCCATTACGAGGTAATGGTCATCCTGGACCCCACGCTCGACGAGCGTACGGTGGCCCCGACCCTGGACAACTTCCTCAACGTGATCCGCACTTCGGGCGGAAGCGTCGAGAAGGTCGACGTCTGGGGCCGTCGCCGGCTGTCCTACGAGATCAAGAAGCACGCCGAGGGCATCTACGCGCTCCTCGACCTGAACTCGACTTCGGAAGCGGTCAAGGAGCTGGACCGTCAGCTCTCGCTGCAGGAGACCGTGCTCCGCACCAAGGTCATGCGCCGCGAGATCAAGCGCGCCGCGACCGCCGCCGCCAAGGCCTGAGCCGAAGGACTTTCCCGATGGCTGGAGACACCGTCATCACGGTGATCGGCAACCTCACGTCCGACCCGGAGCTTCGCTTCACCCCTTCCGGTGCGGCGGTCGCGAACTTCACGGTCGCGTCCACCCCGCGCACGCTGGACCGTCAGTCCGGTGAGTGGAAGGACGGCGAGGCCCTGTTCCTGCGCTGCAACATCTGGCGTCAGGCGGCCGAGAACGTCGCCGAGTCGCTGACGCGTGGCGCGCGTGTCGTCGTGCAGGGGCGCCTCAAGCAGCGGTCTTTCGAGACCAAGGAAGGCGAGAAGCGCACCGTCGTCGAGCTCGAGGTCGATGAGATCGGCCCGTCGCTGCGTTACGCCACCGCCAAGGTGAACAAGGTCAGCCGTGGCACCGGTGGCGGTGGAGGCGGCGGCTTCGGTGGCGGCGGCGGTGGCGGCCAGTCCGGCCCGCCCGCCGACGACCCGTGGGGTTCCGCCCCGCCCGCCGGTGGCGGCGGTGGCGGTGGCTTCTCCGACGAGCCGCCCTTCTGATCAGGCGCTCCGCCGCGGGCGAAAGCTCCGCGAGACGCCTCGAGACAACCACTACGTAGAAATCCAGGAGAAATACCGTGGCCAAGCCACCCATCCGCAAGCCCAAGAAGAAGGTCTGCGTGTTCTGCAAGGCCGAGAAGAAGGGCCGCCCGGAGAACATCGACTACAAGGACACCAACCTGCTTCGGAAGTACATCTCCGACCGCGGGAAGATCCGTGCCCGTCGCGTGACCGGCAACTGCAGCCAGCACCAGCGTGACATCGCCATCGCGGTCAAGAACTCCCGCGAGATGGCGCTGCTGCCCTACACCTCGACCGCACGCTAAGGAGGCACGTCAATGGCGAAGATCATTCTCACCACCGACGTCGCCAACCTCGGTGGGCCCGGCGACATCGTCGAGGTCAAGGACGGCTACGCACGCAACTACCTGCTCCCCCGCGGCTACGCCATCGTGGCCACCAAGGGCGCGGAGAAGAACGTGCGCACGATCAAGCGGGCGCAGGAGAGCCGTCGCATCCGCGACCTCGACCACGCCAAGGAGATCAAGGCGACCCTGGAAGGCCTCGGCGCCATCCAGCTGAGCGGCAAGGCGGCCGAGGGCTCGAAGAAGCTCTTCGGTTCGATCACCACCGCCGAGATCGTGGACGCGATCAAGGCCGCGGGTGGCCCGCTGCTCGACAAGCGCGTCATCGAGCTGAAGGACCACATCAAGACCGTGGGCAAGCACTCGGTCGGCGCCCGTCTGCACCCCGACGTCCGCGTCGACGTGCGGCTCGAGGTCAAGGCCAAGTAACACCGCTTCGGCAAAGGGCGGGACGTCTCCAGCGCGGAGACGTCCCGCCCTTTGCTTTACGCGGAACCCCACTGGGCCGGGTCACGTCTTAGGATTGACTCGACGTCGAGGCACGGGGACGCAAAAGGGGATCTGGAACCAATGGCTTACGACAGCAACGCCGAGGAGAACCGGCAGCAGAAGGTCACGGTGTCCGCGCCGGCCAATCCCGACAAACCGTCGGCGTCGGGTGGGGGTGGCGGCGGGTTCACCTTCGACAAGGACAAGATCGACGGCATCATCAAGAAGTGGACGGATCTGCAGGCCGAGCTCAAGAAGGATTACCGCGACGCGAACCTGATGGCGAACGTCAAGGCACCCGGCAAGGAGTTCGCGAGCGGTGACTGGGAGAAGCTGGCGAACCCGTCGGGCAAGGCGTTCCTGGAGCAGAACCAGAAGATGCAGGACTACGTCAAGAACTACATCGACCAGCTGACCGCCGCGAAGCAGAAGATCGCCACCAACGAGGCCGAAACGCAGGCTTCGCTCAACAAGCACAAGGCCGTGTGATGCGACGTTCCCTCGTTCTCCTCCTGGCCGCGGGCGCGCTGGTCGCCGGCTGTTCGGGCACCAAGAACGGCACGGCCTCGTCCGAGCCGTCCTTCACGACCGGGGCCGATTCCTCCAGTGCGTCGAGCGGCTCGTCCGGCTCCGCACCCAAGGTGTCGAATCCCCTGAAGACCTCGGCGATCGAGAGCGACGCCTGCTCCGCGCTTTCCGCCGCGAAGCGATCCGAGCTCGGGCTCGGCGAAGGTGAGCGTGGGACCACGAGCGTGGGGCAAGGTTGCACGCTCTTCGCCGCCGACGACCGGCTGAACCAGATCGACATCAGCCCGGTGCTCGCGAACAAGAACGGCCTGAGCGACGTCTACGACACGAAGGCCAACAACGAGTACTTCGAGCCGACCGAGGTCGGCGGCTACCCGGCGGTGTACGCCGCTTCGCTCGACGCCCGCAACAAGGGCAAGTGCGGCCTCTTCGTCGGCGTGACCGATCAGCTGGCCGTGAACATCCTGGTGCAGTACGACAACGGACCGGGCGCGAGCGAGCCGTGCCCCGTCGCGCTCAAAGTGGGGGAAGCGATGATCGAGACGTTGAAGGAGGGCTGACGCGTGTTCCTGCTGCCGATCATCGCCGGGTACTCGGCCTACAACCTGGCGACCACGAGATCCGGCGACTTCGAAGCGTCGGGCGGTGATCGCAAGATCGACTGCTACCACATCTGGGAGAAGATCGTCACCGGTCCGGGCACCGGGTCGATCCAGGAGGGCCAGGCCGCGGCGACCCGGCTCAAGGCCGGTTACCAGGAACGGCTGACCACCATCGACAACCTGTCGAAGGAGATGGACGCCGCCTGGACCGGTAAGAGCGCCGAAGCCGCGCAGCAGTCCGGCGCGCATCCGCTGCGGGCGTGGATGGAGGACTCCGGCAAGAAGCTGGTGGACTCCGACAAGTACCTCGGCGAGCAGAACACCGCTTTCACCACGGTGAAGGCGAAGGTGCAGCAGGTCCCGAAGGACCCGCCGAAGAACAACCTGCTCAACTCCATCACCCCGTGGACCACCGACACCGACCGCGCGATCCGGGACTACAACGACAAGGGTCAAGCGAACGTCGACGCGTTCAACGAGTACTTCAAGGCCAGTTCCGAGAACGGCAAGAAGCTGCCCACCTACAGCAAGATGGAGGGGCAGAACACGAACGTCGACGTCAACGGCGGCGGCAAAGGGGACAAGGACGGCAACGGCAACGGTCAGGGCGACCGGAACGGGCACAACGGCATGCCGGGCATCTCGACGCCGCCCGGTTCGATGCCGCCCGGCGGGATGCCGAGCGTCCCCGGTTCGAACATGCCGGGTATCGGCACGCCTGGCTCGAACCTGCCAGGGTCGAACCTGCCGGGCAGCAACCTGCCGGGCTCGAATTTCCCCGGGTCGAACCTGCCGGGCTCGAACCTGCCCGGCGGGCAGTACAACCCGAACATCCCCGGCAGCAACTACAAGCCGCCGTCCTGGGACGACGGGACGAACGCGTCCGGGTACACCCCGCCGAAGATCCCCGGCGCCGGCGGCTTCGGCCCGGGTGGCGGCGGAGGCGGTGGCGGCGGTTTCGGCGGCACCGACATCCCCGGTGCGGGAGGCTTCGGCCCGGACGGCGGCTTCGGCCCCGGGTTCGGTCCCGGTGGCGGGAGCGGCGCGGCCCTGCCCGGCAACGCGGGTGCGATGGGCGGCGCCGGCATGGGTGGCGGCGCGGCCGGTTCCGGTGCCGGAGCGGGCCGTGGTGCCGGCGGAATGATGGGCGGCATGGGCGGTATGGGAGCCGGTGGCGCCAGGGGCAAGGGCGGCGAAGACGAGGAGCGCAGCTCCAAATTCCTCGTCGGTGACGATCCCAACGAGATCTTCGGAACCGACGAACTCACCGCACCGCCGGTGATCGGCGAGTAGTCGTCACGAGCGGGCCGGGCGCGTGCCAAGATTGGGGCGCGCCCGGCTTGTCTTGTTCCGGGCTGGACGAACAAGAACGACTAGGGGGCAGTTCCGGTGCTGGACAAGCAGGTCACGATCACGACCGGCACCCTCATCACGCTGATCCGCCGCCGCGGCGGCGAACCGCACACGATCCTGTCGGAAACGCCGACCTGGTACGACGAGGACGCGCAGCGGGCCGAGGACGAGCGGACCAACGAGGAGCTGGCGAGCCAGGGCCTCTTCGGCGCGCGGGGGTTGCACCCCGGGTTCAAGGCGACGCTCGAAGCGATCGCCAGGCCGTCGCTGGAGTACTACGGCTGGATCGACGGCGGATTCGAGGGCAAGGCGCTGAGCTTCACCCTGCTCGCGGGGAGCGCCGGCGGAGAGGGCTTCGTCCTCGCCCGGCACAGCGAGCACGATGGCATCGCGCTCGCGTCGGTGCGGCCGGAAGAACTGCTCACCGAGTTCCTCGACCAGATCCCGAAGCTCGCGCCGGGACGCGGACGGCCGATCGCCGTCCCGAAGAGCCAGGTCGAGGCGCCGCGCTCGTCCTCGACTGCGCAGGACGAGGGCTTCGAGGTGCTTCGCAGCGGACGGCAGAGCGCCGGCAGCCAGGAGGCCGACGAGCTTCGCCGCATCCTCGCGTTACGCCGTTTGGGGAGCGGAAGCCTCTACGTCGCGGCCCGCGGCCGGAGCGGCGCGCGGCAGCGGATCGAACGCCCGGTGAACTACATCGATACGTCCGAGGGCCGGTGGCTGACCGAAGAGGTACCGGGGAGTGGCGAACCGAGGATCGCCTTCACACCCGCCGACCAGCAGATTCTCGGAGAACGACTACGGAGCGCACAGGGCAGGTTGTTCGCGTCCTGAATTCCGCGCCCGTGAGCCGGGCGGATGGCCCCTCTGCTCTCCGTGGCATTCATCCACAGGGCACCCCTGTGCGCCCGCGTGCGACACGCCGAACGACGAGTTTTGCCCGACACGCCGTGGCGAGTTGAATAAAGTTCTCCACAGTGTCTCCACAGGCCCTGACCAGCACTTTTGTCAGACCATCCCACCGTTGCCCACAAGTTGTACACAGGCTTCGGGTCACCTGTGAAGGGTTGCCCCCAGTCATCCCCAGGTTATCCACAGGGCGGTCCCCAGGCGAAATTGCGCTCGTCCTTTCGGGGGGCCTACCGTGCCCGCCGGGCCGGTACACACCGTGGTGGTCGTCCGGCCGAGAAGGGGAGCACAAGGGAGCGCCGGACGCCGCGGGAGGGGCAGGCGGGCGCGGGCGGACCGACCGGGGAAATTCTGACATAATCGAACGCGTGTTCGATGTCTTGAGGAGGTGGCAGCAGCGGTGGCGCTGACCGACGACCGCAATCCGATGTACGCGGAGTCCGACCCGGGTCCCGGCGACCCCGGTCCGCGTGGCGGCGAGTACGACCGCCAGCCCCCGCAGGACATCGCGGCCGAGCAGTCCGTGCTCGGCGGCATGCTGCTGTCGAAGGACGCCGTCGCCGACGTCATCGAAGCCCTCGGTCCCGACGACTTCTACCGCCCCGCGCACCAGGCGATCTACGACGTCATCCTCGACCTCTACGGCCGCGGCGAACCGGCCGACCCGATCACCGTCTCCGCCGAACTGGAGCGTCGAGGCGAGCTGGGCCGCGTCGGCGGCGCCCCCTATCTGCACACCCTGATCGCGACGGTGCCGACGGCGGCGAACGCCGGGTACTACGCCGAGATCGTCTCCGAGAAGGCGGTGCTGCGGCGCCTGGTCGAGGCGGGCACGCGGATCGTGCAGTACGGCTACGGCGCGGCCGCGGCCGACGGCGCGAACATCGACGAGGTCGTCGACCGCGCGCAGGCCGCGATCTACGACGTCACCGAGCGGCGCACCAGCGAGGACTACGTCGCGCTGGAAGAACTGCTCCAGCCGACCATGGACGAGATCGACGCGATCGCGTCGCGCGGCGGGCAGTCGCAGGGCATCCCGACCGGGTTCGCGGACTTCGACGATCTGACCAACGGCCTGCACCCCGGCCAGATGATCATCGTCGCGGCGCGGCCCGGTGTCGGGAAGGCACTCGCGCTGGACACTCCACTGGCCACACCCGACGGCTGGACGACCATGGGCGAGGTCCAGCCCGGGGACCGGCTGCTCGGTGCGAACGGGCGCCCCACGACCGTGGTCGCGGCGACCGAGGTCATGACGGGCCGCCCCTGCTACGAAGTCGAGTTCTCGGACGGCACGGTGATCCTCGCGGACGCCGAACACCAATGGCTGACCGACACCAGGTCGTCCCGCCGTTCGTGTCGGTCAGCGCCCACGGTGCGGACGACGGAAGAGCTGGCGGCCACGCTGCACTGCGAGACGGCGGATCGGCGTGTCAACCACTCGATCGTGACCACGGCCCCGCTGCAGCTGCCCGAACGTGATCTCCCTCTGCATCCCTACGCGCTCGGAGCCTGGCTGGGCGACGGCCACTCGGCCAGCGCACGCTTCACCACGGCGGACCCGGAGATCATCTGCTACCTGGAGGGGGAAGCCGGGCTCCTGGTGGAACGCCACGGGGAGCAGTCGTACACCCTGCGGCTGGTTCCGCCGGATCCGGTGGAATACCGGCGTTGCGAGGTATGCGGCGAACCGTTCCTTCCCCAGACCTCGCAAGTACGGACGTGTGGCCGTTCGTGCGGCGGCAAAGTGCGTTTCCAGAGTCCTCCGGTGCCGTCGCCGACGTGCCCCGACTGCGGGCGTCCGTCGTCGGGCATGCGGCTTTGCCAAGCCTGCCGCAACGAACACGGCAGTGTGCAGGCGATTCTCCGCACGATGGGCGTACTCGGCGACAAGCACATCCCAGTGGACTA
Source organism: Amycolatopsis sp. NPDC043887 (assembly GCF_056435665.1). NCBI lineage: Bacteria > Bacillati > Actinomycetota > Actinomycetes > Pseudonocardiales > Pseudonocardiaceae > Amycolatopsis > Amycolatopsis sp. NPDC043887. Next base: position 335,356 of record NZ_JBWKEB010000001.1, read on the forward strand.
CCTGCGAGCGTCGGTCGAACAACGCCGCGCGCTGCTGGCCGGGCTGCTGGACACCGACGGCACCGTCAACCATTCCGGCGCGGTGCAGTTCACCGTGACCAACAGGGTGCTCGCCGAGCAGACCCGGGAACTGATCGTCAGTCTCGGCTACCGCTGCTCGCTGACGACCAAGAAGGTCAAGGGTCGCAGTGAGTCGTCCTCGACGGCGTACACCCTCGGCTTCACCACCCAGGACCGGGTGTTCTGGCTGCAGCGTAAGCACCTGCTGCAGAAGGAACGGCTCACCAACGTCCGCGTCCGACCCCACCTTCGCTACATCGTGGACGTCCGTCCCATGCCGTCCGTCCCGGTGCGGTGCGTGGAAGTCGACGCGCCGGACCATCTGTATCTGGCCGGGCGTTCGATGGTCCCCACCCACAACTCGACGCTGGGACTGGATTTCGCGCGTTCGGCGTCCATCAAACACGGTCTGACCAGCGTCATCTTCTCGCTGGAAATGAGCAGGACCGAGATCGTCATGCGCATGCTCTCGGCCGAGGCCAGGATCCGCCTGGCGGATATGCGCGGTGGCAAGATGTCCGACGACGACTGGACGCGGCTCGCGCGCCGGATGAGCGAAGTCTCCGAGGCGCCGCTGTTCGTCGACGACTCGCCGAACATGACGATGATGGAGATCCGCGCGAAGGCCCGGCGGCTCAAACAGCGCAACGACCTCAAGCTCGTCGTCCTCGACTATCTCCAGCTGATGACCTCGGGTAAACGCGTCGAGTCGCGGCAGCAGGAGGTCTCGGAGTTCTCGCGGCAGATGAAGCTGCTGGCCAAGGAGATCGAGGTCCCGGTGATCGCGATCAGCCAGCTGAACCGTGGTCCCGAGCAGCGGACGGACAAACGCCCGATGCTGTCCGACCTTCGTGAGTCCGGCTCGCTGGAGCAGGACGCGGACCTCGTCATCCTGGTCAACCGCCCCGACGCCTGGGAGCGGGACGACCCGCGCGCCGGCGAGGCGGACCTGATCATCGCGAAGCACCGTGCCGGGCCGACGGCGACGATCACCGTCGCGCACCAGCTGCACTACAGCCGCTTCGTCGATCTGTCACACGACTAGCGGCGGGAAAGACAAGGGCCCCCACGCGAACGCAGAGGCCCTTCGGACCTGGCCCGGCTCGAACGGGCAGCCTCCCCCTCCGACTGCGGACGCACCCTTACCGGGTAGGCGCGCCTAGGGCAGGTTCGCCTCAAGGCTAGGCGATGGAACACCGCGAGTCAGAGCAGGAATTCGAAGACGTCCTTGGTGAAGCGGCGATCGCTCATCACGGTGTGGTGCCGTCGTCCCGGATAGACCTTGAGATCGCCGCGGCGGGTCTTGTCGGCTATTCGCTCGGCGAGTTCGAGCGGGTAGAGAGGATCCTGCGAACCGGCGATCACCAGGGTGGGCGCGGTGATCTCGCCGAGCCGGTCTTCGATGTCGAACGCGTCCTCGGCCCGCAGCATGGCCACCATGCCGTCCGGGTCCGCCGGGCGGCCGGAGGCCAGGCCCAGCAGCCCGGCCAGCAGAGCCCGTCCTGGCCGGGAGTCCGCGCCGGTGGGCGCCAGCGCCATGGCCGCGGCCCGGTGCCGCCCGGCGGCCAGCAGATCCGCGTACCGGCGCTGGACGCGACGGCCTTCCGCGCCGAGCCGGGTGCCCGCGGCGCCGACCACCAGCCGTCGCACCAGGCCGGGATGGTCGGCGGCGAACTGCAGCGCGAGGCAACCGGCCGTGGACAGGCCGAGCACGTCCACCGGACGGTCGAACCGCTGCCGCAGCTCCTCGGCGTGGTGGGCGGCGAGCTCGGCCATGGTGACGCCGGGCCGGAGCCCCGGCCGACGGCCGACCGTCAGCACGGTGAACCGCTCGGCCAGCGGTTTGAGAGACCGCACCTCCGCCCAGCGGGCGAACCCGGTGGGGTTCGCCGAGTCCGGCAGCACCGTCCGGAAGACCACGAGCGGGCTTCCCGTCCCGAACTCGAGGTACGGGGCGCCACCTGCCAGCACACCTTCGCGCATGGTCACTCCTTGGTCAGTCCCGCCGCGACGATGTCGATCAGCCGGTCGAGCGCGGCGGGATAGCGCTGCTCGCCGATGTCCTGCCGGTGCATGGGCAGGACCAGCACGGCCCGGAGCACGCCGATCAACTCGTCGTCGTCGGTGTCGACGAGCCGCCCTTTCGCTCTGGCCGCCTCCAGGAATCCGGACAGCGGCAGCACCTGCTCCGTCCGTGCCCTCTCGCCGGGGCCCATCCGCCTGGCCACCGCCCGCATCTCCTCGGGATGGGTGATCAGCCGGTGGTAGAGCGGGTTCTCCTCGAGGATCCGCACGGTGGCGCGCAGGAAACCGCCGAGGGCGGCACGCGCGCTGTCGGCCTCGTTCACCACCGCGGCCAGCCGTTCGTGCAGTATCGGGGCCTGCCGCAGCATCAGCTCCAGGTACAACGCCTCCTTGGAGTCGAAGAAGGCGTAGAAGCTGCTTTTGGCGATCCCGGCGGGGCCGACGAGGTCGTCCAAGGAGGTCTTGCGCAGGCCCTGTGCGGCGAAGAGGTCGCGTGCGGCGGCCAGGAGCCGTTCGGTGATCCGGGCGCGATCCTCGCCGCTGAACGGGGTCGGCAATCCTGCTCCTGTTCGGCTATGAACGAAGTGGCTTTTCGTTCATAGCACCTTAGCCTCGGGCCGGTTGGAAGAACGCGAGCATTTTCCGGGCGGCGTCCGGCGCGGTCAGGAGTTCGTGGACCCGGGCGGACATCCGGGCGGCGGTTTCGGCGCGGTCGAACATCTCGCGTTCGTAGTCTTCGACGGCGGCGGCGAAGTCGCCCGGATGCGCGGCCAGCGCGAGGCCGAGCAGGGCGCCGTCGAGCAGGGCCATGTTGGCGCCTTCCCCCACCGGCGGCATCAGGTGCGCGGCGTCGCCGACCAGGGTGACGTCCGGTGCCGACGGCCAGGTCAGGCCGACCGGGAGAGCCGCGATCGACCGTGGCACCACCGCGTCGTCACAGGCCGCGATCAGCGCGGTGAACCGCGCGTCCCAGCCGTCGAGTTCCCCGATCAGCCATGCCCGGGCGGCGGCCGGATCGTCGAGCGGCATCCCGCAGGTGGCGAACCAGTTCTCGCCGGTGCCGTGGAAGCTGAGGCCGACGCGCACGGTGCCGTCGCCGTTGCGCTGGGCCGCCAGGGACTTGCCGTCGCCGAGCGCCCAGTAGGTGCCGCGGCCGACCATCGCGGCGAGGTCGGGATGGGTGCGGTCGATGTCGGGAATGCGGAGCTCGACGAAGTTGTGGCCGAGATGCGCCGGACGGGCGTCGGTGAGCAGCGGGCGGACCCGGGAATGCGCGCCGTCGGCGCCGACCAGCAGGTCGTACGTCGCGGTGCGCCCATCGGCGAAGTTCACGACGCCGTCTTCGGCGGATTCGAAGGCGTGTCCCCAGCGCACCGTGTGTTCGGGGAGGGAGTCCAGCAGCAGATCACGCAGGTCGGCGCGGTCGACCTCGGGGCGCTCGAACGACGCGTCGCCGGGCGTGTCCTCCTGCAGCAGCAGCGTGCCGTCCGGCTCCAGAAGCCGCATGTCCTGGCCCTCGTTGCGGGCGATCGCGGAGAACCGGTCGAACAGGCCGGCTTCGCGCAGCGCGCGCTGGCCGGTGTCGGCGTGGATGTCGAGCATGCCGCCTTGACCGCGGGCGTCGCGCGACGATTCACGCTCGTACACGACGGCGTCGATGCCGTTGACGTGCAGAACACGGGCGAGAGCCAGGCCGCCGAGGCCCGCTCCGACGATGGCGAGGGTCATGATCCACTCCTCCGATACACCGTATTGACCAATACACTGTATCGATCGATGCGGTGTATTGTCTCCGCATGGTGGTGTGGGAGCGGCCGGAGCCGCCGAGTCGTCCGGCTCTGGCCCCGCTGAGCCGGGAGCTGATCGTGCGGGCCGCGATCCGGCTCGCCGACGCGGACGGCCTGGACGCGGTATCGCTGCGCAAGGTCGCCACCGCGCTGGACGTCGGCCCGATGCGGCTGTACGGCTACATCGAGAGCAAGGAAGAGCTGCTCGACCTGATGGTCGACGCCGTCCACGCCGAGATCCGGCCCACCGGGGAAGGCTGGCGGGAGGTACTCCGATCACTCGCCGACGCCATGCGGCAGGCGGTTCACCGGCACGAATGGCTCGCCGACCTGCTCGGCGGCAGGCCCCAGCTCGGCCCGCACGCGCTGGCCACTTCGGAGGCGGTGATGGCGGCGCTGGGCGACGTCGGCATCGACTCCGCGATGCCGGTGGTCTCGGCGGTCAACGCGTACACGATCGGCGCGGTGCGCCGGGAGATCGCCGAGCGTCGAGCGGAACGGGCCACCGGGCTGGACGAGAAGCGCTGGCAGGCCACGCTCGGCCCCTACCTGACCCGGGCCTTCGCCACCGGCAAGCTCCCCGCGCTGGCCACGGTGGTGCGCGACGCCGTCCACCTGGACGCCGACGAGACCTTCCGGATCGGCCTCGACTTCCTTCTCGACGGCATCGAGGCCCGGCCCTCAAGCTGACGCGCGTTCAAGCGCCGCCCGGCCGGCCGGTTCCCAGGTCGGTTTGCCGCCGGGCAGGCCGAGCCTGCCGGTGCGGCCGATGCCGATCAGGTTCAGCGCGCGCAGAACCGCCCAGCCGCGAGCCCGCACGACCGTGGCCTCGTCGACGGTCCCGTACGCGTCGAAGAACCGGCCCACCGTGCCCTCGGGCAAGAGGATCCAGGCCGCCGACAGGTCGGTCGCGGGATCGCCGGCGCACATGTCGCCGAAATCGATCACCCCGGAGAGCGTTCCTTCCCGCACGATCACGTTCGCGGGATGCAGATCGCCGTGCAGCCAGATCGGTGGCCCGTGCCACGCGGGCGCCGCGACCGCCTTCTCCCAAATCTCCCTGGCGCTCCCGGCGCCCGCCTCACCGGCGATGACCTCCAGCGATTCGGTGAACCCCTCCCGCAACGCGGCGAGCGGGACGCCGCGCGTCGCGCTTTCCGGCGCCTCCGCGGGCGCCTCCTGATGCAGCGCACTGAGGAAACCCGCGAGGATTTCGGCCGCGTCCGGACGGGTGATCGGCGTTCGATCCGCTGGCTGGCCCTCGACCCAGCGGGTGATCGTCCACGGGTGCCCGAACAGGGCCGAAGGTTCGCCGACGCGCACCGGCACGGGAATCGGCAGCGGCAGGCGTTCGGCCAGCGAGGGCAGCCACTTCTGCTCGTTCCGCAGCAGACCGGGAGCACGCGTGCTGCGCGGCAGTCGCACGGCCAGCTCCGGCCCGAGTCGCCACTGCCGGCTGTCCCAGCCACCGTCGACGTCGCGGAGTTCCAGTTCCGCGAGATCCGGATGCTGTTCCCGCAGCAAAGCCCGTACCGAATCCTGTTCGCACCCGAAATCGTCCATGATCGAGGCTCCCATGTCAGCGCCGTGACCGTCCCGTGTCAGCGCGGCCCGCGAACGTGGTCGCCATGAACAAGACACTGAAGACCTTCCGCCGCATCGGCCTCACCGCACTGGCCGCCGCACTGCTGACGGGGGTCGCCGTGCCGACGGCCTCCGCCGGGCAGGACCGTCCGGAACTGCGACAGGCCGTCCAGGAATTCGTCGACGCCGGGTTCGGCGGCATACAGCTTCGCGTCCGCGACGAGCGAGGCGAGTGGACCGGCAGCGCCGGGGTGCGCGAGCTGGGCGGGACCGCGAAACCGCCGACCAACGGCCATTTCCGCGTCGGCAGCACGTCGAAGAGCTTCACCGCGACCCTGGTGCTGCAGCTCGTGGCCGAGGGCAGGATCGGGCTCGACACCCCCGTCGCCGGTCTCCTTCCCGGGCTCGGGCTGGACTCGCGGATCACTGTGCGGATGCTGCTGCAGCACACCAGCGGGCTGTTCAACCACACCGGCCAGTACCACCCGGACGGGACGGTCACGCCGGGAATCCCGTGGGCGGGCAAGGAATGGGTGGACAAGCGATTCCACACCTACCGGCCGGAGGAACTGGTCCGGCTGGCGGTGTCCAAGCCCCCGGTCTTCGAGCCGGGCGCGGGCTGGAGCTACTCCAACACCAACACCGTGGTCGCCAGGCTGCTGGTCGAGAAGCTCTCCGGCCGTCCCTTCGCCGACGAGCTGGACCGGCGGATCCTGCGGCCGCTCAAGCTGCGTGACACCTTGTCGCCGGGCGCGTGGGCCGGAATGCCCAAGCCGTACGCCCACGCCTACTACCGCTATGAAGACGCCGGGCAGTGGAAGACGATCGACGTCACCCACCAGAACCCGTCCTGGATCTCCAGCGCCGGCGACATGATCTCGACGACCAAGGATCTCCAGACGTACTTCTCCGCACTGCAGAGCGGAAAGCTCCTCCCGGCGTGGCTGATGGCCGAGATGCGCGAGACACACCCCGGCAGCCAGAGCCTCTACGGCTTCTACGGTCTCGGGCAGTACTCGCAGGACTTGGGCCCGGGCTGCGTCGGCACCGTTCTCAACCACAACGGTGGTCTCAACGGCTACGGGTCTCTGATGTACAGCACGCCCGACGGCAGCCAAACGCTGACCGCGTCGATCACCGGGGGCGACGCCGAGAACGACCCGGCGCAGGCCTTCCCGGCGGCGCTGAACAAGCTCGTCCGGACGGTGTTCTGCGGCAAGTGAGCGAGACCGGTCAGCGCGCCCGCTCGGCCAGCCGGGCCGCCAGCGCGCCGACCAGGTCGCGGAGCTCGGCCGGCCGCTCGATGACGAACGGCCGGTCGAGCGCGGCGAGCCGCGAGGGGATCCAGTCGAGCCGTTGGGCCCGGATCCGGGCGCGGACCCGGTCGCCGTCCGTTTCGAGGGTCGCCACGGACGGCGGGAAGACGGCGCGGATCTCCTCGGGCGGCGCCTGGATCCGCACGGAGACGTCGTGCCGGTACGGCGTCTCGGCCAACGCCGTCAGCACCCGCTCGGCCGGGTCGAAGTCGTCGGGGGCCTCGAAGGTTCCCGGCCGCGGCTCCGCCGACTTGATCCGGTCGACACGGAAGGTCCGCACCTCGCCGCCTGCCGAGTCGAACCCGGTCAGGTACCAGCGTCCGGAATGCGCCACGACGCCGTACGGATGGACGACGCGTTCGCTGGCACCGCCGTGCCCGGCGACATACGCGAGCCCGACCGGATGCCGGTCCCGGACCGCCTCCGCGACGGTGAGCAGGACCTCGGCCTCGGCCGACAAGGCTTTCCTTGCCGGTGCGGTGAAGTCGGCGGTCTCCAGCAGCGCGTCCAGCCGTCGGCCCAGTGGTTCGGGAAGGACCCGGCGGACTTTCGCGACCGCGCTCTCGACGGCCGCGACCGACGTGGTGATCAGCCCGGCACGCCGCCCCGCGACCAGGCCGAGCAGGACGGCCAGCGCCTCTTCGTCGGTGAGCATCAGCGGCGGCATGCGGTAGCCGGGGGCCAGCCGGTAGCCGCCGTACCGGCCGCGCACCGAGCGGACCGGGATGTCCAGGTCGACGAGGTGTTCGGCATAGCGGCGGACGGTGCGTTCGTCCACGTCGAGCCGTCCCGCGAGCTCGGCGACGGTGCGCGTCCCGCCGCCCTGGAGGATCTCCAGCAACGCGAGCACGCGGGCGATGGGCCTGGTCACAGCCGGGAGAATACCGGGCGGCTCCTGCCCGGTATCGCTTCTAACGTGGCCGATGTCCCGCTTTCCGGCCCCGAAAGGATCCACCGTGCAGTTCGTTTCCGTCCGTGTGATCACCCAGAACGTCGCCCGCCTCGCCGGGTTCTACGAGAAGGCGACCGGACTCGCCGCGCGATGGCGTTCCGAGCAGTTCGCCGAACTCGTCGGGCCGTCGTGCACCTTGGCGATCGGCAGCGCCGAGACCATGACGCTGTTCGGCGCGGGCGCCGCGGTGCCCGAGTCGAACCGCACCGCGATCCTCGAGTTCCGCGTCGAGGACGTCGACCGGGAATACGAGCGGCTGGCAGGCCTGGCCGAAATCGTGCAGGAGCCGACCACGATGCCGTGGGGGAACCGGTCGCTGCTGTTCCGCGACCCCGACGGCAACCTGGTCAACTACTTCACGCCGAGTGCCCCGTAGTTCCGGACGAACGCGGTCAGCAGCCGCGCGAACTCGCGGCGGTCGTCGTCCGTCCAGTCCGCCATCGCCTCGGCGAACACCGAGCGGCGGAATTCGTGCATGCGCGCCACTTCGGCGCGGCCGGTCTCGGTGAGCACGAGGACGGCGCGGCGGCCGTCGCGCTGATCGGCTTCGCGGCGGAGAAAACCGTCCTCGACCGCGCGGGCGACGAGACGGCTCGCTCGCGGCTGGTCGATGGTCAGCGCCGCCGCGAGACTGGTGACGGTTCCCGGCTCGCCGCTCTCCTCGGCCGCCTCGACGGCGTCGAGAAGTCCCTGAAGCGCCTGGTCCGGCATCGTTTCGGCGCGGTCGCGAGCGAGTTTCGACAGCGATCGCCTCGCCTGGCTCCGCCGGATGGCGATCATCGCGCGTTCCACGTCGGCCACGGCGTCCGTCATTGCTCATCCTCACCAAGTGCATGTACTTTTGCATGTAGTTGCCGCCTACATGAAGGAGTATCCATGAAACCCATCGGCTTCTGGTTCGCCCACCTTCACCAGGCGCTCGAATCCTCCCTGGAGCGGCTCCTCGACAGTGAAGGACTGACCCGTCGCCACTGGCAGGTCCTGAATACCGTCGGCAGCGAAGCACTGAAGCCGTTTGGAGACCTCCAGAAAACCATCTCCGACCTGCGCGTTCGCGGCTGGATCGACGAGGGCGGCCTGACCGAAGCCGGCCGGGCGGCACATCTCCGGCTGAAAGCCAAGGTCGGCGCGTTCCGTTCGCGCGTAACCGAAGGCATCAGCAATGACGACTACCGGACGACGGTCGCCGTCCTGGAACGGATGGCGGCCAACCTCGCACGGGAATAAGGCGAAGCCGGGCGACGTCGTCTATCCTGGTAGTTGAAAGTTCAAACACCTGGAGCTGACATGACCCCGGTGCTTTACCTCAGCCACGGCGCGCCGCCGCTCGCCGACGACGCCACCTGGACCCGCCAGCTCGCCGGCTGGTCGGCGGACCTCGAGAAACCGAAGGCGATCCTCGTCGTCTCGGCGCACTGGGAAGAGGCACCGCTGACCCTCGGCGCCACCACCACGGTGCCGCTGGTCTACGACTTCTGGGGTTTCCCGGATCGCTACTACCAGGTGAAATACGCCGCGCCCGGCGCTCCCGAGCTGGCGGACAAGGTGCGTAAACTCCTGCGCTCGTCCCAGACGCCGATCCACGACGCGCCCGACCGCGGCCTCGATCACGGCGCGTACGTCCCGCTCGTGGAGATGTACCCCGACGCCGGCATCCCGGTGCTGCAGGTGTCGATGCCGTCGCTGGACCCGCGGGAGCTGTTCGACCTCGGCCGGAAGCTCGCGCCGCTGCGCGACGAAGGCGTGCTGATCATCGGCAGCGGCTTCTTCACCCACAACCTGAGCGCGATGAGCCAGACCGACGGCACCGACGGGACACCGCCGTCGTGGTCGAGCGAATTCGACCACTGGGGTGCGGAAACTCTGCGCGAGGGCGACCTCGACGCGCTGCTGGACTTCCAGCGCAAGGCGCCCGCCGCGGCCATCGCGCACCCCAGGATCGAACACTTCGCACCGCTGTTCGTCTCGCTCGGCGCGAGTTCTTCGGAAGGAAAAGGCGAGACCGTCATTGACGGCTACTGGCACGGCCTCGCCAAGCGTTCCCTCCAGTTCGGCTAGCGGGATCGAAGGACGCCGGCGCCCGCCACCAGGCCGAGCGCCAGCAGCGTGACCACCGCGAACGACACCGTCAGCGACGTCAGGTCGGCGATCCCGCCGATCAGCGACGGCGCCACGAGACCCGACGAATAGGTGATGGTCGCGACGCCCGCGATCGACTGGCTCGGCGTCGGCCCGCTGCGTCCGGCCGCCGCGAAGGCGAGCGGCACGACGACGGAGACGCCGAGCCCGATCAGCGCGAAACCGGCCATCGCCATCACCGGATGCGCGGCGAAGACGACCAGCAACCCGCCCGCGGTCGCGAAGGCGCCACCCGCGCGGACGGTGTTGACCGAGCCGAAACGCCGCACCAGCGCGTCGCCCGAGAGGCGGGCGACCGCCATCGTGCAGGTGAACGCGGTGGTCGACGCCGCCGCGATCCCCGGCGAGGTGCCGAGGACGTCGCGCAGGTAGACGGCGGACCAGTCGAGGCTCGCCCCTTCGGCGAAGACGGCGCAGAACGCGACGGCGCCGATGATCACGGCCGACTTCGGCGGCAACGCGAACCTCGGCGGCGGGTTCTCGTCCGGTGCGCTGCGGACGTCGAAGACGCCCTGGCAAATGAGCGCACCGGCGACGGTGAGCACGGCCGACGCGATCGCGAAGTGGAGACGGGCGTCCATGCCGGCGTGCGCGGCGAGCGTGCCCGCGGCGGAGCCGACGAGCGCACCCGTGGTCCACATGCCGTGCAGCCCCGACATGACCGACTTGCCCATCCGCTCCTCGACGTCGACGCCGAGGGCGTTCATCAGCACGTCCGACGTGCCAGCCGCGGTGCCCATGACGAACAGCGCGAGACACAGGGTGACCAGGTCTCCCGCCAGGGCGGGGAGGATCAGCGCCAGCGTCCAGTACGCGAGCAGCAGCCGGAGCCCCAGCCTGCCGCCGAGCCGGTGTCCGATCCGCGCGGCGAGCGGCATGGTGAGCGAAGCCCCGATGGCGGGGAAGGCGAGCGCGAGGCCGAGCTGGCCCGCGCTGATCCCCGCGTGTTCCTGGATCCACGGGATCCGGGTGGCGAAACTGCCGGTCACCGCGCCGTGCACGGCGAAGACGGCGGCGATGGCGATCCGCGCCTGCCGCACCCGCCGCGTCGGCCCGCCGACGGTTTCCACTGTGTTGGTCACTGGGCCCCCAAGGTCCATGAGACGACTCGACGGGCGTCAGCGTAAACTATCAGGAAGGAAACCTGATAATTAATTCTGGGAGGATCTGCCGGTGAGTGTCATCCGGATGCCGTCCGCCTCCCCGAGCACGGCACGTGCCATCAACGACCGCCTCGCCCTCGATCTGCTTCACCGCGAAGGCTCACTGACGGCCGCCCAGCTCAAGAAGTTGACCGGGCTGTCGCGGCCGACGGTCGCGGACCTCGTCGAACGTCTGCAGGACGCCGGGCTGATCGAGATCGTCGGCGAGGCGGGCGCGGAACGCCGCGGCCCGAACGCGAAGCTGTACGGCATCGTCGCCGACCGCGCGTACCTCGCCGGCCTCGACGTCCGCACCCACGGCGTGGCCGTCTCGGTCGCGGACCTGCTCGGCCGGACCCGAGCGGAGGCCTCGCTGCCGTTCGACCTGGACGTCGACACCGACGTAGCCGTCGAGCGGGCGATCGCCCTGCTGGAGGCCACCACCGCCGAGGCGGGCGCGGCCGAGCTGCACACGATCGCCGTCGGCGCTCCCGGTCTGGTCGACCCGGCGACCGGCGGCCTGCGGCACGCCGGCGGATTGCCCGCGTGGCACGGGAAACTCGTCGACGAGCTCCGGCGTCGGCTCGGTGTCCCGGTGCTGCTGGAGAACGAGGTCAACCTCGCGGCCGCCGCCGAACAGCGGCTCGGCGCCGCCCGCGACCGGGACACGTTCGTCCTGCTGTGGCTGGGTTTCGGCGTCGGCGCGGCGGTCGTCCTCGACGGTTCGCTGCGGCGGGGCGCGTCGGGCGGCGCGGGGGAGATCGGGTTCCTGCCGATGCTGGGCCCCGGACGGCTGCCGACGGCGACCGACTGCGACGGCGGCTTCCACACCCTCGCGGGCAGCGCCGCGATCTGTGAACTCGCCCGCGCGCACGGCATCCCGGCTTCATCGGCCGACAACGCCGAAGCGGCCGAGGCGGCCGTCGGATACGCGATCGACGCGAACGCCGACGAATTCCTGAAGATCGTCGCGGAGCGGATCGCGATCGGTGCCGCCGCGGTCACCGCGGTCCTGGACCCGGGCTGTCTCGTGCTGGGCGGGGAGATCGGGCGCGCCGGCGGCGACGCGCTGGCGGCCAGGGTGAGCCGTCGGCTCTCGGAGATCTCACCGCTGCGGACCGAGGTGCGGGCGGGCACCGTCGGCGGGAGCGCGGTACTGGAGGGTGCGGTGCTGACCGCGGTGGGCGCCGCCCAGGACGTGCTCTTCACCCCGGGTGGCTGAAGCGAACACAAAGCGGGCCCGGGAGTGTCTCCCGGGCCCGCTTCGGTTCATTCAGTGGCGCTAGCCGACTGGCAGGTTCACATGGTGTGGAACTTCTTGCCGGTCAGGGTGCCGAGGAAACGCTGGAACATGCTCAGCGGCGACGAGTCGACGCCCGCCAGAGCCGGGACCTGCGCGGTCGGCATCGCCGGGGTGCTGTTCACGACCGGCAGGGTGCCCGTCGTGGGCAGCTGCACCGGCAGGGCGCCCGCGGTCGGCAGCGCACCCGCGGTGGGCAGGTTGCCGGCGGTGGGCAGGTTGCCCGCGGTGGGCAGCCCGTTCAGCGCCGGGAGGGCCGGCAGCTGCGCGACCTTCGGGGCGTCCGCACGAGCGGCGTCACCGGGCAGACCCGGGGTCTTCGGCAGGGCCGGAACACCGGGCAGGGCCGGGGTGCCGGGCAGCTCGGGCAGGTCCGACTTCGGCAGCTGCGTCGGGATGGCTCCCAGCTGCTTCAGCGCGGTCAGTCCGGCCACCTGCACCGGGAGGGTCGCCACCTGGGGACCGTCGGCACGGGCGCCACCGATCGCCGGGGTGGTCGGCAGAGCGCCGGCACCGTTCATCGACGGCAGGGCCGGAGCACCGAAGGGCAGCGCGGGCAGCGCGTCGATCGGCATCTCCGAACCGACCGAGTCGGTGAAGGCGCGGGAGAACTCCTCACCGTTGATCTCGGTGAAGTCCTCCGAGTTCTCGTCCGCGATCGCGAGGACCGGGATCTCGAACTCGTTCAGCGGCACCACGAAGACGAGCGGGTGGTGGAAGTTGAAGCCCGAGAGGGCCTCTCCGCTGCCGTCGGTGATGCTGTCGCCACCGGCCTGACCGGTGATCATGCTGGTCGCCTCGGTCTCGGACACGCCGCCGACCGCCGCGATGGCGTTGCCGAACACCTCGGGGTCGGCCGCGGCCGGGATGTCGAGGATGTTGCCCGAGAGCGATCCGTCGAGACCCGAGGTCTCCACGTCCCCACCCGAGATGGCGTCGACGGTGTTGGCGCCCTCGGCGTCGGCCAGCCCGGCGACCGCGACCGCGTCGTGGGTGACCGGCACGATCGGCAGCGCCTGCGCGCCGATGATGTTGCCCGAAACCGCGCCCTCGTCACCGGTGGTGGTGGCGTCGCCGCCCGCCTCCGAAAGGACGTCGCTGACGCTCTCGCCCTCGGCGATGCCCGCACCGGCGATGCCGTGCCCGGTCACCGGGACCGCGCCACCGATCGGCGTCTGGACGATGTTGCCCGCCAGCGCGCCTTCTTCACCGTTGGCGGTGGCGTCGCCGCCCGCGCTCGAGTCGGTGAGGTTCGTGCCCTTGCCCGAGGCGATCCCGCCGAGCACCGCGGCGAAGTTGTGCGCCTGGACCGGCAGGGAGACCGGGCCGTAGACCAGGTTGCCCGAACCCGCGCCACCGTCACCGGTCGCGTGGACGTCGCCACCCGCGTTGGAGGTGGTGTCGCCGTCGGCGCCACCGTGGCCCTGGCCGATGAACGCGCCACCGATCCCGAACGCCTGCACCGGCAGCGAAACCGGCACGGTGCCCAAGTTGGAGCTGAGGAAGCCGTTGTCGTCGGCGGTGTTCCCGCCGCCGCCGCCGGAGACGACCTTGGTCTCCTCGGCCGAAGCGGTGCTCTGACCGATGAACGAGCCACCGACGCCGAAGACCTCGGCCGGAACGGCGGCCGGGACCTGGACGATGTTGCCCGAGCCGGACGAGTCGTTGCCCGTGGTGCCGTCGTAGTTGCCGGCGGTCACGGTCTTCGTCTCGGACGCCTCGGCGGTCGCCTGTCCGATGTGCGAGCCGGCGACGCCGAACACCTCGGGGGCCAGCGCGGCCTGGGTGTTGACGACGTTGCCCGCCAGGGTGGAGTCGTCACCCGTGGTGTGGGTGCCGTCGCCGGCGTTCGCGTCGACGGTGTTCTCGCACGAAGCGACGTTGGCGCTGCCGATGTAGGTGCCCGCGACGCAGGTCACCTCGACGGGAGCGGCCACGGCCGGGTCGACGATGTTGCCGCCACCGGCGGAACCTTCGCCCTCGCTGCTGATGAACCCACCGGCGTCGACGGTGCTGGACTGGCTGGTCCCGCCTTCCGTGCCGGTGTTCGCGAGGCCGATCCAGCTGGCGGCCACGCCGCCGACGTTCGCGACGTCCGCGGTCTGCGGCACGATCGCGTTACCCGCGACGGCCGAGTCCTCGCCGGAGGTCTGCACGTAGCTGGGGACGTTGCTCCAGCCCGGGGTGGTGTCACCGGCGGTGGCGTCCGCGGAGGAGCTGCTGTTGGAGTTCGCGAGCGAACCCCACGCGGCGGCAGCGTTGTCGTTGAACTTCACCGGGAGGGCGATCGGCACCGCGCCGACGTTGCCGCCGAGGGCGGAGTCGTCACCGTCGGTCTCGATCCAGCCGCCGGAGGTGGCCTCGGTCTCGGCCTCGTAGCCGGAGCTGTTGGCGTTGCCGATGATCCAGGAGGCGGCGTTGCCGGTGACCTGGACCGGGGTGGCGAACTGGCCGGCCACCACGTTGCCGGACAGGGCGGAGCCCTCGCCGTCGGTGGTGATGTTGCCGGTCTCGGTGGTGCTCTGGCTGGCGGAACCGCCGACCACGCGGCCGGTGCCGCCGGCGAGCCCGCCGCCGTTGCCGGCGATCTGCACGGGCAGCGCCCAGTCGAGGGACACGACGTTCCCGGCGAGGCTGGAGTCCGCGCCGGTGGTCTCGACGTCCTGGTTGTGCGACCAGGTCTGGTCGTGGGTGCCACCCTCGACCTCGGCGTCGCCGATCACGCCGATGGCGTTGTCGACGATCTGGATCGGGACGACGACGTCACCGACGACCTTGTTGCCCTTGAGGATGTCGTCCGTGGTGGTGAACCCACCACCGGTCAGCCCACCGCTGACCTGACGGGCCGAGTCCTTGGCGGCCAGCGGAGCGGGAACGGCGTTCTTGCCGGAAAGGCTCGGGAGCCCTCCGCCGATGCCGTCGGTGCTGCCGCCGGGCGACGAAGCCGAGTCCAGCGCGTCCGAGACGGGCTTGGTGACGGCCTTGGTGCTGATCTCGCCCTTGTAACCGGGGAGGTCGGCCTGGCCGAGGGGCGTGCCAACGGCGTTGTTGTCGATCTCGACCGGAACGGTGACGTTCGCGTCGAGCGGGGAGGCCGGGGTGTCGGGGTTGACGTGTTCGTCAGCCGAGGCGATGCCGGTGCCCAGCATCAACAACCCACCCGTGACCAACGCGGTCTGGAGTCCGCGCTTTGCCCAGGATTGCATGGGGTTTTTCTCCTTCATTTCGGGTTCCCTTTCGGGTTCAGGGGGTGCCGTTCGAAAGGCACCAGAGGGGGGTGGAGCGATTGCGGGCGCGACAAAGCGCACCGCCGTTTCGCGGGGATCAGGAGCGGACGCGAAGCCATGCCCGGAATCGGGAGGCGTGAGGCGCGTCGGCTACCCCGCGGAGGGAGGTGTTCAGTCGGGAGTGACGCCGGGCTGCGAGCCCGGGGTGAGCGGCATGTACCGCGTGCCTGCCAGCGCGTAGCCGGTCAGGGAACGCTCGACGGCGGCGGCGACCCAGGCGGGAACGCCGTGGGTCAGGCCGTCGAGGTGACCACCGGGGGCGGAGCCGCCGGGGACAGTCGGGAAGGAAGGCGCGGCGGGAAGCGGCGCCGGGGTGATCGGACGCGGGAAGTCACCGCGGTGACCGTCACGTGCCGGGGCGTCCTCGACCTGATCGAAGGCACCGTGCTGCTGCACGAGGGCCGGCATCGGGAGGACGGTTTCGAGGGAAGCGGGGAACTGGGTCGTCGCCAGCTGCGCGAAGTCGGTGACCTGCGCACCGGCGCCGATGGTGTCCAACGGGGACTCGGGGTTCACCGGGGTTCCGCCGACCGGGAGCTCCGGGACGAGGTCGCCGTGTCCGTTCGGGTCGAGGAGGTCCCAGACCCCGCGGCCGAAGTCGGGCGACGGGGTGAACGTCTCGTCCAGCACCTGGCGGGTGTCCTGGGGCTCGCGCACGATGTGCTCGACCGCGCCGAGGGTCCGCTTGACCGGGGTGATCACCGAGTTGTCCGCGAAGTCGGTGACCGCGTCGCTGACGCGCGTCGAGACCTCGTGCCGGTCGGCGCGGATGTCGCCGCAGTGGTGCTTCGCGGAAGCGGACTCGTTCTCGGCGGGCATCGACCACGTGGTGGCGTCCTGCTGGCTGTCGCCGCACATCGCACCGGCGACGTCACCCGCGAACTTCGACGCGCCTTGGGAAACGTCGGTCAAACCCGCCGCGGTGGCGTCGGTGACCGGGGTGACGCTGGTTTCGGGAGTGGAGACCACCGGGGTGATTTCCGCGGAAGCGGAAGAGCCCGAAACGACCCACGCGACGGCGGAACCGGCGACGGCGCCGCCGAGCACGAACAGCGCACGCGAAGCGAGACGGCCGAAGCGCGCCGCGCCCCGCCCCTCGTTCTTCGCCGCGTTCGTCACTCGGTCTCCTGTCACGTCGGTATGCCGTTCGTGGTTGCGGGACCGAGGTAAGCAAAGTGCGGAAGGCCCGCGCGACTTTGAACCACCTTGATGGCACGATCGTGTGAAGAACACACGGTGTAGCCCAAAATCACGATGTGTGATCACGGCTGGCGGAGCGCGGTTACTCCAGAGTTGATCCGCAGGTGGTGTGTCAAGCGTCGCATCGGGCGAATTCGCCCCGTGCGCGTCGCCCGGAATGGTCGGGAAACGTCGCCTCGGACCGATACGGTGAGCGCGTGAGCGAGCCCCAGCGCAAACAGCCGGAATTCGACCCGGCGAACCCGTTCCTCTCCGAGTCGACCGAAGACGTCACCAACCTGGTGCCCCGCGGCCTGCGGATCGGTGCGGCGTTGTCGTGGCGTTTCATCGTGGTGATCGCCGCGCTCTACGTCATCGTGTTCCTCATCGGCTATCTGTCGGTGGTCGTGATCCCGTTGTCGATCGCGCTGCTGCTCGCGGCGCTGCTCGCGCCGGCGGTCTCCAAGCTGACGATGTTGAGATTCCCTCGCGGGCTCGCGGCCGGGATAGTGCTGATCGCCGGGCTCGCGGTCCTCGGCGGGCTGCTGACGTTCGTCGTCGCGCAGTTCTCCTCCGGCCTGCCCGAACTGCAGAAGCAGCTGACGGAGAGCCTCAACCAGATCAAGGTCTGGCTCATCGACGGGCCGCTGCACCTGCGCCAGGAGCAGATCCAGGAGTTCATCAACCAGGCGATCAGCTTCCTGCAGAACAACCAGGCGTCGATCACCACGACCGCGCTCACCACCGCGGGCACGGTCGGCGAGATCGTCACCGGCTTCATCCTGACGCTGTTCATCCTCATCTTCTTCCTCTCCGGCGGCGACCAGATCTGGAAGTTCCTGGTCCGCGGTGTGCCGGGCCGCGTGCGGAACCGGGTCGACGTCGCCGGGAGGCGCGGTTTCGCGTCGCTGGTCAGCTACGTGCGCGCGACGGCGGCGGTGGCCGTGGTCGACGCGGTCGGCATCGGCATCGGGCTGGCGATCGTCGGCGTGCCGCTGGTGATCCCGCTGGCGACGCTGGTGTTCCTCGGCGCCTTCATCCCGATCATCGGCGCCGTGATCGCGGGCGCGGTCGCGGTGCTGATCGCGCTGGTGACGAAGGGCATCGTCGGCGCGCTGGTCGTGCTGGCCATCGTCATCGGCGTCATGCAGCTGGAAAGCCACGTGCTGCAGCCGATCCTGCTCGGCCGCGCGGTGAAGCTGCACCCGCTCGCCGTGGTGCTCGCGATCACCGCCGGTCTCGTCGCCGCCGGGATCGCCGGCGCGCTGCTCTCGGTGCCGCTGCTCGCGGTGCTCAACGCGGGGATCCGGTCGCTGCTGCATGAACACGATCCCGATCCGGCCGAGATCGACGTCCTGCGGGATCAGGCGGCGCAACCGAATGATCCCGGGGAAGAGTCCGAAGCCAAGTCATGACCGAGACCCCGCTCTGGCGCGCCGTCTCGGCGCTCGGCACGCGGGACCCGGCCACTCCGCTGTGGCGCGGGGTGATCGTGCTTCGCGTGACGACGCTGCTCTTCGCGCTCGGCTCGTTCGTCGTCCATTACGACGGCTACGCGAACAAGTGGCTGGCGTGGACGTCGTTCGGCTTGATGACGGTGTGGACGATCGTCAGCAGCGTATTCTACGCGCGGCCGTCGAGCCGCTGGCCGTGGCTGGTCGGCGTCGATCTCGCGCTCACCGTCGCCCTCATGTTCACGTCGGCGTGGATCCTGACCACCGCGCAGTTCGACGCCAACATCCCGCTCATCACGACGGTGTGGGCGGCGGTCCCGCCCGCGGCCGCCGGCACGCGGTTCGGCGCGGTCGGCGGGGTGCTCGCCGGGCTGGTGGTCTCGGTGGTCACCGGGCTGGTGCGCTGGCGGTTCGACGTCGACGTCGCCAGGGACGGCTTCCTGCTGACCGCGAGCGGGTTCGTGATCGGGCTGGCCGCCACGATGGCTCGCCGGTCGGCGGACGCGCTGACCAGGGCGTTGCGGATGGAAGCCGCGACGGCCGAACGCGAGCGGCTCGCCCGCTCGATCCACGACAGCGTCCTCCAGGTCCTCGCCAGGGTGCGCAAACGCGGCGCCGAATTCGGCGGGGAGGCCGCCGAGCTGGCGAAACTGGCCGGTGAGCAGGAGATCGCACTGCGCGCGCTGGTCACCACCGAGCCGACGCATCCGAGCGAGAACGGGACCACCGACCTCCGTGCCGCGCTGCAGCTGCTCGCGACGCCGTCGGTGCAGGTCTCGACGCCCGCGGGCGAGGTCCAGCTGCCCGAGCACGTGACCTCGGAGCTGGTGGCCGTGGCGCGCGAGGCGCTGTCGAACGTCGAGAAACACGCGGGGGAAGACGCGCACGCCTGGGTGCTGCTGGAGGACCTCGGCACCGAGGTCGTCGTCAGCGTTCGCGACGACGGGCCGGGAATCGCGCCCGGCGTTTTGGAACGCGCGGCGGCCGAGGGACATCTAGGTATCGCGGAGTCCATCAAGGGGCGCGTGCGGGATCTGGGCGGAAGTGTCGCCCTGGACACCGCGCCCGGCCAGGGCACGGAATGGGAAGTCAAGGTTCCAGTCGCGGCGAGGGGAAAGCGATGACCGGTGAGGCTCGGGTCTCGGTGATGGTGGTCGACGATCATCCGATGTGGCGGGACGGGGTCGCGCGCGACCTGGCCGAGCACGGTTTCGACGTGCGGGCCACCGCGCCGGACGCGCCCGCGGCGGTGCGGATCGCGCGCACGGTCCGGCCCGACGTCGTGCTGATGGACCTCAACCTCGGCGAGACCTCGGGCGTCGACGCCACCCGCGAGATCACCTCGGAACTGCCGTCGACCAAGGTCCTGGTGCTGTCCGCGAGCGGCGAGCACAGCGACGTCCTCGAGGCGGTCAAGGCCGGGGCGTCCGGCTACCTGGTGAAATCGGCTTCGGCGAGCGAGCTCGTGGACGCGGTCAAGCGGACCGCCGCGGGCGACCCGGTGTTCACCGCCGGACTCGCCGGGCTCGTCCTCGGCGAGTACCGCCGCATGGCCGACGCGCCGGACGACGGGCCCGCGCCGCCGCGGCTGACCGAACGCGAGACCGACGTCCTGCGCCTGGTCGCGAAGGGGATGACGGCGCGGCAGATCGCCGAGAAGCTCGTGCTGTCGCATCGGACGGTGGAGAACCATGTCCAGTCGACGCTGCGGAAACTCCAGCTGCACAACCGTGTCGAACTGGCCCGGTACGCCATCGAGCACGGGCTGGACGCTGAATAGTCACCCCTGGCCGATCGTCACCACCGACCGGTTCCGCTCGGTGGGCAACGCGGTCTTGACGACCGTCCACTGTGGCCGGTCGAGCCGCCAGCTCGCGACGACGTCCGTGGCGAGCACCAGGCTGGCGTCTTCGGTCCATTCGACCGCGACCCGCTTGAGCTCGGTGGCGATCGGTGTCGAGGGCGCGTGTGTCCAGGTCAGCGTGTCGAGGGCGAGCACCCAGACGTCGGCGGTCTGCGTGGCCGTCCCGGCCCAGGCCGGGTCGCCGAACAGCACGGCGACCTTGTAGCCGTCGCGGCTCGGCACCGCTGGGCCCGGTTTGCCGTTGGCCACCGGCCGCTTGACCGGCGTGCGCTGGTTGTTCCGCAGGTCGAGCACGGAGAACTCGGTCAGCTCGGCCAGCAGCATCCGATCCTTGGTGATCGCCAGTACCCGGGGGAACTGGTGCACGGCGCGGCCGGTGGCGGGGTCGATCAGCACGTCCTCGGCGGTGGCCGTCCCGGTGTTCACCGTGATCAGCAGGCCCTGCGGCACCTCCTGGCGCACCGCCATCGTGCAGCTCGCCGGACGGCCGCGCCCGCGCTCGACGCCGAGCAAGGAGACGTATTGGAGGCGGCACAGGTCATTGCCGTCGTCGCGGATCAGCCAGACACCGCTCTCGTCGGCGGCCGGGGCGACACTGCGGGCCTTGCCGAGTTTCCACGGCTGGTTCTTGGGATCGCCGTAGACGAGCACCTCGGACGGCTCCAGGCACGACGGCCCGCAGCGGCCGGCCGACAGCACGACCGGGAACTTGCCGACCCGGACGACGTCGTTGACCCGGTCACCGGCCGGGGCGCCGGGCAGCGGGGTGGTGACGCCGGTGGCGGGATCGAGCATCGACGGCGGCGAGGTCGCCATGACGAGCCGGAAACCGCTGTAGTCCACCGGGATGCCTTCGAGCTTCGACGGTGGCGGCGATGTCGGCCCGGGAGCCGGCGCCGGCTGCGAGGTGACGTCGGTGCATCCGGCCAGCAGCAGGACAGCCGCCAGCAGGGCGGCACAGGGGAGAAATACGGGTCTGTTCAGGGTATTTCCCCGATCTCGCGCGTGAGAATCGGTTCTACCATTCCTGGCATGGGCGAGGAAGAGCAGCCGGCGACCGAAACCAAGCCGTTGACCGGACGGGACATCCGGGTCTCCGACGCGGAACGGGAACACGTCGTCGAGGTCCTGCAGAAGGCGATCGGCCTCGGGATGCTGAACCTCGACGAGTTCACCGAACGGACCGACCGCGCACTCGCCTCGAAGACCCGCGGTGAGCTGAACGCGGTGCTCACGGATCTGCCCGGCCTGGTGCACCCCGAGGCGGGAATGGTGCCGCGGCAGCAGCAGAACCCGTGGGCACCGCCGAGGCAGCATGCCTACGCGCAGCCGTCCGGGCAGGTCATGGAGCTCAACGGCAAGTACTCGGCGTTGCAGCGCAACGGGAACTGGCTGGTCCCCGAGTCGATGGTGATCCGGAACAAGTACGGCGCCACGAAGCTGGACTTCTCCCAGGCCGAGATCCGGCATCCGGTGGTGCATATCGAACTGCAGGCCAAATGGGGTCCGGTGGAGATCACCATCCCGGAGAACGGCGCCGTCGACACCAACTCGATCACCGACATCAAGTTCGGCAACCTCGACGACCGGACGCGGTCGAACGGCCGCCCCGGCACGCCCCGGTTCGTCATCACCGGGCGCGTGCACGGGGGGTCGCTGATCATCAAGTACCCGCGGCGGGGTTTCTTCGGTTAGAGCCTGTTGGCGAAGCTGCGACGTGTCTCGCGAAAGGCACATAACGCGTGAACCCGCCCCGGCCGAAGGCCCCGCTATCGCGGTGGCAGGGCGCCTCTGTCGCGAACGTGAGAGGTAAGACCAGGTCGCGCCCTGCCGACGCGATCGCGGACGCGGGTTCACCAACAGACACTCAGGCGCCGACCGGGCGCACGTGGCGGAGGTGCCGGAGTACGAAGTACGCGACCGCGGCCAGCACCAGCGCGGCCAGTCCGGACACCGCGTGCATCCCGCTGGCGAACGCGTCGTGCGCGGGGACGGCGTCGGCGAGCCGGGACCGGGTGACCGCGTTGCCCAGGGTCCCGACGGTCGCGATGCCCAGCGCGTAGCCGAATTCGTTGCCGGTCTGCGAAAGCGAGGCCGCCGAACCGGCCTTCTCCGGCGGCACGGAGCCGACGACCAGATCCGTGCCCAAGGTGACCAGCGGACCACCGCACAGGCAGGTGATGGCGAAGGCGATCGACGGCACCACCGGACCGGCGCCCGCCTCGACCTGCGTCAGCAGCAGGAATCCGGCGATCGCGCCCGCCAGGCCGGCGGCGATCAGCGTCGCGGGGCGAACACGGCGGGCGAGGACCGGCGCGGCCAGGAAGCTGACGGTCGACGCGAGCATGCCCGGCAGCAACGCCAGCGCGGCGCCGACCGGCGAAAGCTCCAGCACGATCTGGAAGAACTGCGCGACGAAGAGCATGGTCGTACCGCCCAGCATGGTGAACGCGCACATCCCGCCGATCGCCGTGGTGAACGCGCGGGCGCGGAACAGCGTCAGGTCGATCAGCGGGTCCTGGAGGATTCGCTGGCGCCGCACGAACACCACACCGAAGGCCAGGCCGATCAGCAGCGAGGCCACCGGGACCACGTGCACACCCTCGCGGGCGAGTTCCTTGATGCCGTAGACCGCGGGCAGGATCGTGACCAGCGAAAGCGCGACGCTCGCCGGATCGATGCGGCCGGCGTTCTCGTTGCGGTACTCGGGCAGGAGCTTTGGGCCGACGACGAGCAGCAGGACCATCGCGGGCACGCCGAGCAGGAACACCGACCCCCACCAGAAGTGCTCCAGCAGCACGCCGCCGACCATCGGCCCGACGATCGCGCCGACGGTGAAGCAGCCCGCCCAGATGCCGATCGCGAGCGAACGCTGGCGGCTGTCGGAGAACAGGTTGCTGATCAGGGCGAGCGTCGACGGCGCCAGCGTCGCGCCGGCGATCCCGAGGAGCGCGCGGGCGGCGATGAGCATCAGCGCGGAGGTCGAGAACGCGGCCAGCACGGAGGCGAGCCCGAACGCCGTGGCGCCGATGAGCAGCAGTTTCCGGCGTCCGATGCGGTCGCCGAGGGTGCCCATGGTGACCATGAAGCCGGCGATCATGAAGCCGTAGACGTCCATGATCCACAGCTGCTGGACGCTGTCGGCGCCGAGGCTCTGGCTGAGCTTCGGCAGCGCGAGGATCAGCACGAAGACGTCGAGGGAGACCAGGAAGGTGGGGAGGGCCAATACGGCCAGCCCGACCCACTCCCGGCGTCCCGCCCGCGTCGAGGTCATGGTGGTCGTCATGGTCCGGTCCTTTCGTCGCTTCGGTGTCTTTCACCTAGGCGTCGAAGTGGTGGACCTGATTTCGACATGCCCCCGATCCTTTTTGGGAGCGGGGGACCTTTGCTACCGCTTCGCGGCGGCCTGCCTCGCGGCGACCGGGTCCGACGTGGCCAAAACGGCCTCGGCCAGCGACTCGCATTCGGCCAGCGTCGTGGCCGCCAGGCTCGCGCCGACCGCGCGCACGGCGGGCGCGTTCATCGAAAGGCTGGTGAGGCCGAGCCCGGCCAGCACCAGCGCGAGCCTCGGGTCGGCGGCGGCTTCACCGCAGACACCGGCGGGCTTGCCGGTGTCCTTCGCGGCCTGCCCGATGACCTTCAGCAGGCGCAGCAGCCCTGGCTGCCACGGGTCGTTGAGCTTGGCGACCGCGCCGAGCTGGCGATCCGCGGCGAAGGTGTACTGCGCGAGGTCGTTGGTGCCGACGGAGACGAAGTCGACCGCGTCGAGGATCTCGCGGGCGGTCAGCGCGGCGGCCGGGATCTCGATCATCACGCCCACGCGGGCGATTCCGGCGGCGCGGGCGCGCTCGGCGAACCAGGCGGCCTCGGCGGCGGTGGCGACCATCGGGGCCATCACCGAAACCTCGGCTCCGGAGTCCTGCGCGGCACCCGCGATGGCCTCGAGCTGGCGGTCGAGGATCTCGGGCCGGTCGAAAGCGACGCGAAGGCCGCGTACGCCGAGCGCCGGGTTCGGCTCGACCTCGGGCTCCAGGAACGCGAGAGGCTTGTCGGCGCCCGCGTCGAGCGTGCGGACGATGACCGGCTTGCTGCGGAACGGCGTGAGCACGGCGGTGTAGGCCTTGCGCTGCTCTTCGACGCTCGGCTCGGCGGACGCGTCGAGATAGCAGAACTCGGTCCGGAAGAGGCCGACGCCTTCCGCGCCCGCCTCGGCCGCGGCCTGGGCATCGGTAGCGGAACCGACGTTGCCGAGCACCTTCACCCGGTGGCCGTCGGAGGTCGCGCCGGTGCCGTCCCACTCGATCGCGCCGGTCTTGGCGGCCGTGACGACCTCGGCGGCCGGGTCCGCGACCTCGACGACCCCGGTGTCCCCGTCCACCGCAAGCGCTTGCGCGTCGAGCGCGAGGATGCCGCGGACCGCGACGACGGCGGGAATGCCGAGCGCGCGGGCGAGGATCGCGGTGTGACTGGTGGGGCCGCCCTCTTCGGTGACGAGCGCGAGCACCTTGTCCGGGTCGAGGCCCGCGGTGTCGGCGGGCGCGAGGTCGCGGGCGACGAGCACGCTCGGCGAGTCCAGGTCGGGAACGCCGGGAGGCGCGATGCCCAGCAGTTCGGCGATGAGCCGGTCGCGCACGTCGAGGACGTCGCGGGCACGCTCGGCCATGTAGCCGCCCGCGGCCGCGAGCGCGTCGGCGAACTTGCCCGCCGCCTGGTGCACCGCACGCGGCGCGGGCAGGTTCTGATCCTTGACCAGCTGCTCCGCCGAGGAGACGAGCGCGGGGTCGGCCGCCATCGCCGCGGTGGTGATGAGGATCGTCGCGGCCTCACCCGTCGCCGTCTCGGCGAGCTTCTCGAGCCTGCCTGCCACGATCTGCGCGGCCGGGGCGATCCGGGCGGCCTCGGCGGCGGGATCGGCCGGTGCCGGCGTGCTCGCGGGTTCGCCGAGCGGCTCGGCGACCCGGACGACAGGACCGCTCGCGCGGCCGGGACTGACGGCGACCCCGGACAGTGACTCAGACGGCATGGTCTAGACCATATCTCATAGGCGGCGTGACCTGGCTCATAGCCACCAGCAGAACACAGACGAAGGCATCATTCCAGTTCGGACGCCGTCGGATACGAAGGCTGCGCCCCCTGGCGGGTCACGGTGATCGCCGCCACCTTCACCGCCTTGCGCGCCGCCTCGGCCAGCTCGTCACCCTTCGCGAGCGAGGTGGCGAGCGCCCCGGCGAAAGCGTCACCGGCGCCCGTCGTGTCGACGGCCTCCACCTTCGGCGACGGCACCTCCGTCACCCCGTCCGCGGTCACCACCGCCGCCCCCTTCGCGCCGAGCGTCACGACAGCGGCCTTCGGACCGAGGTCGAGCAGCTTGGGGAAGTCGGCCTCGCCACCAAGGAGGAAGGCCGCCTCGTGCTCGTTGACCAACAGCACGTCGAGCCCCTGAAGCGTCTTCGCGGAAAGCTCGGCCGCCGGCGACAGGTTCAGCAGGGTTTTCGCGCCGCTCTCGACGGCCTTCGCGACGGCGTGCTCGACGGTTTCGAGCGGGATCTCCAGCGACAACACCACGACCTCGGCGCCGTCGAGGTCGACATCCTCGGGCCGCAGGGCCGAATTGGCGCCAGGCGAAACGAGAATCGAGTTCTCACCGTCGGGCGTGACCGTGATGTACGCGATCCCCGTCGGACGCTCGCTCGTGCGCAGGGAGCCAGTGTTCACCCCGGACTCGGCCAGCGACCGCTTGAGCAGCTCGCCGTACGGGTCGTCGCCGACCGCCCCGAGCAACGCGACGTCGGCGCCGAGCCTGGCCGCGGCGACCGCGGTGTTGGCGCCTTTGCCACCCGGCGACAAGACCGTGTCGCCGCCCAGTACGGTTTCGCCACCACCCGGCCGCCGGTCGACCGGGACGACGAGATCGGCATTGGCGGACCCGATGACCAGCACCTGAGAAGTCATGGAGGAAACGATGCCATGACCAGCAGTTGTCCGGTCATGGCCCTTCTCCGGGCGAAGATGTGAAGAACTTTGTAACTTTCTCGGCGCGTAGTGCGACAATCAGGCGAGCAGCGGAACGCCGTCACTCTTTCGGGGGATAACCTTCCCCCGGGCGTCACTTCGGCGATCACGCCCGCTCTTGAGATGCGTTGCCGCTTCCAAGCGGTGACGTTGCCCCGATCCCGGCCGGTGCCGGGAAGAGGGCATCGGGTCGCCGGCGTCGATCACGTAGCCCCCCGAGTGATCGGCGCCGGCGGCGCCCCGGCTTCAGCCTCCTGGTCAGCCCGGCGCCGCCGTCTCCCGGAACTCCACGCGGTCGGACTTCCGCATGCTGCTCTCGAACTCGCGTCGCGCGTTCACGCTGAACGGCCGTCCCAACCGATACCAACCACCGGCGAGACTGTCGGACTCGGCGTTGTACGGGTCGCTTCTGGTCAATTCGGCCAACTTCGGATGGCGGATCGCGAACATGTCCGACCCAGGCAGGAAGTCCAAGTAGGTGGAGCCGTGGTCGACTCCCCACCGCACTGCGTCGATCTCGTGCCACCACACTCCGACGAAGGTGCCGTATGTCCGGAAGTAGAAGCCGCGAGGTCCGAGTTCCAGCACGACTTTCCTCTTCTTCTCGTGCGTCGCTCCTTCGAAGCCTTCGACCACCATCGTCACTGCGAAAAGCGCAAAGAGCACCACAAGCGCGCAGACGCGCACTGAGCCTTCAGTGGCGGCAGCGACCACCAAGGCCGTGACCTCGATCATCAGGGCCGCGAACCGGAAGGCTCCCAACTTGCGCTTGTCCCAGCCGTTCACATGGATCTTCACCGCGTCGTCCACGACGTCAAGATCTTCCTCGCGGGCCGTGGCCACCACCGGTTCGTCGGGCACGGTCCGCACGACGGTGTTGTCGTCCTCGATCGCGACATCGACATGCTTCACAAGAAAGGGCAACAGCAGCTTCATCTCACGAGGTCTGAGGTCGATATCGGCCACTTGGAGGTCGCCGTCGGGTTCACGGGCCAATCCCGCGGACAGTGCGTCGAAACCCGATACCGGGCGAATGACCAGATTGAAGTCGTCAGCTCCGGAACGGTGCGGGGAGTACTCGCGAAAGTCGAGGCTCAAGATGATCTTCGCGATGTCTTCCCACTGAGCACTCCAGGCCACCACGCCACCCTTGATACGCCTGATTCCCGCACGATCGAAAATCAGTTCGTCAGCGGGAGGCGGCGTCCGGTAGTTACGGAACTCGATGGTTCCGCAGTAGATGAACACGGCGCAGAGGACCCCGGCCACGATGCGCACTGCCAACTGGTAGTCGCTGACCACGGCGATCGCCATGACCACGGTCAAGGTGCCGAACAGGATGACCAGCACCAGATGACCGAAGACCCCTGGCGTCCTTGAGATCACCAACCGCTCATCGGCCACTTGGCGTTCCTTCCACGTCGTTGGGGTCCTATAGAGAACCTGAGATCCGCTGCCCACCCTGTTGGTCGAAGATCGGCGGCTCGACTGCTTGGTTTTCTGAATCAGAGGGCTTCTGCGGTGCGCCTGCCGCGCTGTACGGACCCATGACCCCAGCTGGAGGCGGCGCCTTTTTGCTAGGCGGCTCCTCCTCCTCGCCGAAAACGTCGCCTGCCGTCTCGTCGATCTTTTTCCCGATAGCTTTGCGTTTCTCCTTGGTGAGGTTCGACTGGAAGTCTTCGCCGTAGTTTTCCTTGAGGCGACCAGTCACATTTTCCTTCACCTGCGCCAGGTTCTCAGTGAGACTCTTGTCCTTGGCTGTACCTTCCAAGCCAAAGATGTGCTTGCGAGACTCCGGCAGATCTTTTCTCGCCTCGGTGACCTTCGACGCGAAGGTCGTGTCACCTGCACCGTCGATCGCTTTCTTCCCGCTGCCCATGAACTTCTTCAGCGCCTTTGGAGTCAAGGCGTCCTTGATCTTGTCGAAGCCGTCGGTGAGACGTTTGAAGAGGCCCTTCGCCTTGCCGAAGGCCTTGGTCAACTTCTTGATCCAGCCGAGGCACCTCTGTGCGTAGCTGATGGCCTTCGGGGTTCCCTCCGCGGCGATACCGGCAGGCATCGCCGGCCCCGGGTAGCGCATCGCGATACTCACGAGTTTCCCGAGACACTCCGAGATCAAGTCTCGAACGATGGTCCGTACGACCGCAAGGATCATTTTGCAGACGCTGACCAGCGTCCCGATGGAATTCGCGCCCGAGGCAATACCCGCGTACAGGTCGGCCCGATTCTTGGCGAAGGCCCGGTAGGCGTCCGCAGCATCACCGGTCCAATTCGCGCTTTCGCGCTCGACGGCCTTACCCAGGTCCTCGCTGACGGACTCGAGTTCTTTGCCGATGTTCTCCCAGGTCCCGATCATGTTGTCCAGTGCCACCTGGTCGCCCACGAGCCAATCGAGCGGCTCACGGAGGAACGGCACGTGCTCGATGATCCAACCGAACGCCGATGCCGCCAGAGTCCCGATCGGATCGGCGACGAGGTCGGCAAGACCGGTCACGCCGTTGGCGAAGTTCGCCAACCCTTCCGCCCAGTCTCCGCTCGCGATCTTGGCGCCGGTGTCCCAGAAGTCTTGGAGGATTCCCGCGCCTTCGAGCGAGCTTTCGTCCTGTGCGGCGTCTGTCTTGATCAGCGGATTGGCACCAGGGGCAGCGACGGGTGTTTCTGCCATCGGTCAGTCCTCCACCTTGAAGAAGCTCTTGAACTCGTCCTCCTGCATTTGCTTCCTCTGTTGCCAGGTGTGCACACGATCGGCATGGTCGGCCGAAGCTTCGACAGCCGACTCGATCGCGCTCCGCGCCAGGCTCTGGACAGTGGCGCAGATCGCGGCCAGCGGGATTCCGACAAGGCCGAATGCTTCGTCGCCCATTGCCGCGTCTGCGGCTGACCCGGTCATCGCAACTCGTTGCCCCAGGTAATCGATCGTATTGCGGTGCGCGGCGAGCTCCGCGGGATCGACCTTGAAGTCTTCACTGCCTTGCGGCTGTCCCATGATTTTCTCCCTCAAGAACCCGCTCAGCGCAGGAAGTCTCCGCCGGTGAAGTAGTCGTCCTCGTGGTCCGTCTGCTGCCTGCGCGCGGCACGCGGTGGCGCGGGTGGGGCCAGAGGGGCGGGCGGCTTCGGAGCAGGAGGCGGCGGAGGAGCGTCGAGTTCGTCTTCGGCGACGAAGCGGTCGTCCTCGTCCGTCTCCTGGTGGCCGCCCTCGACGTAGCCCGTCGGTTCGGGTTCCGGGTATTCGTTGTGCAGCTGGGTGACCAGCTCGTTCATGGTCTCGGTGCCCGCGATGGACGGCACGCCCGCCTGCATCGCGCCCGCGAGTTTGCTCTGCGCGCTCTGGACGACGCGGAGGATCTCCTGGGCGAGCGCGGGGTTGTCCCGCACGGACGGGCCGATCTCCAGGCCGACGAGGTTCCCCGCGTGGTTGACCTTGACCGAGATCTGGCCGTCCTTGCTGCGTTCGGACACCGAGACGCTTTCGATCTCGGTGCGCATCTGATTCGCCTTTCGCTGCGCGTCGGCCAGTTTGGCCTCGAAATCAGCGAAGAGCCGCTCAGGGTTCGACACGCGAACCTCCCCTGTTCACGTCGTAGCCGTTCGGCGACCGAGTGTGGCACACCCGTCTGACATCGGGGAACGTTTGGCATACATCCGCGCCCCGGTCGTGTGGATCACCACAGCGCCCTTCGGTTTTCCCTACCGGATCCGGCGGCTTACCCGATGTTCTCGCAGGTCAGACACCCTTAGCGTGCTCGTTATGACGATTTCGGACTGGAAACGCGCGGTCTACGCGCTTCTCGTGCTTCCGGGCTACCTCGGTGGCGCGAAGGTCCAGCGTGGACTGGCGCGGCGTTGGCTCGGGCACGAGAGCGGGTCACGGCCGCGGTTCGTGGCGGCCTTCGCTCCGAGCGCGGCCGCGTTCCTGCTCGCGTTGCTGCTCTTCTACCTTGTCGGGCGTATCGCGACGTACGGGCTCTTCTGGACCGGGAGCGACCCCGAGGGCACGTGGGGCGGGCCGACGCTGGCGGGAGCGTGGATCGTGCATTTCCTCATCGCCGCTGGGATGGCCGTGCCGATCTTCCTGGTGCTCCGGCCACTCACCAAGCTCCAGGCTCGCCTTCTCGGCTGAAACCCGTCTACCAGGTGTGATCGGCGCGGTATTGTGCGTGAGCGCAAGACATCGACCGATTGGGCCGGGGAGGGCTTCGATGGGTTTGTTCGGGGACGTATGGGAGGCGGCCACCGGCCTGCTCGGTAAGACCGGCGCCGGTGCGGCGGCCGGTTTCGCCGTGGGCGGGCCGGTCGGCGCGATCATCGGCGGGATCGTCGGGTCGAACTCGAGTGACGGCTCCGGCGCGGTCGATCGAGGCGGCCTGACGCCCAAGCAGCTGCTTGAAGCCGTCCTGAACGGCCCTGGAACCGGCTCGTTGGAAGAAGCGCGCAGGGTCGGTGGTGAGCAAGCGCGGAACCAGACCCAGCTGCATGACGGGACCCGCGACGTGATGACGGCGTTGGAGTCCGCCTGGACCGGCGGCGCGGCGGACGCCGCGCGGGCGAAGCTTCAGCCGCTCGCCGACTCCTCCACGTCGGCGTCATCGAGCCTGGAGCGCAATTCGGGGTTGACGCAGACGCAGCTGGATCAGTTCGTGTCGCTGAAGAACTCGCTGGACCGCGAAGTCGCCGCCGACCCACCGGCCACGGGCACCTACGACGACGTGACGCCGTGGGACACCGACACCGAAGACAAGGTCAACCAGTACAACCAAAAGGCGCAGGCGAATCTCGAGCGCTACAACGCCTACAACGACCAGTCCACCTCGAACAATGCCGGCCGGACCATCGACTACGGGCAGCTCGGCGCTTTCGACGGCGGGGATTTCAAGGTCGATGACAGTCGGCCCGGTCCTGGCGACGGCGGCAAGGTGCGCGGGTTCGACGGGCGCTCGGATTCCGGTGGCGACGGATACCGGCCGCCTCCGGGCGGGGTGCAACCGCCACCATCGTCGTCGGGGCCTCCACCAACCGGCCCCGAAACCCCGAACCACCGGCCCTACGAGGCCCCACGCCCGCAGCCGTCCGATCCGAGCTTCCGCCCCGGCCAGTACGACGATGGCACGCGGGCGGCGGGTTACACGCCTCCGCAGCCTTCGTCGTATCCGGGTTACCAGCCGCCGTCCTTCGGCCCTGGCACCGGCGGCGGCACCAACTTCGGCCCTGGTGGTGGCGGAGCCGGGTTCGGGCCGGGCTTCGGTCCCGGCGCCGGCAGTGGTTTCGGACCCGGCTCGGGCTCGTCCGGTGGTCCGGGGAGCGGCTCCGCACCTGGACCTGGTCGCGGCAGCGGGGCGATGGCTCCCGGTCAGCCCGGCCAGGTAGCCCGTCCTGGCATGCCCGGTGGCCCCGCCGGGGGCGCGGGCCGGCCTGGCGCACCGGGAATGGGCCCGATGGGCGCGGGCAAGGGCAGGGGCGGCGAGGACGAGGAACACAAGCGTGCCTCCTACCTGCAGGAAGCCGACCCCGACAGCGTCTTCGGCGGCACTGAGACAAAGCCGGTCCCGCCGGTGATCGGGCTCTGATCGTGTTCGAAGCACCCCTGTACCTGCCGAAGACCGTCCTGCTCACCGCGTGGGAGTGGGAGCACCACGGCACTCCGCCCGCGGCGCTCGGTCCGGACCACCTGTGGCTCGCCGAGGACACCAAGAAGAAGCTTGACGACGCTGTGCTCGACACCCTCACCGAACTGAAGCTGGCCTCCGGGGGCAGCTTGACCGGGGAGTTCCGCGACCTTCTCCGCGTGCTGGCCACCGGCCCGCTCCGGTTCACCGCCTGGCTCGGCGACATCGAGTCGGACGAGACCGGGAACATCCTCGTGTCGGCGTCCGGCCGGGACGCGGTCCGGGTGATCCGCCAAGACGAGAAGGTCCGTATCGACGTCATCGATCCCGGCTACGGCGCCGAATCGCTGGTCGACATGTTGCCCCCGGTCGAACCGGCCCGGATCGACCCGGTCAAGATCCCGAAATCCCGCTTCTCGGGCCAGCCGGTCTACGAGGATTCGTACGACCTCGAAGACCCGACCGACGAGCCCGAATACGACCCCTTGCCCTCGGCGCGGGAGTTGATGGCGGCGAAACGAACCGGCGTGCACCAGCTCTACGCGGTCAACAACGGCACCAGGAGCACTCCGCTGACCGTGGTCGACACCGCTCATGCCGGACGCGTCCTCACCTACGTGCTGCCGGGTGAGGACGGCGAACCGCTGGTCAGCTTCGAACCGGGGAGCCGGGACGTCCTGGTCGACGTCCTCTATGCGACCCTGCATGGACTGAGATAAGGGGAGATCTCGATGACTTCGTTCTTCGGGGACGTCTGGTTCCAGAACAGTGACGACGTCGTAGGCGGTGGAGCCGCACCGGCCGGCGGCGGGGGCTTCACCATGAACGGCGACGAAATGCGCGCCCTGCTCAAGAAGTGCCAAGACCAACGCGACTTCATCCTCAAGCAGTACGAATCTGCGGGGAAATTGCACCAGGTCGACCCGCCAGGCTATGAACCGGCAAGCTGGCGCGCGGTAAACGACAAGAACGGCATCAACGAAACCGGCCGCTTCTATGTTGGCCATCTGCGTTTCCAAGAGGACTACTACACAGAACTCATTCTCAGGCTGGAGAAGGCGCTAGGGTTGACCGAGGAAGCGGACCGTCAAGCGGCCGAAGCAACCAAGAAAAGCGGGTCAATCGAATGACTTCACGGCACCTGGTGGCCACCCTCGCGCTCGTCGCCACCGGAACCCTGCTCTTGGCGGCCTGCGATGGCAACGGCACCACTCCCGGCACCCCGACACCAGGCACGGAAGCGCCTGCCGCTTCGTCGAGCGCGGTGGGAGTCCCAAACAGCGGAGCACTCGCCGTACAGAACCCGCTCCCGGCAAAAGTGCTCGACGGGAGCCCATGTGACAGCGCCCTCACCACCCAGCAAATTGAGTCCTTCGTCGGCGAACCGAAGCCCGCCGAGCCCAGCACCGACGCCCTTGGCGCCGCCTGCACTTTCCGCGCTGCATCCGGCAGCGGCGCAGGATTCTCCATCGGCTACCAAACCAAATCCGACCAAGGCATCTCCCTCGCCTACAAGAACGTGAAACCGAAAGCAGATCGCTGGCTAGACCTCGATCCAATCGACGGCTATCCGGCGATCGCCTACGCCATCAATGCCGGAGCGGCGCCGGACGACAAGAAGCACTGCGTCGTCGTCGTAGGTGTATCCGATCAGCTTGCCTATTCGGTTTCCCTCACACTCGGAGACAAGGCGTACCGCGCGGGTAAGGATTCATGCGACGCAGGCCGCAGTGTGGCTGCGGAAGTCCTGAAGAACCTCAAGGGGAGGGCGTAAGCCGGGCATAGACGGCCTCGGCACCTTTAACGAGGTTGTCGCGCGTCCTGGCCGGGTCGGTTTTGGGAGCGATGAGACTGATCCGCACCATCGAGCGACCGCTGTGGAGGAGGACCTGGCCGCCGTCGGCGCCGAAGTGGCCACAACTGGCCTCTCCCAGAGGCCGGGGTAACTCCACGCCCCGCTCGACGTCACAGTGCTCGCGAACAGCGGCGGTGGCGATGCCAGGATCCGGTACGGACAGTACGGTCTGGCTCACGGTGACGCTCGGTGCGATCCCCTCCGAAAGCGCCACTTGGCCGGTGCGGTCACAGCGCATCTCGACACTGTTGTGCTTCGAGCCGGGGCTTTCGCTCAAACTGAACAGATCCCGTTGCAGACCATCGGTCGGCCGTTCAGTGATCATGGTGAAGACCTCCGCCGGGAAGGCGGCGCACGGGTCGGCGACGAGGTCGTAAGGCGCCGGATAGCTGTGTACGGGCATGGACCGCGGGCCTTGGGCGACGTTCCGGCGGATGCCGTCGAGCAGCGTGGTCAAGGCGACTTCGGGATCTGGGAGCCTGGTGAAGCCGGTGATGCCGAGCTCCAGGATGTTGTAGTCGGTCTGGACACTCACCTTGATGTCGCCTGGTGCCCTCTCGGACACCTGCCGAGCACCGACCTCCAGCACGGCGTCCCGCCAATCCATTTGTTGCGAAAATCGCGAGTGCAAGACGTGGAGGTTCACACTGATATCGGTCAGCTTCGGCGCGGAGGACACGCTGACGCTGCCGCCGCACGTACTCGCCCACCCGCCCTTTCCGGCGAGTTCGGGCCGGTCTCCGTCGGTGGTGCTCAGGCGATCGCCGCCCTGGAGGAAGCCGTCCTTCAACGCCATTCCCGCGGCGGCCAGCACGTCCGGGGTGAGGACCGCGCACGCGTTGTGGACAAACCCGCCCTGGAAGGTGGCGGGTGGTTCGGTGCTGGGAGTCTCCTTCAGAATGAAGCGCTGTGGTGGCGGTGGCGGCTCGGCCGTGTCCGCCGGACCGGGTCGAGGAACGCAAGCCGCGCAGACCAAGGCGGGCACGATCAACAGCAGTACGTGTTTCATCAAGGTGGAACGCTACGAGTTGCCGACGCGGAAGCCAGCCCGCTTCGGGATGAGTCCAGCTGCCACGATTCCGACACTGACCACCTAGAATGCCCGGATGACCAACCCCAGCCGCAGGGGCCGCGAGCGGGCGGCGACCGACCAGGACATCCGCCGGACGGCGCGGGCGCTCCTGGTCGAGCGGGGCCCGGAGGCCGTGACCCTACGGGCGATCGCGCGCGAGCTCGGCA
Source organism: Amycolatopsis sp. NPDC043887 (assembly GCF_056435665.1). Taxonomy (NCBI): domain Bacteria; kingdom Bacillati; phylum Actinomycetota; class Actinomycetes; order Pseudonocardiales; family Pseudonocardiaceae; genus Amycolatopsis; species Amycolatopsis sp. NPDC043887. Next base: position 370,154 of record NZ_JBWKEB010000001.1, read on the forward strand.
TCACGGCGCCGGCGCTGTACCGCTACTACGGTTCCCGTGACGATCTGGTCGAGCATCTTCGCGCGGACGTCGTCGCGGATCTGGCTGCCGGGCTCGCCGAGGACATCGCGCAGCTGCCGGATGAGGGCGCGCTGCAGCTTTTCGCCATCTGCAAGGGATTCCGGCGCTGGGCGCTCGCGCATACGAAGGAGTTCACGCTGGTCTTCGCGTCGCCCGCGGGCGACGACACGTTGAGCAGGCTGGGCGAGCCGTTCGGGCGGATCTTCCTCGCGGCGGCGGGGCGGGTGCTCGCGACGCACGACCTGGTCACGCCGTCGAACGACGTGGTCCCCGTCGAGCTGCGCGACGATCTCACGTCGTTCCAAGAGGAACTGCTCGCCGTGCTGAAGGAGTCCGGTGCGACGTTCCCGCTCGAAAAGCTCGACCTCGGCGTGACGTACCTGATGATCCAGTTCTGGGCCCGGCTCTACGGGCACGTCACGCTCGAGGTCTTCGGCAATTATCCGATCCCGTTCTCGAAACCGGACGTCCTCTTCGACGCGATGCTGGCCGATCTCGCGCGGGAGATCGGCCTCACCGCGGATTGAGCTACGCCGCGTGCCCGCCGTCGACCGAGACGGTCGAGCCGGTCACGTACTTGCTTTCCGGCCGTGCCAGGAACGACACCGTGGCGGCCACCTCCGACGGCGAGCCGTAGCGGTCGAACACCGTCAGGCTCCGCTGGTCGGCGGCGTAGGGGCCGTCGGCCGGGTTCATGTCGGTGTCGGTCGGGCCGGGGTGGACGATGTTCACGGTGATACCGCGCGGCCCCAGTTCCCTGGCCAGCCCCTTGGTCATGCCCAGCAGGGCGGTCTTGCTCACCGCGTACAGCGACATCCCGGGGCCGGGCACGCGGTCCGAGACGCAGCTGCCGATGGTGATCACGCGCCCGCCGTCGCCGAGGTGCCGGGCCGCGGCCTGCGTGGCCACGTAGACACCGCGGACGTTGACCGCGAGCACGCGGTCGATGTCCTCCAGGCTCGTCTGGTCGAGCGGGCCGACGAAGCCGACGCCTCCGTTGTTGACCAGCACGTCGAGCCTGCCGAATTCGGCGACCGCCGTGTCGACCGCGGAAACCACGGCCGCGGCGTCGGCGCTGTCGGCCTGGATCGCCAGCGCGCGGCGGCCGAGCGCCTTGATCCGGTCCACGACACCGGCCGCGAGTTCGGCGTTGCTCTGGTAGGTGAGTGCGACGTCGGCGCCGTCCTCGGCGAGCCGGATCGCCGTGGCGGCACCGATCCCGCGGCTGCCGCCGGTCACCAAAGCCACCTTGCCGTCGAGGGTCATGGGGTGTTCTCCGTTCGATTTCGTTGTCCTTGAACAACTCCATCGAATCGCCTCATGACCCTCGACGCTGGCGGCTATCGGCCACGGCGCTACAGCACGATGTTGACCAACCGTCCGGGCACGACGATCACCTTGCGCGGCGTGCCGTCGCCGACCAGCGCGGCGACCTTCTCGTCGGCCAGCGCGGCCGCCTGCACGGCGTCCTTGCCCGCGTCGGCGGGCACGGTGACCCGCGAGCGCACCTTGCCGTTGACCTGGATCGGGTACTCCACGGAGTCCTCGACCAGGTACTTCTCGTCGACGACCGGGAACGGCCCGTGCACCAGGGAATCCGCGTGGCCCAGCCGCTTCCACAGCTCCTCGGCCAGGTGCGGGGCCAGCGGCGCCAGCATCAGCACCAGCGGCTCCACCAGTTCCCGCGGCGTGGCCTCGGCCGAGCCGTAGGTCTTGGTGACGTAGTTGTTCAGCTCGATCAGCTTCGCGCCGGCCGTGTTGAACCGCATTTCCGCGTAGTCCTCGCGGACTCCGGCGATCGCCTTGTGCAGCTGCTTGCGATCCTCGTCCGTGGCGTCCACAGTGGACACACGCAGTTCGCCGGTCTCCTCGTTGACGACCAGCCGCCACAGCCGCTGCAGGAACCGTTGCGCGCCGACGACGTCCTTGGTCGCCCACGGCCGCGAGACGTCCAGCGGGCCCATCGACATCTCGTAGAAGCGGAAGGTGTCGGCGCCGTAGTCGGTCGACATCTGGTCAGGCGTCACGACATTCTTCAGGCTCTTGCCCATCTTGCCGTATTCCTGCTTGACCTCTTCGTCGCCGAAGAAGAACTTGCCGTCCCGCTCCTCGACCTGGTCGGCCTGGACGTAGACGCCGCGTGCGTCCGTGTAGGCGTAGGCCTGGACGTAGCCCTGGTTGAACAGTTTCCGGTACGGCTCCTGGGACGACACGTGGCCCAGGTCGAACAGCACCTTGTGCCAGAACCGCGAGTACAGCAGGTGCAGCACCGCGTGCTCGACACCACCGACGTACAGGTCCGTGCCGCCGGGGTCGTCGACGCCGTGTTCGGCGGGACGAGGGCCGACCCAGTAGGACTCGTTCTCCGGCGCGACGAACACGTCCGGGTTGGTCGGGTCCAGGTACCGCAGCTGGTACCAGCAGGAGCCCGCCCAGTTCGGCATGGTGTTGATGTCGCGGCGGTAGGTCTTCTTGCCCTGACCCAGATCCAGCTCGACCTCGACCCAGTCGGTCGCGCGCGCCAGTGGCGAGGACGGCGTGCTGTCCCGGTCCTCCGGGTCGAAGGTCACCGGCGAGTAGTCGGCGACCTCGGGCAGCTCGACCGGCAGCATGCTGTCCGGCAGCGGGTGGACCTGGCCGTCCTCGTCGTAGACGACCGGGAACGGCTCGCCCCAGTAGCGCTGGCGCGAGAACAGCCAGTCGCGCAGCTTGTACTGAACGGTGCCGCGACCGTGGCCGTGCTCCTCCAGCCAGCCGATCATCGTCTTCTTGGCCTCGTCGACGCCCATGCCGTCCAAGAACCCCGAATTGATAGCGGGCCCGTCGCCGGTGAACGCCTTGCCGTCGAAGCCGTCCGTCGGCTGGACGGTGCGGATGATCTCCAGGCCGAACTTCTCGGCGAACTCCCAGTCGCGAGTGTCCTGGCCGGGGACGGCCATGATCGCGCCGGTGCCGTAGCCCATCAGGACGTAGTCGGCGACGAAGACCGGGATGTCCTTGCCGTCGGCCGGGTTCACCGCGTAGGAGCCGGTGAAGACGCCGGTCTTCTCCTTGTTCTCCTGACGGTCCAATTCGGACTTCCGCGCCGCCGCCGCACGGTAGGCGGCGATAGCTTCGGCGGGCGTCGCCGCGTCACCGGTCCAGCGGGCGTCGACGCCTTCCGGCCAGGTGGCGGCGGTCAGCTCGTCGACCAGCGGGTGCTCGGGCGCGACCACCAGATACGTGGCGCCGAACAGGGTGTCGGGGCGGGTGGTGAAGACCTCGATCTTCCGCTCGCCCGCCTCGAACGACACACGCGCGCCGTGCGAGCGGCCGATCCAGTTGCGCTGCATGGACTTGACCTTCTCGGGCCAGTCCAGCAGGTCCAGGTCGTCGACCAGGCGGTCGGCGTAGGCGGTGATCCGCATCATCCACTGACGCAGGTTGCGGCGGAAGACCGGGAAGTTGCCGCGCTCACTGCGCCCGTCGGAGGTGACCTCTTCGTTCGACAGCACCGTGCCCAGGCCGGGGCACCAGTTCACCGGTGCCTCGGACAGGTAGACCAGGCGATGCGAGTCGATGATCTTCAGCTGCTCGGCGCGGGTCAGCTCGCACCAGTTGCGGCCGTCCGGCGTACGTCGCTTGTCCTGCGCGTACTCGGTCTCCAGCGCGACGATCGGCCGGGCCTTGCCCGCCTTCTCGTCGTACCAGGAGTTGTAGATCTGCAGGAAGATCCACTGGGTCCACTTGTAGTAGTCCGGATCGATCGTCGAGATCCGGCGACGCTCGTCGTGACCCAGGCCCAGGCGCCGGATCTGGCGCAGGTAGGTCTCCATGTTCTCTTCGGTCGTCTTGCGCGGGTGCTGCCCCGTCTGCACCGCGTACTGCTCGGCGGGCAGGCCGAACGCGTCGAAGCCCATCGTGTGCAGCACGTTGCGGCCGATCATGCGGTGATACCGCGCGAAGACGTCGGTCGCGATGAAGCCCAGCGGGTGCCCGACGTGCAGGCCGGCGCCCGACGGGTACGGGAACATGTCCTGGACGAACAGCTTGTCCGACGGGACCTCCCCGCTCTCGTCCGCGAGCGGGCCCACCGGGTTCGGTGCGTGGTAGGTGCCGTGGTCGGACCAGTAGTCCTGCCAGCGCTGCTCGATCTGGCCCGCCAGCTCCGCGGTGTAGCGGTGCTGAGGTGCCGAGTCGGCGTCTTCGCTCGCCTGGTTCATCGCCGAAATCCTCCGTGCTCATCCACGTCAAGCCACTCCAGAAACAACTCGACCCCTCAGCCCGGAGGGCATGAGGGGTCGCCGCGCTGGTCCCGGCCGTGGGGCCGAGTTCAGCGCGGCAGGCTAAGGAGCAGCCGAGCCGTGTTCATGGGTCCAGTTTAACGCGCTGGTCAAAGCCGTTCCGCGGGGACCGCCAGAGCGATGAACTGGGTCACCTGTGTCGCGGAGAAGTTGTTGTCACTGACCAGCACCAGACTGCGCTCGCCGTTCGGGAGCCGCGGCCCCCAGGTCATCCCCTCGACGTTGTCCACAGTGGACAGCTTGAAGTCCGCGAGGTCCGCCAGCAGGCGCTTCTTGACCGGCTTGACCTTCTTCGCGTCGGCCAGTGAGGGCGTCTTGAGGATGTTCGTGGCGCCCTTGGTGTCGATCTCGTAGATGCGGACCTTGTTGCCGACGCCGGTGACGAACGAACGCTCCATCACCAGGTAGCGGGTCGGATCGGCCTGGTCGACGGCCAGCAGTGACGAGATACCCGTGGTCGCGAACGCGCCGGGCGGGTTCGGCGACGCGAAGACCTTCTCCTGCGGGTACGCGTACTGCGCGAGGACCGGTCCGAACCGCGACTGCACGGTGATGCGCGAAAGGGCGCCCGATGTGGTGTTCGCCTCCGGGCCGTCCTGCAGCAGCGGGCCCTCGGCCGAGCTGGCGAGCAACGACCCGAAGCCCGCGTACGTGAGGCCTTCGAGAGCGAGGTTCTGCCGCGGTCCCGTCGTCTCGGTCATCTTCTCGTTGGCGGGGATCGGCAGGTCACGGACGTAGGAGCCGTCGCGCTCCGCCTCGCGGATCGACGGGTCGATCCGCGCCGCCGCCGACCGCTCGCCCTCCTGGGACCAGACGTAACGGCCGGTCCAGGGGTCGACACGCAGTTCTTCGGGGTCGATGGTCTGCATTTTCGGCGGCTGCGCGGGGTCGTTCTTGGCGAGCGGCGGGTACGGCGTGCCGTCGGGACGCAGGAGCGGCTTGGTACCGGTGAAGGTGACCGGGCCGAGCCCCTTGGCGTCGAGGGAGAACTTCGCCGTGTAGAACCGCGCGGGGTTGAGGGCCGAGCGGTCGTCGCAGATCAGCGCGTACTCGCCGGTGCGGGGGTCGAAATCGATACTGGACAGGCCGCCGACGACGGTGCCTTCGTAGGGCAGGGCGTTCGGGACGATCTGTTCCCCGATCAGGCGAAGCGGACGGTGACCCGCTTCGGCGGCGGGTGCGGCCATCAGGGTGAGGGGAACGGCCCCGATCAGGGCGATGGCGATACTCCGCCATTTCAAGATGTGGCTGGACATGGCCTGCAGCACAGTCGATCAGGGTATCCGGCAGGTTGCCGGGACGTCACGCTTATCCTCGTGGAGTGTTCGTCATAGCGCTGGTCCCGATCGTGCTGGGTGTCCTCGTCGGCTGGGGTGGGTTCCTCGGCCTGCGCGAGAAGCTGCCGCGTGACCGCGGCGCCGGCGTGCGCACCACCGCCACGATGCGCAGTGAGGAGGCCTTCCGGCTCGGCAACAAGGTCGCCGGGGTCCCGACGCTGGCCGGCGGCGTGATCGCCGTGCTCGCGGGGATCGCCGCGCTGGTCATGCCGACGACGTTCGGGCTGCTGCTCGCCTCGTTCGTGGGCGTGATCGGGATGATCGCGCTGGTCGCGGCCGGGGGAGTGCTCGGCAACCGCGCGGCCGCGACGGTGCCGGAGCCCGAGCCGGAGCGGCCCGCCGGATGCAGTGGCTGCGCCTGCGGCACCTGCGGCGTCTTCAAGAAGGCCGACACCGCCACCGCCTAGTTCAGCTGAAGATCTCCCGGGTGGGTGGCCAGCAGCGCCAGCGGAATGCCCTGACGCCGCAGCACCTGACCCCACAGGTCGTGGTGCGGCGAAGCGAGGACGTCGCTGGGCAGCGCCGGGACGATCACCCAGTCGTCGCGTTCGATCTCGTTCGCCAGCTGGCCGGAGTCCCAGCCCGCGTATCCGGCGAAGACCCGCACACCGCGGACCTTCGGCACCAGGATCTCGGGATCGGTGTCGAGGTCGACGAGCGCGACCGGGCCGCGGACGGCGATCACGCCGGGCACGCTGGCCGCCGTCTCACCGGTCCGCAGCGCGGCCAGGCACAACGCCGTCTTCTTCTCCACCGGACCGCCGACGAACACCGACTGCGGTTCGGCGACGTGCCCGCCCCAGCTGGGCAGCACGTCGTACACCGGGACGTCACTCGGCCGGTTGAGCACGACGCCCAGCGTTCCCTCGTCCCGGTGATCGATGACGAACACGACGGTCCGCCGGAAATTCGGATCGAACATCGTGGGGGCGGCGACCAGGAGCGTTCCCGGTTCGACCTCGGCGTCCGCTGGCACGTCCGCCATGATCCCACTTCGGGCGGAGACAAATCGTCCGGCTCTGGGAACAACAGCATCACGAGCACCGTTGGACACAACGGTCGGTGCGCTTTCCGTGTCCCCCGGGCTCACTGAAGAACCGCCTTTGTGGAATACCGTCCGGCTGGAGCCACACTGCGCATAGCCGCCGAGAGGCGACCTCAAAGCGCATCGGCCACCTTTATAGGCTGGCGCCGTGACGACCACCGCCACGGCGCCCACCAGGGCGTACGTTCGCGACCGTGACTTCCGCCGTCTGCTGTACACGCGGTTCTCCGCGCACTGGGGCAACGGCATGTACCAGGCCGGACTGGCCGGCGCCGTCCTCTTCAACCCCGAACGCGCCGCCGACGCGCTGGCCATGGCGGGCGGGTTCGCGGCGTTGCTGCTGCCCTATTCGCTCGTCGGCCCGTTCGCGGGTGCGCTGCTCGACCGTTGGGACCGCCGGAAGGTCCTGATCTTCGCGAGCCTTCTGCGGTCCTTCACCATCCTCGCGACGGCCGTCGCCGTGGGCACGGGAGCGGCCGGGATGGGGCTGTTCTCCCTGGCCCTGGCGTCCGAAGGCATCTCGCGGTTCATCGGCTCGGGGCTGTCTGCGTCGCTTCCGCACGTCGTCGAAGAGAAGTCCGTGGTCGCCGCGAACGCGTTCGCCGCGACCTGGGGTTCGGTGCTCGCCGTGGTCGGCGGTGGCTGCGCGATCGGCCTCCGGGCGCTGACCGGCGCCGACGACGCCGGCTCCGCGTGGGTCACCGCCGCGGCCGCGCTGGGTGGGATCGGCGCCGCCGTCCTGGCCTCGGGGTTCGCGCGCGGGCTGCTCGGGCCGTCGACGGTCGACGAGCCTTCGAACCCGGCACTCGCCGTCGCGCGCGGCCTGGCGGACGGTGCGAAGGCGGCCTGGCGGACGCCCAGCGTGACGGCGGGATTCGTCGCGCTGTTCGCCCATCGCGCGGCGTACGGGATCTCACTGCTGGTGACCGTGCTGCTGATGCGCAACCACTTCACCGACGCGGGCATCTTCCGTGCCGGCATGGCGGGGCTGGGCCAGATGGCGGCGTTCGCCGGCGCGGGGATCCTGCTCGCCGGGCTGCTGACCGCCCGGCTGCTCCGGCGGCTGGGCAGGGTCCGTGTCGTGGTGGTGGCGCTGGTGCTGGCGGCGGTCGCGCAGCTCGCGCTCGGACTGCCGATGGTGGTCCCGGCCGCGTTGCTCGCGGCGTTCCTGGTCACGGGTGCCGGGCAAGTGCTGAAACTCTGTGTCGATTCCTCGGTCCAGCTCGACGTCGCCGACGAAGCGAGAGGGCGGGTCTTCGCGCTCTACGACACGCTTTTCAACATCACCCAGGTCGCCGCCGTCTCCCTGGCCGCGACGGTGATCCCGGACGACGGCCGTTCGCCGGGACTCCTGATCACGGCGGCCGTCCTCTACCTCGTGGGCGCCGCCGGATACCTGCTCGCGGCGCGAAAAGGGAGAACTGCTGATAAGGCTCCGCCCTTGGCATTAGGGTGACGCCTACCGACACCGGGTGGCGTATGCCCGGGATCAAGCACTCGCGGGGGCTCCAGTGACGACGGCCGGCGACGACAGCGCACGCCTCGAAGCGCGCAATGCCGCCATGAAGGATCAGGTCGACACGCTGCTCGAACAGTTCGAGCGGCAGACGGCCCAGCTCCGGGACGCGCAGGAAGCCGCTTCGCAGACGTCGGCGACGGTGGTCTCGCAGGACGGCCTCGTCCGCGCCACCATCGACGCGACCGGCACGCTCGCCAAGCTGGAGATCCAGCCGAACGCCTTCGAGCGCACCAACCCCGCGCAGCTGGCCAACACCGTGCTGACGCTGGTCCGTCAGGGATCGCTGCAGGTCAAGCAGCAGGTCGCCGACCTGATGGCCCCGATCACCGAAGGGCTGCCGGACCTGTCGGACCTCATCGAAGGCGCGCCTTCACTCCAGGGGCTGATGCCGGCGATCCCCGACTTCCTCGCGGAAGAGGAGGAGACGGCCGCGCCCGCGAAGTCCGACGAAGACTTCGACGCCCCGCTGATGATCAAGGACGACGCCCCGCCGCCTCCTCCGCCCGCCCCTCCCGCGCCGCCGACGCCGAAACCGGTTCCGAAACGGGTGCGTCAGCAGGACGACGATGAGGAAGAGCCGCCCTCGAGCTGGCTGACCAGGGGGGTCTGATGCCGAACGGTGGGGGTGGAGCCGGGTTCACCGCGGATCCGGAAGCGGTGAAGACGGCCGCGGCCAAACTGGGGATCGCGGCGGACCAGCTGGACGAAGCGGGCAAGGAACTGCTGGCCGCGATGAACTCACTGGGCCAGTGCTGGGGCAACGACGACGCGGGCAAGGAGTTCGCGAAGGACTACGAGCCCGGCGCGCAGGGATCGTCCGAAGGGTTCGCGAACGTCGTCGAGGCGCTGCGGGGCATGCAGCACAACGTCGAACGGTCGATGACCGCGTTCACGAACGCCGAGGAAGAGATCAAGTCGACGCTGGACAAGAAGGTCTAGCGCCGTGGGTATGGAGATGCCCGACGCGGTCAAGTGGCTCTTGCCGATCGTCGTCGGGGAGAGCTGGCCCGAAGGCGACGAGGACAAGCTTCGCGAACTGCGCGACGCCTGGCACAACGCTTCGAAGGCGATTCAGCCGATCGCCGACACCGCGACCAAGGGCGCCACCGAGGTCCTGGGCGGCTGGAGCGGACAGGGCGCGGAGAAGTTCGCCGAGGCCTGGAAGAAGTTCGTCGAGGGCGACGAGGCGTACTTCAAGTCGCTGGCCGATTCCTCGAAGGCACTCGGCGACTCGTGCAATGCGACCGCGCTGGACGTCGAGTACACGAAGTACATGATCATCATCTCGCTGGTGATCCTGGCCGCGCAGATCGTCGCGATGATCGCGGCCGCGGCGGTGACCTTCGGTGGGTCGACGGCGGGAATCGCGCCGGCGCAGATCGCCACCCGCATGACCGTCCAGATGATCTTCCGGCAGCTGATGCAGAAGCTCGCGCAGGAAGGCTTCAAAAAGGTCGCGAAGGAACTCCTGGAGAAGCTTCTCAAGGAGGGCCTGAAGAAGATCGGCAAGGAGGTCCTGCAGAACACGGCGATGAACCTCGCCATGGACGCGGGCATCCAGGGCCTCCAGATGGCCAAGGGCGACCGCGAGAGCTGGGACTTCAGCAAGACCAAGGATTCCGCGATCAGCGGCGCCGTCGACGGCGTGGTCGGCGCGGGCAGCAGCAGCATCGGCAAGGGCGCCACGAAGGGACTTTCCGACAGCGTCGGCGGCCAGATCGTCGACAGTGCGGCGCGCGGTGCCGTGCGCGGCGCGGCCGAAGGGGTCGCCAGCACGGTCGGGCAGGCCGCCGTCACCGGTGACCTGGACAAGCTTTCGGCCAAGGACGTCCTGATGGGCGCTTCCGGTGGAGCGGTCGGCGGTGGTGTCGACGGGGCGAAGAGCCAGATCGGCGACATCAAGGCCGCGAACACGCCAGGCGCCTCGGCGGGCGACGGTCCTTCCACGCCGGATGTGGACACCGGGGATTCCGGGACGCCTTCGCGTACTTCGGGGTCTTCGGACTCGGGCTCTTCGTCGGAGTCGCGCTCTTCGTCGGACTCCGGCTCCTCGGACTCGGGCACTTCGTCGGACTCGCGTTCCTCCTCGGACTCCGGCTCTTCGGACTCGGGCACTTCATCGGAGTCGCGCTCTTCTTCGGATTCCGGTCCCTCTTCGCGGTCGGACTCTTCCTCGGATCCGGCACCTCGGTCCACTTCGGACAGTCAAGCGGCTTCGAGCCGCGGTTCGGACGGCTCCGCTGATCCGCAGCCGCGCTCCGAGAGCGGTCCACAGCGGACGGCGGACAGCGACCGGGTCAGCCAGTCCTCGACGCAGGCCCCGGAACGTCCGGCCGACGCCCCGGCGAACACCGGTGACGGTCAGCGTCCGGCGCAGACCCACCAGAACGCGCCGGCGGCCGCCGCCGACAACGGATCCGGTCAGCAGCAGCAGGCCGCGGCGGGTAATCAGCAGCAGGCACCCGCCGCCCAGTCGCAGGCGCCGGCACAGACACCCGCGGCGAGCCCTGCGCCGAGCCCGTCACAGGGACCCGCGTCCAGTCCGGCGCCGAGCCCGTCTCACAATCCTTCGCAGTCCAGCGCGATGCCGCCCGCTGCTTCCTCTTCGACAGGTGCGCCGTCGAGCTCGGGCGGGTACGGCATGGCGTCGAACCCGGGTTCGAGTTCGCCCGCTCCGTCGGGTGGGTACGGCATGGCGCCGGGCGGCAACCCGCCCGGCAACGGGCCTGCCCCCGGCGGTTTCCCGCCGCCGGGGCACGATCCGTCCCGGCCAGTCCGGCCGAACGACGGCGTCCAGGCCGCGGGTTTCTCGGGCAACGGCGGACCGCAGCAGCCGCGTTTCGACCAGCCGCCCGCCCCGATGCCCTTCCAGGGCCAGCAGCCGATGCAGCCGCCGCCTCCGGGTGGTTTCGCGCCGCCTCCGCCACCGCCTCCCGGTGGTGGTGGCCCCATGCCGCCGCGAGGACCGCAGGGGCAGCCCGGTCCGATGGGCCCGCGTCAGCCGCAGCAGCATCCCGGTCAGGGTGGATATCCGCAGGACCGCGGGCCGCGTCAGCGTCCTCAGCAACCGCCGCAGCCCCCTGGTCCGCAGGGTCCGCCTCGGCCGCCCCAGGGGTATCAGGGCAGGCCCGGACCTGGTCCGGGCCCGAACGGCGGGGTCCCGCCGCGTCCGCAGACGCCTCCGCCCGGTCCGCCTCCCGGCAACCGCGGTCCGGCGGGCTATCCGCCGCCGCCGCCGCGGCCCCAGCATCCGGGCAACGGCCCGTTCCCCGGCAACCGCGGCCCCATGCCGCCGCCTCCGCCCGGTCACCAGCCCGGCCGGCCGGGGCCGGGGCATCCGGGACAGCAGCCCGGCAGGCCGATGCCGCCCGGCGCCGAGCCGCCGCGCTTCGGTGGTCCGCAGCGTCCGCCGCAGGTCCCGGGACCGCGCCCGGGCCACGACGGGAACGCGGGTCCCCAGCAGCCGCAGCGTCCGCAGCAGCAGTCTCCGGTGCGGCCGGTGGAGCACGCGCCGCAGCAGGCACCTCAGGACCGCGGCGGGAACGACCTGCCCAAGGACACCGAGCTTCCGAAGGACGTCGAGGCTCCCAAGGACACGAACGTCCCGAAGGACACCGAGCTCCCCAAGGACACCGAGGCGCCGAAGGACGCCGACGCTCCGAAGGACACCGAGGCGCCCCAGGACGTCACTCCCGACGACAGGACCACGGTCGACGAGCCGTACCTGACGGATCCGAAGTTCCACACGGACGATCCCGCCGCGTACCGCGCGCTCGCCGAGACGCAGATCGACAAGCGCGGTTTCGACAAGGACACCGGGGAAGCGCGGAGCGAACAGGTCCGCCGCGAAGGTCTCGCCAAACGCGACGCCCACGAAGATCCGCGCGTCAAGCAGATGTCGGATCAGGGTGCCTACGCGGTGCACAGCTACACGCGCACCGACATGGCCGAGCGGATCACGCACGCCCAGCGGCACGGCGGCGCGGAGCTGGAAGCGCTCCGTCCGCACATCGAGGCGATCACCTCCGGCCTCAACGAGATGCCCGCCTACGAGGGTCTCGTCTCGCGGCGGGTGAACTTCAACGGCAACGAGAGCGCGATCCGGGCCTTCCTCGAAGCGCACGCCAAGGGCCAGGTCATCGTCGACCCGCAGATGCTGAGCACGTCGCGGGTCACCCCCGAACATCCGCACAGCAACTTCCCCGGCGAAGTCGAGATGCGCATCCAGTCGAAGACCGGACGCCATATCGAAGACCTCGCCTCGAAGAAGGAAGAACGCGAAGTCCTGATGAAGTCGGCGACGCAGCTGCGCGTCACCGACATCAAGATGGGCCCGGGGCATCCCGAGCACCCGCACTACAAGAAGCGTCTCGACGACGGATCGCCCAACGATCTGCCGAAGTGGATCGTCGAATGCGAGGAGGTCGTCGCCGGTGACGACGGCCATCTGACGACGGACCAGGTCCAGCAGAAGGTCGCCGAACGGCGCGACTACAACAACGCCGTGCAGGAGCGGCTGGCGCAGGAAGCGGCCGAGCAAGAGGCGCAGCTGCGCCGCGATCACCCGGAGCTGTTCCAGGGCCAGGGCCTCGCGGGGCTCGAAACCAAGCTGGCCGACGGCAAGGGCGGCTGGATCGACGCCACCGACGCCCCGGTCCGGGACGCCCCCGAGCCGCCGAAGGAGCACGCTCCCGACGGTGGCTGGTCCGAGCTGGCGAAGCCGCTCGAAGAGGGCGGGACGCCGGTCATCCACGCCGGTTCGACCGAGACGCCGCACCAGCAGGTCCGGCTGGTCATGGACGAGATCCCCGCGATCGGCGAGGCCAACACGCGCAACTACTACGCGCCCGAGTCGTGGAAGGACGGCTACCAGACGAACTCGGCCGAGGCGCTGGTCGCGTTCGAAGACCGGATGAACGGCGGCGACTCGGTCGCCGCGCCGTCGACCGGCGGTTCACCGCTGCAGCACGTCAGTGACCGGCTCGGCGGGCAGTGGTCTGATCGGAACGGTTTCGCCGACGTCGCCCGTGAGCTGGGCGAACGTCCGGTCGGCGCGCGGACCGCGGTGGCGTTCGAGCATCACGCCGCCGCCGATCCGAACGCGCCGGAGGGCTCGCCGCGGTCCAAGGACCGGATCGAGACCCGGATCGTCGCCGCGGTGAACACGCCGCACGGCGTGGTCTTCGCCGACCCGATGACCGGGCGGCTCGCGACGCTGCCCGACGATCCGACGTCGATCAAGGCGATGCCGATGGGCGGCGGCGATGCCCCGCACACGCCGGAAACGCCGCACACCGACAGGTCCGCCGACTCCGAAACCCCCGTCCAGGAACAGGCGCCCAAGACCGAACTCGACATCGCCGAACGCCTCAAGGGCCCGGAAGAAACCCCGACGCGAGTCGACGAGAGCTACCTCTCCGACGAGAACTTCCGTGGCACGCCGGAGGATCACAAGACCCTCCGTGACCGTTACGACAGCGCCGAACTCGCCGAACAGGCTCGCGAGAAGGCGCTCAAGCGGCTCGAAGCCAGCCCGCTGAAGGACCGCGTCTCGCCTGAGGCCGCCGAAGCGATCTACTCGTACTCGCGCGAACACGCGTACGCGATCAACGACGCGAACCGCCGGGGCGAGTCGCACCCCGACTTCGAGAACGCCCAGCGCAGCACCAGGGCGATCGTCGGCGCGCTCAACGAGCTGCCGGACTTCCACGGCGAGGCCATCCGCGGCATCGACACCAAGGGTGACATGCAGGCCGCCGCGATCATGGCGGCGCACTACGAACCCGGCCAGACCGTCCCCGAGCCGACGATGACCAGCTCGACCATCAAGACTTCGCCGGACACGAAGTCGAAGTTCGGCGAAGACGTCGAGATCCACATCGTCTCGAAGACGGGCAAGGACGTCTCGTCGCTCGCCGAAAACCCGCGCGAGAACGAGGCCATCAACAAGCCGGCCACGCAGCTTTACGTGCACAGCAAGGAGTTCAAGACTCCGCCGCTGGTCGACCGGCCGAAGTGGGTCATCCACGCCGAAGAGGTCACTCCCGGCGACCCGCGCTACCTCGACCCCGAGACCGCCAAGCAGAAGATGGACGAACGGCGGGCCCGGCACGCCGCGGAGGCGCCGGAACTCGCGCGTCTGGCCCAGGCGCAGTCGATGGCGCGCCTCGGCGGCTTCGACGAGCCGCAGACTCCGCACTTCTCCACGGAGAACCCGGCGGACCACGGCGTCACGGACGTCGAAAAGGGACCCGAGTACGGCGACCAGCCCGCTCAGGACCACTCGGCCACCGACGACACGCTCGAACTGCCTGCCCCCGAGCGGGACTACTCGTCGCTGGCGGTCGCTACGAACCCGCCGAGCGAACCGGCGATCCACGCCGGTTCCGCGAGCCCCGCGCAGCAGGCCGCGTACATCGCCGACCGGCACCCGCGGCTCGGCGAGGTCAACCCGCATTTCAACGACCCCGACGCGCTCGCGAACGGCTACCGCTCCAACTGCACCCGCACGCCGGGCGCGTACATGGACCGGCTGAACGGCATCGACTCGACCGCCGATCCGCTGCTCGTCCACGAGATGGACAGCCGCGGCACGCTGGAACACGTCGAAGAGCGGTTCGGCGGGGAGTTCTCCGATCGCGCCGACTACGACACCGTCATCCGCGAGATGCGGGGGATGCCGACCGATCACCACGCGGTCGTCGCCGTGAAGTACCTCGACGAGAACGGCGTCGAGCGAGGGCACGTCGCGATGGTGGCGAATACGCGGGACGGCGTCGCGTTCATCGACCCGCAGTCCGGCGCGCTGATGAACCTGCCGCAGCCGCCGCTGGGCGTGAAGCTGATGCACGTCGGCGTCCCGGAAGGCCCGGCCGCTCAGCCCGTCGACCCGCGGATCGCGTTCGCCAGGGATGACACGCCCGACGTGCCGCCGTCGAGGATCGGGCCGGACGGCCGTCCGATCGTGACGCCGCCACACGACGCGGGCTACGGCATGGCCCACGACGAGCAGCCTCCGGGCGACCGGGCCGATGGCGAGCGGTTCCTGAACGATCCCGAGGTCGCGGCCGCGGTGGACGGGCTGGACCCGGACAAGAAGCGGGCCGTCCACGAGGACGAAAACGGGGTCAAGCACGACGTCGGGCCGATGCGGGACTTCATCCGCGAACATCTGCCCGCGCATCCGGAACTCGTCCGGCTGATGGAGCATCCGGACAACGCGTACCTGCGGGCTTCGCTGCTGAACAACCCGATGACCATCGGCAGCCTGCTGCTGCACCCGGAGGCCATCCCGATCCTCGAAGACGCCCTGCGTGACGTCGAGGAACGCGGCTACCAGATGATCGACGACGTCCGTGAGGACGGTCCCGGCGACACTCCGCTGACCCAGGAGCAGCGGGACCTCGCGAACGCGGCGGCGGATATCGCCGCCGACGTGGAGCCCGGCGATCAGTACCACGCCGGCTTCGATCGCGCGGACAAGGGCGATCCCGGGAAGATCCAGGAGTTCCTGGACGCCGAGCGGGCGGCGTGGCCGCGGAACCAGGGCGACCTCAACCGGATCGCCGAACGGATCGCGGAGGAGAACAACGGCGACGCGTCGGGCAGGCCCGGTCCGAAGGACGACGACCGCGCGAAGGCGAAGATCGCGGGTTACGACGGTGACGCGTCGAAACTGACCGACCTGGTGGGCGTGAAGATCCAGTTCGACACGCTGGCCGACGTCTACAACGCGCTGAACGCGGTGATGGACGATCCGGACCTCCGGATCGTCAGCTTCGACGACCGGTTCGCGAATCCGCAGGACAGCGGGTACCGCGATCTGCAGATGAACGTCCGGCTGCCGAACGGGCACGTCGCCGAACTGCGGCTGCACCTGAAGCACATCGACACCGTGTCGGCCTACGAGCACGCCTTGTACGAGGTCCGCCGCGACTTCCCGACGTACAACCGGACACTGGACGAGAACAACAAGAAGCGGTTGTCCCCGGAACAGGCCCTGCTGGAAGCCGCGTTGATGGACCGGGTCCGGGAGAAGTTCATGGCCGGTCTCCGCAAGGGCCTGCCTCCTGAGGAGAACACGTGATCCAGACGCCGTCCTTCTACACGTACTTCGGGAAGACCTACCGCGTCGAGTCGACCCCCGACGGGGGCCTGACCGGTTTCCTCCTCAACCTGAGCACCGGCGAGTTCGACGAAAAGCCGGAGCACGTGCGTGAGGTCATGTGGGCGATGGCGAGTTCGGACATCAGCAAGGTGTCCGAAGAGAAGTTCGTCCAGGAGACCGAGCGCGCCCGTGCGTACGAGCTCAAGGGCGGCGGACCGATCTTCGCGCTCTACGAGACCATCGACGGCCTGTACGCGCAGGCCAAGCGCGAAAACCGTCGCGTGGAACCGCAGGAATCGGCCTTGATCAAGTCGCTGCGCGAACGCACCTTCAAGATGTGGGAGGACGAGCTGGCCCGCCGCGCCGCCGGTGAGCCGCCGTCGTTCCGGGCGGAACCACGTTTCCCGAACCGGGCGCGATGATTCACGTGGAACAACTCACCCCCGAACAACAACGCGGGCTGCTGATCGAAATCGGCAAGCTCATCCGCTCGGGTGTCGCCGACGCGGCGCATCCGGCTGTCGCCGATTTCCGGCAGGCCGGGGAGCACACCGAACTCGATGGCCACAACTGCGCGCCCGCGCCCGAGCTGAACGATCTCTTCGGCAGGCTTCGCACCGGCATGTACACGACCGGCCGGGGGACCTGGTTGCAGTCCCGGTTCACGCTGAAACCCGACGGCACCTTCGACTTCGACTTCACCCTCGACGACGAGCCGGCGTGGATCGAGCCACCGGGGACTTCGGTGTACCCGGACGAGCTGGCCGCGTTCCCGCGCGAGGACGAGCACGTCCCGGACTGGTGGCGGCTGCGCGCGCAGCTGCCGTTGCGCGTCGAGTTCCGGCACGCCCGGATCGTCGACGCGTACACCGAGGGCGAGCCGCCCGTGGTGGACAGACCGGAGCTCGACGAGTCCGAAGCGCCGCTGGTCGCGCAGTATCTCGAGCGTGAGCCGGCGATCCTCTCCGGCAGCGGGCTCGGCAAGGACATCTTCGATCCCGAGGCCGACGGCGACGTCCCGGAGAGCTACCACACCGACGGCACCTGGATCTGGCACGCGTCCGTGCCGCACTACCTGCGGAAATACGGGATCCCGCCGGAGCCGGACCTGGTCGAGCACATCCGGAGCCAGCGGTTCCAGCCACCGTACGTCGAGCACCTCGTGCGGCGGACCGCGGAAGCGGATCTGCTCGGCAAACCGCGGCCGAAACCGGGCCGCTCCGACGTCAAGAAGACCGAGGGTGACATCGCGGCGGAGCTGGAGACGTCGCCGAATCCGGCACTGACCGACGAAGAGCTCCTGGTCGTGCTGGTCAGCAGGCTCGGCGAGCACGCCGTCTGGCCGGAGGCCTACCGCATCGGCGACCGCGCGGACGGCGCCTGGTGCCTCAACTTCACCGAGAAGGGCTGGGAGGTCGCGGCCTACTCGGGCGGCGCCCCCGTGTCGCCGAAGTACTTCGACAAGCTCGAAGACGCGTCGCATCAGCTCCTCGGCGCGGTTCTGCTGCATCCGGCGAGGATGACCGCCGGACACGAGACGCCACTGGAGACGGCGAAGGAACTCGCCGACTGGCCGGTGCGGGCGGCGCCGGGTGAGCCTCCCCTCACCTTGCTCCGCAACAAGCGCGTGAGCCGGATGGTCGCCGGTACGGTCGTACTGCGGTTCGGCGAGGAAACCGGCAATCTGGTTCACCACGGAGGGGTACGGTTCGCCACGACGTCCCTGCCGCTGGAACGGGAGCGTGTCGGTGGGACCTACCGGCTGCGACGCCCGCTCCACGTGATCATCGGTGTCACCGTCCCGTGGGCGAACATGCCCGGCGGGGCGGTGGCCTACGTGCTCCCGAGGACCATCGCCGAGCACGTGTCCGACGGCAGCCTGGAGAGGATCGAGTAGGTGGAATCGGCGGAAGCGGTAGCCAAGGTCGAAGAGTGGCTGCGCGCGGTCCACGGTCCGGACGTGTCCGAACCGGGCGGCGCCGGCCTGCGCGTGAACCACGAGAAGGTCCTGCGCATCCCCGAGGGCTGGTCTGTCCCCTACAACACCATCGCCTTCCTCGACGAGGGTCATGCCGAGAAGGAGATCTTCCCGCCGCCGTCGGTGATCGTCCGCGAACCGGACGGCGAGCTGCGCCAGGCGCATCCGCAGCCCGGCGGGCTCAGCGTCCCGGTCGCGTTCCCGGGCCAGGAGGCCTGGCGCGAGGTCGTCGACCCGGAGTACGCCAAGGCAGGGCTCGGTGACCTCGGTGTCCCGCCGCCGGTCGTCGCGGGCTGGGTCAAGGTCAACGCGGAAGGCGTGCAGACCGGGGAAGAACGGGAGAACCCGGAGTACAAAGCCGGTCCGGTCCGCCGCGGTTACCCGAAGCCCGAGAACAAGCTCGAAACGCTGCTGTCGTTCGCCAGCGTCGGCTGGCTGACCAGGGAACAGCTGCTCGTCGGGCTGCTGCGCTGTGAGGTCTACGTCCCGCTCGACCTGGCGTCGGGCAAGACGGAGCGGTTCTATTTCAACGAGGAACGCGCCGAGCTGAGGGTGTTCAGCTCGACCAGGAACCTCCCGCCCCGGGAACACGGGTACTGGAAGGTCGACATCGCCACCCTCGCCGGCTACGAAAGCCCGCCGAACCTGGTGATCAACGGTGGTCCCGCGACGTTCGAGGACGTCAGCGGCGCCGAGCTCGCCGAGACCGCGCTCCGGTTCCCGCGCCGGGGCCCCGGCGTCGACGTCAACGAGCGCTGCCCGGAGGCGGACCCGGAGCTGGACGCGCTCGCCGCCGACACCGCCGCGAAGATGGGCCTGTCCGAACCGGTGAAGCCGCCGCTGGCCGCCGCCGAACGGGCACGCCGCCGCGGGTTCGAGCTGAGTGCCGAAGAGTGCCAGAAGACCGTCCTCGGTCAGTCGTGGCTGGCGCGGCTCCGGCAGCCGGAACCACCTCGCGGCCGCCCGAACGACCTTCGGGCGAACGGGCTGGCGCCCGCCTACGACAACGAGGGGCAGATCCAGCCGCGCCTGGACACCTTCGGCAAGTACTTCGAGCGAGACCGTTCCAGCTCGCGTTACGGCTGGCAGCGCGTCACGGGCGCGTACATCGGCTTCGCGCTCGGTGAGGCGCTCGGCGCGGCCGTCGACCGGATGCGGCTCGACGAGATCCACAACACCTACGGCCCCGACGGGGTCACCGATCTGCCGATCGCGTTCGACCTGCCCGGCCGGATCGGGCCGCTCACCCAGCGGCTGCTGTTCTACACCGAGGCCGTGATCCGCAGCCCGCATCGCGAGCAGCCGGAGAACCGCGACGCCGAAAAAGCGCTCGGGACGGTCGCGCGCAACTCGCTGATGCGCTGGCTGCACACCCAGGGCGCGCCGCTGGACAACGCTGACGGCTGGCTCGTCAAGGTGCCGGAACTCCGCGTCCGCCGCACTCCCGACGACGCAGAACTGAACGCCTATCACGCGCTGGCGACCATCTCGCCGACGGCGATGCCCATGAGCGGACCGGACGCGCTGGTCGCGGCACTGCCGGCGGCGATGACCGCGGCCGGGCCGGGGAGCGCGATGAGCGGCGGCGTCCGCCAGGCGGTGCGCGACCTCGTCGCGGTGACCCATCCGGGCGAGGTCGACGTCGAAGCGGCGACCTACCTGACCTGGCTGTTCGAACCCGCGCTGACCTCGGAGGCGTTCAGCTACCCGATCTGGAACACCTCCCGGGAGATCTTCAGCGACCAGAACCCGCACCAGCGGGGACCGGTCTGGGCGGATCTCAAGGCGATGATCGCGGAATCGGTGCCGTTCTTCGGCAAGCACGGCCTGCCCGATCTGCGGGTCCCGGAGCTGATCGGCGACGGCAAGGGCACGCTTTCGGTGCTGGGCCGCGCGTTCGCGGCGCTGTCCGGTTTCGAGAACTACCCGGAGCAGGCGCTGCTGCGGGCGGTCAACCACTCGGGCCGCAGCGCGATCACCGGTGCCATCGCGGGCGCCCTGCTCGGTGCCCGCACCGGCATCCCGGGGTTGCCGCAGAAGTGGGTCGAGCAGCTGGAACTGCGCTACCTGGTGGAGAACATCGCCACGGACGCGTTCTGGCACTTCGACCGCCACTCGGCGCTGCACGAGGTCGACGGCTGGGCCCAGCGGTATCCGCGCTGGTGAACGGAATGGGGGGCGGAGCTGAGATGGAGTTCGGAAAAGCGACCGAAGGCGTGAACCCGCCCCGGCCGAAGGCCCCGCTATCGCGGTGGCAGGACGCCCTTTCCACCACCGTGACGTGGACGACCAGGCAGCGTCCTGCCGACGTCGATCGCGGACGCGGGTTCACCGACAGGCAATCAGAATGGGGACGATGAACGAAGAGGAAGCCGTCAGCCGCGTCGAGGAATGGCTGGCCGGCCGAGGCGGGGAGGGCACCGGCGCGTTGCGGGTCCGCCGCGACTACGTCGTGCGCGCGACCGACGGCTGGAACGTCACCTACAACACCGTCGGCTGGCTCGACGGGACCGATCCCGGCGCCGGTCTGTTCCCCAGCCCGGTCGCCTTCGTGCCGGACGACGGCGGCGAGATCCGCCTCGACCTGGAGCTGATGGCCGTTTCGGCGGCGGGCGGCGACAGTGACGCTTTCACCCGCTGGGCCGAGGTCGTCGATCCCGAGTTCGACCCGGACGCGGTCCCCGGTCTGCCCGTGCCGAAGGCGGCGATCCTGCGCTGGGAGCAGCACACGCTGTACGGCGAGCCGACCGGCGCGGTCCGCGCGAACCCGGAGCACCGGCCAGGGCCGCGGTTCTCCGGCCGCCCGGCACCGGAAAGCCCGGTCGAGACGCTGCTCGGTTACCTCCGCGTCGAGTGGATCACGCCGGAGGAGTTCGTCCACTGGATGCTCGACCTCGAGGTGCTGGCCCCGGCGAAGGACGGCCACCTGCAGGTCCGCGACTTCGGTGACGCGGGCGTGCGCTTCGTCGTCTACACCTCCGAGGCCCAGATCCCGTCGGAGTACACGGTGTGGCAGCGGGTCCAGCCCCGCGTGCTCCTGCGCCGGGCCAAGGACAACCCCGGGGTCGGGCTGCTGGTCAACCCCGGCCGTCCGGAGACGTTCAACGTCTACCCGGAGACGCTTCGGCAGGTCGCCGACCTCGACCTCCCGGCAGGCACCGAGCGCCCCGAGTCCGTCGGGCGCCCCGCGTACTTCAGCGGGGAGTACGAAGGCGCCGCCGTCGCGAACCTGCGTAGCCTCGTCGACCAGGCCAGGGACAACGGCTACCCCCTGAGCAGCGAAGAGCTCACCCGCTACGTCCGCGCCGCGACGCTGTCGTTCGAGCGCTCCCGGGCGAAGTATGACGGCCGCCCGCTGCCGGAACTGCCCGAAGACCTTTTCGCCAACGGCCTCGTGACGCACTTCTACGACAACGGCGAACCGCGCCCGAGCGCTTGGACCTTCGGTAAGTTCTACGACCCAACGCTTCCCGTCGGCAGCTTCGCGTACCCGCGGCTTCTCGGCGCGTACGTCGGCTTCGCGCTCGGAGACGCACTGGGCTCGGGCGCCGATCCCGCTGACGGCTTGCCGCTCGGCGGGCTGACCCGGCAAATGCTGTTCCACACCGAATCGGTGATCCGCGGCCTGGACCCGACCCCGGACAAGCCCGAGATCCCGGCGTCGCTGCCCGCGGGCGGACGGCCGGACGGCTGGGTCGCCAAGGCCACCGAAGGCGCGGGTCCACCCCCCGCGGAGTTCTCGGCCATGCTGGCGACCGCGCTCGCCGCGACGGTGACCGGCGGGGTGCAAGGCCCCGCCGACAGCACGTTCTACGCGATGAAGGTCGTCCGCGAACTGGTCGGGTCCGCGGCGGGGCACGAGGTCGTCCACGGCGCCGAACTGCTGGTGAACGTGTTCCGCGCCCAGCTCGCCGCCCGGAACGGCGAACCGGCGGTCGCGAACTTCCTCGAAGGCTTCGACGAGTACAGCGGTGAGGTCGGCGAGCTGGTCAAGACCGTGCTCGACCTCAGGAACGACATCGGCGGGGACGACGTCGAACAGTTCGACAGCATCGGGGACGGCCGGACGCCGCTTTCGGTGCTCGGCCGGGCGCTGTTCGCCGCCGCGAAACGCGGCTACGACGCCGAAGCGGCGCTGGCGCTGGCCGCTCGCGGCGGCACGGTGACCGCGGCGCTGACCGGGGCGATGGTGGGCGCCAGGCTCACCGTGCCGGGTCTGCCGGAGTCCTGGCTCGCCGCGTACGCCGACCTCGGCGTCGTCGACGCCATGGCGGGCGACGCGTATTACTACTTCAACCGCTTCGGCCTGCCCCGCGAGCCCGAAGAGCGGCGGCGCTGGGACGCGAAACGGTATCCACGAGGAGATCAGTAGAGAAATGCGCGAGTGGCTCCAACATCCGGCGACCAGGTCGCGGCTGCGCGGCAGCCTCTTCGCCGGGGCGATCGGCGACGCGCTCGGCGCGAAGACCGAGTTCGACTCGATCGACCGCATCCGGGAGATCGCCGGACCCGCCGGGATCACCGACCTCATCCCGGCGTACGGCGGCGTCGGGCGGATCACCGACGACACCCAGATGACGTTGTTCACCCTGGAAGGCCTGATCAGGGCTCATTTCAGCAGCCGGAGGCAGCAGGGGACCTTTACTCACGGCCGGAGGCAGCAGGGGACCTTTGCTACCGCTGCTACCGCCACCGCCGTCGAGCAGTCGCTGCAGCTGGCCTACCAGCGCTGGCTGCACACCCAGGGCGTCTCGTGGGAGCGCGCCCGCGGCCCGCAGGACACGAGCGCGGAGCCGGACGGCTGGCTGATCACGAACCGTGAGCTGTTCAGCCGCCGCGCGCCCGGCCTCACCTGCTTCGGTGAGCTGGAGGCCTACGGCAGGACCGGCGTACGCGCCGGCATGGACAAGCCGGTGAACAACTCGAAGGGCTGCGGCGGGATCATGCGCGCCGCGCCGGTCGCGTTGTGGTCGGACGACCTGGCCGAGGTGTTCCGGCTCGGCGCCGAGAGCGCGGCCCTGACGCACGGTCACCCGAGCGGGTATCTCTCGTCGGGTGCTTTCGCCGTGATCGTGCGCGAACTGCTGGTCGGGAAACCGCTTCTCGACGCCATCGCGACCGCCCGTGCCGAGCTGGAGAAGTACCGAGGGCACGAAGAGCAGAGCGTCGCGCTCGACCAGGCGCTCGCCCTGGCCGAGGAAGGCGCCCCGACGCCGGAGAAGCTCGAGACGCTCGGGCAGGGGAACATCGGCGAAACCGCGCTCTCCATGTCCGTTTACGTCGCACTGACCACTACGGACGCGAACACCGCCCTGCTCGCGTCGGTGAATCACAGCGGCGACAGCGACTCGACGGGTTCGGTCTGCGGGAACCTCGTCGGCGCGATGTACGGCGAACAGGCCTTGCGGACGGACTGGCTCGAGAAGCTGGAACTGAGCGAAGTGATCGGACAGCTGGCGGACGACGCGCTCGCGGAGTTCGGCGGGAACGCCCCGGGTGACGACCGGTGGTACGTCCGCTATCCGGCCCACTAGATTTACCCCCGGTTTGGGGAACTTGGGGAGGGACACATAGTGCGTTACCGGGTTCAAGCGGCGGAGCGGCCGGATGGCCTGTACGCCGTCTGGGGGGACACCGTCTTCGCGGCCCAGCGGTCGACCGAAGACGGCACGCTGCTGCTCGTCGCGCCGCCGGGGGAAGCGGCGCCCGAGGGTTTCGATCGCGACTGGAACGGCCGCCCGGCCCGTGTCGTGCTGAACGGCGAGGTCGGCGCGACCTTCAGCCTCCAGTCGTACGGCCGGTTCGACGACGAGCACTTCCAGATCGCGCCGAACACCGGCGGCGGCGACCTGACCTTGCGCTGGGCGGGAGAGGACGCGGCCCGCGCGGCCGAACTGGGCCTGACGGACTTCTCGACCACCGCCTCGCCGTCGCGGCTGACGGCGTTGTGGCAGACCCGGCACGACTTCGTCGAGACGCCGGAAGCCCGGCCGGAGATCGGCACGGGTGACCAGAGCGCGCTGCTGCGGGCCATCGGCCGGACCCTGCTGCGGGTGCTGCCGCCGGGCTGGCAGCGCGTCGGCGCCCAGTTCCGGCAGGTCGGCGACTACTCCGAACTCGAGGTCCGCTCGGTCGGCGACGAGGGCAACGGCCCGGTGTCGGTGTCGATCGCGGCTCCGCCGGAGCTCGGTTCGCTCTTCGCGCGGTTGCGCGCGGCGATGCACCAGCCCGAGACCGGCACCTGGTTCCAGGGCACGTTCACCCTCGACGCGGAATCGCATTTCGACTTCGACTTCGACGCCGAGCAGGAACCGACCTGGCGGCTGGCGCCGAACGAGGGCGGGAAGCCGTCGCCGCGCGCGTACGCGACCGAGCTCGCGATCTTCCCGCGCGACACCAAGCACGTCCCGGCCTGGCTTTCGGCCAAGGCGGGACTGCCGCTGGACATCGTGTTCCGGCACGCGAAGGTCGTCGACGCGCACAACGAGGGCGAACGACCGGTCGTCAACCGGCCGCCGGTGCCGCCGGACCTGATGCGCGGCGTCCTGGACTACCTCTTCCGCTCGCCGGTGGCGCTGACCAGGCCGGGCCCGCAGCCCGACATCTTCACCCCGAACGGCCCGCCGGACGTGCCGAACGCCTTCCACACCGACGGCGTGTGGATCTGGCCCGCGGCCGTCCCGCACTACCTGCGCAAGTACGGGGTGCCGCCGGAGCCGGAGCTGATCGAGCACATCCTGGCCGCCGGCTTCCGGCCGCCGCTGGTCGGCGAGCTGGTGCGGGCGACCGCGGAGGCGGAGATCGTCGGCAAGCCGCGGCCGCCGCAGACCGCAGCGGACCTGCCGGACGAAAGTGCCTGCACCCGCGTCGAACGCGACGGCGAACCCGGCCGCGACATCCGCGCCGTCGAGGTGCTGGACGTCCTGTACCAGCGGCTGGCCGAGCACGGGGTGTCGCCGACGTCCTACCGGATCGGCGCGAACGCGGTGCCGGAGCCGGGGCTCTGGACCCTGCGCCGCACCGAGACCGGCTGGGAGGTCTCCCGTCCGCCGACGGACGAGCCGGTGGCGTTCGCCAAACTCGAAGAGGCGGCACGCTTCTTCCTCGGCACCCTGCTGCTGTACCCGGCGCGAGCCGCGGTGGGCGCCAACGAGGAGTCCGACAACCCCGCCGACTGGCCGATCCTGCCGCTGCGGGGCGAACCGCCGCTGAACTTCTTCCGTCGCAAGCGGATCGTCGTCCTGCCGTCGGGCACCACGGTGCAGCGGTTCGGCAACGAGACCGGCAACCTCGTGCACGCCGAATCGGCGCGGTTCATCGAGACGTCGCTGGCCGCGGACCGCGAACGGGAGCGCAGGCTCTACCGCGTCGTGCGGCCGCTGCGCGTGGTCACGGGCATCACCGCGCCGTGGAACGGGACCCCGGGCGGGGCCGTGGCCTACGTGCTGCCCCGGCCGATCGCCCAGCATCTCGAAACCGGCGCGCTGTCCCGCGTCCAGTGACGGGGTAGCAGACGTCAGGAAGCGGTGATCAGCACCGCGGGCGACCACCAGTAGTCCGCGAGCGGCTCGATCCGGATACCGGTGAAGCCCGCTTCCTTCAGCTGCGAAGCCCAATCGGTGGCGGGCTGCTCCCAGTTCGTGCGGTCCGCCCCGGGTTTGACCAGGCCGAGCAGGATCGGCAGCAGGAATCCCTGTGCCACCAGCGACGCCTCCTTGCCGTACTCCGAGATCCCGCGTTCGTAGCGGGTGACCAGGGAAAGCAGGTACTCGGGGGAGTCTTCGTCGTACTCGGGCACGTCGAACTCGGCGAGAACCAGACACGACGTGCGCGGCCGGAGCGCCCGCAGGACCTCGGTGCGCTCGCCGGTCGGGATCGACTGGAGCGCGAAGGTCGACTGCGTCAGCTGCCACTGCCGGTCGTCGTCGCGGGCCAGGAACTCCTGCGCGGTGGCGTCCCAGGTGTGCAGGCCGTGAGTGCCGTCGAGATGCTTCCGCGTTTCCGCGAGCAACGCGCTCGACGGCTCGACCAGGTCGATCCGGCCCGGCTGCCGATCCGCCTGTTCGAGGGCGGGGACGACGGCGAGCCCGTCGCCGCAGCCGAGGTCGAGCAGCGAACCGACGCTGCCGTAGCGCCGGGCGAGCATGGCGCTGAGCTGCCGGTAGAGCTTGACGTTCCCGCCGCCGCGGATGAACGCGGTGAACGCGGCGGGCTGGTCGTACACACCTCCGCCGCCGCCTTCGGTCAGGTACCGGTGCAGTTCGCGGCCGAGCGTGGATCCGGCACGCTCGGCGAGGTCCGCTGCCGTGGCCCGGTCACCGTCGCGGTACGCGGTGAGCGCTGCGGCCAGGACGTCCGTTTTCTTCATGTTCTCCTGTTTACCGTCAGAAAGGCACCCAAAGGGTGACTCTGGTGCCATTGCCCGGAGCCGACTCCACCCTGGCGGTCCCGCCGACCTCGTTCAGCCGGGCGGTGATGGACTCGCTGATCCCGAAACCGGCGGGCCGGGAGTCGATACTGAACCCGGCACCGTGATCGCGGGTGATCACCGCGACGCCGCCTTCCTGCTCCTCGACCCGGACGACGACCTTGTCCGTCCCGGCGTGTTTGAGGGTGTTGCGCAGGGACTCGCGGACGGCGTCGCGGATGGCGATCTGCCGCACCTCCGAAAGCGTGTCGTCGTCGAGCTCGGCGATCACGAGCTGGGCACGCAGCCCGTCCCGCGCCATCTCCGCCGCCAGCGAAGCGAGCTTCTCGCCCAGCGGCCGTGAACCGGCTTCCGACCGTTCCGAAGCCTCACTCTCGATCGTCCGGCGCAGTTCCATCGACTGCGCCCGCGCCAGCCGCTGCACCTCGGCGAGCCGCGCGACCGGGTCGCCCTTGTTGGCCAGCGCGATCGCTTCGAGGGTCTGCAGCACGGAGTCGTGCAGCATCCGGTGCTGGCGGGCGCGTTCGGCGATGCGGCCGTTGCGAATGCCGTACGCGAGGGCGAGCCGCGTGCCGAGCCCGATCAGGACGAGGGCGCCGCTCGCGGTGAAGAGGACGCCGAGGATCGACGGGAAAGTGGCCATGGCGTCGCCGGGCGCGGCTTGGCCGGTGCCGAGCAGGGACGCGAGCATCCGCACCGGGAAGCTGCCGACGGCGAGCGCCGCGGCGGCCGGCATACCCAGCGCGAGCGCCAGCAGGGCGACCTCGCCGAGCAGGTGCTTGCCGGGGATCGCCATCGCCTCGGTGAAGACGGAAGCCGGCACCAGCGCCCCGACCGCGAGCGGCGCGAACAGCGTGAACACGAGGTCGATCGCCAGCAGCCGGACCGCGTACTGCGGGCGGAACGGCGCCGAGCGCAGCATCCACCGGATGCCGTACAGGGAGAGCCCGACCGAGCCGAGGGCCACCAGCCCGACCGGTCCGATCCCGATCATGCCGTGCGTGGAGACGTAGACGCCGAACGCGCCGGGCACCGCGAAGAGCCGGTAGACCAGCGGGACGAGGGCGACGTAGCGGGCGGCTCTGAGCAGCAGGTTGTCGCGATGGGCCGTGTCGATGGGCCCCGACATGTGCTGGATCCGCCGGAGCGCGCGCATCGGTGTCGGGTCGCCGACCTCGTCCGACAGCTCGCTCGTCGCCGTCGCCAGCGCGGGCGCGCCACGACGCAGCAACGTCACCAGAAAACTGGGCGGCCGCTTCGTCATGGATTTTCCCCCTGCCCGGAGCACCGGCAGGAGTATCTCCGGTTACGCCGTGTGGATCCAGAGACCAAGGGGGTTTATCTCAGCCTATGCCGTTCTCGGCGGCCCACTTCCTCAGCTCGGCCACCGCCTCGTCGTGCTCCAGCGGACCGCGGTCGAGCCGCAGTTCCTTCAAGTGCTTCCACGCCTTGCCGACGTCCGGGCCGGGCTTGAGGTCGAGGATCCGCATGATCTCCTCGCCGTTGAGGTCCGGGCGGACCTTGTCGAGGTCCTCCTGTGCCTGGATGGCTTCGATCCGCCGCTCGAGGTCGTCGTAGGTGGCCTGCAGCGCGGCCGCCTTCTTGCGGTTGCGCGTGGTGCAGTCGGCGCGCACCAGCTTGTGCAGCCGGGGCAGCAGGTCGCCGGCGTCGGTGACGTAGCGCCGCACCGCGGAATCCGTCCACTCTCCCTTGCCGTAGCCGTGGAACCGCAGGTGCAGGAACACGAGCTGGCTGACGTCCTGGACGATCTCCTTCGAGAACTTCAGGGCACGCAAACGCTTGCGCGCCATCTTCGCGCCGACGACCTCGTGGTGGTGGAAGCTCACGCCGCCACCGGGCTGGAACTCGCGCGTCGCGGGCTTGCCGATGTCGTGCAGGAGCGCCGCGAGCCGCAGGATCAGATCCGGCTCCGAAGTCGGTTCGTGCGACTTCTCCAGGTCGATCGCCTGCGCGAGCACGGTCAGCGAGTGCTGGTAGACGTCCTTGTGCTGGTGGTGCTCGTCGATCGCCAGCCGCATCCCCGGCACCTCGGGCAGCACGCGGTCGGCGAGG
Source organism: Amycolatopsis sp. NPDC043887 (assembly GCF_056435665.1). Lineage (NCBI taxonomy): Bacteria > Bacillati > Actinomycetota > Actinomycetes > Pseudonocardiales > Pseudonocardiaceae > Amycolatopsis > Amycolatopsis sp. NPDC043887. The sequence continues at coordinate 398,984 of NZ_JBWKEB010000001.1, forward strand.
CGGGTGTCGACCAGCAGCTCGATACCCGGCCGCGGGTCGTCCGCCAGCAGCAGCTTCGACAGCTCGGCCTGCACGCGCTCGGCGGTGATCCGGTCGATCTCCTCGGCCATCGACGACATCGCGTCGACCACCCGCGGCGCCGCGGTGAACCCGAGCTGCGCGGAGAACCGGGCGGCCCGCAGCATGCGCAGCGGGTCGTCGGCGAAGGACTCCTGCGGGGTCGCGGGCGTGTCGAGCACCTTGTCCTGCAGCGCCTGGAGCCCGTCGTACGGGTCGACGAAGGTCTTGTTCGCGAGGTCGATCGCCATCGCGTTGACCGTGAAGTCGCGGCGGAGCAGATCTCCCTCGATGCTGTCGCCGAAGGTGACCTCGGGGTTGCGGCCGACGCGGTCGTAGCTGTCGGCACGGAACGTGGTGATCTCCAGGGTCATGCCCTGTTTGGTCACGCCGACGGTGCCGAACGCGATACCGACGTCCCACACCGCGTCGCCCCAGGCGCTGACGATCTTGAGCACCTGGTCCGGCCGCGCGTCGGTGGTGAAGTCGAGGTCGTTCGACAGCCGGCGGAGCATCATGTCCCGGACGCTGCCGCCGACCAGGTACAGGCTGTACCCCGCCTTCGCGAAGAGCTTCGCCAGCTCGTCCGCCAACGGGGAGATGCGCATCAGCTCGCTCACGGCGTTCTGCATCGCAGTGCTCTTCCCCGCAATCGCCTGCCCGGCGACCACCTTGTTCACGACAATCCCACCACGATTTGGATGTACTTACTACGGCCCGGCCCAACACGGGCACGGAGAGCCAGCGTACCCGTACCGCCGTTTGCTCTAGCATCGCAGCATGTCTGGATCAGCCGGGCGCTCCGGCGCTTCGAAGCCGGGCCGCCGGCGGAGGCGCAGGCGGGGAAGGCGGCTGACCACGGTCGACGAAACCTCGGCCGGCGGACTCGTCGTCGACGCCGAACGGGCGAACGCCGCACTGATCGGGCGGCTCGACCGGCACGGCAGACTGCTGTGGTCGCTGCCGAAAGGCCACATCGAGGACGGTGAGACGGTGGAGCAGACGGCTGTGCGCGAAGTGAAGGAAGAGACCGGCATCTCCGCGCAGGTCCTGCGGCCCCTCGGCACCATCGACTACTGGTTCGTGGCCGAGCGACGGCGCGTGCACAAGACGGTGCACCATTTCATCCTGGAATCCACCGGCGGCGAACTTTCGGACGAGGATGTCGAGGTGACCGAGGTCGCCTGGGTACCGCTCGCCGACCTGGAGACCAAACTCGCCTACTCCGACGAGCGCAAGCTGGTCCGGAAGGCCAAAGAACTCTTCGCGCAGCAACAGCACACCGCCGAGGGAGCACCTGAGTGAAGCGGCTTGCCGCCACTGTCCTGTCGATCCTGTTCCTGGCCTTCATCGCGTTGCCCGTCGCGGTCGCGCAGGCCCAGGAGCAGCCCCGGCTGCGCGTGGACCTCGACCAGCTCAACCCCCGCGTGATCACCTCGACGTCGGCTTCGCTCACCGTGACCGGCCGCGTCACCAACATCGGCGACCGGCGGATCAGCAAGCTGGGTGTCCGGCTGCAGCTGGGCACGCGGCTGCAGAGCGAGCAGCAGATCGGTGACGTCCTCGCCGGTGACAAGTTCAAGGATCTCGCGGCGACGGAGTTCGTCGACCTCGAACCGGACGAGCTGGAGCCCGGCCAGAGCGCCGCGCTGAACCTGGCCGTCCCGCTCGGTCAGTCCGCCAAGCTGCAGTTCCCGAGGCCCGGCGTGTACCCGCTGCTGGTCAACGTCAACGGGACCCCGGATTTCGGCGGTCCGGAACGGCTGGCGGCGGTCACCCTGCTGATGCCGGTGCTCGGTGTCCCCGGCAAGGCACCCGCGTCGCGTCCGCCGTCGGCGCCGTCGACGAGCCTGCTGTGGCCGATCGCGAACAGCGTCGTGCACGTCGTCTCCGCCCCACTCGGCGGGCCGCTGACCCTCGCGGACGAGCGGCTGGCGGACGAGCTGGCCGCCGGCGGACGACTGGACTCGCTGGTCGAGGCGGCGCGCGCGGCCGAGGCCGACACGAAGGTCTCGTCGTCGTTGTGCCTGGCCATCGACCCCGACCTGGTCGCGACCGTCGACGCGATGACCCGCGGCTACCAGGTCGCGGGCGGAGCTGCCGGCAAGGGCGTCGAGACCGCGAAGAACTGGCTCGGCAGGCTGAAGGCGCTGGTCGCGGGCCGCTGCGTGGTCACCCTCCCGTTCGCCGACGCCGACCTCACCGCGCTGACGAAGGTCCGCGCCGGCGACGCCACCGACACCGCGCTCATGACCACCGCGCTCGGCGGCGCGGGGACGATCAAGAACCTGCTCGGCATCCAGCCGCAGGACGGCGTGCTCTGGCCCGGCGGCGCCCTCGACTCGCAGACCGTCGAAGCGATCGGCAAGGCGGGCGTCAAGACCGTGCTGACCGATTCGGGCAAGCTCCAGTCCCGCACACCGCTTTCGAGCGGGGTGTCGATCGAAGGGACGGACCTGCGCGCGCAGCCGATCGACGCGCTGATCTCGTCCGCGCTGAACGGCTCGGGGTCCACCCAGAACGGGCTCGGCGCCATCGCCTTCCGTGCCGGGCTCGGCGGGCAGAACGAGGGGCCGGAACGCGCACGGTTGCTGATCGCGCCGCCGCGGCAGTGGGCCGCGACCGGCACCGAACTCACCACGTTCCTGGAGCGGATGGGCGACTTCTACACCGCCGGCCTCCTCAGGTCGGCGGCGCTGCCCGAACTACTCGGTGAAGCCCCGTCCGGGACGGCGTCGGTCAACTACGACCCACAGGATCTGACGGCCGCGACCAGCGGCGACGTCACCGCGAAGATGTCCCAGCTCGACAACGAGACACTGGGCCTGTCGTCCGCGATGACGATGGATGCCACCAAACGGGTGAGGCCGGCCGACGTGGTCGCCCCGGTCCGGCTCGCCCTCATCCGGGCCGCGTCGACGTCGTGGCGCGGCGCGGACGCCGCGACCGTCACCGGCAACGCCCGCGGCGATCTGGAGGCGATCCGCAGCCAGGTCACCGTCGAGCGGCCGAAGCAGACGATCGCGCTGGCTTCCGGCGCGGCGCCGCTGCCGGTGTTCATCACCAACAACCTGCCGGTCGGCGTCGCCGTCCAGGTCGCCTTGAAGAACAACGTGGGCCTGCGGCCGACCGACGACACCCAGTTGCAGGCTCAGATGGTCCCGGCCAACAGCGCCCGTAACCGGCTGCTCCCGGTCGAGGCGCTGCGGGCCGGCCGGTTCAGCGTCGACGTGTCGCTGACCACGCCCGACGGGACCCCGCTCGGTTCGGCCGCGCGGTTCGAGCTGACGTCCACGGAGTACGGCGCGATCACCATCATCATCACCATCACCGCGGCGGGTGCGCTGCTGCTCCTGTCGTCCCGCCGGATCTACCGGAGGATCAAGGACTCACGAGCCGATCGGGCGAACGAAACCGCCCCGCGTGTGACCGAGGACGCACAGGTTTAAGTGTTTCCGGGCGTCGCCGATTACCCTGGGTCGAACGATGCCGCCGGGCATCACGTAGCCGAGCACCGAGGATTGGGCACGCGTTGGAAAGAGAGCCGGGTGTACCGCCCGAGCGTGCAGGCCGTCCCCGGCGCGAAGGCACTCCGCCACCGCCCCGCCGCACCGATGGACCCCCACGCCGTCCGGAGCGTCGTCAGCCGCCCCCGCAGCAGCCCCCGCCCGAACGCGGTGAGCGTCCGCGGCGGGCTGTGCCGCCGCCTCCTCCTCCGCCGCCGGTGGACGGACGCCGCCAGCGGGTGGCAGGCCGCCCCGACGACGAGACACGGCGGCTGAGGCCACCGCAGGCCCCGCCGCCGAACCAGGTACCGCCGCGGAAGGTGCCCCCTCCCCAGGGGACGCCTCCGCCGCCGACCCGTCGTCAGCCGGTTCCGCCGCCGCAGGGCCCGCCGCTGCCGCAGCCGTCCCAGAACCCGCCGCCGCGGCGTCCGGCCGTGTCACAGCCGCCTCCTCAGGCGCTCCACCAGACACCGCCTCCGCCGCATCGCGGGCGCCGCCAGCCGCCACCGGTCCGCCCGTGGCAGGTCGACCGGCGCGACGAACCCGACGCGACGCGGTTCATCCCGCGCACCCCCGGCGTCCCGATGGGCTCGCGCTGGCCGGTCGCCGACCCTGACGTCCTCCGCCCGTACGACCAGCTCGCCACGCAGGTCATGCCGGCGATCAAGGACGCGCCGCTGGTCAAACCGCGGCCGGGGGAGACGGGCGAGCAGGATGTCGCCGCCCCGGCGAAGGCGCCGTCGATCGCGAAGTCGAGCGGCCGGATGGCGATCGCCTCGCTGATCAGCCGCATCACCGGCTTCGCCTGGAAGCTGCTGCTGGTCGCGGCCATCGGCGCCCAGGTGGAGAACGACTCCTTCAACGTCGCCAACACCATGCCGAACATCATCTTCGAGCTGCTGATGGGCGGGGTGCTGTCCAGCCTCGTGGTCCCGCTGCTCGTGCGGTCGCAGGACGACAAGGACGGCGGCGAGGCGTACACCCAGCGGCTGGTCACGGTGGCGGGCACGCTGCTCGTGGTCGGGACGACGATCGCCGTCTTCGCGGCGCCGTTGATCACCAAGCTCTACGTCGACGACAAGGGCCAGGCGAATCCCGAGCTGGTCACCGCGTTCGCGTACCTGCTGCTGCCGCAGATCTTCTTCTACGGCGTGTTCGCGCTGCTCTCGGCGGTGTTGAACGCGAAGAACATCTTCGGCCCGACAGCATGGGCGCCGGTGATCAACAACCTCGTCGTCATCTTCACCATCCTCGTGGTGTGGATCATGCCGGGGAACATCTCCACCGATCCGGTGTCGATCACCGACCCGAAGGTGCTGACCCTGGGCATCGGCGTGACCTCGGGCATCGTGGCGCAGTCGGTGCTGCTGATCCCGCCGCTGCTGCGGTCGGGGTTCAAGTTCAAATGGCGCTGGGGCATCGACAAGCGCATGAAGGAGTTCGGCGGGCTGGCGCTGTGGACCGTCGGCTACGTCGCGGTCAGCCAGGTCGGCTACACGATCACGACCCGGGTGCTGACCAGCGGTTCGCAGGGCGGTGTGACCGCGTACAGCAACGCGTGGCTGCTCTTCCAGCTGCCGTACGGCGTCATCGGGGTGTCGCTGCTGACCGCGATCATGCCGCGGATGAGCCGCGCGGCCGCGGACGGCGACCACAAGAAGCTGATCGGCGACCTCTCCTACGCGTCGCGGATCTCGACGGTGATGCTCGTGCCGATCTCCGCGGTGATGACCGTAGTGGGCGGTTCGGTCGGTATCGCCCTGTTCACCTTGGGCAAGGGCACGGTCGAGGACGCGTCACGGATGGGCGAGGCGCTGGCCATCTCCGCGTTCGCGCTGCTGCCGTACGCGCTGGTCATGCTTCAGATGCGGGTGTTCTACTCGATGAAGGACGCGCGGACGCCGGTGCTGATCATGATCGTGATGACCGTGGTGAAGGTGCCGCTGCTGTACCTGTGCCCCGTCCTGCTTTCGCCGGACAACATCGTGCTCGGCGTGATGATGGTCAACGGCCTCACGTTCGTCGTCGGCGCGATCCTCGGTCAGGTCTGGCTGTGGGTGACCCTCGGAAATCTCCGGAGCAAGCGCGTTCTCGGGGTGATCCTCTTCACGGTCGTCGCGAGTGTGCTCGGGGTCGGCGCGGCGTGGCTCGCCGGGCAGATCGTCCCCGACTCGTTCGGGCCTACTTTCCATGCCTGGGTGAAACTTCTGCTCCAGACGGTGGTCGGGATCGTGGTGTCGTTCGGCGTGCTCATGGCCTTGAAGGTCGAGGAATTGAAGCCCGCCACGGCGAGGATCACCCGGTTGATCAAGCGCGGATAACGATTCACGTACGGATGGCGCGCGTTCACGGGTCGTATTCTGGGTACTCTCGGGGCGGGAGCTACGCGGGAGAGTGCGGTGGATACGAGACGGAGCGAACAGGCAGGGGAGGCCGGCCAGATGGGCATCCGGGCCCAAGGCGGGTCGCTGGCCCCTGGCCGGGTCGTCGGTGACGGCCGGTATCGCCTGCTCGCACAGTTCGGGGTGGACGAGCGGGCCGCCGCGCATCTTTGGCGTGCCCGCGACGGGCAGCTGAAGCGGGACGTGGCGCTGACGCTGCTGGTCGGCGACCCCGCGGACGCGGAAGCCGCCCGGCTCGCGCGCCGGACGCTGGAGCGTGCCGCGCACGCCTCCAAGTTCGGCCACGGCGGGGTCGCGCGCGTTCTCGACGTGCTCAGCCTCGGCAGCGGCGTCACATCGAGCGAAGGTCTGCTCGGTGTCGTCGTCGCGGAATGGACCAAGGGCAGCGACCTGGTCGACCTGGTGGCGCAGCGCCCGGTGGCGCCCGCCGCGGCGGCCAGGATGGTGCAGGCGCTGGCGGAAGCCGTCGACCACGCCCATCAGAACGGTCTCGTCCTCGGCCTCGACCACCCGCAGCGTCTCCGGCTCACCCCGGACGGCGCACTGAAGCTCGCCTTCCCGGGCCCCTTGCCCGAAGCGACCCTTCGCGACGACGTCAAAGCACTCGGCGCCGTCCTCTACCTGCTGCTGACCGGCCGGTGGGCCCTTCCCGGTGGCCCGGCCGCGATCCCGGCGGCGCCGCACGCGCCGACCGGCCGTGTCATCCCGCCGCGTTCACTGGTCCCGACGGTGCCCGTCGAGCTGTCCTCGCTCGCCGTCCGCACCATCGAGGACGGCGGCCACGGCGGTATCCGCACCAGCGCGGCCATCCTGCGTGTCCTGGACCAGGTCGCCGAAGCCGAAGAACGCACCCAGCTGATCAAGGCCGTCGGCGAGGAAGAGGCCGTGGCCGAATCGGACGGCACGGTCTGGACGACGAAGAAGCCGGTCAAGGACGTCGCGCGCCGCAAGAAGCTGGCGTTCGGCGTGACCGTGCTGGTCGTCGCGACCGTGGTCATCCTCGCCTGGGGCGGGATGATGCTGATCAACCTGTTCCAGGGCGAGTCGAAGTCCAGCGGTCCGAAAATCAACGTCGCCGCGTCCTCTTCGCAGGTCGCGCCGCCGCCCTCGGGCGAGCAGCCGCCGCCGGCCCAGCAGAAGCCGTCCCCCGCCGTGGGTGCCGCGGTGAAGCCGTCGGCCGTGGCCGTCTACAACCCGGGCAGCAGGGGCGACAGCCCCGGCAAGGCCAGGAACGCCACCGACGGCGACACGGTCACCTCGTGGAAGACCGACCAGTACGACAAGCAGTTCCCGGTGCTCAAGGACGGCGTCGGGCTGGTCGTGACCTTCAAGGACCCGATCAACCTCACCCAGGTCAAGATCGACGCGGCGAACCCCGGCTCGAAGGTCGAGATCCGCTCCGCCGACAAGAAGAACCCGAAGCTCGACGAAACGAAGGTCGTCGGGACCGGAGACCTCGCGGAGGGCGAGTCGACCATCGCGTTGCAGCAGCCTCAGCAGGGTCAGTACTTCATCATCTGGATCACTCAGCTGGGTGAAGATGACAAAGGAAAGTTCGTCACCGAACTCAAAGAGCTGACCTTCCTGCCTGCGGGGTGACGGCGGACACCGGGTCAGTAGGCTCTCCCGGGTGACAGCTGCAGCTCCCACGGACGCGGATCTCATAGCGGCGCATGCCGCTGGAGACCCGCACGCGTTCAGTGAACTGGTCCAGCGACATCGAGACCGCATGTGGGCGGTGGCCCTGCGCACCTTGCGGGATCCGGAAGAAGCCGCGGACGCCCTGCAGGACGCCTTCATCTCCGCGTTCCGAGCAGCGGGCAACTTCAGAGCAGAATCGCAGGTCACGACGTGGTTGCACCGCATCGTCGTGAACGCGTGCCTCGACCGCATCCGGCGGGGCAAGGCCAGACCGACCGTTCCGTTGCCCGAGACCGGGCAGTTCAACGAGCCCGCTTCACCGCGTGACTCGATGTCGGAACGCGAGACGAGCCTGGTCGTCAAGGAAGCCCTCGACCAGCTCCCCGAAGAGCAGCGTGCCCCGATCGTGTTGGTCGACGTCGAGGGATACTCCGTCGCCGAGACGGCGAAGATGCTCGGCATCGCCGAGGGCACGGTCAAGAGCCGGTGTGCCCGAGGTCGCGGAAAGCTCGCGAAGGTTCTCGGACATCTACGGAACCCCGATGCGATTGCGAACGTCCCAACTCACGAAAGCAAACGAGAGCGCGCTACCCCGCAACGGGGTGCCAGGCGTCCTCAGGGCACGCCGGGTGACGGGGAGGGACGATGACAGACGAGAGCAGGGGGATCGGTGGGACCGTCGGTCCGCCGTGGTCTGTCGATGTGCTCGCCGACCTGCACGCAGGTGTGCTGGACGAGCGAGAAGCGGCCAAGCTGTGGCCGCTGGTGAACGCCGACCCCGAAGCACTGGCGATCATCGAAGCACTCGAAGCGACCACAGCCGACCTCGCGGAACTCGCGAACGAGCCGGTCGCGCCGATGCCGGCGGAGTACGCGGCACGGATCGACGCCGCGCTGGCCGCCGAAATGCGAGTGTCGCCTGCGTTTCAAGGCGCATCTGAACGGCCGCAGGAGCAGGTCGCCCCGGTGGTGGACCTCGCGGCCGCACGGCGGCGGCGGAACAAACGGATCGGCTGGGGCGCCGGAATAGCGACCGTGGCGGCGGCGGCCATCGCCGCCGTGGCGATAGTCGTCCCGGCCACCCGGGAGCCGGATTCGGGCGGTATCGCCCAGCCCGCGCCGTCGGCTCCTTCCGGACCTTCGGTCGGCGGAGACGGCGGAGGTGCCGAAGCCCTCGTCGGCAAGGCGATCGGCGTCCGCGACTTCGGCTCGCTGAAGACCGAAGAACGCCTCGACGCCTGCGTCGCCGCGGCCGGAATGGACGCCGACGTGCGGCCGGAGGGCATCCGGCCGGTGAACGTCGCGGGCAAGGACGGCGTGATGGTGATCTACACCACAGGCAAACTCGCCCAGTTCCGCATCGTCGCCTTCGGTGCCGACTGCGGCCCCGGCAACCCGGCGGTCCTCTTCGACAAGATCATCGGAGCGAAGTAGCAGACGAGACGCGGTAAGTGGTGGCAAAGGTCCCTTGCTCTCCGGATGGGGAGCAAGGGACCTTTGCCACCACCTCGGCGCGGGGCGGGGAAGTAGCGCCGGTCACCCCGGGAACACCGGCCCTTACGATCGTGTTGAGCCTGGTGAACAGGTCACTACGAGCGGAGGTCACGGGTGGCTGCCGAGGAGATCAGGAACCTGATCATTGTGGGATCGGGTCCTGCGGGATACACCGCCGCTGTCTACGCGGCACGGGCGCAGCTCGAACCGCTGGTGTTCGAGGGCACTCAGTTCGGCGGTGCGCTGATGACGACGACGGAGGTCGAGAACTTCCCCGGCTTCCGCGAAGGCATCCAGGGTCCCGACCTCATGGAAGAGATGCGCGAGCAGGCCAAGCGTTTCGGCGCCGACCTGCGCCAGGAGGACGTCGAGTCCGTCGAGCTGACCGGTGACGTCAAGTACGTCTTCGCGAACGGCAAGCGCTACGCGGCCCGCGCGGTCGTGCTCTCGATGGGCGCCGCGGCCCGCTATCTGAACGTGCCCGGCGAGCAGGAACTGCTCGGCCGCGGGGTTTCGGCCTGTGCCACCTGCGACGGTTTCTTCTTCCGCGACCACGACATCGTGGTCGCCGGCGGCGGCGACTCGGCGATGGAGGAGGCGACCTTCCTGACGAAGTTCGCCAAGTCCGTGACGATCGTCCACCGCCGCGAGGAGTTCCGCGCTTCCAAGATCATGCTGGAGCGTGCCCGCGAGAACGAGAAGATCAAGTGGGCGCTCAACAAGCAGATCACCGAGGTCGAGGGTGAGGGCAAGGTCGAGGGCCTGAAGCTCAAGGACACGGTCACCGGTGAGGAGTCCAAGCTGGACGTGACCGGGTTCTTCGTCGCGATCGGTCACGACCCGCGCAGCGAACTGGTGCGCGGCCAGGTGGACCTCGACGAGGACGGCTACGTGCTCACCAAGGGCCGCACCTCGTACACGAACCTTCCCGGCGTTTTCGCCGCGGGCGACCTGGTCGACCGCACGTACCGGCAGGCGATCACCGCCGCGGGCTCGGGCTGCGCCGCGGCGATCGACGCGGAACGATGGCTGGCGGAGCACGCCGGTGTCGAGGCCGCCCAGGAGACCCCTGAGCTGGTCGGTGGCGGCTACGGCGCCACCACCGACTGACTTTCCCAACACCGGAGTTTCACCACCCAGAAGGAGACACCATGGCCAACACCGTGACGGTGACCGACAAGACGTTCGTCGACGACGTGCTGACGAGCGAGAAGCCCGTCCTGGTCGACTTCTGGGCCACCTGGTGCGGTCCGTGCAAGATGGTCGCCCCGGTACTCGAGGAGATCGCGGCCGAGAACGGCGAGAAGCTGACGATCGCGAAGCTCGACATCGACGCCAACCCGAACACTGCGCGTGACTACCAGGTGATGTCGATCCCGACGCTGATCCTGTTCCAGGGCGGCAAGCCGGTGAAGCAGATCGTCGGCGCCAAGCCGAAGGCCGCGCTGCTGTCGGACCTCGCCGACGTCCTCTGATCTCGCGTTTCACCTGCCGAAACCCGGGGCCTGCCCAGGCTCCGGGTTTCGTCGTCACGGGGAATGGGTAGATCTCTCCGTTATGGGAACGCCTGGACGAGTTCCACGAACGGGGACTTGACGCACCGACCGGGCCTCCGCGCTCACCGAGAGTTCACAGGGCACAATAGAGCACCGGGGTTCGCCCCGCAGGGTTTTCATAGTCGTGCATCGAGCTCGATCGGTGCCCCAAGGGAAGAGCGAGGAGTGCATGCGGGTACTCCGCCGCGGTGACGCCGGACCGGACGTCGCCGAGATCAGGTCCACGCTGGCGGCGATGGAGCTGCTCCCGCCGGTGACCGAATCCGGGGAGTACGAGGTCTTCGACACGGCGATGGAACATGCCGTGCGGGCGTTCCAGCAGCGCCGTGGGCTCATCACCGACGGTCTGGTGGGTCCGGCCACCTATCAGGCGCTTCGCGGCGCCGGCTTCCATCTCGGCAGCCGGCCGCTGACCTACATGTTCTCCGCCCCCATGCAGGGTGACGACGTCTTCGCGCTCCAGGAGCGGCTGACCGAGCTCGGTTTCGACGCCGGCCGCCCGGACGGCCACTTCGGTCCCCAGACCGAGCGTGCGCTCAAGACCTTCCAGCGCGACATGCGCCTGGTCGCCGACGGTATGTGCGGCCCGGCCACCATCCGTGAGCTGCACCGGCTCTCTTCGCCGCGTGCCCGCGGCGGCCGCCCCGTTTTCCTGCGCGAGCAGGAGCAGGTGCGGCAGGCGGGCCCCCGGCTGCGCGGCAAGCGCATCGTGATCGACCCTGGCCACGGCGGCGAGGACCTCGGGGTCGTCGCGGGCGGCTTGCGCGAGGCGGACATCGCCTGGGACCTGGCGCGGCGGCTCGAAGGCCGGATGCAGGCCACGGGCATGGAGGCGCTGATCTCGCGCGGCCCGAACCAGAGCCCGACTGAGGGTGAGCGGGCGAAGTTCGCGAACGAGGCGGGCGCCGACCTGTTCCTTTCGCTGCACAACGACAAGAACCCCTCGCCCAAGGCGCAGGGGGTCGCGAGCTTCCACTTCGGCACCGGCAACGGCACCACGTCGACCGTCGGTGAGTTGCTGGCCGGCTTCATCCAGCGCGAGCTGGCCGCCCGCACCGGCATGCTCGATTGCCGCACGCACTACAAGACCTGGGAGATCTTCACCCGCACCCGCTGCCCCGCGGTGCGGATCGAGATCGGCTACCTGACCAACCCCGAGGACAGCCGCAAACTGGCGGACCCGGCTTTCCGCGACGTCGTCGCCGAAGGCATCCTGGTCGCTGTGAAGCGCCTGTACCTCCTCGGCGAAGGCGACCAACCGACCGGCACGTTCACCTTCGCGGACGTCCTGGCCCACGAACTCGCCAAAGCGGAGTAGCCAGTCCTCCACACCCGCACGCGGGCGCACATCCCTCTGCCGACGCCCTCGGCACAACCGGTTGTGTGCCCCGTCCCCCGAGTACGCCACCCCTAGCTCCACCTGGCGCGCAGCCCCCACCCTTCCCGGGGGGCGTCCCCAAGTCCAGCCTACCCATCCACAGATTTTCCACCGCTCCTAGCAGCGATCTGTGGATAACTCGGCGGGTTACCCACAGCTGTCCCCAGGCAGGGGGATGGCTGCTGCGCGCGCTCTGAAACTCTGCTAAAGCGGGGCGAAGAAGGTCAGGCGCGGCCCATGCTCGGCTCGGCCGTCGTGATGGAGACCTGGCCGAGTAGCCGTTCGAGGGCCGCCTCCACGTCTTCCTTCCACGAGATCGCCGACCGCAGTTCCAGCCGCAGCCGCGGCCACCGCGGATGCGGCCGCACGGTCTTGAACCCGACGCTCTGCAGGAACGCGGCGGGCAGGACACAACTGTGCCCGCCGTCCGGATCGGTCTCGTCGGGCTTGGCGTCCCCGAAGGCCTCGATCGCGCGAACCCCGCGTTTGGTGAGGTCCTTCGCGACGGCCTGCACCAGCATCCGGCCGAGCCCGCCGCCCTGGAATTCGGGAAGCACCTGGAAGGCGGTCAGCAGGACCGCGTCGGGGCCGGGGGGCGAAGTCGGGAAAGCCAGCGAGCGCGGCACGGCGTTCGGCGGCGCGTAGAGCACGAAACCGACGGGCAGGGTGTCGCTGTAGACGATCCGGCCGCAGGAACCCCACTCCAGCAGCACGCTGGAGACCCAGGCTTCCTTTTCGACCTCTGTCGCGCCGTATTCCTCGGCCTGCGCCTTCAGATGCGGTGCCAGCTCCCAGTACACGCAGCGGCGACAGCTCTTGGGCAGGTGTTCGAGGTTGTCCAGGGTTACGCCCACGACGCGACGCGACACAGACAAACCTCCCTGAATGAGGAACACCCGACGCGGCCTTGTCCCGAGCAGGGCTCACTGAAGGGGTCCAGACCGAGGATAGGCCGATGTGATGAACACCGAAAGGCCAGGGCCCCTCAAGGGAGGGTGGTTACACTCGATGGAACTACCAGTCGGTAGCGACTATGTCCACTTCGAAGCCGGGTGAAGCGCCTGATGACCGAGAACCGCCCTGTCCGGCCGGAGCCCGGCCGACACAACCTCGACCCTCATCTCGACCGCTACGCCGCTCGTACGGCCGGGATGACTGCTTCCGAGATCAGGGCCTTGTTCGCGGTGGCCAGTCGCCCCGAAGTGGTGTCGCTCGCCGGCGGGATGCCGAACCTCGCCGCGCTCCCGTTGGACACGCTGTCCGCGCAGGTCGGCGAGCTCATCGCCCAAGACGGCCTGGTCGCGCTCCAGTACGGCTCCGCGCACGGCATCCCGTCGCTGCGTGAGCAGATCTGCGAAATCATGGCCCTCGAGGGCATCAAGGCCCACCCGGACGACGTCGTCGTGACGGTCGGCTCCCAGATGGGGCTCGACATGGTCACCCGGCTGTTCTGCGATCCGGGTGACGTCATCATCGCCGAGGGCCCGTCGTACGTCGGCGCGCTGGGCTCGTTCGCCGCGTACCAGGCGGACGTCGTCCATGTCGCGATGGACGACCACGGCCTGGTCCCCGAGGGGCTCCGCGCCGCGCTCGCGGAGACACGGAAAGCGGGCCGCCGGGTCAAGTTCCTCTACACGATCCCCAACTTCCACAACCCCGGCGGCGTCACGCTGGCCGTCGAGCGGCGCGCGGAGATCGTGGAGATCTGCCGGGAGAACGACATCCTCATCGTCGAGGACAACCCGTACGGACTGCTCGGCTTCGGCGGGCAGACGTACCCCGCGCTCCGCTCGATCGACCCCGACAATGTCGTTTACCTGGGCTCCTTTTCGAAGACGTTCGCGTCCGGCCTGCGGGTCGGCTGGGTGCTCGCGCCGCATGCCGTCCGGGAGAAACTCGTGCTCGCGGCCGAGTCCGCGACGCTTTGTCCGCCAACGCTTAACCAGTTGATCGTGTCGCGATACCTCTCGACGCACGACTGGATGGGGCAGATCAAGACCTTTCGCGAGAACTACCGGGAGCGACGGGACGCGATCCTGTCCGCGCTCGATCAGCACATGCCCGCCGGTTGCAGCTGGACCAAACCCGATGGCGGTTTCTACGTCTGGATGACCGTCCCCGAGGGCGTGGACACGAAGGCGATGCTGCCGCGGGCCGTCACGGCCCGCGTCGCGTACGCCTCCGGAACCGGTTTCTACGCCGACGGTTTCGGCAGCAGACAGCTTCGACTTTCCTACTGCTACCCGACGCCCGAGCGGATCCGCGAAGGTGTCCGGCGGCTCGCCGCGGTGCTCGAGTCCGAAATGGACCTCGCGCGTACCTTCGGTAACGCGAGCCCACGCTCGATCTCGGGGCCGCAGAACCCTTCTCCGGACACGGTCTGATCGGCCGGACGTCCCCAAGCACAAAGGAGTCTCGGTGGTCGACCGCACCGTTGCCGTACTCGCAGGCGGACTTTCCCACGAACGCGATGTCTCTCTCCGCTCCGGACGCCGGCTCTCGGTCGCGTTGCGGGCGGAAGGTCTCATCGTCGAGGAGTGGGACACCGACGCGGGCCTGCTCGAACGCCTGCGCACCCAGCGGCCTGACGCGGCCATCGTCGCCCTTCACGGTGGTGAGGGGGAGAACGGCGCGGTGCAGACGGTGCTGGAGATGCTCGACGTGCCTTACGTCGGGACCAGTTCGCGGGGCTGCCGCCGCGCGTGGGACAAGCCGACGGCCAAGGCACTCGTCGCCGACGCGGGTTTCACCACGCCGGACTGGGTCGTGCTGCCGCACAGCACCTTCCGCGAACTCGGCGCGCAGGCCGTGCTCGACTCGATGGTCGAGACGCTGGGCCTGCCCATGATCCTCAAACCGGACCAGGGCGGTTCGGCGCTGGGCGCCCAGGTCGTCAAGAACGCCGCTGAAATGCCCGGCGCGATGGTCGGCTGCTTCGCTTACGGAGACACCGTTCTCGCCGAGAAGTTCGTATCCGGCGTTGAGGTGGCCGTGACGGTCATCGAAGGCGCGGAAGGCCCCGAGGCCCTGCCCGCGGTCGAGATCGTGCCGGAGAGCGGCGTGTACGACTACACCGCCCGCTACACCGCCGGGCTGACCGATTTCTTCACCCCCGCGCGGATCCCCGACGACGCCGCCAAGGCGGTCAGCGAGCTGGCCGTCGCCGTGCACCGGCAACTCGGGCTTCGCGACATCTCCCGCACCGACGCCGTGGTCGCCGAAGACGGCACGGTCTACTTCCTCGCGGTGAACCTGTCCCCGGGCCTGACCGAGACTTCGATCGTCCCGGTGGCGATCGAGGCGTCCGGTGCCACCCTCGGCTCGGTCTTCGCCGACCTCGTGGGACGGGCGATTTCCCGCAAGAGCTGAGTCTTTCAGTTCTGGACGGCGACTACCTGGTACTCGTCCTCGTAGACGACCCGGCCCGGATTCGCCGACCGGACGGTCTCGCACGGGATCTCGTGCGCCTCGAGAATCGCCAGGTAGCCGTCGACCCGCTCGATGAAGACACGAGCGGTCGCCTTGAACCACGCTGCGGCTCCGGGATTGACCTCCGCGTCGTAGACGCTCGGATCGGCGTGCGCCGGGTTGATGAAGTTCGCGTCGTACCAGTCGTTGTTCGCCCTGCGGAAGGCTTCCTGCTCGACGGTCAGGCGTCCGGCCCGGGCGAGCCCGTTCACGAGACCGAAGACGCCGGTGAAGTTTCCACGCTCATCGCGGACCGGGCTCTGGAAGCGGACGAAGGGGAGACCGGTCACCGCCGAGGCCAGCCGCGGATCCAGGCCAGCAGCTCTTCGTCGCGCAGAGAGCCGATCACGACATCGGCGGGGAAGTCCTGCTGCTTCAAGGTGGGAACTCCGATGACGGTCATCCCGGCCGCTCGCGCCGACCGGAGACCGGTCGGCGAGTCCTCGAACGCCAACGCGTCGACGGGATCGACGTCGAGCAGTGCGCAGGCGGTCCGGTACATCTCCGGATCGGGCTTCGGCGCGGCCACCTCGTCGGCGGCCAGTTTCACGGGAAACATCTCCGAAAGCCCGCCGCGAACGAGCGCGGCTTCGAGGAGCGCCCGGGGCGAGTTGCTCGCGACGGCGACCGGGACGGCGGCGGCGGTCAACTCGACCAACTCGCGCGCGCCGGGCATCGCCTCCGCTTTCGCGGTGACGACTTCGGTCACCAACCTCAGCAACTCGTCCGCGATCTCGGCGCCGCCCTCGGGTTCGCCGAACGCCTCCGCCATCGCGTCGGCGGCGGCCGGGAGCGACTTGCCGATCACCAACGCCTTCTCGTCCGGACCGAAGGGCAGACCTCGCCGAGCGAACAGCTCGGTCTCGGCGACCGACCAACACGGCTCGGTGTCCATGAGTAGTCCGTCGCAGTCGAAGACCACCGCGCGGGGATTTCGACCGCCGACGAGCCCTTTCATACTTGCCCCCAGTTCAAGTACTCAGCGTGATTTCTCTGTCGACACCCAGCTATCGTCACCGTGACAAAACGACCTGGGGTAATCCCTAATCGGTTTCGCGTGTCTGATTTGCCTGATTTTGATCCATCAGCGCCACGATGCGTTCAAGATCGTCAACGGACCCGAATTCGAGCGTGATCCGACCTTTTCGGCGACCCAAGTCGACCTTCACGCGAGTGTCGAACCGGTCCGAGAGCCGGTTCGCCAGCTCCTGAAGACCGGGAGCCTGGATCGGCTTGCGCGGAGCGGGCTTCGGCTTGGCCGGCTTTTCGCTCTTCTTGAGCGTGACGGCTTCTTCGGTCGCGCGGACCGACATGCCTTCCGCGACGATCCGCGCGGCCAGCTCTTCCTGACTGTCGGCGTCTTCGAGGGAGAGCAGCGCCCGCGCGTGACCCGCCGAAAGCACCCCGGCCGCGACCCGCCGCTGGACCGCGAGGGGGAGTTTGAGCAAGCGGATCGTGTTGGTGATGACCGGCCGGCTGCGCCCGATCCGGCCCGCCAGCTCCTCGTGCGTGACCGCGAACTCGTCGAGCAGCTGCTGATACGCCGCCGCCTCTTCGAGCGGGTTGAGCTGAACGCGGTGGATGTTCTCGAGCAGCGCGTCGCGCAGCATCGCCTCGTCGGCGGTCTGGCGGACGATCGCCGGGATCGCCTCCAGCTCCGCCAGCTGGGAGGCACGCAGGCGCCGCTCGCCCATGACGAGTTCGTACTCGTCGGAGCCGAGCTCCCTGACCACGATGGGCTGCATGAGCCCGAACTCGCGGATCGAGTGCTCCAGCTCGTTGAGCGCGTCCTCGTCGAAGACCTGCCGCGGCTGCTTCGGGTTCGGCTTGATCTGGCTGACCGGCACCTCGCGGTAGACCGCGCCGGCGACCGTTCCGCCGTGTGAACCGGCCGCACCGTTGGCCGCGAACCAGCCCTTGTCATCCGGCCCGACGGGCTTGCTCGCGGGCGCGGACGGGGCAGGGGAGCCGTTCTCGGCCGGGGCCGCCGAACCCGGCGGCGGGCCGGTGGGGATCAGGGCGGCGAGCCCGCGCCCGAGCCCCCCTCTGCGCTCGCTCATGCCGTACCGCTCCTTTCCTTCATCTCCACCCCACGTTGCGCGATCTCCTTGGCCGCGTCCACGTAGCTCATCGCACCCCGGGAACCCGGGTCGTACGCGAGGACCGTCTGCCCGTATCCGGGGGCTTCGGAGACCTTCACGCTGCGCGGGATCACCGTCTTGAGAACAGTGTCCCCGAAGTGGTTCCGGACCTCGTTCGTCACCTGATCGGCCAGCTTCGTCCGGCCGTCGTACATGGTGAGCAGGATCGTGGAGACGCTGAGTTCGCGGTTCAGGTGCGCCTGGACGAGCTCGATGTTGCTCAGCAGCTGACCCAGACCTTCGAGCGCGTAGTACTCGCACTGGATCGGGATCAGCACCTCCTGCGCGGCGACCATCGCGTTGACGGTCAACAGGCCGAGCGACGGCGGGCAGTCGATGAAGACGTAGTCGACGCCGATCTCGTCGAGGATCTCGGACGACAGCGCCTCCTTGAGCCGCATCTCGCGGGACGCCATGGAGACGAGTTCGATCTCGGCGCCGGCGAGGTCGATGGTCGCGGGCACGCAGTAGAGGTTGGGCGACTGCTCGCTCTGGGCCGCCGCCTCGGCGAGCGACACCTCGCCGATCAGTACCTCGTAGATCGACGGCGTGCCGGATCGGTGGTCGATATCGAGCGCGGTGCTCGCGTTGCCCTGGGGGTCGAGGTCGATCACGAGCGTCTTGAGCCCGTGCACGGCCAGGGCGGCGGCGAGGTTCACCGTGCTCGTCGTCTTGCCGACGCCGCCCTTCTGGTTGGCGACCGTCAGCACCCGCCGGCGGTTCGGCCGGGGGAGCGCACCCTCCTTGGGGTGCAGCACACTGGCGGCGCGGACGGCTTCTTCGGCGATGGGCGTCCAGCCGAGTTCCTGGCCGACGCTCGCAGGGTCGGACGGCGGGGGAGTCACCGGTCTCGAGCCTCCTCTGTAGTGGACGTGAGAGTCGTTCTGCGTTGTTTCACGTGGAACCGGTCTAGCTGCGCCTGCCGCGCGATCGAGACGGTTTGGGGGGCAGACGGTGGATCACGACGACCGTGCTCGGAACCTCGAGCACCTTGGCGCCGCACTCGAAGACTTCCGGTTCGCCGCCGCCGGCCTTCCGGACGGCGGCGCGATCGCGTTCGATTTCCTCTCCAGCGCTCGCTCCTTTGAGGGCGACCAGAGCACCTTGGGAACGCACGAGCGGGAGGCACCAGTTCGCGAGCCGGGCCAACGGAGCGACCGCCCGGGCGGTGACGACATCCGCGCCACCGAGCTCCTCACGTACCTGCCGCTCCTCCGCGCGCCCGCGGACAACGGTGATGGGGAGTTCCAGCTTCTCGGCAACCTCGGCCAGCCAGTCGACGCGGCGGGCCATCGGTTCGAGCAGAACGATATCGAGGTCCGGTCGGCTGATCGCGAGCGGTACACCCGGAAGGCCCGCGCCTGAGCCGACGTCGACCACGCGGGCGCCGTCCGGGATCCGTTCGCCGATCACGGCGGAGTTGAGGACGTGGCGCTCCCACAGCCGGTCGACCTCCCTGGGGCCGATCAGCCCGCGCTCGACGCCGTGCCGCTCCAGGAGTTCGACGTAGCCGACGGCTTGCTCGGCGCGGTCTCCGAATACTTCCGACGCCGCGCTCCGTACCGATGCGGCGACCCCGTCCAAGCCCACTCTCGCTCCTCAACCCTCGACGCCGTTTCACGTGAAACGCGCTCCACTGATTGTCCATGACGCTGACCGCAAAGCGGGGAGACAGTCCGAAGTTGTGGACAACTCCACTCGCCCTCGCCCGTTTCACGTGAAACGCCACGCGTGTAATTCATCCGGACAACAAAGAAGCGGCCCGCCGGATGACCGGCGGGCCGCTTCGTTCGAGAAAACCGTCAGGCGGGGAAGATGACGACCCGGCGCTTCGGGTCCTCTCCTTCGCTCTCGCTCTTGACCCCGTCGACGGCGGCGACCGCGTCGTGCACGACCTTCCGCTCGAACGGGCTCATCGGCTGCAGCCGGACACGCTCGCCGGAGGAGACCACCGTCTCGGCGGTCGAGCGGCCGAGCTCGCGGAGCTCCTCGCGGCGGTCCGCTCGCCAGCCCGCGATGTCCAGCATCAGCCGGCTCCGCGAACCAGTCTCCTGCTGCACCGCCAGTCGAGTCAGCTCCTGCAGCGCCTCAAGGACGGTGCCGCGGGGGCCGACGAGCTTCTCCAGGTCTTCGCCGCCGTCGATGCTGACGATCGCGCGGCCCGCTTCGACATCGAGGTCGATGTCGCCGTCATAGTCCAAAAGGTCGAGCAGCCGCTCGAGGTAGTCACCGGCGATGTCGCCCTCCTTTACGAGGACGTCGTCGTCGACACCTCCCTTGCGAGCGGTCTCTTCAGCGGCGGCCTCAACGTCGGCCGCGCTGTTCTCCTCGGCGTCGATCGTGTCGATCGTCTCCGCCATTACTGGTCTCCTCTCCGGCCCGGATCGGCGTCAGCGACGCTTCCGGCCCGATTTCTTAGTCGAGTCCGAGATGAGACCGGGCACGTCCGCACCGTTCTCCTTCGAGCCGTTCGTCGACGACTCGGCCGTTCCGTCTTTGGCGTCCTTCTTCTCCGCGGTGGAGGATTCGGTCTGGGCGAAGCCGTGCGGCGAGCCCGCCTTCTTGACCTGACCGCCGGAGGACTGCTTGTTCCTCTTCTGCTGGACCGGCTTCTGACCGGGGCGCGGCGCGGTCGGCTTCTGGCCCGGCTTCGGGCCGAGGTTCGCGCGCTTCTCCTTCTCGGCCGCCTTGCGGGCCTCTTCTTCCTTGTCGATCTTCGTGTAGACGAGGCGCTGCTGCATCAGGGTCCAGCCGTTGTTGGCGAGCCAGTAGATGAGCAGACCGATCGGGAACAGCGCACCGAAGACGAGGACACCGATCGGGAAGACGTACATCGTGAGCTTGTTCATCATCGCGGTCTGCGGGGTGGCCGACTCGGGGTTCTGGCGCTGGACCGAGTGCCGCGCGGTGAGGTGCGTCGCGATACTCGCGACGATCATCAGCGGGATCGCGACCGGAGCGACGCCCCAGTGGAACCCGGGAGCCGCGTTCCCTCCGCTGACCATGTCGACGCCGGTGTAGATGGCGTCGCCGAGGTTGACGCCGAACAGCTTCGCGTGAACGTAGGACTCGACACCGGCCTGGTCGAAGAAGTAGTTCTCGGTCTTCGGGCCGCCATACGGGTTGATGGTGAACATCCGCAGGACGTGGTTAAGGCCGATGAAGACCGGGATCTGAAGCAGCATCGGCAGGCAGCTGCCAAGCGGGTTGACGCCGTGCTCCTTCTGGAGCTTCTGCATCTCCATCGCCTGGCGTTGCCGGTCGTTGGAGTACTTCTTCTGGATCTTCTTCATTTCCGGCGCGAAGTCCTGCATCTTCTTCATCGACCGGACCTGGTTCACGAACGGCTTGAACATGATGCCGCGGACGGTGACCGTCAGGAAGACGATCGCGAGGACCCAGGAGATCGCGTTCGCCTCACCGAACACGAGCCCGAAGACCTTGTGCCAACACCACAAGATGAAGGACACGGGGTAGTAGATGAAGTCGAGCACTGAGCTACTCCTCGATCGGTGTTTCAGGTCGGCGGTGGCGCCACGAGAACGTCTCGGGTACCGGGTCGCGGCCGGGCATGGTCCACGGGCCACAGCGCAGCAGACGCCGGGCCGCGAGATAACTACCGCGGCCGGCGCCGTGCCGGGTCAGTGCCTCGACGGCGTACGCGCTACAGCTCGGGTAGAACCGGCACGCCGGAGGAAAGAAGGGGGAGATCGCCTTGCGGTACAGCTTGATGGGCAGGAGCAGCACCCATGCCACCGGGCCGGGGCGGGCGTCTTCGGTGGTCTCGTTCTCGGTGGCTCGCATGCCGTTACACCGCTGATCCGTTGTCGGGGGCTCGCGTCTGGCGGGACTTCCCGGTGACGGCAGAGTGCGCCGAGTGCCCGGACAGCCCGAGGCGTCGCAACGACGCGTCGAGGTCCGAGCCGAGTTCCGCGCTGGACGCGTCCGCGGCCGGTGGTAGTGCCCGTATCACCAACGAGCTCCCCGGCGGCAGTGTTCCGAGCCTGGCGGAAATGAGATGCCTCAACCTGCGGGTGACCCGGTGACGGACCACCGAATTGCCGACGGCCTTGCTCACCACAAAACCCGCCCGTGCCGCTTCGGCGGCATCGGGCGGGTCCGTGGTCAACGCATGGACGACGAGGCGGCGCCTGCCTGCCTTGGCCCCACGCCGCATCACGGCACGGAAATCCTCACTGCGCCGCAACCTCGCGGCGGCCGGCAGCACGACGTCCCTCGACGGCGACCGGATCAGGCGGACAGCGCGCCGCGGCCCTTGCGACGGCGAGCCGCCAGGATGGCCCGGCCGGCGCGGGTCCGCATCCGAAGCCGGAACCCGTGGACCCGGGCGCGTCGGCGGTTGTTCGGCTGGAAGGTGCGCTTACCCTTGCTCACGGCTAACTTCTCCTGTTTCTCGGCCGCCGGGAACGGTTCGACCCGTTCCTGGCGTGTCGTGCTGACGCACGGCAGTCTCTGGTGTCTCCTACCAACGTGTGGCCTCGTCACGTCGAGCGACGACAACGTGGGCACGCGAAACGCCCCCGCTGTATACGGGAGACCTTACGAGGGTACGCACCCGCCCCCCGAGCCCGGCAGGCACCCCCTCGACCACGCACCGCGACGGTACGTGGAGAGTGATCACCGACGACGCGAGGGCATCGAATGGCAACACGCCGTACACCGTGAAATGCTTGCGCGCGAGGATGCCTTGTGGCAACGAGCGGGGCTTGTTAGCGTGCCCCTCCCGGGTTTTCGCCGAGGTGGAACGGTGCAGGCGCCCGGGTGTCCTTGGGGATGTGGAGGCGTCCCGTCGGCATACGTCGAGCCCGCAGGTGACGTCACCGCGGGCCGCCGTACATTAGTGCACAGCTGTGGACAACTATGTGGATATTTGCTGTGCGCATGAGTCGATCGGGCCAGGATGACGCTCGACCCGGCGTTTCGGGCCGCTGAGTGATCTCGCCGCAGCGCACCGATGAGGGGAGGGGAGTCAGGCAGGTGTCCGATCACCAGCACAATCTTGGCGTCATCTGGGAACAGGTCGTGCGCGAGCTGTCGGATGGCACCCTCTCCCCGCAGCAGCGCGCCTGGATGCGGGTGACCCGGCCGATCGGCCTGCTCGACGGCACCGCGCTTCTCGCCGCCCCCAGCGACTTCGCCAAGGAAGCGATCGAGCGCGCTCTCCGCGGCGCCATCACCGAAGCTCTTTCGCGCCGGCTCGGCCGCGCGGTCTCGCTCGCGGTGAAGGTCGACAGCACCGAGCCCTCGATGCCTCCGCCTCCGCCCTCGCCCGGCCCCCGCTACGAACCGACTTCACCCAGCCGGGTGGAAAACGGTTCCGGACCGGTGCCGGGTACTCCTCCGCTGCCCGAAGGCGACGGCATGCTGTCCCCGACCAGGCCCCGGCCCGAGCCTCCGAAGCCGAGGCCGCCGAGGCAGCAGCCGGTGGACAACAGCCTCAACGATGGCGATGACAGCGATGAAGAAGTCGACGAAGAGGGCGAGGCCCTCGCCGCCGTGACCGAGATCTGGCCGACGTTCTCCGGCCAGCCGATCGCGGGTCAGCCCTACACCGCGCCGGCGCAGCCGCAGACGTCGAAGACGAAGCTCAACGAGAAGTACACGTTCGACACGTTCGTCATCGGCGCGTCGAACCGCTTCGCGCACGCGGCCGCGGTCGCCGTCGCCGAAGCACCGGCGCGCGCGTACAACCCGTTGTTCATCTGGGGAGAGTCCGGACTCGGGAAGACCCACCTGCTGCACGCGGTCGGGCACTACGCCCAGCGGCTGTTCCCCGGCATGCGCGTGCGGTACGTGTCGACCGAAGAGTTCACCAACGACTTCATCAACTCGCTGCGCGACGACCGCAAGGTCGCCTTCCAGCGCCGCTACCGCGACATCGACATCCTGCTCGTCGACGACATCCAGTTCCTGGAAGGCAAAGAAGGTACGCAGGAAGAGTTCTTCCACACCTTCAACACCCTCCACAACGCGAACAAGCAGATCGTCGTCTCTTCCGACCGCCCGCCGAAGCGCCTCGAAACGCTGGAAGACCGGCTGCGCACACGGTTCGAGTGGGGCCTCATCACCGACATCCAGCCGCCGGAACTCGAAACGCGGATCGCGATCCTTCGCAAGAAGGCCGCCCAGGACCGGCTCGCGGTTCCCGGCGAGGTCCTGGAGTTCATCGCTTCGCGCGTCGAGGCGAACATCCGGGAACTCGAAGGCGCGCTCATCCGCGTCACCGCCTTCGCATCGCTGAACCAGCAGCCCGTCGACGTGGCGCTCGCCGAAATCGTGCTCCGGGACCTCATCCCGGATTCGCACGCACCGGAGATCACCGCGCCGACCATCATGGGCGTCACGTCCGAGTTCTTCGACGTGACGCTCGACGACCTCTGCGGCCCCGGCAAGACGAAGGCGCTCGCGACCGCACGCCAGATCGCGATGTACCTCTGCCGCGAACTGACCGACATGTCGCTGCCGAAGATCGGGCAGACCTTCGGCGGCCGCGACCACACGACCGTCATGCACGCGGACAAGAAGATCCGCAAGGAGATGGCCGAACGACGGCGCATCTACGACCAGGTGCAGGAACTGACCTCACGGATCAAGCAGCGCGCACGGCAGTAGTTTTTAATCGAGCGCTGACGTAAACGTGCCGAAGGGGCGTCGTTCCGCTTCCAACTCAGGTTGAGAGCGGAGGGCGCCCCTTCATCACGTTTACGTGGGCCTTCGGCCCGAAAGAGGGCGCTCGACGGTGAAGTCTCCGTCGGGCGCGGGGCGCCCTTGGGGAGACCCTGGGGTCACCAGGCAACAATCGCTTGGCCGACAAGGGGTTTCGGGGCTCTCACCGTCCAGGTGGGAGCCCTTCTTGTATCCACATAGGACCGAACTGGGGCATCGGGATCGACCCGTCGATCGGGACCGCTTCGCCCCGGAGCTTGGCCGGATCACGCGAGTTCCGCCTTCAAGCACGCGAATGACGCCATCCGGCAAGAAGGCGGGAGCGCTAGAGCGCCTTCACGGCGGCCAGGAGCGAGTGTGGGCGGCGAAGGGCGCGAAGTGGGCGAAGCAGCTTAAGGGGTGCTTCGGGATTTTCCTTGTGCACAAAGGGAATCCACATGCTGTGGGTAGCTTGTGCACAACTCCGGTGGGCCTGAGAGCTGCGGCGACCAGGATTCCGTCCACATCGCACTCACAGGCAATCCACAGCATTTCCACACCAAGATCCACACGCTGTCCCCAGGTTGCCCACATCTTGTGCACAAGGGTGACGCAAGCTGCACGGATCACTCTCCCGAGCGATTCCGGTCACGAACGCCGCCCACAACCCTGGGTACAAACCGCCCCACAACTGGGGATAACCATGGGGACAACTGTGGATGACTGTGGACAGATCGAGCGCCGCCCGAATCCATCCACCGACGGCCCGAGCTGTCCACCGTCCGTACACACCCGGAGTCCACAGCCTGGGAGGCGCTCGGACCTGCGCGAACGAGCCTTGTCCACACAATCCACAACGCCTATTACTACTGCTGTCTTTTCTTCTTCTCTAGAAGAGAACAAAACAAAAACAGGCGAAGGACGAATCTGGGGACAGCCGATGAGCCGTGTCGTCTTGTCGACAAAAGCAAGGGGAGGCCGAGGTGACGCGGACCCCGGGGACGGCCTAACGTGGGTCCCTGCACCTGGTCTGCGTGTCGACGTGCGTTCGCGTCCTCGCTCGGACCGAACAACACCTGCGAGGCACCTGGCCATCGCGCTCTCCGGCCGAGGTGACCCGTTGAGCTTTCGAGCCGTCAGGGGCTCGGCTGTCGAAAGGAAGCGCGCATGAAGATCCGCGTCGAGCGTGACGGGCTGGCCGACGCCGTCGCGTGGGTGGCGAGAAGCCTCCCGTCGCGGCCTCCGGTCCCGGTGCTGGGCGGCGTCCTGCTCGATGCGGGATCCGACGGGACGAGTGACGCCCTCACCGTCTCCGGATTCGACTACGAGGTCTCCGCCACGGTCGGCGTCCCGGCCACCATCGCCGACGGCGGCCGTCTGCTGGTCTCCGGCCGCTTGCTGGCCGACATCACGAAGTCGCTGCCCGCGCAGCCGGTCGAGATCTCCGTCGACGGCGCCCGCGCGACCATCACCTGCGGCTCCGCGCGCTTCTCCCTGCCGACCATGCCGGTCGAGGACTACCCGCAGCTTCCGTCCCAGCCCGCCTTCGCCGGTGAACTCACCGGTGACGCGTTCGGCCAGGCCGTCACCCAGGTCGTCGTCGCGGCGGGCAAGGACGACACCCTCCCGATGCTGACCGGCATGCGGCTGGAGATCTCCGGCTCCTCGCTGACCCTGGTCGCCACCGACCGCTTCCGCCTCGCGATGCGCGAGTTCACCTGGGAGCCGGCCGAGGGCCTGTCCGACGCCGCGGTGCTCGTCCCGGCCCGCACGCTCGCCGAGGCCGCGAAGACGCTCGGTGCCAGCGGAGCCAAGATCCGGCTCGCGCTCGCCAGCGGCGAAGGCCTCCTCGGTCTCTCCGGCTCCGGCCGCTACACCACGACCCGCCTCCTCGACGCGGAGTTCCCGCCGTACCGGCAGCTGTTGCCGGCGCAGCACACGTCGCGCGCGGTCATCGAGGTCTCCGCGCTCGCCGAGTCCATCAAGCGTGTTTCGCTCGTCGCCGAGCGTGGCACCCAGGTGCGGCTGGAGTTCAACGACGGTTCGCTGCGCCTGTCCGCCGGCGGCGACGACGAGGGATCGGCCGAAGAAGAGCTTCAGGTCGACTACGAGGGCGAGCCGGTGACCATCGCGTTCAACCCGGGTTACCTCGTCGACGGGCTCGGCGCGCTGAACGCGAACCGGGCGGAACTGACGTTCACCACCCCGAACCGGCCGGCGCTGATCAAGCCCGCCGACGAGGAGGGCAACGTCGTCCCCGGCTACCTGTACCTCCTGATGCCGGTTCGCCTCCCGGGCTGACCGGCAGCCACTTCTGTTCGCACCAAAGGGGATCTTCATGGCTCAGCTGGGACTCATCGGCCTCGGCAAAATGGGGTTCAACATGCGTGAGCGGCTGCGCGCGGCCGGTCACGAGGTGGTCGGCTACGACCGCAACCCCGACGTCACCGACTCCACCTCACTCGAGGACATGGTGTCCAAACTGGACGGTCCCCGGATCGTCTGGATCATGGTGCCGGCCGGTGAACCCACCCGGCAGACCGTCGCGGAGCTCGGCAACCTGCTGTCCGAGGGCGACCTCGTGATCGACGGCGGCAACTCGAAGTACACCGACGACAGGATCAACGCGGACCTGCTCGCCGCGAAGAAGATCGGCTACCTCGACTGCGGGGTTTCCGGTGGCGTGTGGGGCAAGGACAACGGCTACGGCCTGATGGTCGGCGGCGCGGCTTCGGATGTCGAGAAGGCCATGCCGATCTTCGACGCGCTTCGCCCCGAAGGCCCGCGTGACGAGGGCTTCTCGCACGCCGGCGCCGTCGGCTCCGGTCACTACGCGAAGATGATCCACAACGGCATCGAGTACGGCATGATGCAGGCCTTCGCCGAAGGCTTCGAGCTGCTCGAAGCCGCGAAGGTCGTCGAGAACGTGCCCGCGGTGATCAAGGGCTGGCAGCGGGGGACCGTCGTCCGCTCGTGGCTGCTCGACCTGCTCGTTCGCGCGCTCGACGAGGACCCGGAGCTGGACGACCTCGAGGGCTACGTCGAGGATTCCGGCGAAGGCCGGTGGACGCTGGAAGAGGCGATCAACAACGCGGTCCCGGCGCCGGTCATCTCGGCCGCGCTGTTCGCGCGGTTCGCTTCGCGCCAGGAGGACTCCGCCGCCATGCGGGCCGTCGCCGCGCTGCGCAACCAGTTCGGCGGGCACTCGGTCAAGAAGGCCGGCGACTAGGCAAGCAGGTTGTATTTAAGACATCTGCAGGTCACCGATTTCCGGTCCTGGCCACAAGCCGATCTCGCGCTCGAACCCGGCCCGACCGTCCTCGTCGGACAGAACGGCCGCGGCAAGACGAACCTCCTCGAGGCGATCGGCTACATCGCGACCCTGGGCTCGCACCGCGTCGCGACCGACGCGCCGTTGGTGCGGCACGGGTGCGAACGCGCGCTGATCAGGGTCGCGGTGGTCAACGAGGACCGCGAGCTGACGGTCGAGCTGGAGATCACGCCCGGCAAGGCGAACCGTGCGCGGGTCAACCGCGGCGCGGTCGGCAAGCCCCGTGACGTGCTCGGGATCCTCCGCACGGTGCTGTTCTCCCCGGAGGACCTGGCGCTCGTGCGCGGGGATCCCGGGGAGCGCCGCCGCTTCATGGACGAGCTCCTCGTGCTGCGCGCGCCCCGGTACGCCGGGGTCCGCGCCGACTACGAGAAGGTGCTGAAGCAGCGGAACGCCCTGCTCAAGACAGCGGGTAAACGGCGTACGGGACGCGAAGACCCGTACGCGTTGTCGACGCTCGACGTCTGGGACGACCACTTGTCGGTGGCGGGGGCCGCGTTGCTGGCGGCCCGGCTCAACCTGATCGCGGACCTCGCGCCGTACGCGGCCGCCGCGTACATGGGGGTCGCGCCCGACTCGAGACCGGCGAAGATCGCGTACAAGTCGAGCCTGGGCGAAGCGATGCCGGAGGGTTACGGCACTCCGGACGGACCTCGCGCCGACCAAGCGGTCCTCAAGGAAGTGCTGGTCGAGGCACTGAAACGGTCCCGGAATCTGGAGCTGGAGCGCGGGGTGAGCATGGTCGGCCCGCACCGGGACGAGCTCGATCTCATCCTCGGCGAAGCGCCGGCGAAGGGCTACGCGAGCCATGGGGAGTCCTGGTCGTTCGCCCTCGCGTTGCGTCTGGGAAGCTACGAGCTCCTGCGTGGCGAGGCCGGGGAACCGGTGCTTCTGCTGGATGATGTGTTCGCCGAGCTGGACCGGCGTCGCCGGGCCCGGCTGGCGGAGGTGGCGGCAGGCGCCGAGCAGGTGCTGGTGACCGCCGCCGTGGATGAGGACGTGCCCGCCGAACTGGCCGGACATCGATTCCTCGTGGCGGATGGTGAGATCAACCGAGGGTGATCCCGCGAAGCGGACACCCCGGGTGATCGGCGCCACAGCAGTTGCCCACCGATCTGGGGACAAACCTGTGGACAGTGTGGATAACACCGTGAACGCGTTATCGCCCCGCGTGACCAAGGGGCCTGATAAGCGGCTTGACACCCCCCGCCCGGGTGGTAACCCGGGTGAGGGAGCTTTGTTCGACACGCAGCGTGAACCGACCGCGGTATCGAACGGCGCAACCGATACTGAAAGCAAGGAACCGGCTACCGGTCGCGACCTCGCACGTGCCGCTCTGGACGCCGCGAAGGCCAAAGCCAAGGCCCGCGGCGTTGAACCGGGCGTGCGCCGCGGCCGTATCACCGGAGGGGGAGCGGGTTCGGCGGGCCAAAGCCCGCGACGTCGTCGCTGGTCAGGGCCGGGTGCCGACGCCCGCGACCCGCAACCGCTCGGCAGGCTCGCCTCCCGGATCGCGGTCGACCGCGGCTGGAACACGCGGCTGGCCAACGGTCAGGTCTTCGGCAGCTGGGCACGGCTTGTGGGCGAAGAGGTCGCCGAACACGCCCAACCGGTGGCGCTGAAGGACGGCGAGCTGACCGTCCGCGCGAGCTCGACAGCGTGGGCGACGCAGCTTCGCCTGCTCCAGGGGCAGCTGCTGGCGAAGATCGCGAAGGGCGTCGGGCGCGGCGTGGTGAAGAAGATGCGGATCCAAGGGCCGACGGCGCCGAGCTGGCGGAAAGGGCCGCGGCACGTGCCGGGACGCGGCCCGCGTGACACGTACGGCTGATCCGAGTTGCGCTTCGCCGGGACTGTGCCACCAGCGCCCCGAGAACGCGCCCAGAGCGCTTCGCGAACGTCAAGACTCTTCTTTGAACGAATTAGCGCGCCTGTGAGCAAATCAGGGGTGTCCTTGCCGCATGCCTGCGAACGCGGCCAAGTACACTGGGGATGAGCGAGCGTCCGCTCGGGCGAGACGAGGAGAATCAACGCCTGTGACCGAGAACAAGAGCGAGTACAACGCGTCGTCGATCACGGTGCTCGAAGGCCTCGAAGCCGTCCGCAAGCGTCCCGGTATGTACATCGGTTCCACCGGTGAACGCGGCCTCCACCACCTCGTCCAGGAGGTGGTCGACAACTCCGTCGACGAGGCGATGGCCGGTTACGCGACCAAGGTCGAGGTTACCTTGCTGGCCGACGGCGGGGTGCGCGTCGTCGACGACGGCCGCGGCATCCCGGTCGACATCCACCCCAAGGAGCAGAAGCCGACCCTGGAGGTCGTGCTCACCGTGCTCCACGCGGGCGGCAAGTTCGACAGTGACTCCTACGCGGTCTCCGGTGGTCTGCACGGCGTCGGCGTCTCCGTGGTGAACGCGCTCTCGACCAAGCTGATCGCCGAGGTCAAACGCGGCGGGCACAGCTGGCGGCAGGTGTACACCGACCAGATCCCCGGTGAGCTGGAGGATCTCGGCCCCGCCGAGGACACCGGCACCACGATCACCTTCTGGGCCGACGGCGACATCTTCGAAACCACGACGTACAACTTCGAGACGATCTCCCGGCGTCTTCAGGAGATGGCCTTCCTCAACAAGGGCCTGACCCTTTCGCTGCGCGACGAGCGCGTCGCCGACGAAGAGACCGAAGCGGACGCTTCCGGCCAGGCGGCGCGGGTCAAGGAGAAGACCTACTGCTACCCGGGCGGTCTCGAAGACTTCGTCAAGCACATCAACGGCAGCAAGGACCCGATCCACGCGTCCGTGATCTCCTTCGAGGCCAAGGGCACCGGCCTCGAGGTCGAGGTCGCCATGCAGTGGAACAACGGCTTCACGCCGTCGGTGTACACCTTCGCCAACACGATCAACACGCACGAGGGCGGCACGCACGAAGAGGGCTTCCGCGCCGCGCTCACCCGCGTCGTCAACGCGTACGCGCGCGAGAAGAAGCTGCTCAAGGAGAAGGACGCCAACCTCTCCGGTGACGACGTGCGCGAGGGGCTCGCCGCGATCGTCTCGATCAAGCTCTCCGAGCCGCAGTTCGAAGGCCAGACCAAGACCAAGCTGGGCAACAGCGAGGCCAAGACGTTCGTGCAGCAGACCTCGAACGAATGGCTGGCCGACTGGTTCGAGCGCAACCCCACCGAGGCGAAGACGATCATCAACAAGTCGATCTCCTCGGCGCAGGCGCGGATGGCCGCCCGCAAGGCGCGTGACCTGGTCCGCCGCAAGGGCGCGCTGGAGATCGGCGGGCTGCCCGGCAAGCTCAAGGACTGCCGCTCGACCAACCCGTCGGAATGCGAGCTCTACATCGTCGAGGGTGACTCGGCGGGCGGTTCGGCCAAGGAAGGCCGCGACTCGATGTACCAGGCGATCCTGCCGATCCGAGGCAAGAT
The DNA here is from genome assembly GCF_056435665.1 of Amycolatopsis sp. NPDC043887. Classification (NCBI taxonomy): domain Bacteria; kingdom Bacillati; phylum Actinomycetota; class Actinomycetes; order Pseudonocardiales; family Pseudonocardiaceae; genus Amycolatopsis; species Amycolatopsis sp. NPDC043887. Next base: position 430,051 of record NZ_JBWKEB010000001.1, read on the forward strand.
CATCAACGTCGAGAAGGCCCGGATCGACCGCGTCCTCAAGAACACCGAGGTCCAGTCGCTGATCACCGCGCTCGGCACCGGTATCCACGAAGAGTTCGACATCGAGAAGCTGCGCTACCACAAGATCGTGCTGATGGCCGACGCCGACGTGGACGGCCAGCACATCACCACGCTGCTGCTCACCTTCCTGTTCCGGTTCATGCCCCCGCTGATCGAGCACGGGCACGTGTTCCTCTCGCGCCCGCCGCTGTACAAGATCAAGTGGCCGCGGCAGGAGCCGGAGTACGCCTACTCCGACCGGGAACGCGACGCCGTCATCCAGGCGGGTGTCGAGGCCGGCCGGAAGCTGCCGAAGGACGACGCGATCCAGCGCTACAAGGGTCTCGGCGAGATGAACGCCGAAGAGCTGTGGGAGACCACGATGGACCCGGCGAACCGGCTGCTCGGCCAGGTCACCCTGGACGACGCCGCGCAGGCCGACGACCTGTTCTCCGTCCTGATGGGCGAGGACGTCGAAGCGCGCCGTTCCTTCATCACGCGTAACGCCAAGGACGTGCGGTTCCTCGACGTCTAGCGACGTCCCGCTCTTTTGTCCCCTAGGACTGCTCCCACGAGAAGGACCTCATGACGGAAACCTTGCCGCCGGCTCCGGACCACGACCGGATCGAACCGGTCGACATCCAGCAGGAGATGCAGCGCTCCTACATCGACTACGCGATGAGCGTCATCGTGTCGCGGGCGCTGCCGGACGTGCGGGACGGCCTCAAGCCGGTGCACCGCCGCGTGCTGTACTCGATGTTCGACTCCGGCTTCCGCCCCGACCGCGGGTACAACAAGTGCTCCCGCGTCGTCGGCGACGTGATGGGCAATTACCACCCGCACGGTGACTCCGCGATCTACGACGCGCTGGTGCGGCTCGCGCAGCCGTGGTCGTTGCGGTACCCGCTGATCGACGGTCAGGGCAACTTCGGTTCGTCGGGCAACGACCCCGCCGCCGCCATGCGGTACACCGAGTCCCGGCTGGCGCATCTCGCGATGCACATGCTGCAGGACATCGAAGAAGAGACCGTCGACTTCTCCGACAACTACGACGGCCGCACCCAGGAGCCCGACGTCCTGCCGTCGCGGTTCCCGAACCTCCTGGTCAACGGTGGTTCCGGGATCGCGGTCGGCATGGCGACGAACATCCCGCCGCACAACCTGCGCGAGGTCGCCGACGGCGTCAAATGGGCGCTGGAGAACTTCGAGGCCAGCGACGACGAGCTGCTCGCCGCGCTGCTGGTCCGGATCAAGGGCCCGGACTTCCCGACCAAGGCGATGATCCTCGGCAACTCCGGGATCGAGGACGCGTACCGCACCGGCCGCGGCTCCGTGCGCATGCGCGCGGTCGTCGAGGTCGAAGAGGACGCCAAGGGCCGCACGATCCTGGTCGTGTCCGAGCTGCCGTACCAGGTGAACCCGGACAACCTGGTCGAGAACATCGCGAACCTGGTCCGCGACGGCAAGCTCACCGGCATCTCCGACATCGCCGACGAGTCCAACAGCCGCAGCGGGATGCGGATCGTCGTCACGATCAAACGTGACGCGGTCGCGAAGGTCGTGCTGAACAACCTGTTCAAGCACACCCAGCTGCAGCAGAACTTCGGTGTCAACATGCTGGCCCTGGTCGACGGCGTGCCCCGCACGCTGCGTCTCGACCAGATGATCCGGCACTACGTGAAGCACCAGATCGACGTCATCGTCCGCCGGACCCGTTTCCGGTTGCGCAAGGCCGAGGAACGCGCCCACATCCTGCGCGGTCTGGTCAAGGCGCTGGACATGCTCGACGAGGTCATCGCCCTCATCCGGCGCTCGCCCTCGGCCGAAGAGGCCCGGCCCGCCCTGATGAGCCTGCTGGACGTCGACGAGATCCAGGCGACCGCGATCCTCGACATGCAGCTCCGCCGTCTCGCGGCACTGGAGCGGCAGCGGATCATCGACACCCTCGCCGAGATCGAACTCGAGATCGCCGACCTCAAGGACATCCTCGAGAAGCCCGAGCGGCAGCGCGCGATCATCGCCGAGGAACTGCAGGAGATCGTCGACAAGTACGGCGACGACCGGCGCACCAAGATCATCCCGTTCGACGGCGAGGTCTCGGTCGAAGACCTCATCGCGGTCGAGGACGTCGTCGTCACGATCACCCGCACGGGTTACGCCAAGCGGACGAAAACCGATCTGTACCGCTCGCAGAAACGCGGTGGCAAGGGCGTCCAGGGCGCGACCCTCAAACAGGACGACATCGTCCAGCACTTCTTCGTCTGCTCGACGCACGACTGGATCCTGTTCTTCACGAACAAGGGCCGCGTGTACCGGGCCAAGGCCTACGACCTGCCCGAAGCCAACCGCAACGCGCGCGGCCAGCACGTCGCGAACCTGCTCGCGTTCCAGCCCGATGAGCAGATCGCCCAGGTCATCGAGATCCCGAACTACGAGGTCGCCCCGTACCTCGTGCTCGCGACCCGCCGCGGCCTGGTGAAGAAGACCAAGCTCACCGACTTCGACTCCAACCGCGCCGGCGGCCTCATCGCCGTCAACCTGCGCGAAGGCGACGAACTGGTCGGCGCGGTACTCGCGGCCGCCGAGGACGACCTGCTCCTCGTGTCCGCGGAAGGCCAGTCGATCCGCTTCCACGCCACCGACGAAGCCCTGCGCCCCATGGGCCGCGCGACGTCCGGTGTGCTGGGCATGCGGTTCAACGACGGCGACGAACTGCTCGGCATCAACGTCGTCCAGCCGGACCGGTTCCTCCTCGTCGCCACCGCCGGCGGCTACGCCAAGCGCACGCCGACCGACGACTACCCGGTGCAGGGTCGCGGCGGCAAGGGCGTGCTCACCATTCAGTACGACCAGAAACGTGGCAGGCTGGTGGGCGCGGTCATCGTCGACGCCGAAGACGAGCTGTACGCGATCACCTCCAGCGGCGGGGTGATCCGGACTTCGGCCGGACAGGTGCGCAAGGCAGGCAGGCAGACGAAGGGAGTGCGGCTGATGAATCTCGACGAAGGAACAACTCTTCTCGCGGTCGCACGCAACGCGGACGAGCCCTCAGACGTCGCCACTGCAGGTAGTGCTGAAGGAGAAGAAACCCCGGCGTCGGAGCAGGAGTAGACGACGCCCACGTACTGGGTAAGGACTGACACCTCGTGACACCATCCGAGAAGCCCGAAGCAGGCGGCGCGCAGGCGGGTTCGTCGAGCCCGCCCTGGCAGCGCGACAGCGGCGCCGGGGAGCCCGAAGGCTCCAGCGAGCAGACGGTCTCGGTGTCTTCGGTCGCCACCGAAGACGTGGCCCACTCGGACCCGAAGCGGGACGCGACGACCGTGACCGACTATCACGGTGTCAGCGGCACTGCCGCGAAGAGGCTTTTCGGCGACAGCGGAGAGGGCGACCCCGCCCCCTCCGCCATCCCGTCGGCCTCCCGCACCCGTGCCGCGCCCACCGCTCTCCGCCGCCCCGGCCGCGGACCGCGTCGCGCCAGCCTGCAGATCAAACGCTTCGACCCCTGGTCGGTGCTGAAACTGTCCCTCGTCCTCGGCGTCGCGCTGTTCTTCGTGTGGCTCGTCGCCGTCGGCGTCCTGTACACCGTCCTCGACGGCATGGGCGTCTGGGACAAACTCAACGGAACCTACTCGTCGCTCGTCGGCGGCGAAGGGGCCGACGCGCCGGCCGACCCGTTGATCAGCGCCGGCCGTGTCTTCGGGATCGCGGCCATCCTCGGCGCCATCAACATCGTGCTGATCTCGGCGCTGGCCACCGTCAGCGCCTTCATCTACAACGTCTCCGCCGACCTTGCCGGAGGCCTGGAAGTGACCCTTTCCGAACGAGAGTGACCCGGTTGCAGGGCGCCGAAAGGCGTCCTGTAATCTTCTCCTCGTTCGGGCCCATAGCTCAGGCGGTTAGAGCGCTTCGCTGATAACGAAGAGGTCCCAGGTTCAAGTCCTGGTGGGCCCACACAGGTCAAAGCCCGGTTCACCAAGTTGGTGAACCGGGCTTTTTTCATGCTGAGTGACTATATGGGTGACTGTCGGTTCGACAAGGTCCTGGCGTCACCGGAGAGCGTCTGGTTGGCGACGAGTCGCTCCCAACGTGGTCCGCCGCTTTCACGGAGCCACTCAACGAGCTGCATCCGATCCGGATGCTGACCGAGTGCGGACGTCAACTCGCTACGACGCGAGAAACCTTGGGCCCGAGCGAACGTGAGGTACTCGTTGAGGGCAGCTCGGACGTCCGAGGCGAAGCGATGGACCTCCCCCCAGTCCACCTCAGGCATGTTCTCACCGTGCACTGCATTGTTCCGAACTTCCTCGTATAGCCACAGAGTGGTTAAGGGGTGCCGGAATTCTCCTGTCGCTATGTGGCTCAGCGTTGCGCGCCGGAAGGCGAGCTGCTCGCCCTTCAGTCCACTCGCCTTGTCGCCAAGGAGCGCTTCGAGAGCGAAGAATTGGTAGAGCAGCGCTACCAGCGGATCGTCAGTGAACACCGCGCGATCGATCCAACCTAAAGCAACGTTGGCCTTGCGCTCGATGTCTTGGGTTGCTTCGCCGATCAAGCTCGCGGCCGGGTGGTCGCGTGCGGCTTCAACCGTGGACCGGCTGATCGTTAGTGGCATTGCGCCACGGTCCAACGCGCGCCACTCTCCGGCACCGTTGTCTAGCTCGCCGACAGCACCGACCTGGAATCGCAATTGCACAGCCCGCACGCTGTGCTTGTCGAGGAACGCCACTCGCAAGATCCGCAGCGCGCGCTCCGCTTGAGAGCGTGCTCGTTCGATCATTCGGTCATGGCTGGTACCAGTGACCTGGATCTCAGCCATACAGCCTGAATGAACGTCAAGGTTAGGCACGTCGCGTCGGATCTTTGGCATCTCGTCTACGGGGGTGAGCCGGACGCCGAAAAAGTCGACTGGCTGCTGAACCATCAGGTGATCAACCTCGACACGGCACATGGCTGTGAAGGGATTACGGGCATGCGCGTCAACGAACGAGCTGACGTGATCATCCTGCCGATTGGCCTGACACTGGTCGACAAAGTCCCATAACACATCCGCAGGCTCGTCGAGGTGCTCGAAACGCAGGTCGGCAGCGATCTGCTTGGCCGCAGTTTCGACAGCTTCCAGCGCGCTCCGCCCGTAAGTGACGTACTTCCCTTGTTGGCCAGGCACAACTCGGGTCATCCCGTGCGGCTCTCCGGCCTGGCGTCTGCGGGCTATGTTCTGCACCCTCTTCAGGGCTTTCTCTAATGCGCGATCGGCGACTGTCACCCGACCATCTTCGACTGTGACTGTTGTCACGTCGAGTGAATACTGCCGGGCCCAGGCGTTGTTGCCCGGACCCGGCAGTGAGGCCAGGTCACCTCAGACCGTCGAGAAGATCTCATCCATGGCTTTCGCGCCCTCCTGAATGATCGGCCGTAGCTGATGGCGATAGACCAACTCAGTCACTGCCGTCCCGTTGTGGCCCATGAGTTGAGAGATCTGCTCAATCGGCATCCCGCTGTCGGAGAGCAGTGACGCGAAGCTGTGACGAAGCTCTCTTGGCGTCCACTCGTTCGGATTGAGCCCGGCTTTCGCACATACCTTCCGGAACCCGCGCCGGACGTTCGCCGCATCCAGTTCCGTGCCGACGTCCGACGCGAACACCAAGTTGTTCTCCTGCCATCGGTCGCCCGCGACACGTCGCGCGAAGTCCTGCTTCGCCCGCTGGGCCCGTAGGGCTTCGACGCACCGCTGAGGCAGCGATACTTCTTGCCTCATGGGTTGCTTTCACCTCGCAGGGGCCTGGGTTCGAGCGTGGCAATGCCGGCCGCCATCGCGTCGTCCGTGACGGCGTGATTTGCCATCGACGTCGTTGACGTCACCCACGTGGGGTGGGTGCTCACTGTCGTCATACTTCGATATTCGAGTGATCTGACGTGCGAAAACAGGGCGTCGATCACCGTTTTCGCCCCGTGCTTGGTGCGTACCTATGCCTCTTGAGCACAGAACCCACCGAGGACAGGGCCGGGTAGCCTTTCCACGTGGATCTCCTCCCGTTCGACGACTATGTGCGCTCGCTTGACCGGAAGCGCATGTCCGCTGGAGTGCTGTTCCGTGACGACGCTGACCGAGTGCTCCTGGTCGAGCCGTCGTACAAGCCGCACTTGGAAATCCCAGGTGGAGCGGTCGACGCGGGGGAGGCCCCTTGGACAACAGCGGTACGTGAGGTTCACGAAGAGATCGGCCTGGACAGACCACTCGGTCAACTGCTCGTGATCGACCACGTGGCCGACGACGGGCGCATGCCAGAGGGTGTTGCGTTCGTTTTCGACGGCGGACTGATCACTGAGCAAGAGGTGCAAGACCTCGTGCTCACCGATCCCGAGATCGTCCGGGCCTGTCTCTGCAAGCTCGACGAGGTCGCGCAGAGGTTGAAGCCGACTCTCGGTCGGCGACTTGCCGTTGCCCTCGAAGCGGCGAGGACAGGTGAACTGGTGTTGTGCAACGACGGAAACCCGCTGACCAGCGGATAGCCTGGTCAAGGCGCTGTCTGCTTTGGAGGGGCCATGACGACCGGAAGCAAGCTCCCCGAGAATCTTGCTCGGTTCCGCAAGGCGCGAAACATGTCACAGCATGAACTCGCCTACGCGGCCGGGGTGGGAGTGGACACCGTCGCGAGGATTGAGCAGGGCTCGCGCAAGACCACGCGGCCCACGACGTTGGCGAGATTGGCCAAAGCACTCGGTGTTTCGGACGAACGCCTGCTTGGTCAGCTCGTTACTGCGCCGAGCGATATCGACGTCGTGACGCTGCGCCATGCGATCACCGCCGGGGAGCACGTGCCCGGCCTGGACGACTTCGCTGAGGCTCACGAGGTAGTCCAGATCGAAGAGCTTGACCGCGCCGCACACGAGGCATGGCGCGCGTATGTCGATGGTCGCCACGTCGAACTGCTCCACGCCCTGCCTGTTGTCCTTGCCGACGCGCGTCGGCTCGTCCGCTCAACTAGCGGAGACGAACAGGCTGCCGCGCATCGCGCGTTGTCGACGGCGTACCGGCTCGGTGCTGGAATGGCTGGTCGAGTCGGATTCGATGACCTCGCTTGGACGTCGGCCGAGAGAGCTTTGGACGCTGCTCGGCAGTCCGATTCACCGGACCTGGAGACAGCGATATCGCTTCGCTACCTTGCTTGGACGTTGGTCCGGCAAGGGCGGCTCGACGAGGCCGAGAGGGTTGCTGTCAGGGCAGCTGAGCAGGTACAACCCGCGATGCTCGACCGAGATCCCGCGCGAGCAGGAGTGTTCGGCAACCTGCTGTTCAATGCCGCATCCGCGGCTTTGTCGGCCGGGCGGCTGGGGCGCGCCGATGACCTGCTTGCCGAGGCGCAAGCGGCGGCCATGCGTTCGCGCGGCGACAGCGCTACCGAGGCTGCAATCTTCGGACCGCGTGTGGCCGCACTACAGCAGGTCGACCACGCGGCCCGAGCCGGAGACCCCGACAAGGCACTGCGGCTCGCCGAATCGATGCCGTCGACACGTGGGGAAGTGCCAGCGTTCTGGGAGGCTGGCCACCGGTTGAGGTTGGCCGCCGCATCCGTCGAAGTGAGGCACTACCCAGATGCACTCCGCTACCTCGCCGAGGCAAGGGACCTTGCTCCGGACTGGGTGCGGTACCAGCCGCTGGGCAAGTCGACGATGCGGAACCTCGTCGACCGGGCTTCTCGGCGTCGTGGTGCCGAATTTGCGCGACTGGCCGCTCACTATGGGGTTGTTGACCTGCGATAACTTCGTGTTGAAGCTCCTGTGGTGAGTGACGAATGCCGCGGCTTCCAGCTCCACGGGAACCGGGCACGCTCGCTCCAAGCGCTCCAGCTCGCGCGTCAGGTCTCGCCACAGCAGACCCGCTACCACTTGCACGTCCGGGAAACGGTCATCACGCTCGCCGAGCAGGACCGTCGGAAGTCGGAAACGCTTGCGAGTTCGTGCGCTGGGCGAACATCAAGATCTGAGGCGGTTACCAGGTGTGCAGTGCTTTTTGACTGTCGAGCCTGGCCTCATCAGGCGGCTGGACCTTGTATCCGAGCCGCTCTAGCACTGCGACAGCCTCACTCGGTACCTCGCGGACGACTGCGCGAACTTGAAGACGCCGCCAGCGTTCTCGTCCGGCGTTCACCTCTTTCTCCCAGCCTGCCTTGGCGTCTAGCCGACAGTCACGAATCAGGAACTCCACAAAGTCCTCCAAGCACGGCCTGAACCTTGCACCACCCGTAGGGAAGTGGAGCGACGCCAGCTCATGAGGATTGGAGTGCCGAGTTTGAGAGAGGAGATGCGAGATTGCTCCGCGATGAGCGTGGAGCTGGATATGGGATGAAGGCTTGCTTCTAGCGTCGCGGTCGTAGTCGTACCGGACGATAGGCGTCCGGTCGATTTTGGCAATGAGCTTGAAGACTGACTGCTCAACGGCCAGGTAGGTCTCGGTACTGTCCAGGCGGAAGCGTTGAGACACGTGCAGTTCTGCAAGCGGCCGCCCCTTGGCCTTCAGAGTGACGGGCTTGATGTCCGTAACGACGCGTTCGGCCCGTGTCTTGACCTCGCTGTCGGGGACATCGTCGAAGCAGGCTCGGAGCAGCGTTTCAGTCTCGGAAGTGAACCGATCTACCTGCTCCTGAAGGTCAGAGCTCGTCATCGCCGAGAAGAAACGCGATGTTCTGCAGCTCATCCCACGTGTCCCACTCGTCGCCGACCAGGCTGAACGCCTTCGCTCGCTCCGTGAATGTGGTCAGATCAGTGCCTAGCTGCTTGAGGATGCTGTCCCGCCGTTCTAGCAGCTCATCGCGGGTGACCGCTTCGACATGTGCCATGACGCCTCCCGTTCGTCGCCGCTCTGGGTCTCCATCATCCCGGCAAGGTCCGACATTTTCATCTCTCAGAGGTAACTCGTCGGGCTGACCAGCTGATAGTTGCAACCCCGTGATCGTGGACTAGAGCCCATCGGCGAGGTGTTCGCAGCGTTTGCAGTTGCGCAGGTCCATGCCACCGACGCCTGCCTCGAAAGGTCCATCGATCACCCACACGAGGGCGCCGCAGAGCGCCTCCTTTTGTACTCCCGCCCGTCCACCGCTCACAGCGTGTCGGTCGCCGTATGGCTCGGGGACCTCGTCTTGGAGTCGTTTGTGCCGGCCTCCGACGGGTTGGCGGGTAACTCGCGGTTTCAAGTCGGTGAACCCAGCAGCCAAGAAGTCGTCCTCGTCGTAGATCTGCGGGTGTATCTCCTGGCCGCAGTCTCCGCACGTCCACGTACCAGTGGGGGCAACGCGTCCCGCTACTGCTCGGCCACCATGAGCGTCCCGTGAATGGCCTGCTACAAGATCGTCCTGATTTTGGGGCATCTGAGTCATACGCAGAGGTCGCGTTAGGTCTGGTCCCTGTTTCACGTGTGGCTCATCGTCTGGGCTGGGCGACAGGACCTTCAGAGGACGAAAGCGCTTGCGGGGGTTGGCACGACACGCCGAAGGAGCGACACTCTCGCGACACGCCGTACGAGTTACACCCATGTAGTCCCCAGAATCCTCACAGGGTCTGACCAGCAAGTTTCCGGACACGACCTGTTTTGATCACCAGGATATGAACAGGTGTTCTACAGGTATCAACAGGTTGTCCCCAGATTTCCGGTCGACTTATCCACAGTTGTCCCCAGGTGAAATTGCGCTGGTCCTTCTGAGCGCTCTAGCGTCCTCGCTGACCGACACGGGCCACAAGCACCACCGGTCGCCCCTGTCCCGACGTAACCGGTTGCGCCGGGGCATCACGCCTCGATTGAGGCGATTAACTCAGGAGAACCGATCGTGTCAACGGATGCGAACGACCGAAGAAGGCGGAGGCGTCGGTCCAGGGCCGTAATCCCTGGCCGACGCCGATCCGTCGAACTACACGCGCAGTACGTCAAGCTGCTGATCTTGGTGGTCACCCTGATCCTTGACGGGATCTTGCTGATCACCACGATTCTTAACGCGCTGCTGTAAGACAGGTAGCCGTCGGGTGGAGTGCCGAGCTCTGCCCGACGGCTCCGGCGCCAAGGATCTTCCATCCCCGCCTTACGTACAACTCCAGTGACCGAATCGTGTTCGGCCACTTTGCCTCGGGACCTAGGGACTACCATCGTCGGATGGCTGGACACGGTGGGATCGTCCACACGACGACCGGCGCGCCGAACACGTCTTCTCGTGGCGTCTCGGACACCCGAGCGCACATGCAGATGCGTTGCCCGCATTGCCACGACAGGGTAATGGCGGCGGTGATAGCTGAGGTGCAGGAAGGTGGCGTTAAGCCGGTTTCTTGGCTCCGGTGTCCGAGCTGCCATCTAGGCATGGTGAAGAACAGCCACTTCATTTCGCCGAGCGGTTTGGCGGGGGAGCCGGTCGAGGGTGTTCCAAGTGACACCGCTGAGGCATACGAGGAAGCCAGGCGAAACGCATCGTCCGCGTCGTACACGTCTTGTGAGCTGATGTGTCGAAAGATCCTTATGCATGTCGCCGTTGACAAGGGCGCTGCAACGGGAAAGCCCTTCGCCTTCTATCTGGATCACCTGGTCACGACTGGATACCTGACGCCGCCCATGCAGCCATGGGTTGACTTCATCCGTAAGCGAGGCAACATCGCGACCCATGAGCTTCCGGCGTCGGGTGAGGATGAAGCGTTGGGGACGTTGACGTTTACCGCCCAGCTTCTCAAGCTCGTTTACGAGATGGACCACAAGGTCAGGGCATTCCTGCCACCCTCAGACGAGAAGGATTCGGCCTAACTTTCTTCGCCGCTCTCCAGCGGTGAGCGACGAACTGGGCGACAATCGTGCCGGTGATCAACGGATCACCGTGGACGTTGGTGGACGTTCGTCTCGCAGGTCGGACACCGATTCTCAAGGTCAACAGAGGCCTATTCTGACCTGATAACGAAGAGGTCCCAGGTTCAAGTCCTGGTGGGCCCACCCGGTTGGCCCGGTTGTATCTGCAAAATGCGCAGATGCAACCGGGTGTTTTTCGTTTTGGGGGTCGAACCCCCAAGCCCCCGCCAGGGAGGGCTTCGCCCCCCTGGACCCCCCGACGTTGGGTCGCGTGGGCGGGAAAGTCTCGTCGGTCTTCGGTTCCACGTGGAACGTCGGGCAGCGGGCGTCCGGAGAACGGCGTGCAGTAGCATCGGTGGGTAGGCGGAGCAAATCGGCGGAAAGAGGGGGCTTCTGATGAAGAAGCTGTTGGCACTCGCGGTCATCGCGGGCGGCGTGCTGTTCGTGATCAAGCGCAACAAGGCCGCCAAGGCCGAGGCCGACCTCTGGCGTGAGGCCACCGCCCCCACCGAGCGTCCCCTGGGATCCGCTTCCACGAACGGAAGCGCTCCGGCCAAGGCCGCGGACGCGTCCCGCAACAACTGATTTCGGCGCGGGCGGTTATCATGATCGCCTGCGATCCGGGGCTGTAGCTCAATTGGTAGAGCACCGCCTTTGCAAGGCGGGGGTCAGGGGTTCGATTCCCCTCAGCTCCACTCTGGGATTCACGAAGGGGATTCACGAAGGCCACCCGCACCGCGGGTGGCCTTCTCATTTCCGCCAGAATGCGCGCATGGGTGTGCTCTTCGACTACTTCGCCGCACCGGACAACGACGCCGCGGCCGCCACTATCGACCTTGTCGGCGGCCCCGCCGAGGCGTCCTTGCCGACCGTCCAACTCAAGGGTGTGGACCCGTTCGTGCAGCTGGGCACGCTGGAGTCCCTGCTCACCGGTGTCGACTACGAGACCATCATCGGACGCTCCGTCGAACCTGTCGCCTTGGCCGGTGACGGCGTACGTCTGGTCGTCCCGCTGACCGAAGAGCTGTCCGCCGCGCTGTCCGACGCCGACGAAGCGCGCTTACGCGAGGTGGCCGAGCCCTGGTCCCGGACCGAGGAGTTCGATGGCCAGGCCGACCCCGCCGACTTGGCCGCCGTGCTGACCGGCCTCGCGGAACTCGCCCGCACCGCCACGACCAGGGGCGACCGCCTCTACTGCTGGGTCTGCGTCTGAGGAATGACGTTCGTCACCGTACGCGGATGACAAAGTCGTGCGCCCAGCCAAGTCAACGCTGCTTACGTGGGGGTGAATCCGGACAGCGAGGTGAACATGGTCAGTTTCGAGACCGACCTCGACGATCTCAGTTGTCGAGCAAGGAACTGCAGAATGCCGCGGACATAGTCAGTACCGTCCATACCGGTGTGCGAGGGCAGGACGTGCCCGCTCCCGACCCGGTCACGGGAGGCCTTCTCCCCGGCTTTTTCGCGCCGGACACCGCTTTCGGGAAAACCCTGGGCATGCGCGGGGTTTCGGCGGCCTACGAGGAACATCGCCAGGCCGTCGAGAAGATGCTCGCGAAGCTGCACCGCAGCACGCAGGACGCGTCCCGTGCCTTGGAGCGGGTTGCCGAGCTGTACGAATCCGTGGACGAGGACAACAAGCAGCGAATGAACCGCGCGGCATACGGGAACCAGGGGTAGCGGCGTGGACCGGTACTTCAACGCACTGGACGCGGAGACCACCGCCGGACCCGGCGACTACAGCGAACTCCTCGAGGGGATCTCCCACGATCTCACCGCGGGTGCCGAAAAGGCCTTCGCGGCGGTCGATCTCCTTTTCCAGAACTGGATGTTCGGCAGCGACGTCGACATGAGCGGCGGTCGCAAGGAACAGGTCCGCGACTTCTTCCTCGAGTTCTCCGAGGCGGCGCTCGTCGGCGAGAACAGCCTGCAGACCATGATCGAGGCCTACGAAGGTCTCTGGAACGCTTTCCAGGACACGAAAGCGCCGCTCGACCGGTCCTTGGTGCTGCTTCTCAAGTGGCGTGGTGAAGGCGCCGAGACCGCCAAGAGCTACATCCAAGGTCTCGTGAACACCTACGCCCGGGTCGGCACCAAACTCACCGTGCTGGAAGCCGACATCGTGGCCCCGCGGGACGCCATCGCGACCGCGCGGGCCGACCTGAGCACTCTCGCCGCTTCCTTCCTGACCGCCGCGGAAAAGTACCGGGACGACAAGGAACGGCAGGACGAATCCGCCTTGCAGAAGGCGCTGGCCGCGACCTTCGCCGCCGCTGTCACCGCTCTGCTCGTGGCGGCCGTGCCACCGGCGGGTGGCCTCACCGCGGCGGCGTTCTTCACCACCGCGAACGGAGTGCAGGTCGCCCGCGCGGCGGCCGGGGCCGGGCTCGCCACGGCGGCCACCGTGCAGGCCGACATCGTCGGGGACAGCCCCGAGATGATCTACAACAGCTTCCACGACGGTGTGGTCAACCTCAGGGAAAGCATGTTCCGTGCGTCGGAGTCGCTGCTCTCGAAGATCGACACCGAGATCAACAACTGCCGATCATTCCCGAACCGCCGGACGTCAGCCCCGGTGAGACCTTCGATCCCGGCAACTTCGAAACGGAGAACACCGACAAGGGAACGGAAAAGCGGGTCCGGGACAAGAACGTCGACATCTCGAACGACGGCAAGTTCCAGGAACCGCCGCGGGAGCTGTCACCCCTCAAGGAGTGAGCGTGGCCGACAAACCGGCACCCAAGAAGCCGGGTAACGACCGGCAAGCCGTTTCCGTTTCGGTCAACACCGACGGCGTGATGACGCGGCTCAGGGTGAGTGAAGCCGTGTCGCGGATGTCGCCCGCCGAGATCGCGGACACCGTCATGCGGACCTATCAGGAAGCGCGGCAAGGATCCGCGAAACGCAGTGCGGACCTGATGGCGCCGATCGGCAACGCCGGCTACATCACCGACCGGCTCCGCTGGCGGCTCGGGTTCACCCCTTCGTTCCAGGAGGCAGGCGAGACCGTCACGCCGCCGGTGCCGCGCCGGCCGACGGCGGGCGCCGAAAACGTGGTGCTCAAGGACCGTTCGGAAGAACCGGCTGGACCCGCCGAGGACGAGCGGCCCGAACCGGTCGAATCCGACGATCAGTACTACGAGCAAGGCCTGCGGTACCGGCCTTCCTGGTAGTACGGCTTGCCCTCAAGCGCGCTTCAGCGTGCACGCTGGCCCGGCGGCGGAGATCATCCGCCGCCGGAGGCGGAGGGTGACGGTATGAAACGTGAAGGCGTCCTGCTCGCGTTGGCGTGCGCCGGATCCTTTGTGGTCATCCTCGACGCGACGATCGTTTCCGTCGCCCTGCCCGCGATCCGGTCCGGCCTTGGTTTCCCCGACGGCGCGCTGACCTGGGTGGTGAACGCGTACACGCTCGCCTTCGCCGGTTTCCTGTTGCTGGGCGGCAGGTTGTGCGACGAATTCGGCGTGCGGCGGATCTTCGTGCTCGGGATGAGCCTGTTCACCGTCGCGCGGCTCGCCGCCGGGCTGGCCGGTTCACCGGAAACGCTGCTCGTGGCCCGCACGGTGCAAGGATTCGGTGGCGCGCTGCTGATGCCGGTGACGTTGTCCTTGCTGACCACGACGTTCACCGAACCCGCCCGTCGCGCGCGGGCCTTGGGAACCTGGAGCGCGGTGGGCGCGGCCGGCGCCGCGGCGGGGCCGGTGATCGGCGGCCTGCTGACCCAGTGGGCGGGCTGGCGCTGGGTGTTCTTCGTCAGCGTCCCGATCGGTGTGGTGGCCGTTCTCGTCGCCGGGGCGGTGCTGCCGCTCCGGGATCGAAGCCGTCCTCGCGGCAGGCTGGACGTGCTCGGCGCGGTGCTGTCGGCGGCGGGACTCGTCGGCGTGGTCTACGCGGTGATGCGCTCTCCGGTCGACGGCTGGGGAAGCGCGTCCGTGCTGCTCCCGCTGTTCGGCGGGCTCGTCCTGCTCGGTGTGTTCCTGGTGCACCAGCACCGGTGGGCGGACGAACCGCTCGTCGCGCTCGGGATCTTCCGGCTGCGTTCGGTCACCAGTGGGAACGTGGTGATCTTCTTGCTGGGGCTGGGTTTCCTCGCCAGTCCGATCCTGCTTTCGCTGTACCTCCAGGACGTCCACGGGTACTCGCCACTGCGGGCGGGACTGGCCTACCTGCCGGTGGGAGCGGCGATGTTCGCCGGCGCCCGGACCGCGAGCGGGTTGTCGGTGCGGATCGGGCCGAGGCGGGCGGCGGCGTTGTACTGCGCGATCGGTGCGGCGGGTTTCGCCGGGGTCGCGGCGCTGGCCGGTGCGCACGCTTCGTACGTCGCGTCCGTGCTGGTGCCGGGAATGGTCTTCGGCTTCGGGACGGCCGCGGCCTTCACTCCGATCACCGTGGCCGCCACCAGCGGGGTGCCGGAACGCCAGAACGGCCTTGCCGCCGGTCTGCTGAACACCGTCCGGCAGACCAGCGGCGCGCTCGGCCTCGCCGCGTTGACCGCGCTCGCGGCGGCCGTGACCGCGAGCTCGCCGTCCGGCTTGCCGAAGGGGGAGGCGCTGGTGCACGGCTACACCGCCGCGTTCCTCGCCTCCGCCGCCTGCCTCGCGGCCGCCGCGGTGGTCGCGGCGCTGGCGATGCCGGGACTCAGCTCGCCGCCGCATGGGCGGGCAGGTCGACCCGGTCGCGGAACCAGGGGCAGTCCTCAAGGTTCCCCTCGCGGCGGCAAGTGAGGAGCTCGACCAGGTAGTCGTGCGCGGTGTCGAGCCGCGCACGCTCCCGTTCGATCTCGGCGATCCTGCCCGTCACCACCTCCCGCCAGCGGTGCTGTTCGGCGAGCAGTTCGGTGATCCTGGTCAGGCCGAGCCCGCCGATCCGCCGCCAATGCTTGATCAGCGCGATGCGGTACAGCTGGTCGTCGTCGTAGTACCGCTTGCCCGAGCGGCGGAAGGCCGTGATGAGTCCTCGGCGTTCCCAGTAGTGCAGGGTCGAGATCGCCAGCCCGAAATGGTCGGCGGCCTCGCGAACCGGCGTCAAGGAATCCATGCGACCAGTCTAAGTTAGGTCACCCTAACTTTCGAGCCAGCCAGGTGAAGGTCCACCGGTAGAACTTCGGCGCGGCGAGGCTGGTGTTGATCGAGTGACCGCTGCCCCGCACGATCTTGTCGGCGCCGCAGTCGCCGCTCCCACAGACCAGGGTGTCGTGCTCGCCGAGCACGTACGCCGTCGGGACTGTCGGTGCCGATCGGTTCGCCGCACCGGATCCCACCGAGCGGAGTTCCGCCGACGCCAGCGTGTCCTTGAGGGCTTCTTCGACGGGAATGATCGCGGGGTCGTAGGTGCCGGGGTGGTGGAAGGTCTGCGCGCGGGTGCCGGGACGTGTCGTGAAATAGCCGCGGGCCCAAGGCTTTCCGGCGAACTTCGGGTCCAGTTCGGCCGGGAAGAAGGGTGATTCCGTCGCCGCGGACCGTGCGCCGGGCCGGTCGCGGGGGATGCCGCTGACGATCACGGCGTCGACGCCGCCCCGTCCGGCGGCCCGTTCCGCGACGAGCCCGCCCATAGAGTGTCCATTGAGGACGATCGTGCGGAACCGCGGGCGCAGCTGCCGGACGACCTGGTGGACGGCCTCGCCGCCGGCGTCGAAGTCGAGGGTCTCCGGATCCGGACGGCTGCTGCGGCCGTACCCGAGCCTGTCGAGGTTGAGCGTCGCGTAGCCCGCGCGGGTCGCACTGTCCACATAGGAATAGCGACGCGGCTGGTACGGCCAGTCCCAGTAGGCGCGGTCGTAGGTCCCGCCGTGCAACAGGATCTGGATCGGCGTGCGCGGGGTGAGCTTCCCGCGGACGCAGAGTTCGCCGGCGACCGTCTGACGTTCGCCGTTCACCTGGACCGCGAAGCGGTGTTCGGCGCAGCGGGCCGGTCTTTCGGCGGCGGTCGCCGTCGTGATCCCGGTCAAGGAAAGGAGCGCGGTGAGCAGAGCCGCTTTCGCAGTGAGTTTCATGGCGGAAGCGTCGCTCGCGGGCCGGGGTCGCGTCGTCGTGCCGGCGTGGGGATCGGTGGCTACGTCAGGCGCGCACCATCCCGCTCTGATAGGCGAAGACCACGAGCTGCGCGCGGTCGCGGGCGTGGACCTTGGTCATCGCCCGGCTGACGTGGGTCCGGACGGTCGCCGCGCTGATCACGAACTCCCGCGCGATCTCCTCGTTCGACATTCCCTGCGCGACGCGAAGGACGACTTCGTGCTCTCGTTCGGTGAACGCCGAGCCGTCGGCACGGGGCAGCGAAGGTGACGGCCGAGCGGTGAATTCCGCGATCAGGCGCCTGGTCACGCTCGGGGAGAGGAGCGCGTCTCCCGCCGCCACGACGCGGACCGCCTGGATCAGATCGGCGGGCCTCGTGTGCTTGAGCAGGAAGCCGCTCGCTCCGGCGCGTAGCGCGTCGAAGACGTATTCGTCGAGGTCGAATGTCGTCAGCATGAGGACGCGGACACCGGGAAGCCGTTCGTCCGCCATGATCCGGCGGGTGGCTTCCAGCCCGTCCGTCCCCGGCATCCGGATATCCATCAGCACCACGTCGGGCACGGTTTCCGCGACGACGGCGACCGCCGCCTCGCCGTCGTCCGCTTCCCCCACCACGGTGATCCCGGCTTCCACCCGGAGCAGTGCCGCGAACCCGGACCGCACCAGGAGCTGATCGTCGGCGAGCACCACCCTGATCACGGCCATCGCGCGCTCACCCGGAACCTCCCGTCCTCACGGCCCGCGGTCAGTGTGCCGCCGGTCGTCCTGGCCCGTTCACCCATTCCCCTGATCCCGGCACCGGGGACGTCCGGCCCCGGCGTGCGGACCTCGTTGACCACGTCGAGCCGCAGGCCGCTCTGGTCGGCTCGCACCATCACCTCGGCGGCCGCCCCACCGTGTTTCGCGGCGTTCGTGAGGGATTCCTGGACGATCCGGTACACCGCGCCACCGACCGGCTGCCCGATCCCGGGAGCGTCGAGGTCCAGCGTGACGGCCAGGCCCGCCTGGTTCGCCGACGCGACCAGCGCGGGAATGTCCGCCACCTCGGGCGCCGGCCGGAGCGGGGCGGAGTCGTCACGCAGCAGCCGCACCATCGCGTTCAGCTCGTCCAGGATCGTCCCACTGACCGTGCGGACGACACCGAGCGCTTCCTTCGCCACTTCGGGGTGATCGTCGATCACGTGCTCGGCCATCCCCGACTGGACGTTGATGACCGCCATCGCGTGGCCGACGCTGTCGTGCAGATCCTGGGCGATGCGCAGCCGCTCGCCGAGGACGCGATCGCGTTCCGCCTGTTCTGCGGCCGCGGCCCGCTCACGCCGTCCTCGAAGCGCGTCGGCCGCGAAGACCGCGAAGCCTGCCCAGCCGACGAAGACCAGATCGAGGACGCCCGCCCCGCCGGTGGCCAGGTTCGCGCCGACGACAATCGCCGCCGTACCGCTCGCGACGGCGTACGCGAGCCGTCGCGGACGCAGGGTTCCGAGCGCGAACAGCGGCACGAGACCGGCGAACAACACCGGACCGTCGGGATAGCCGAGCCCCAGGTAGAACAGCAGCGCAAACGCTTCCGTTCCGGCCGTGACAACCGGAAGCCGCCACGCTGCCGCGAGTGCGAGACAAGCGAGCGCGACGACGGCGAAGCCGAACGCGTCGACCGGGCGTTCCCCCGGCCCGGGTTCGAGATTCGCCGTGCCGACGACGAGCAGCGCGCTCACCGCGAGCCAAGCGGCGACTGCTCCGCCCCTGATCAGCCACTTCACCCGCCCAGTCTGCCGAAACCGGACGGCGTGCGCGTCCGCGTTCCGTGGAGCCCGCCTACGTCAGATGTGCAGCAGCCGCTCGTCGAGCGCCGCCAGATAGTCGCGGCCGAACTCGCCGTTCTCCAGGTCGCGCCACAGCACCGGCGGCAGATCCTGAGCCACCTCGGGCGAACGCGACGCGGCGGCCAGCGCGATCGTCGCGACGGTGTCGACGTCACCGGTGAGCGCGACGGCGGCGTGGAGCATTCCGCTCAGGCTCCGGCCGGTCGCGAGGGTGGTCAGCGCGGCGCGCACGCTCATCCAACCCTGCGGCCCGACCTTGCCCGACCACGGCAGCGCCCAGCCGCCGTGCCCGACGTCCTCCGGAAGGATCCCGTCGATCCACCTCGTGACCTCGGAAAGCGGACCCACCCGATGGTGGCAGTAGTGCACGGCCAGCGCGGCGGCCTGCGCCGCGGCGATCCCGGCCGGGGTGTCGTGCGTGATCCTGGCCTGCAGTTTCGCGTGGTAGAGGACGTCGTCGACGGTCGGCAGGAGCCCGATCGGCCCCGCGCGCATGGCCGCACCGCTCTTGTCGCTTTGCGGCTGGAGGCGCCGTAGCAGCTCTTCGCCGTCCCGGACCTCGCTGAGCAGCTGATGGAAACGCGGCGCGTAGCCGTCGTGCGGATCGCGGTGATACGCCCGCACGAACTGCTCGGCGAGCAGCAGCGGCGTCCATCGCCGTCCCGACACGAGCACCTCGGCGATCGCGATCGTCATCTGCGTGTCGTCGGTGTAGCGACCGGCCGGGTCGCCGGGCTGACCGTGATGCGGCACGTAACCGGTCAGCTTGTTGTGTTCGGCGACGAAGCTCGGGTACGCGTGCTCGAAGGATCCTCCGTACGCGTCGCCGATGGCCAGTTCGACCAGCATCCGGTAATCCTGCCAGGCTGCGGGGTGTCGCCCGATACCCATACCGTGGAGTCATGGCGACCGACAAGCTGCGCGCGTGGTGGGCACATCGGCAGGGGCTCGACGGAACGCCGCGCGGATCCTCGGCGGCCGCCGTGCTGGAGCGGACCGGCTGGATGCGCTCGGTCGGCGGATCGGCGCCCTATCTCGGGTTGTTCGCCAGGGCAGGCCTCGATCGCGAAACGGTCGACGCGGACGTCGCGCGGCTCGCCATCCACGAACTGCCTTCGGCGCGTGGCTGCACCTACGTCCTGCCGTCGGTGGATTTCGAACTCGGCCTGACCGTCGGCGCCGCGGCGCCCGCCGGTGAACTCGCGGCCGCGGAGAAATACCTCGGCGTCACGCAGGCCGAGATCGAGCAGTTGTGCGTCACCGTCGCCGATCTGCTCGACGGCGCCGGCGAACCGCTCGCCCCGGCCGCGATCAAGGACGCCGCCGGACCGGTGGTGCGCAATCTCGGGGAAGCGGGCCGCAAACGCGGCACCACCACGACGTTGCCGCTCGCGCTCGGCCTGCTCCAGGCCCGCGGCGACATCCGCCGGGTCCCGGTCGACGGGCGGCTGGACCAGCAGCGTTACGGCTACGTCCGCTGGGCGCCGTCCCCGCGCGGTGGACTGTCCGATATGGACACCGCGCGGGCAGAACTCGCCCGGCGGTACTTCTCGTGGGCGGCCCCGGCGTCGCTGAAGCATTTCCGCTGGTTCTCCGGTTTCACCGCGACCAGTGCGAAGAAGATCGCGGAACAGCTGGAACTCGTGCCGCTCGACGGCACCGATCTCTTGATGCCCGAGGAGATCGCCGACGAGTTCGCCGCGTTCACCGTGCCGGCCGAGCCGTCGTACGCGCTGCTCGCCGGGATCGACGGCGTCCATCTGCTGCACCGCGACCTGCCGCGGCTGCTCGCCGACGCCGACGTCGAACGCCCGGTGCCCGGAGGCCGCGCGGGGGAGACGCTGGGCGGGCAGGCGGATCCGCCGAGTCACGTCATCGTCGACCGGGGGCGCATCG
Organism: Amycolatopsis sp. NPDC043887; assembly: GCF_056435665.1. Lineage (NCBI taxonomy): Bacteria > Bacillati > Actinomycetota > Actinomycetes > Pseudonocardiales > Pseudonocardiaceae > Amycolatopsis > Amycolatopsis sp. NPDC043887. The sequence continues at coordinate 450,636 of NZ_JBWKEB010000001.1, forward strand.
CCGGCTTGTGGGAATTCGACACGGAGACGCGCAAGATCGTCCACAAGTTCTTCGGTGATGAGGACGCCGCGTTGCGCGAGACGATCGCGCGGACCGAGGAATTCGTCCGTGACCAACTGGGCGACGCCCGGAGCTTCGGCTTGGATTCGCCGAAGAGCCGGGCGTCGCGAGTGGCCGATCTCAGGAACTGAGCGGGGTCAGCTCTTCGCCTCGTTGATCAGGATGTCGACCGCCTTGTCGTTGCGGGCGGTCTGCTCCGGGATCACCGAAGCGGGCGGGTAGAAGCCGTCGATCCCGCCGTCCTTCGGGTACATCTCGAAGGTGTAGCTGAGGATCTTGTGCTTGCCCCACAACCAGTCGTTGACGTCGCCGTCGGTGACGTACAGATCGCTGGACTGCTCCGGCGTGTAGCCGTTGGTGGCGGCCATCTGCTTGCCGACGTCGGCGAAGCGCTTCGCTTCCTCTTCGTTCAGGCCCGTGTCGGTGTCGGCCTTCGTGTAGCCGTACGGCCAGAGCACCAGTTCCGAGAAGGTGTGGAAGTCGATGTGCGTCTTGATCTGCTGCGCGCCACCGACCACGCGGGAGTCCACGAAATCCGCGACCGCCTTGGTCTCGGGCTCGGAGAACGCCGACGGACCGTGGTAGTCCTCGGCCGACGGGCTGTTGCTCGACCCGCCGCAGCAGTTCCACTTGTAGTCCCAGTTGCGGTTCGGGTCGGTGCCGATCGCGCTGCTGCCCGGTACGGGCTTCCGCGTCTTGCGCCAGCCCTGGTACTCGCCGCCGGAGATGTCGTACTCCGAGCCGTCCGGGTTGACGTTCGGGATCACGTAGATCTCGTGCTCGTCGACCATCTTCTTGATGGCCGCGTCGGTCGCGTAGCCGCTGGTGAACCGCTGCACGATCCGCAGGCACATCTCGGTGGTGAGGTGTTCGCGCGCGTGCTGGTTGCAGGTGAACAGGACCTCGGGTTCGTTCTCGTCCGTGCCCGCGTTGTCGCTGATCTTCAGCAGGTTCAGCTCGCGGCCTTCGTGGGACTTGCCGACGCTGGACAGCGTCGCGATGTCGCTGTGGTCCTTCGCGGCCTTCTGCAGCTCAGCGGTCGTTTCGGCGTAGGTGTGGTATGCCTCGTCGCCCGGAGGAAAGTCGCCCGCGACCGCCGCGGTGCCCGCGCGACCGCTCCGCTGCTTGAGCATGCTGTCGAAGTCGCCGAGCGGTTTCAGGCCGAAGCCGTTCGCGCGCAGGGCCGCGGCCTGCCCCGGCGTGGCGACGACGGTCAGCGCGCCGCCGCGCGAGCCCGCGACGTCGACGCCGGTTCGAGCGACCTCGGTGCGTTTGTCCGGCGTGGACGCGCCCTCCACCGAGTACAGCCCTCTCGCCGGGTCGCCGGTCTGGGCGCTCGCGACGGGCGTCGTGACGGCCAGCAGGGCGAGCCCTGTGGCGGCCAAGGCGCCCCCGATGCGACGGCGTGTGGACATTTCGCCTCCGAACGATCTGGGACAAGGTGTCGTTCACCGTCGCCGAAGTCAATCATCCACGACAACCCGACGATCGTCGTTCCCAGTTACCGTTTACGGCCAGAGGCGTTCTTTGCGCCAGCTTCCGTTCTCGCGCCGGTAGCGGAGCCGCTTGTGCCGCCGGTCGTGGCTCGCCTGCCAGAACTCCACTTCGGACGGCGTCACCAGGTAGCGGGTCCAGGTTTCCGGTGCCACGCCGGGATTCTCCTCGACCCACCGCTCCGCTTCCGCGGCGGCGCGGTCGAGATCGGCCGGTTCTTCGAGCACCTGGGACTGCCTGCCGATGAACGCCTCCACCCGGGACGCCGGCGGCCTGGCGGTGAAATCGGCGGCGGACACTTCGGGATCGGCTGCCGAGACCGGACCGCGCAGGCGCACCTGACGGCCTCGTCCCGGCCAGAAGAAGGTCAGCGCGGCGAACGGATTCTTCGCCAGCTGAACCCCTTTCGGGCTTTCGGAACTCGTCGCCACCGCCCAGGTGTCCCCGTCGACGTCCTTGAGGATCACGACCCGCGCGTCCGGCACCCCGTCGGCGTCCACTGTGGACAGAGTGACGGCGTGCGGCGCCAGTACGTGTTCGCCCGCTTCGTCGAGCCATTCCAGGAAAAGCTCCCGCGGGGTCGCCGGTGCGGCCTCGATGCCGAACTCCGGAAGTGCCTCGGGGAACGAAGGCCAGCCGCGCAACGTGCGGTTCATCAGTACCCCGGCGGGCGCTGCGGCGGATAGCCGGGCGCGGGCGGCGGATAGTGCGGCGGATGCTGACCCGGCGGCGGACCCTGCGCGGGCGATGGCCCGACCGGGTACTGCGGCGGCTGCTGTGGCTGCCAGCCGGGCGGCGGCTGCTGACCGGCTGGAGGAATGGGCGGCCCTGGCGGCATGGGTGGCTGCTGGCCCTGCGACTGCGCCCACTGCACCTGCTGATAGACCTCGGCGGGCTGCGGGAAACAGAACGTCAGCTTCGCGTTGACCGAACCCTGCACCGCCGCGCCCCACAGCTTCCCGCCGACGAACGCGTACATCTGGGCCGCTGAAACGTCGACGGCCACCATGCGCGTCTCGCCGCCGAACTGGTTGCCGGACTTCGCCGACGCGGCCTGCGCGGCGTCCGGGTACACCCGGTCGCCGATCAGCCCGGCGATGACCACCGAAGCGGCCGTCCAGCCGACCGTGCCCATCACGTTCGCGCGCGCGTGCTGCGTCGCCAGCCCGGTGAAGTCGTACAACGCGGGCGCGGTCACCTCCGGGATCGCCGCGGCGACCACGCAGTAGTTCATCGTCGACATCATCACGGACTCGGTGAACAGCCCCACGACGGCCGCGCTCGGCCCGATCTGCACGGTGTTCAGCCTGCCCCCGCTGCGCTGGATACGTTCTGCCACCGCACCCAGGTACTGCTCCTTGCTGAGCACTGACCCTCCCGAAGACTCCTCGCGCAGCGCCATCGTCGCACGAAAACGGCGATCTGCTTCACTGGACGCCACTATGCGACGTCTTCTGATCTTGCCGCTCGTCGTGCCGCTGCTGGCGGCCTGCGGGCCGAGGGAACAGCCGCCGCCCGCGGCGAGTTCGCCCGCGCCGTCGAGCACCGCGGCGCCCAGCATCCCGCCCGCCCCGGAACCCACCGGCAAAGGCCCGTGCCCGTACCTCGGCACCGACTTCGTCTCGGACGCCAACGGGCAGAAGGTCTCCAAGGTCAAGACCTCGGCCGATCAGCCGCATCCGACCTGTTTCTTCTATGCGCTGAGCGGGAAACTGCAGCTCACCGTGCGCGTGTACGTCGGGGAACCCGCCGTGGCCAAGGCGCTGGTGGACCAGGCCGCGCCCATCGACACCTCGAACCCGGCCGACGAACCGGCGGGCTGGAAGGGCGGCTACCAACCTTCCGGGGAAGGCGCCGTTTACGCGGTCGCGAAGGGTGGGAACGCGGTTGTCGTGACCACCAACCAGAAGCAGAGCATCAAAGCACGTACGGTGGCGAAGGAGGCTATCGGTGAGCTGAAGCTCTAGGTAGTGGTATCCACACGTCAGAGTGAAGTTGATCTTGTACTACCCTGTGCCGCACGCGCGAGGTTTCGCGGGACCAGCGCGGGCGCCAGATCCGGCGGAGGCCGCCTTGCGGTGTGGCTCGGCGGCACAAAAGATCATTTCTCCCCATAAGACAAAAGGACAGGTTTCGTGGCTGACACCCTCAAGGAAATCTTGCTCGACTCCAGCCGTCGCCCGGCGGTCGTGAGCGACTTCGAAGGTCTCGTCGACGCCGAGGTCTCGGACAAGGGCGGCGTTTCGGGTGCCGTCGTGAAGACCGGCTTCGCCGCCGTCAAGAAGATCAAGCCGGGCATCATCCCCGCCGCCGTCGACACCCTGCTCGACGACTTCACCGTGGCCCTCGAGCCGTTCTACGGCGACTACAAGGCCAAGGGTGGCAACGACTTCGGCGCCTACCTGGTCGGCCGCAGCGACGAGGCTTCGGACGCGCTCCTGTCGGTCACCGACTCGCGCGCCGAGAAGAGCAGCCGCGACAGCATCAAGAAGGTCTACTCGAAGCTGCGCCCGAACGGCAAGAAGAACGTCGAGGAGGCCCTTCCCCGCCTCGGCCAGCTGATCGACAAGCACGCCGCGAACGCGTGACCCGTTCAGCCACGCGCTGAGCCGAACACCCGAAGGGGCGCCGTCCACTCTCGACATCACGTCGGGAGTGACGGCGCCCCTTCGTAATTCTGACACCTTGTCAAAGCTCGTGCTCCGCAGATATCTTACAGCGTGTAAGAGTTAACTCAGGCGGCTTGGGGAGCACGATGACGCCCTTTCACGGCACCGATCCGAAGAAGTTCATCGCGGACTTCCACGAGTCCTTCCACGACGAACTGGTGAACGGCGACGAAGACGCGGGCGTGATCGTCGACCGCTATCACACGCCGGACATCGTGCAGATCGCCGACGGGCACCGGATGGACCGGGACAAGCTCATCGCGCACACCCGCCCGGTCCGCAAGAACCGGCCCACCGCCCGGATGGAGGTGCACGACGCGGTGGCGGACGGGAACCGGATCGCCGCGCGGAGCACTCTCCACGTGACGAATCGCAAGAGGGACCTCAAGCTGGAGGTGTACTTCTTCGGGGAGTTCACCCCCGACGGCCGGATGCGGCGGGGACATACGCTCACCCGCACCGTTCCCGCCGAAGCGGCGACGGCATGAGCACGAGCACCTATGCCGTGCGCGGCATGGCCTGTGGGCACTGCGCGGGTTTCGTCACCGAGGAGATCGAGACCATCGCGGGGGTCACCGCCGTGGCGGTGGACGTCGACAACGGCATGGTGACCGTGACCAGCGACCAGGACCTCGACGTCGCAGTCGTCCGCGCCGCCGTCGAAGAAGCGGGCTACGAACTCGTCCCCGGAACGTGAAAGGGCCGCCCAGGACCGGACAGTGGTCCTGGGCGACCCTTCGCGACAAGCAGAAAAGCGTGAGGCGTCAGTTCTTCTTGTCGGCGGAGCCGGCGTTCGAAGCCTGGTGCCCGTTCTTCGGAGCCGCGGGCTTGGCCGCACCCGAACCCCCAGCCGGACCGGAAGCAGCGGGCTTCGCGGGAGCGGCAGGCTTCGCCGGAGCGGCAGGCTTCGCCGGAGCGGGCTTCGGAGCGGCCGCGGCCGGAGCCGCGGGCTTGGCCGGAGGAGCGGGCGGAGCCTTCGGCGGCGCGGGCGCGACCGGCGGCTCCTGCTTGGAACGCAGCGCGTAGGCGGCACCGGCGCCGACGACCGCGATACCGATCACCCACGGCCAGCGACGACGCTTGCGCGTCCCCTTGGCCGCCGACTTCGCCTCGACGAGCGCGGCCTTGAAGTCCTTCTTCGCCGCCTTGAAGTCCTTCTTGCCCCGGCGCTTGGACTCGCCGGCGGACTTCGCGGCCTGGATGGCGGCCTTGCGCGCCTTGCGGCCCGGCTTCCGCATCTCGGAAATCCTGGCCAGCGCCTCCTTGCGAGCCGCCTTGGAGCTGCGCTTGAGCTCCTTGCGGGTCAGTTCCGTCTTCTTCGCGAGCTTCTTGCGCGCGCGACGGCTGGTCTTAGCGATCTCACCGGCGCTCTCGGAGAGCTTCTGCTCGGCTACCTCGACGGCGTGGGCGGTGGCTTCCTTGCCCGCCTCGACAGCACGTTTGCGCAGGCCGAGCGCGCCGGCCTTCGCCGACTCGCTCACCGAATCTGCGGCCCGGGTCATGGCCTTCACCTCATCAATCGTTTTGATTCTGCTTCGTTGCTTGTAACCTATCGTGCCCCTTTTCCCCAGATCTTGCCGCAGATGGCACGATGAAGCTCGTGACTGAAAGCAAGGGATCCCTCATTGGTGGCGCGCTGAAGGCCACTCTGCACACCAACCAGGGTGACATCAACCTGAACCTGTTCCCCGACCACGCGCCGAAGACGGTCGCGAACTTCGTCGGGCTCGCCGAGGGCAGCAAGGAGTACACCCAGCCCAACGCGCAGGGCACGAACTCGGGCCCGTTCTACGACGGGTCGATCTTCCACCGCGTCATCGACGGCTTCATGCTGCAGGGCGGCGACCCGACCGGCACCGGCCGCGGCGGCCCCGGCTACAAGTTCGGCGACGAGTTCCACCCGGAGCTCCAGTTCTCCAAGCCGTACCTGCTGGCCATGGCCAACGCCGGGCCCGGCACCAACGGCTCGCAGTTCTTCATCACCGTCGCGCCGACGACGCACCTGAACTTCAAGCACACCATCTTCGGTGAGGTCGCGGACCAGGCGTCCCGCGACGTCGTCGACGCGATCGGCCGCACGGCGACCGGTCCGGCGGACCGTCCGCTGCAGGACATCGTCATCGAGAAGGTCAGCATCAGCCGCGAGGGCTGATCGTAGAGCCGGTTACGGGGGATTTCGGTAGGTTGGTGGCATCGTGAGCCAACCACCGAATCCCCAGTACCAGCAGGCCGCCATGCCCGGCTGCTGGTGGCACCCGAACCGGCCGACCGGGCTGAGCTGTTCACGCTGCGAGCGTCCGGCCTGCCCGGATTGCCTGCGCGAAGCCGCCGTCGGCTTCCACTGCACCGATTGCATCCAGGCAGGCCGCCAGCAGGACCGCGTCCAGCAGAAGCAGTACCGCGACGCGGGCTACGGCGCGAGCACCATCGCCGGTGCCCGGCAGCCTCGGACGGCTGTCGTGACGCCGGTCCTCCTGGGGATCAACGTCGCCGTATTCTTCCTCACCGTCGCCTTGGCCGGCAGCCTCGCGGGCAACAACATCTCGGAGTTCTTCCAGCTCGGCAACCTGAACAACGCGCCGACCCTGGCAGGCAACGAATGGTGGCGGATCTTCACCTCGGGGTTCCTGCACTTCGGCCTGCTGCACATCGCGAGCAACGCCTTCTCGCTGTGGTTCGTGGGCCGCCCGCTGGAGGTCGCGCTCGGCCGTGTGCCGTTCACGGTGCTCTACTTCGTGTCGATGCTCGGCGGTTCGGCCGCCTGCCTGGTGTTCTCGGACCTCGGAGCGCGCCCCGTGGTCGGCGCGTCCGGTGCCATCTTCGGCCTCATCGGTGCCTACGCGGTCATCGTCGTCAAGCTCAAGCTCAATCCCACCTGGCTGCTCATCATGCTGGGGCTGAACGTCTTCATCACCTTCCAGGTGCCGGACATCTCGATCCTCGGGCACGCCGGTGGGTTCGTCGCCGGTCTGCTGGTGACGTTCGCGCTGCTCTACGCACCGGAGAAAGACCGGCTCAAGTGGCAGATCGGCGGGATCGTGCTCGTCGTCGTGGCGATCATCGGCCTCATCGTCTGGAAAGACGCCCAGACCGTCACCGCCGCCTACTGCGAGTTCACGCCGTTCCAGGGCCAGCAGGTCTACGCCTGCTACCGGTAGTGGCCGATCTTCCCCTGAGTGGGTTATCCGAATACCCGGTGGAGAAGCAACAAGTCCGGGTACCTTCGAGTTGATCATTGACATCATCAACTTGGGGGTTGAGATGAAGATCCGGAAAGCAGCAGCTCTCGCCGCCGTCGCCGTGCTGGCGTCGGCATTGGCGCCGTCGATCGCGCAGGCCGGTCAAGCCGCCGAGACCTGCCAGACGTACACCAAACGCTATTTCCTCGGCTCCGGCAGCGCGATCACGCTGCGTGTCGCCTACGTCGACGCGGCGTTGAAAATCTGCTTCGGCGATCCCGGAGTCACGTCGTCGGTGGCGACGCAGACCGTCGGCACGACGGGGCCGGGCGCGGCCACCGGCTGGGAGATCACCGCGGGCCAGGCGGTGGTCGAGGACCAGCGGCCTCGGCACGTCAAAGCGAAGTTCAGCGGGTCGCTCCGGAACTGCGTCGTCAAGATCAACCCGATCTGCTCGCCGGCCGCGCCGTACGAGATCTTCGGGGAATACGCGCCGCCCGCGGTCGGCCCGGCCGTCCCTGGCTGGTCACACGGCCCGAACGGCGACGTCCACTACTACGACAACGCCTGACCCTTGAGAGCGGTGAGGACGTCCAGGACGTCCCTGGGGTCCTCACCGAGGTCGATCCGGCCGAACACCAGCAGGTGTTCGCCGGATTCGACCTCGAGGGTCAGGCTGTCCCGGCCGAGCCGTCGTGTCGTGCGCACCCGCAGCCGGGCTTCGGACCAGGAGTAGCGGCGCGTGCCACCGACGGTCCTGGCCAGGATTCCGTCGGGTCCGGCGGCCAGCCGGGGACGGAGCAGGGTGCCGTGCAGCGCGAGCGCGCCCACGGAGAGCATCGCGAGCCCGGTCAGGATCGTGCCGCCGGCGTCACCGCCGATGGCCAGCCACAGCACGCCTGCCAGCAACAACAGGGTGATCACCCAGGCCACTACCACAACGTTCCGCTGCGGCGCCCACGAGGTGGGGTAGTTATCCACAGGGGTTATCCACACTGGGGATGAGTCACACCGGTGTAATTAGGCGTCAAGCCGCCATCCGGGGTAATGCTCACCGCCACCGCATCGTCATGAGCAACCCGGCGATCATCAGCACGAAGCCGATGGCGAAGTTCGTGTTGCCCAGATCTGCCATGAAGGGGATCTTGTCGCCCGCGATGTAGTTGACGACCAGCCACATCAGGCCGATCAGCATGAGGCCGAACATCACGATCTTGTAGAACAGGTTCGACGGGCCCGCGGCCTTGACCTTCACCGGCGTGCGGCGGTCGGTCGGCGGGGTGTACGCCGTCTTCTTGCGGACCTTGGACTTCGGCATCGTGTTCCTCGCGTACTGTTCGGCTTCCCTGGTGGCGATGACCCGCTTTCGGGTGCGCAACCAGCGCCACGTGCACACGTTAACGTAAACGAGCGCCGCTGGGCACCGTCCGGGACCGGTCGATTTCCCGCACTGTGACAATGGTGTCACACACGGTTCGACACACTGTGCTGGTTCGACACTGCGGCTTGGTTCGAGACTGAGGAGCTTGGGTGGTGGCTGAGCGGGAAGAGCCGGGCGGGGACCGGCGGCGGTACTCCGAACGACCACCCGGTGGCGGCCGTCCGGCCCCCCGGCGTAGGCCGGAGGACGCAATTCCGCCGCGCCGGGCACCGGGAGAGGCGCCGACGCCTCGACGGAGGCCGCCGGACGGCAGGGCGTACGACGGACCTCCGCCGCGCCGCCGGACGGACGCGCCGCCGCCTCGCCGTCGTCCCGCGCCGCCGGGGTCGACCGAGGAGACCGTCGTCTTCGAACCGGTCGGCGGTGGCACCGCGACCGAGGAACGGCCGCCGCCGCGCGAACTGGGCAAGGGCGGCGCCGCGATCCGGACCGTCGGCGAGCTCCTCATCACCGCGGGCCTCGTGGTGCTGCTGTTCATGGTCTACGAGGTCTACGTGACCGACCTCTTCTCGGCGGGCAAGCAGTCCGAGGCGAGTTCGGAACTGGACGGCGAGTGGGGCAAGGACCGGCAGCTGCACCCCGATCTGGTCGACGGGAAGGCGTTCGCCAGGATCCACATCCCGGTGTTCGGCGCCGACTTCAACTTCACCATCCAGGAAGGCACCACCGAGGCGGCGCTCGAAGTCGGCCCCGGCCACTACAAGGGCACGGCGCTGCCCGGCGAGCCGGGTAACTTCGCCATCGCGGGCCACCGTGTCGGCAAGGGCGCGCCGTTCAACGATCTGGACAACCTCAGCTCGTGCGACCAGATCATCATCGAGACGCAGACCGACTTCTACATCTACAAGGTGCTGCCGTACAAGGACGAGGTCGAGGGCTGGGCGGCGGGCAAGGGCGCACAGCCGAAGTGCAAGAACGTCGGGACCCTGCGCGACCCGAACGCCGTCGACGGCGGCCCCTACGGCGAGACCAACGGCCGCCGCATCGTGTTCCCGTCCAAGGGTGAGACGGTGAACCCGGTGCCGTACAAGGACCCGGAGATCCTGCCGAAGGCCGAGCAGGTCTCGCTGCTCACGCTGACGACGTGTCACCCGAAGTTCTCGGCGAAGGAACGGCTCATCATCCACGCGGTGCTGGCTCAGCAGGTGCCGAAGAACCAGGTCGGCTCCTACGCCGAACTCCTGCCCAAGATCTCGGAGGCGCGCTGATGTACGGCTGGATCTGGCGCAAGCTGCCGGGCCCCTTCGCGGTGAAGCTCGCGACGGCCGTCGTGCTGGCGCTCGGGATCGTGGCGCTGCTGATGTTCGTCGTCTTCCCGTGGCTGGAACCCCGGCTCTGGTTCAACGAAGTGAGCGTCCAGTAGACGCGCGGTTCGGCGTCTTCCTTGTCTCCGGGCGGTTCCCCGGGCAGGAGGACGCCGATGTCCTGCGCCGGTCGGTCGACGCCGCCATCGCCGCGGAACGGGCCGGGTTCGACGACGTGTGGTTCGCCGAGCACCACTTCATGCCGTACGGCGTCTGCCCGTCCGCGATCACCCTCGCCGCGCACGTGCTGGGCCGCACCGAGCGGATCGCCGTCGGCACCGCGGTGAGCGTGCTGTCGGTCGCGCATCCGGTGGCGCTCGCCGAACAATGGTCGCTGCTCGACGCGGTTTCGGGCGGTCGGCTGCGGATCGGTGTCGGCCGGGGCGGGCCGTGGCAGGACCTGGAGGTCTTCGGCACCGGCGCGGCCCGCTACGAAACCGGGTTCGAGGAGAGCCTCGATCTGTTGCTCGCCGCGATGACGTCGAAGACTGTCTCGGCGGACGGGGAGCACTTCCGGTTCCGGGAGGTGCCGATGGTGCCGCGGCCGGAGCGGGCTCCGCGCATGGTCGTGGCCTGCGGGGACGCCGGCTCTCGCGCGGTCCGGCTCGCCGCCGATCGCGGGCTGCCGATGCTGCTCGGGCTGCACACCGACGACGACGGCAAGATCGAAACGCTTGCCGCGTACGGGGATTCCGCCGCTGAACACGTCTCGACGGTGATGTGCCAGGTCGGGGACGACGCGCTGGACGTCGTGCGGTCCGCGCTGCCGGGCTCCCTCAAGGAGGGATTCGCCGGGCATGTGTACCTCGACGGCAAGCGGGGGCTGGACAAGGATCCGGTCTCCTACACCGACCGGCTGTGCGAGATGCACCCGATCGGCGGCGTGGAGTACTGCGTCGACCGGCTGGGAACGAGCATCCGGCGTACCGGGGTCTCCCACGTGATCATGATGGTGGAAGCGTCCGGTACGCCGGAGGGAACGCTCGAGAACATCGCGCGGATCGGGGAAGAGGTCCTTCCCGCGCTACGCAGGGGTTAGCAGTCGCGGAGTTCCGGGCTCTGGTTCAGCAGCTGGCCGCGGACGGAGACGAACGCGCGGTAGCGGTCACTGTCCACTTGGGACTTCTTGAACACGGCGACGCGGTGGCAGTTCTGGAACGCCAGCTTCACGCCGAAGTGCCGTTCCAGCCCGCCGCGGATGGCGTCCGAGGCCAGCGCCCGCAGCAACTGGCCGCGTTCGGCCTCGCTCGGCGGCGGCGTCTCGTTGTCGGCGAACCCGTCGGCCGCGCCCTCGGCCTCCGCGATGACACCGGTGATCACGGTCCAGGCGTAGGGCAGGGACTCCCGGACACAGGCGACGAATTCGGCGTCGGAGACCTCCCCGCGCTCGGCCTTCTCCAGCAGCGCGGGCGATACATCCAGAGACATCGAACCTCCGAGAGAGACACAGTGAACGTGGGCCATCTCCCTGACTACTCACCCTCGGCCCCAGCCACAAGAGAAAACGATCATCATCACCACTTTGGCGGAAGCCGTCGTCACTCCCAGCGAAAGAGCTTCGCCGCCACGACACAACTGCCCACCGCGAAAGCCGCCAGTACGGCGAGTTGCAGCGGCTGGGCGCCGGTGCCGGTCCAGGCGTCTTCGAGGGCTTTGACGCCCGGCGGGATGTACGCGCCGATGTCCCGGACGGCCTCCGGAAGCAACGGACGCGGCAGCCAGACGCCGCCGAGGAACATGATCGGGACGTAGGCGATCATCGCGATCCCGCCCGCGGCGCGGCTGGTCTTGGCGACCGCCGCGGCGATCAGGCCGAGACCGAAGATCGCGGTCGTGCCGAGGACGAACGTCAGCAGGAAGCCGAGCGGGTGCCGCGGGCTGGGGACGTCGAAGACGACGCCCGCCGTCACGAGGAGGATGCCGACCCCGCCGATCGTCACGGTGACGTTGATGATCAGCTGCGCCACCAGCAGCTGGGCCGGGTGCACCGGGGTGGTGGCGAAGCGGCGGAGGATGCCCTGTTCGCGGTAGGACGCGATGATCCCGGGGATCGCTTGCAGGCCCATCATCGCGATGGTGAGCACGATCATCGACGGCACCCAGGCGTCGAGGAAGCGCATACCCGTCGTTGTCCCGCTCTCCGCGCGAATGCCGGGGATCACCCCGAGCACGGCCGTGATGGCGGTCGGCAGCACGAGCCCGCCGATGACGAAGCCGGGCGTGCGGAGGGCGAGTTTCGTTTCGGTGAGGGTGATCTTGGCGAGTGTGTTCATTTTCCTCTCCTCCGATCAGTCGCGGCCGGTCAGGGTTACGAAGGCTTCGTCCAAAGTGGATTTACCGGCGCGGTCACGGAGCTCGCCGGGGGTGCCGGTGCCGACCACGCGGCCGGCGTCGAAGATCGCGAGCCGGTCGCAGAGGCGTTCGGCCTCGTCCATGAAGTGCGTGACGAGGAGGACCGTGACGCCGGTGTCGCGCACGGTCTCGACGAGCTTCCAGGTGTCGCGGCGGGCGTGCGGGTCCAGTCCGGTGGTCAGCTCGTCGAGAACGGCGACCTCGGGGCGGCCGACCAGCGCGAGCGCGATCGAGACGCGCTGTTTCTGGCCGCCGGAAAGCTTGCCGAAGTACTTGCCCCGCTGCTCGGTGAGACCCAGTTTCGCGAGCAGCTCGCCGGTGTCGGCGGGGTTCGCGTAGAAGGAGGCGTAGAGGTCGAGCGCCTCGTGGACCTTGATCTTGTCCGGCAGTCGGCTCTCCTGGAGCTGCGAGCCGAGGCGCTGCCGCAGCGCGGTGTGGTCCTTGCCGGGGTCGAGGCCGAGGACCGACATGGTGCCGGAGTCCGGCGTCCGCAGGCCCTGGAGGCATTCGACGGTGGTGGTCTTGCCCGCGCCGTTGGTCCCGAGGATCCCGAAGATCTCGCCCTGTTCCACGTGGAACGAAACGTCGTCGACCGCGACGTGCTCCCCGTACGTCTTGCGGAGGTTGCTGACTTCGATGAGTGGCATGCGAAAAACGTTATGGCGCAAGGAACTTCGCCAGAATGGCGCTGAACCCACACTTGGGGTGGGGCTGGGCCCACCCTGATCGGGGGCCTGTGGTCACTGTGCCGGGCCGGGGCGGTGGGGAAGACTTCGTCGCATGATCCGCACCTACCTCACCTCAGTGCGCCGGGGCTTCGTGCTCGCGGGGTTGGCGCTGGTGAGCTGGCTGGACCTGCTGCTCGAACTGGTGGGTTTCTGCCTGCTCTGTGTCGGCCTGGTCTTCGCCTACACGCTGGCGCTCGAAGGGACGCGTCCGCGCGCCGCGCTCACCCGCCGGCTGGCCGGACGCTGGTGCGGTGTCGACGTCGAACCGCCCTACCGGCCGGCGCCGCCGGAGCCGGAACGCGAGCGCGACGGCTGGTACCGCGACGGGAACAGCCTGTTCAAGCGGTCCTGGTTCATCCGGTGGACCAAACGGTTCGAGTGGATCTCCGACGATCCGGCGACCGGCCGCGATCTCGGCTGGCAGCTGTGGAATCCGGTGGCCGGTCTGGTGCTCGCGCCGGCGGTCCTGCTGACCGGACCGCGCGCGCTCCGGCTGTACGGGAAGTGGACGCGCTGGTGGCTCGGGCCCCGCCCGGCCCGCGACGGAGACGGCTGGATCAAGAAGAGACTGAAGGCGCTGGGTTTCCAGATGGGGCTGTTCGCCCCTTTCGGCCGCCCAGCTCGGGATGGTGATCCCGACGCTGCTCGCCCTGATCTGGCCGTCGCCGCTGTTCGCGACGATGGTCGTCGCCGGCCGCACGGTGACCGACACCCTGCGCCGCGAGGCCAAGAACTGGACCGGCGTGCGGATCGACCGCCCGTACCTGCCGGAGCCGCCGTTCCCCGTCCCGCGCGCGGACGGGATGTACCAGCATGGACGGCAGCTGTACGACACACCGTGGTGGCCGGCGCGGCTGGCGCGCTGGCGCTGGGCGATGTCCGACCGCGCGACCTGGCGCGACATGGCGGCCGCGGTGGTCAACTCCGTGGTGCTGCTGCTGATGGTGGTGCCGACGGCGGCGCTGGTGTTCTTCGGTCTCTGGGGCGTGGTGGCGCTCTGGGTCTTGCGGCCGTTCGGGCAAGCGCTCGCGCTGACTCCGGTCGCCGTGGCGGCGTTCGTCGCGGGACTGGCCGCAGCGCCGTGGCTCGCCCGCCAAGGAGCGCGTTTCGCGAAGCTGCTGCTGGGGCCGACAGAGGCTTCGCGGCTGGCGCAGCGCGTCGAACGGCTGAAGCAGACGCGGACGGACGCGTCTGTCGCGCAGGCCGCCGAGCTGCGGCGCATCGAGCGGGACCTGCACGACGGGGTCCAGTCGCGGCTGGTCGCGATGGGGATGAAGCTGGGCGCGGTCGAGGCGCTGATCGACGGCGATCCGGCCGCGGCGAAACGGCTGGCCGCCGAGCTCCGGCAGACGTCGTCCGAGACGCTGACCGAGTTGCGGCTGCTGGTGCGCGGGATTCATCCGCCGGTGTTGTCCGAGCGCGGGCTCGGTGACGCGGTGCGGGCGATGGCGCTCGACAGTCCGTTGCGGGCTTCGGTGAACGGCGTCCTGCCTCGACTGGAGCAGCCCGCGGAGGCGTGCGCGTACTTCGCGGTCAGCGAGCTGCTGGGCAACGCCGCGAAGCACGGCGAGGCGCGGCGAGTGTCGATCGACCTCGACTACGACGACGGTCTGTTGCGGATCGAGGTGACCGACGACGGCAAGGGCGGCGCGAACGCGGCCCGGGGGAGCGGGATTCGCGGGATCGAACGCAGGCTGGGCGCGTTCGACGGTACTTTTGCCCTGACCAGCCCGCTCGGCGGGCCGACGAAGGCGATCATGGAGATCCCGTGCCAGCTCGACCCCGATGCGTCGTCGCCGAGGACCAATATCTCCTCCGAGACGGCCTGACGCATTTGCTGACCGCGCACGGTTTCGACGTCGTCGAGGCGGTGGGCACCGGGCCGGAACTGGAACGGGCGCTGCGCACGCACCGGCCCGACGTCTCGGTCGTCGACGTCCGGATGCCGCCGACGCTCACCGACGAGGGGCTCCAGGTCGCACTGGCGGTGCGGCGTGACCTCCCCGGCTTGCCGATTCTCGTTCTGTCACAACACGTCGAGCAGCTCTACGCGCGTGAGCTGCTCGCCGACGGCGCAGGCGCGATCGGCTACCTGCTGAAGGACCGCGTCTTCAACGCCGGCCAGTTCATCGACGCGGTGCGGCGAGTGGCGGGCGGCGGGACCGCGATGGATCCCGAAGTGATCGCGAAACTGTTGGCGGGCAACGCATCCGACCCACTCGCGGCGTTGACCCCACGCGAGCGCGAGGTGCTCGGCTTGATGGCGGAGGGTTGTTCCAACGCGGCCATCGCCGGACGGCTGCACTTCAGCGAAGGGGCGGTGGGGAAGCACACCGCGAACATCTTCGCGAAGCTCGGCATCGTCGCCTCGGACGACACGAACCGGCGCGTTCTCGCGGTCCTGGCCTACCTGGGCACCTGACCTCAAATGCCGTGAAGGCCTCCTTGCCTACCTTGAGAGTAGGGAAGGAGGCCTTCACGGAAACGGGTTCAGGAGCGCGAGATGCGGGTCATCTCGTCGCGCTCGACGACCTTGACGCGTTCCCGGCCGTGCGGAGCGCCGAGGGACTTCTCGTGGGCGTCGAGCTTGCCCCAGCCTTCCCAGGTCGTGAAGGGCACGCCGCGTTCGGTGAGGAAGCCGAGGATCGCGTCGGGGTCGTCCACGGCCGGGGCCGTCAGGGCGTCGGCGTCGGCCAGCAGGCTCGCGATCGTTTCGGCCGCGTCGCCCTTGGTGTGGCCGATGAGGCCGACCGGACCGCGCTTGATCCAGCCGGTCACGTAGACGCCCGGCACCTGCTCCTCATCGATGTCCAGCACCCGGCCCGCCTGGTTCGGCACGGTGCCGGTGGTGTGGTCGAACGGGATCTCCGGCAGATGCGACGACAGGTAGCCCACCGCGCGGTAGACGGCCTGGACGTCCCAGTCGTGGAATTCGCCGGTGCCGCGCACGTTGCCGTCACCGGTCAGTTCGGTGCGCTCGGTCCGCAGGCCGGTCACCTTGCCGTCCTCGCCCACGATCTCGCAGGGCGAGTGCAGGAAGTGCAGGTGCAGCCGCTTCGGCCGGTCGCCCTGGTCGCGGATCGCCCACTCCTGCAGCGTCTTCACGACCATGTCGATCTGCTTCGACGCCCGCAGCGCGGCGATGCTGCCCTCGTCGAACTCGATGTCCTCGGGGTAGACGATGACCTCGACGTTCGGCGAGTGGTCCAGCTCCCGCAGCTCCAGCGGCGTGAACTTCGCCTGTGCCGGGCCGCGGCGGCCGAACACGTGCACGTCGGTGACCGGGCTGGCCTTCAGCCCCTGGTAGACGTTGTCCGGGATGTCGGTGCTGAGCAGCTCGTCGGCGGTCTTCGCGAGGATCCGTGCCACGTCGAGCGCCACGTTCCCGACACCGAGGACCGCGACCGAGGTCGCGTTCAGCGGCCAGGTGCGCGGCACGTCCGGGTGCCCGTCGTACCAGGAGACGAAGTCGGCGGCGCCGTAGCTGCCGTCGAGGTCGATCCCGGGGATGTCGAGCGCGCGGTCGGCCATGGCGCCGGTCGAGAAGATCACCGCGTCGTAGAACTGGCGCAGGTCGTCGAGCTTCAGGTCGGTCCCGTAGTCGACGTTGCCCAGCAGCCGGATGTTCGGCTTGTCGAGGACCTTGTGCAGGGCGGTGACGATGCCCTTGATCCGGGGGTGGTCGGGCGCGACGCCGTACCGGATCAGCCCGAACGGCGCCGGCATGCGCTCGAACAGGTCGATCGTCACGTCGGCGTCGGACTTGTCGAGGATGTCGGCGGCGTAGATGCCGGCCGGACCGGCACCCACGATGGCTACACGAAGAGAACGGCTCACTCCTACCACGGTAAGTTAGGCAGCCCTAACAATCATTGTGATCTGGCGTACGGTCCACCTGGTGGGAGCCGCTAAGCTGGCTCCATGCGCGTGCTCGTCGTCGACAACTACGACAGTTTTGTCTACAACCTGGTCCAGTACCTGGCCCAGCTCGGCGCCGACTGCACCGTCTGGCGGAACGACGTGGTGGACGTCGGCAAGCTCGGCGAGTTCGACGCGGTGCTCGTCTCTCCCGGCCCCGGCACCCCGGAACGCGCTGGTCAGAGCATGGACGTCATTCGCGAATGCGCCGAGAAGCGCATCCCGATGCTCGGCGTCTGCCTCGGTCACCAGGCCCTCGGCGTCGTCTTCGGCGCCACCGTCGACCGCGCCCCGGAACTGCTGCACGGCAAGACCAGTCAAGTCCGCCATTCGGGCGACGGAGTGCTCGCCGGGCTCCCCTCGGAATTCACCGCCACGCGGTACCACTCGCTGACCGTTCTGCCCGAAACCATCGACGACGCCGTGTTCGAGATCACAGGCCGCACCGAATCCGGTGTCGTGATGGGCATGCGGCACCGCGAGCTGCCGCTCGAAGGCGTCCAGTTCCACCCCGAATCCGTGCTCACTCAGGGTGGGCACCGGATGCTGGCGAACTGGATGGCTTCGGCCGGGCACCCGGTCCCCGACGCCACGGTCAACGAACTCGAGCAGGAGACCCGCGCGCTGCAGAAGGCCGCTGCTGCGTGACCTCGCTGATCCGGCTCGAAGGAGTCGGTAAGCGCTACGGCCGCGGCGAACCCGTGCTCGCCGACGTCGACCTCGACGTACCGGCGGGTCGTGTGATCGGCGTCCTCGGCTCGAACGGTTCGGGGAAGTCGACGCTGCTCAGGATCCTCGCGGCACTTTCACGGGTGACTTCGGGAAGCGTCGTGGGCAGCCCGCGTGTCGGCTACCTGCCGGACCGCTTCCCGGCGGGACAGCGGATGAGTGCCAGGGCGTACCTGCGGCATATGGCCCGCATCGACGGCCATGTCGACTTGTCGGCGATCGATCCGCTGCTGGACCGGCTGGCGCTGGTCGGCGGCCCGGACGCGCCCTTGCGGACCCTGTCGAAGGGCAACGCCCAGAAAGTCGGCCTCGCGCAGGCCGTCCTCGCCGAGCCGGACCTGCTGATCCTCGACGAGCCTTGGTCCGGGCTCGACGTCGAAGCCCACACCGTGCTCGGCGAACTCGTCGCCGAGACCAAGGAACGGGGTGCGAGCGTGGTCTTCACCGACCACCGCGCGGCCGCCGTGCACGCCCACGCGGACGACGTCTATCGGATGGACGGCGGCCTCCTGACCCGCGTCGAAACGAGAGCCGAAAACGCGACGAGGATCGTCCTTCACGGGCCCGCCGGCGACTGGTCCTCGGAACCCGGCGTCAGTCGAGCCGTGGCCGAAGGCGGGAAGGTCGTCCTGACGGTCGAAGCCGGGCACACGGACGCGGTCCTGCTGCGTGCGCTCAACCGGGGCTTCTCGGTCCGGGAGGTGGCCCCGTGCTCGCCATGACCCGCTACTACCTCGCGCTGCTCGGCCATTCCCAGCGCTACCTTCCCGCGATCCTCGCCTACCTCGCGGTGAACACCGTGCTCTACACGGATCCGAAGTCGCCGCTGCTGCCGCAGTACGGGATCAGCGCGGGCTCGCTCCTCGTCGTCTCATGCTGGCTGACCATCGCGATGCTCGACGTCGAAGACCCGGTCCAGCGGCTGGTGACCTTCAGCCACGCACGACGCTGGCGATCGGTCCTCGGCGGCGCCACCCTGGCCGTCTTCGGCTGCGCCGCGGTGCTGATCGTCGTGACACTGGGCTGGTCGGGCCTCCGCTCCGGCGGCTTCCCGATCGGCGCCCTCGCTCTCGGGGCCGCGGCGCACGCGTTGTGCGCGCTGTTCGGGATCGCTATCGGACTGCCCTGTTCGCGGCTGCTGGTCCCGCGCGTCGGCTGGTCCGTGCTGGCCGCGATCTTCGCGCTCGCGGCCGTGCTCCTGATCAAGTGGCTGCCGCTGGCCAACCCGCTGTTGCGGGCCCTGACCTCGCAACAACCGCTTGCCGTCCCGTTCACGGTGGCCGCGGTGGCGGCGGTCGCCGCCCTGCTGCTGAGCGCGACGGCCGTCGGCCACCTGCTGCGGCGCAACGCCTGATGCCGCGTCTCATCGTGCTCAACGGCCCACCCGCCTGCGGGAAGTCGACGCTCGCCCGGCGGTACGCCGAAGATCGCCCGTTGACGTTGGATCTCGACATCGACCGGATCCGGGGCCTGCTCGGTGCCTGGCGCGACGACCCCGCGCAAGCCGGAACGCTCGCCCGCGACCTCGCCGTGAGCGCCGCGCGGACCCATCTGCTCGCGGGCCGCGACGTGATCGTCCCGCAGTTCCTCGGCCGCGCCCCTTTCCTCGAACGACTGGAAACGCTCGCCGGGGAGACGGGCGCGGAGTTCCACGAGATCGTCCTCCTCGACACCAAGGACAACGTGCTCCGGCGGTTCGCCGAGCGCACCCGCGCCGCGGCCGAACCCGAACACGTCGAGGCGCACGAGATGCTGGGCGGCCCCGAGCGGCTCGCGGCCATGTACGACAGGCTCGTGGCACTCGTCGCGACGCGACCGAAGGCGGTCGTGGTGCACACCAGCGCCGGGCGGGTTCAGCAGGCCTACCAGGGACTTCTTCGCAGCTTGGCGCCTTAATCCCTGCTTCCGGCGACAGGCGTGCCGTCACAGGTGAGGACAAAGCTGTCCCTTCTTCGACGGCACGCATGATGTTCGGCATGTCGTCGCACAGCTCGCGGTGGAGTCCTTGTGCGTGGTTCGAGCCGGCCGACAGGTGCCGGCCGTGTCCGCTTGATGCCTCTATGTGCGGTGTCGCGAGGGGTCGTGAGTGGCAAGGGCGGTTCTAACACTCTTTTTCACTCACGACCCCTCGTGAAACCGTGCAAATCGGGCATCACCCTCTGGGAACGAGTCCCTTATGGATGGTTGAGAAGGTGCCAGGTCTCTTTGGCGGGATCAGCCGGCATGAAAAGGGCCCCGCACGAAACCGTGCGGGGCCCTACTCACGTCAACGCTGGATCACGGAGGCGGGAAGAGCCGCGAGCTCGACGACGTCGGCGTCTCATCGCCTTCGACGATGAACAGCGTGATCGGCGCGTTCTTCGCGACCTTCGAACCGGCCTGCGGGTTGGTCTTGCTGACCTTGCCCGCGTCGTCCTTGTCGCCGTTCTTGTCCGCCTGGGTGTTCAGCTGACCGTTCCAGCCCAGCTGCTGCAGCTGTCGCGTCGCCTGCTCCTCGGTCATGCCCTTCAGGTTCGGCATGTCGAAGGTCTCCTGGTTGCCGTTCGACACGGACAGCTTGACGACACTGCCGACCGGCAGTTTGCCGCCGTTCGGGGTCTGGTCGATCACCGTGCCCTTGGGCTGGTCGGAGTCCACGTTGGTGACCGACGGGGTGAACCCGGCCGCCTTCAACCCGGCTTCGGCCTCGGCCTGCGTCTTGCCCTTGTAGTTCGGGACCGTCTTCAGTTCCTTGGACTTGCCGACCGTGATGTCGACCCTCGACCCCTGATCGACCTCGGCCTGCGGAGCCGGGTTCTGCGACATGACTTTGCCGGCCTCGGTCGTGTCTTCGGTCTCCACCTCGTCGGTCGCGCCGAGCTTCAGACCGGCTTCGGTCAGCGCGGCCGTGGCCTCGGCCACGCTCTTGCCCTTGAGGTCCGGGGTCTTGACCTTCTCCGGTTTCGCGCCGACGGTCAGCGTGATCTTTTCCGAGGTCGGCGTCATCTGCCCCTCGGCCGGGCTGATCGCGATGACCTTGTCGATCAGGTTCTCGTCGCAAGCGGGCAGGCCGTTGACGGCCTCACCGGTGCAGGGCACCTTCTTGGTGGGTTCGAACGAGTTGAACCCCGCGGCCCGGAGCGTGTCCTTCGCCGCGGACTCGAACTGGCCCGTGACCTTCGGGATCGCCTTGCTCTCCGCGCCGGTGCTGTTGAACGCGTTGGACAGCCACATGATCAGCAGCACCACGGCGGCCAGCGAGACCACGAGACCGGCGATGAGCCAGGCACGCCGCTTCTTCTTCGCGGCCGGGTCCTCTTCTTCGTCCTCGTACTGGTCGTAGCGCGGCGGCACCCGGCGGTCGGAGTCCATGACCTGGGTGCGCTCGTCCTCCGACATCACCATCGGCGCGGCCGGACGCTGGCCGGACAGCGTGCGGACCAGGTCCGAACGCATCTCCGCCGACGACTGGTACCGGTTCGCCGGGCCCTTCGCGAGCGCCTTGAGCACGACGGCGTCGAGCTCGGGCGCCACCGCCGGGTTCACCGACGACGGCGGGTTCGGGTCTTCCCGGACGTGCTGGTACGCCACCGCCACGGGCGAGTCGCCGGTGAAGGGCGGCTCGCCGGTGATGAGTTCGTACAGCACACAACCGGCGGCGTAGACGTCGGAACGCGCGTCGACGGACTCACCGCGCGCCTGCTCCGGCGAGAGGTACTGCGCCGTGCCGATCACCGCGGCGGTCTGCGTCATCGCGGACTGCCCGTCGTGCATGGCGCGCGCGATGCCGAAGTCCATCACCTTGACGGCGCCGTTCTTCGTGATCATCACGTTCGCCGGTTTGACGTCGCGGTGCACGATGCCGTGCCGGTGCGAGAAATCCAGTGCCGCGCAGACGTCGGCCATGACCTCCATCGCCCGCTTCTGCGACATCGGCCCTTCGGTCTTCACGATGTCCCGCAGAGTCCGTCCTTCGACGTACTCCATGACGATGTAGGGCAGCGGGCCGAACTCGGTGTTCGTCTCGCCGGTGTCGTAGACGGCGACGATCGCCGGGTGGTTCAGTGCCGCCGCGTTCTGTGCCTCGCGACGGAAACGTTCTTGGAACTGGGGATCCCGCGCCAGATCGGCACGCAGGATCTTGATCGCCACCTCCCGGCCCAGGCGCACGTCGTGGCCGTGGTGGACCTCCGACATGCCTCCGTAGCCGAGCGTTTCGCCCAGCTCGTAGCGGTTGCTGAGCAGTCTTGGTGTGCTCATCTCTGCGTGCCGTTCCATTCCGTCCAAGGTTTGCTGCTCATCATTCCCGGATTCGCCTGTCCGGCCGGCTCCTCGGTGCCGCCCTCCGTCGGCACCGCTGGGTATGCGGATGTCGGCGAAGGACCTTCAGACTCCTTACCCGGAGCCGGCGCGTGTTCACTGGTTTCCACGCCGCCCGACTGCGGTCCGTTGCCCGAACCGACCAGTCTCACGATGAGGAAGGCGCCTGCCACCAGTACTGCGATCAGGATCACCGCGAGCAGTACCCACCAGCCCCATTGTGGCCGTCTGCCCGGCAGGCGGCGGACCGCCATCGGCGGCGGGCCGCTGACCGGGTGCATCGCCGGCTGCGACGCAGGCCCGACGGCCACCATCGGGTTCGGCGGCGAATGCGGGCCGGGCTGCATCACGGGCTGACCCGCGGAGTACGCCACGTTCACCAGCCCCGACGGTGTCGGCAGCGGAAGCCCGGCGCGGACCGCGGCCACCGCGGCGGCGAACTCGCCACCGCTGTTGTACCGCTGTCTCGGATCCTTGATCAGGGTCGCTTCGATCACCGCGCGGGCGCCCGGTGGCACGTCCGGCGGCAGCGGCGGCGGGAGGTCGCGGATGTGCATCATCGCGACGGTCACCGCGTTCTCCGAAAGGAACGGCCGGTGCCCGGTGAGGCATTCGTAGCCGCATACGGCCAGCGAGTAGACGTCGCTCGCCGGTTCGGCGTTGTGCCCGAGCGCCTGCTCGGGTGCGATGTAGTGGGCGGTGCCCATCACCATGCCGGACCTGGTCACGGGGGCGGCGTCGGCGGCCTTCGCGACACCGAAGTCCGTGATCTTCACCTGCCCGGCCGGGGTCACCATGATGTTGCCCGGTTTGACGTCGCGGTGCACAAGACCGGTTTCGTGCGCGGCCTGCAGCGCGTTACCGGCCTGCTCCAAGATGTCCAAGGTGCGCTCGGCGTTCAGCCGTCCTTCGCGGGTGATGATCGCGGCCAGCGGATCGCCTTCGACCAGCTCCATCACCAGATACGCGATCGACAGCTCGTCCGCGACCGTCTCGCCGTAGTCGTGCACCGCGGCGATGCCGGGATGGTTCAGCGACGCGGTCATCCGCGCCTCGGTCCGGAACCGGTGCAGGAACTCCGCGTCGCCGGACAGCTCCGCCTTCAGGATCTTGACCGCGACCGTCCGGTCCAGCCGCGTGTCACTGGCCTGCCAGACCTCGCCCATCCCGCCGACGGCGATCCGGTTCGTCAGCTTGTACCGGTCGGCCAGCAGCTGACCCGAGGACAGCATCCGCTATCCACCCCCGAGCATGGCGTTGACGGCGGCGCGGCCGATCTCCGCGGCCACGGTGCCACCGGTCGCTTCGAGCCCGCGGTTACCCCCGGATTCGACGATCACCGAGACGGCGATCTTCGGGTCCATCGCCGGCGCGAACCCGGTGTACCAGGCGTGCGGCGGGGTGTTCTTCGGGTCGTTGCCGTGCTCGGCGGTGCCGGTCTTGGAGGCGATCTGGATGTCGCCGCGTTTGCCGGCGCCCTTCGTGTTCTCTTCCGACGCCAGCATCATGTCGCGCAGGATCGCGGCGTTCGCGCTGGACATCGCGGCGTCACCGGTCAGTTCGATCGGGGTGTAGTCCTCGATGGTCGACAGGTTCGGCGCCAGCAGCGACTGCACGAGCTGCGGTTTCATCGCCATCCCGTTGTTCGCGATGGTCGCCGAGAGCAGGCAGTCCTGCAGGGGCGTCAGCCGCACGTCGCGCTGGCCGATGGCGCTCTGGTACAGGGCCGCCTTCGATTCGAGCGGGCCGAGGGAGGATCCGGCGACCCGCATCGGCACGGTCAGGTCCTCGCCGACGCCGAAGTTCTTGGCCGTCGCGTTCAGCTTGTCCTTGCCGAGCTCGCCGGCGATTTCGGCGAAGGGCACGTTGCACGAGTACCGCAGCGCTTCCTTCAGCGTGCTGCCCTTGCAGGCCGCGCCGCCGTAGTTCTCCAGCGTCGTCTGCGTGCCGGGGAGCTTCACGTTGGGCGCGGTGTTGACCGGCATGTCCGCGGTCTTGCCGTCCTCGAGCGCGGCCGCGGTCACCAGCAGCTTGGCCGTCGAACCCGGCGGGTACGTCTCCGAGATCGCGCGGTTCAGCATCGGCTTCTTCGGATCGTCGCGCCACTGCGACCAGGCCGCGACCTGCTCCTTCGTGGTGTGCGAGGCCAGCTTGTTCGGGTCGAACGACGGCGTCGACACCATCGCGAGGATGCGCCCGGTCTTGGGCTCCATCGCGACCACCGCGCCGGTGTAGCCCTTCCGCGTCATCAGGTCGTACGCGGCCTTCTGCACGGCCGGGTTGATCGTCAGCCGCACGTTCCCGCCGCGCGGGTCGCGGCCGGTGACCATGTCCGAAAGACGCCGCACGAACAGCCGCGGGTCGGAACCGTTGAGGACGTCGTCCTCGGACCGCTCCAGACCGCCCGAGCCGTAGTTGATCGAGTAGTAGCCGGTGACCGGCGCGTACATCGGGCCGTCGGCGTAGGTCCGGATGAACTTGTACTTGTCGTTCGACGGGTCGACCTTCGCGAGCGCGGCGCCGTCGGGCGTCACGATCAGCCCTCGCTGGCGGGAGTACTCGTCGTAGAGCACGCGCACGTTGCGCGAGTCGGTGCGGTAGTCGTCGGCCTTGACCACCTGGATGTAGGTGGCGTTGGCCATCAGGAGCACCACCATGACGAGCATGGCGACACCCACCTTGCGGAGCGGGGTGTTCACGACGGGCTCCCCTCACCGGTCGCGGGCGGCCGCTGGACCATCACCGTGTGCGCTTCGGCGAGCGGCGCCTGCGGCTGCTGCGGCTTCGGCCGCACCGCGGGTTTGCGGGCGGCGTCGGAGATTCGGAGCAGGAGAGCCACCAGGATGTAGTTCGCGAGCAGTGAAGAACCACCGCGGGAGAGGAACGGGGCGGTGATCCCGGTGTTCGGGATCAGGTTCGTGACGCCGCCGACGACGACGAAGATCTGCATGACCAGGGCGAACGACAGACCGCCGCCGAGGAGTTTGCCGAAGGTGTCGCGCACGGCGAGGGCGCTGCGCATCCCGCGCATCGCCAGGATCAGGTACAGCATCAGCATCGCCGTGAGCCCGATCAGGCCGAGTTCCTCGCCGATCGCGGTGGTGATGAAGTCCGTCTTGGCCTCGGGGACCATATCCGGCCGCCCGGCGCCGAGGCCGGTCCCGCCGACCCCGCCGGTGCCGAGCCCGAACAGCCCCTGCGCGACCTGGTAGCCGCCGCCGGGGTCGTCGTAGGTGGCCAGCGGGTCGATCCAGTTCCGGACGCGCTGCTGGACGTGCGTGAACAGGTTGTAGGCGATGATCGCGCCGGCGGCGAAGAAGCCGACACCCAGCACGACCCAGATGACCCGCTCGGTGGCGACGTACAGCATCACCAGCGTGACACCGAAGAACAGCAGCGACGTGCCGAGGTCCTTCTCGAACACCAGCACGCCGAGGCAGGCGGCCGCCGCGATGAGGATCGGGCCGAGGTCACGCGCGCGCGGCAGCTCGACGCCGACGATCCGCTTGCCCGCGACCATGAACAGGTCGCGTTTCGTCACCAGGAACGAGGCGAAGAAGATCATCAGCAGGATCTTCGCGAACTCGCCCGGCTGGATCGAGAAGAACGGCAGCTTGATCCAGACCTTCGCGCCGTTGACCTCGGACAGGCTCGACGGCAGCACCGCGGGCAGCGCGAGCGCCACGATCCCGACCAGACCGCAGGTGTAGCCGTAGCGGGTCAGCGTGCGGTGATCGCTGATCACGACCAGCACCACCACGAACAGCACCAGCGAGATCGCCGTGAACAGCACCTGCTTGGTGACGTCCGGCGTGTACTCCCTGCCCTGCTGGATCGCGCGTTCCGCGAGCGCCAGATCGATCCGGTGGATCATCACCAGGCCGAGCCCGTTCAGCAGCGCGACGCAGGGCAGGATCACCGGGTCCGCGTACGGCGCCCAGCGGCGGACCGCCAGATGCGCCGCCGTCAGCACCGCGAGGTACGAGAGCCCCAGCCAGATGATCGAGCTGGTGAGTTCCTGCTCCTGGTTCGCCTCCACCAGCACGAGCGCGACGGTGACGATGAAGGTCGCGAACGCCAGGAGGACGAGTTCGGTGCCGCGCCGCTTGGGCAGCTCGCGCGGAGGGTTCGTGGCGAACTGGGCCGAAGCCGGATCGGCGAGCGGCGTGCTCATCAGTTACCGCCCCCTGGTGCTGCCGTGGTCGGCGTCGAGCAGTCCCTCCCCGCTGGCTGATTCGCCGAACTCGGCGAGGCGGGGGTAGAAGGGGCGGCAGCCGACGACGACACCGGCGGTGCCGGTTCGGTAGGCGGCGTGGAAGTCGAGCTGGAGTTCGGTTTGCAGTCGGCCAGCTGCTTGTGCGGCCGCAGGAAGTCGTCGATGTACTTGCGGGCGTCGTCGAGGTTGTCCTTCTTGACGCCGTTCTTCACCGCGATCCGCGCGTCCTCCTGCAGTGCCGGCACCAAGAGCTTGTCGGTGCACAGCCCGCCCGGCGGGCACGAGCCCTGCTCGAAGGCGTGCAGGTCGATGCCGAGGACACTGCCGGGGACGCCGCGATAGATCACGACCTCCTCGCCGGGACCCTCGCCGACGTAGTACTGGCTCAGCACGAAATACCGCGTGGCGATCGCCGCCGCGGCCAGCACGATCAGGACGACCACAGCTCCCGCCAGCCAGCGAAATCGCCTCCGGCGCTTGACCTTCGGGTCCTCCTGTTGGGGCTGGACCTCGGGCCGCGGCTGCGGCGCGGGCTGGGTCAGCGCGCGGGCGCGGGCGGCGGGGGAGTCGCCCTGGTGGAACTCGTCACTGCCGTCCCCGGCGGCGCCGCCCACGATGGGCGCGTCCTCACCGAAGTCGACGTCGACGACGTCGGCGATGATCACCGTGACGTTGTCCGTGCCGCCGCCCTTGAGCGCCAGCTCGATCATCCGGTCGGCGCAGGCCTGCGGATCCGGGATCTGGATCGCCTCGGACAGCGTCTCGTCACTGACCATGCCGGACAGGCCGTCCGAACAGATCAGGTACCGGTCACCGGCGCGCGCCTCACGCACGGTCAGGCTCGGCTCGACCTCATGGCCGGTGAGCGCCTTCAGCAGCAGCGACCGCTGCGGGTGCACCGCGGCCTCTTCCGGCGTGATCCGGCCCTGTTCGAGAAGTTCGTTGACGAAGCTGTCGTCCCGCGTGATCTGCGAGAACTGACCGCCGCGCATCAGATACGCCCGCGAGTCGCCGACGTGCACGACACCCATCCGCGAACCGGCGAACAGCACGGCGGTCAGGGTGGTGCCCATGCCGTCGAGGTCCGGGTCCTGCTGGACCAGTTCGGCGATGGCCGCGTTGCCGTTCTGGACGGCCTCACGCAGCTGAGCGAGAAGATCGTCGCTCGGATCGTCGTCGTCGAGTGGGGCGAGGGAGGCGATGACGACCTTGCTGGCCACCTCACCCGCGGCGTGACCGCCCATGCCGTCGGCGAGGGCGAGCAGGCGGGGACCGGCGTACACGGAGTCCTGGTTGCTGGAACGCACCAGGCCCCGGTCGCTGCGAGCCGCGTAGCGGAGGACGAGAGTCATGGGCGAAGCTCGATCACCGTTTTGCCGATCCGGATGGGGACTCCGAGCGGAACCCGGAGGGGTGCCGTGACCTTAGCCCGGTCGAGGTACGTCCCGTTCGTCGAGCCAAGATCTTCCACGTACCAATCCTCCCCGCGCAGGGCGATCCGGGCGTGGCGGGTCGACGCGTAGTCGTCGTCCAGCACCAGGGTCGAGTCGTCGGCGCGGCCGATCAGGATCGGCCTGCCGTCCAAGGCGATCCTGGTTCCTGCCAGCGCACCATGGGTCACGAGCAGCTGCTGCGGCGATTTCCCGCCGCGCGGCTTCTTGGGTTCCTTCTTCTTGCGACCGAACGTCGGGACGGCGACTCGCAGCCCGGAGGCCGCGTACAGATCCGAACGGACGACACGCAACGCGGCGAACACGAAGAGCCAGAGCAGCACGAGAAAGCCCACCCTGGTGAGTTGAACGACCAGCTCTGGCACTTGTTGTGTCCGCTCCCGTTTCTCCTGTACGCCGCGGAGAGCCCGTGCCGTCCGGGATGGTCGGCTCCGGACAGCGCTGCTCTCCGCGTACGACCCGAGGTGCCGATCCACCACAGGTCCCGCACCGCAATTCTGCGATACCCCCTCCGGACGCCGCCGGTCAGCCCTGCGTACGGAACACGAGAGACGAGTGGCCCACGCGGATCACGTCGCCGTCGGCCAGCTGCCAGGTCTGCACCGGGGTGCCGTTGACCGTCGTGCCGTTGGTCGAACCGATGTCCGCGAGCGTCGCGCTCTGGCCGTCCCAGGTGATCTCCAGGTGACGGCGCGAGACGCCGGTGTCCGGGAGCCGGAAGTCGGCGTCCTGGCCGCGGCCCACGACGTTCCCGCCCTGCTTCAGCGAGTACGAACGGTTCGAGCCGTCGTCGAGCTGGAGGCTCGCGGTGAGCTGACGCCCGGCCGCCGGCTGGCCGCCGTAGCCGCCACCCTGCGCGTACGGGTCCGCGGCGGGCTGGCCGTACTGCTGCTGGCCGCCGCCGTACTGGTCGTACCCGCCCTGCTGCGGCTGGCCGCCGTACTGGTCATAGCCGGGCTGCTGCGCGGCGCCGCCGTAACCTTGGTCGTAGCCGGGCTGCTGCTGGGCGCCGCCGTATTGGTCGTAGCCCGGTTGCTGTGCGCCGCCGTAGCCCTGGTCGTAGCCGGGCTGCTGCTGGGCGCCGCCGTACTGGTCGTAGCCCGGTTGCTGTGCGCCGCCGTAGCCCTGGTCGTAGCCGCCCTGCTGCTGGCCGCCATAACCCTGGTCGTACCCGGGCTGCTGCTGGCCAGCCTGCTGTCCGTAGCCGTACTGGCCCTGCTGGCCGTACGGGTCACCCTGGTCGTATTGGCCGTAGCCGGGGGGCTGGCTCATTGCTGGGTCTCCTGCGTTGCTGGGTCGTGCCGACCGTGGCGAACCTTCGGCGCCGTGGGGCTTGACGTCGGGATCGACGGACGAACGGGTCTTGAACTGTCCAGTATGCAGCGCCTCGTTGCGCTCGAGCGAAACTACGACGTCACCATAGGTGTCCCATCCGTGCTCGGCGAGGTGTTCCTTGACCGCCTCCGCCAACACCGAAGTGACCCGACGCTCGTCTCCGGCCATGCGCTCGTGATCAGCCTGCCCCAGCGACACGATGTAGTGATTGGGGGCGAGCTGTCGACCACCGGCCAGCTCACGAACGTTCTCCTCGCTCTCGCGCTCAAGCGCCACCGCCACTTCCTGCGTGACGACGTTGCCACCGAACATGCGCGCGAAGGTGTTGCCTACGAGGTTCTCGAGCCGTCTGTCAAAGCGTTCGACGCGGCCCACCGGGCAACCTCCTCACACGTGTGCTTCCCCGTCGATCCTATCCGGGTACGGCCAGTCGGACACGGCCCCCGGTGAAACCCGCGAAATCCGCCTGCTACGCTTTGCGAGCTGTCAGAGAACGAAGCACTCGGGCGAGTGGCGGAATGGCAGACGCGCACGGTTCAGGTCCGTGTGTCCGAAAGGACGTGAGGGTTCAACTCCCTCCTCGCCCACTCTTGTTCGAGGCCCCCTTCGCTACGCGACGGGGGCCTCTTTCGTGAGGTCGTCGCTCGTCAGCTCCCGGGGGGCCGAGCCCCCCGGACCCCCGCGGTGCGTCCGGCGGCGGTTGGCGAGCGGGGGCGGCCTAGGGCCTGGCGGCCCTGGCCTGGGAAAAGAAAAAAGACCCGGCCTGGGCCGGGTCTTGAGGTGCGTGTGGGTCAGTTCACGCCGACGAGGTCGACGACGAAGATCAAGGTCTCGTTCGGCTTGATGACGCCGCCGGCGCCGCGTTCGCCGTACGCGAGGTGCGGCGGGATGACCAGCTTGCGACGGCCGCCGACCTTCATCCCGGCGACGCCCTGGTCCCAGCCGGGGATGACCTGGCCGGCGCCGAGGCCGAAGCGGAGCGGCTCACCGCGGTCCCACGACGCGTCGAACTGGTCGCCGGTCGAGTGCGAGACGCCGACGTAGTGCACCGTGACGGTGTCGCCGGACTTGGCCTCCTGGCCGTCGCCGACGGAGATGTCGGTCGTCTCCAGCTCGGAGGGTGCGGGCCCCTCGGGGCGGTCGATCTGGGGCTTCTGCGAAGACATGCCTGGAACATACCTGCGCTGGTCCCGGGTCCGCAGGGCGAGTGTTCCGCCGAACGGTGGCAAGAACGCGAATAGTCTTCACAAATTTGGATACCCGTGGGTAGTGTGCGCCTCGTCACTCTCCGACGACGGAGGTCTTTCATGCGACGAGGCATACGGGTCTTGACGACGCTGGCGGGGCTGACGCTGGTGGCGGGAACCGTCCCGGCACTTCAGGCGAACGCCGCGGAAACCCCACCGGACTCGGTGGTGGCGGCCGCGCTCGACGACTACTGCGGCGGCCAGTGCGGTGACATCCTCCCGCCCGGCACGAAGGGGAACGCCACCCTCGCCGAGATCCTGGCGCACAAGGCGTTCGGCACCCGGCCCGCGCATTCGGCCGATCAGCTCGGCAAGTACGCCTCGCTCGCCGACGGCTACAAGACGCTGACCACGGACAAGATCAACCAGTTCTTCAACGACGCCTCGTTCGGGATTCCGTCCGGGCAGGTCGAGAGCACGATCAAACCGCGTCCGGACGTGACGATCACCCGCGACAAGGCGACCGGCGTGCCCCGGATCGTCGGCACGACGCGGCCGGGCACGATGTACGGCGCCGGATACGCCGCCGCGCAGGACCGCCTGTGGCTGATGGACATCATGCGCCGGGTCGGCCGCGGCCAGCTGACCTCGTTCGCCGGTGGCGCCCAGGGCAACCGCGAACTCGAACAGAGCTTCTTCTCGTCGGCGCCGTACACCGAACAGGAACTGCAGAAGCAGATCGACAACGCGGCGGCCAGTGGTCCGCGCGGCGCACAGGGCAAAGCCGACGCCGAGGCCTATGTCCAAGGTGTCAACAAGTACATCTCCGACGCGCACAGCGGCCGCTACTTCCCCGGCGAGTACGTGCTCACCGGGCACGTCGACGCGATCACGAACGCCGGGACCATCGAGCCGTTCAAGCTCACCGACCTCGTCGTCCTCGCCGCCGTCGTCGGAGCGCAGTTCGGCGCCGGCGGTGGCGGCGAGGTGCAGAACGCCATCGCGAAGATGGCGATGCAGGAGAAGTACGGTCTCGAACAGGGCGACAAGGTCTGGCGGAGCCTCCGGTCCGAGGACGACCCCGAGACGGTCAAGACCCTCCACAATGGACAGACCTTCGACTACGGCAAGGCGCCGTCGAATCCGCAGGGCGCCGCGATGCCGGACAAGGGTTCGGTCACCGGGCAGCAGCTGGTCTTCGATCCGACCGGTTCCGCCGGGACGGCGGCACCCGCCAAGGTGGACGTTCCCGCGCCTGAAGACCAGAAGGCCGTCCGCGGCATCTTCGACGACGGCGTCCTGCCGGGCAACATGCTGTCGGAGAAGCACGGCATGTCCAACGCGCTGGTGGTCTCCGGCGCCAAGACCGCGAGTGGGCACCCGGTCGCCGTCTTCGGCCCGCAGGCCGGCTACTTCGCGCCGCAATTGCTGATGCTGCAAGAAATCCAGGGCCCTGGCATCAGCGCCCGCGGCGCCTCGTTCGCGGGGATCAGCATGTACGTGCTGCTCGGCCGCGGCAAGGACTACTCGTGGAGCGCGACGTCGGCGTCGCAGGACATCGTCGACACCTACGCCGTCGAACTGTGCGAGCAGAACGGTTCCGCGCCGACGAAGAACTCCAACTTCTACCGGTTCCGCGGGCAGTGCCTGCCGTTCGAGATCGTCGAACGCAAGAACGCCTGGAAGCCCACCGTCGCCGACGGCACGGCCGAAGGTTCGTACACCCTGCGCAGCTTCCGCACCAAGTACGGGCCGGTGACGAGCCGGGCGCTGGTCGGCGGCAAACCGGTCGCGTACGCGTCGCTGCGGTCGACGTTCCAGCACGAGATCGACACGATCATCGGCTTCCAGAAGTTCAACGACCCGGACGCGATCAAGTCCGCGCAGGACTTCCAGGCCGCGGCGGCCGACGTCAACCAGACCTACAACTGGTTCTACGCCGACTCGCGTGACGTCGCGTACTTCAACTCGGGCTCGAACCCGGTCCGCAATCCGAACGTCGACCCGGCCATGCCGGTGAAGGGCGACGCCGGATTCGACTGGCAGGGCTGGAACCCCGACGGCAACCTCGCGAACTACACGCCGTCGTCACAGCATCCGCAGTCGATCAACCAGGACTACTACATCAGCTGGAACAACGCGCAGGCCAACGGCTACGCGGCCAGCGGCGCGGACAAGAGTTCCGTGCACCGCGGCGATCTGATCGACGCGCGGGTCAAGAAGATGATCTCCAGCGGCACCAAGGTGACGCGGGTGAACCTCACGCAAGCCATGGAGGAGGCCGCGCTCGCCGACCTCCGCGCGGAGAAGGTGCTGCCGGAACTGTTCAAGGTGATCGACAAGGCGCCGGTGACCGGTCCGGCCGCGGACGCGGTGGCGAAGCTGAAGACCTGGCTCTCCGCGGGCGGTCTGCGCTCGGAGACCTCGCCGGGCAGCAAGGCCTACGCCGACGCCGACGCGATCCGCATCATGGACGCCTGGTGGCCCCTGCTGGTGAACGCGCAGTTCAAACCGGGCATGGGCGACGCCTACGGCGCCATGGTCGGGGTGCTGAAGATCAACGAGTCACCGTCGGGCTGGCAGAACGAGGTTCCTGGCAAGCACGTCGGCCAGTCGCACGCGGGTTCGTCGTACCAGGCGGGCTGGTGGGGCTACGTGCACAAGGACATCCGTTCGGTACTCGGGCAGAACGTCGCCGGTCCGCTCGCCGTGAAGTACTGCGGTGGGGGCGACCTCAACGCCTGCCGCCAGGTGCTGCTCGACTCGCTGACGCAGGCGGCCGCGCAGCCCGCCAACACCGTCTATCCCGGTGACGGCGACTGCGCCGCGGGCGATCAGTGGTGCGCCGACACGATCATCCACCGCGCGCTCGGCGGCATCACGCAGGACAAGATGAGCACCCAGAACCGGCCGACCTTCCAGCAGGTCGTGGAGTTCCCGGCGAAACGCGGCGACAACATCGCCAACCTCGCCACCGGCCGCTCGGTGAGCGCGACCAGCCACGAAACGGGCTGGTACAACTCGCCGCCGTCCAACGCCATCGACGTGAACCTGTCGACGCGCTGGGCGAGCGATTGGAGCGACAACCAGTCGATCACCGTCGACCTCGGTTCGGTGCAGCGCGTCTCCCGCGTGGTTCTGCGGTGGGAATCGGCGTACGGCAAGGCGTACAAGG
Source organism: Amycolatopsis sp. NPDC043887 (assembly GCF_056435665.1). Lineage (NCBI taxonomy): Bacteria > Bacillati > Actinomycetota > Actinomycetes > Pseudonocardiales > Pseudonocardiaceae > Amycolatopsis > Amycolatopsis sp. NPDC043887. The sequence goes on from NZ_JBWKEB010000001.1 coordinate 484,173, forward strand.
TGCAGGTCTCGTCCGACGGGACGAACTGGCGGGACGTGGCGTCCATAGTGGACGGAGACGGCGGGCAGGACAACGTCGCCTTCGAAGCCGTGGACGCGCGTCACGTCCGGATGGCCGGTCTCCAGCGCGGCACGAAGTACGGCTACTCCCTCTACGAGTTCGAGGTCTATGCCCACTAGGCGCGCTGCCCGCCTCGCGGCCGGCTTCGGCGATGGCGAAGAACCGACGTGGGAAACGCCGAGGTGACGGAGCAATCCGGCGTCGCGAAGCTCGGCTAGCGCGCCGAAGTGGCCGGCGATCGGAACCGACCCGGACAGCCGCAGGTTCGCCGGACGGGTCCCGGCGAGGGGCCTCGCTGGGCAAGCGCATCGCGCCGAACCCGACCCGGTTGACCGGCAGGTCTCCGAGCGTCCAGGTCGTCACGTGGTGATCATCGCGGGACGGTTTACGGTGACGAGGTGGACACGAACGACTGGTCACCTCGCACCCTCGCCGTCGCCGCCGGACGACCGGAGGGCCCCGGCGAACCGCTGAACGTGCCGATCGTCGCGGCGAGCACCTTCGACGCCGGCGCCGACCGCGCGTATTCACGGGAGGACGGCACCCCGACCTGGGAGGCCCTCGAAGCCGCGATCGGCGCGCTCGAAGGCGGGCACGCCACCGCGTTCGCCTCGGGGATCGCGACGCTCAGCGCCGTGATCGACACTCTGCCGGTGGGCGCGAAGGTCTGCGTCCCGACGTTCTCCTACGCGGGATCGCGTGGCCTGCTCGCGCACGCGCAGCGCACCGGACGCCTGGTGGTGACCGAGATCGCGCCGGACGACACGGCCGCCTGGGTCGCGGCCGCGGACGCCGACCTGCTCTGGCTCGAATCGCCGACCAACCCGACGCTCGACGTCATCGACATCGAGACGATCGCCGCCGCCGCGAACGGCCTGGTCGCCGTGGACAACACGTTCGCCACCCCGCTCGGGCAGCGGCCGCTGGACCTCGGCGCCGACATCGTCGTGCACAGCGCGACGAAACTCATCGGCGGCCACAGCGATCTGCTGCTCGGACTGACCATCGCGGCCGACGAAGGCGTCGCGAAGGACCTGCGCGACGCGCGCACCAGGTTGGGCGCGACGCCGGGAGCGCTCGAAGCGTGGCTCGCCCTGCGCGGGCTGCGGACGCTCCCGGTCCGCCTCGCCGAGCAGACGCGCACGGCCGCCCTGCTGGCGGCGCGCCTGGTCGACCATCCCGCCATCACCCGGGTGCGTTATCCCGGCTCCGGCACGATGATCGCGTTCGAACTCCCGGACGCGGAGACCGCGGACAAGGTCATCGGTTCGCTGCGGCTGATCCGCGCCGCCACCAGCCTCGGCGGCGTGGAGAGCCTGGTCGAGCGCCGGGCCTGGCTGGCAGGCGACGCCCACGTGCCCGCCGGGCTCGTCCGGTTCAGCGTCGGGCTCGAAGATCCGGAAGATCTCTGGACGGATCTGGCCTCGGCGCTCGGCTAGCTTGGGCATGTGGACGAGACGAAACCGCCTCGGCGGCTCGGTCAGTTGCTGTGGGGCCTGTTCTGGCTCCTGGTGCTCGGCTTCCTCGCGATCGTCACCGCGGGTCTGCTGGCCGAGCTCGCGGCGTCGCCCTGCCCGAGCGACGCGATTTGGGCCTGTGCCGCGGAAAACCGGACCTTCGCCACCTTCCTGCCCGCGATCGGGTTCGGCCTCGGCCTCCTGATCGCGGCGGTGGGCGGCGGCCGGGCGGTGCGGAACCGGACGTCGCCGAAGCCCTGGCTGTTCGGCGCGGGCCTCCTCGGCGCGCTCTCCCTCGCCGTGGCACTGTTCCTGGTGTTCTGATCGTGACCTTCTGGTTGCCCGGCGCCGGTATCCGGACGTAAATGGTCAGGCCTTCACCAAAACGTGGTCCGGACGGGTGAACCGGTCGGCGGCAAGTGTGCGGAGAGTCTTCGAAAAAGGGAGATCCGGCCAGGAAAACCGGCGATTCCGGGCGGTTCGGCGGGCGGGGAAAAAATACTTCCGCACCGCAACCGATCCGGCCCTCCGGGTGTTAACATTCCTTCGTCGCCGCGAGACTTTCCCTCTGTTGAGCGACTTTCGGGCCCTTGTATCGGGCAGGAATACCGCGGCGTTACCGGTTTTCCCAGTGGTTCTTGTCACGACTTTTCCACTACGGCCCCGCTGTACTTTTCCGGCAGGATCACGCTGTCACCCGAACGTGCGATTCCTTTCGGGTGACCGCAGGGTGGGGGTCACCCTGTGTTGCGATGTTTCCACTGGGAGATCACTTTGAAGAAGACGTTGGGCCGCCTCGCGGGCGCGGTGCTGGCCGGCGCCGTCATCTCGCTGGCCGTGACGCCGGTCGCGATGGCGCAGACCGAAACGACGACCACGCCTCCCGCGCCGTCGAGCGAAGCGCCCTCCACGGCACCTTCGCCTTCGTGGTCGGGCGGCAAGGTGACGTCGGCTCCGCCGGAGACGAGCACCCCGGCCTCGTCGTCCTCGCAGGAGCCGACGCCGACCAGCAGCGGCAAGCCGACTTCCGGCAAGCCGTCGCCGACCTCCACCTCTGAGGCGCCGACCAGCACCACCCCGCCGATGCCGGAGCTGAACGTCGGCGCCGGATACGTCGAGGGCAACGAGGGTGCGTTGGCCATCCTCTGCGGTTCGGAGCCCGCCGACGTCACCGCGCCGGACTTCACCATCGTCGACTCGTTCCAGGACGGTGGCGAGGCCTACCTGTGGATCTACATCATCGAGGCCAAGCCCGGCTTCAAGGGCACCGCGAGCACCTTCACCTGGACCTGCGACGGCAAGCCGGGCAAGGGTGACATCGAGTTCGAGGAGATTCCTGGCGGCGGCGCGACCGCGCCGGGCGCCGACAAGCCGAAGAAGCAGGTCAAGCTGAAGCCCAAGGGCGGCATCGAGACCGGTTTCGGCGCCACCGCGGCCTGATCCGATGAAGCTCCTGACGCAGGGCGGCCGCGTGGTCGCGGCCGCCCTTGTGCTTTCCCTCGCGCTGACGGGATGCGGCACCGACGAACCCGCCCCGCCCGCCGCGCAGGCGGCGGCGGAATCGACACCGCCGGTCGTCAAACCGTTCAACGGGACTCGCCCGACGAACGTGCGGATTCCCAAGATCGGCGCGGAATCGAGCCTGGTCACGGTCGCCATCGGCAAGGACGGCAAGATGTCCGTCCCGTCGGCGAAGAACCCGATGCAAGCCGCTTGGTACCGGCTTTCTCCGGTGCCGGGTGACGTCGGCCCGTCGATCCTGCTCGGCCATGTCGACGGCAACAAGCAGCCGGGCATCTTCTACAAGCTCAAGGACGTCAACCCGGGTGACGAGGTGCTCGTCGACCGCAGCGACGGCAAGAGCCTGAAGTTCGTGGTCGAGAAGAAGGACCAGGTCCCCAAGGACCAGTTCCCCGAGGAAGCGGTCTACGGCAACACGGACAAGCCGCAGCTGCGGCTGATCACCTGTGGCGGTGTCTTCGACAAGGAAGAGCACAGCTACAAGGACAACGTGATCGTCTACGCGAACCTCGCTCCCTGAGGTGTGCAATGAAGGACTCCTTCATCGCGAAATTTGCGATGAAGGAGTCCTTCATTGCAGTCGGGGACGCGCTCAACCCGCCCCGGCGGCAGGGAACGGGAACCCGTCGGGAGCCACCGCCTCGGTGTCGACCCACTTCCGCATCCCCGCGTCACAGGCCGCGTAACCCCAGTTGATCAACCGCTCCTGCAGCACTTCCGGCAGTTTCGTCAGGCGCGTCGGGGTCTCCGCCAGCTTGTGCGTGAGATCCACAGGCGCCTTCAGCGAATCCTTGAGCTCGAAGTTCTCGAGATCGACGTAGGAACCCCAGTAGGCGCCACTGAAATCTTTCTCCACATAGGACTTCAGCAGCGCGCCCCGCCGCAGCTCGCGCACCTGGTTGTCGATCACGTCGAGGACGCGCAGCAACTGCCGCCCCCAGTCACGTTTGACCTTCCGCGCGACCTTCATCCGCTTGCCCGCGTCGCTGACCAGCACCGTCGCGTGCCCTTCGACCGGGTCCAGGCCGAGGTTGTCGTAGACGCCGGCGTCGCTGAGCACGATCTTGCGTTTCCGCTCGTCGGAAAGCGGGTCGTGGATCACGACGGGTGAAAGCATCGGCGGGAAGGCCGAAGACGCGGCCACCGCGGTCGCGAGCGGGATGTTCCCGTGCGGCCCGTTCTGACGGAAGAACCACCACAGCGCGCCGTCCTGGAGGTTCGTCGCGGTGAAGACGAACTGCGGGCCGCCGGGGTCGATGTCCTTGAGGCAGCAGTCGCCGAACAGGTGTTTCGCGTACACCCGCGCGAGCTCCTCACCGGCGCTTCGCCAGGGCATCGCCATGGCCAGCAAGGTGACCGGGATGTCGAGCCGGGTACGTGCCAGTTTCCGCACCGGCGCGACGACCTCGTCGTAGAAGTTGTCCGCGACACCGTTTTCGAACTTCAGGTCCGACCACGCGTGCGCGAGCACGCCCGCGGCGATCGAGCCGCCCGAGACGCTCGAGAACGTCGAGATCTTCGACAGCCAGCCGAGTTCGTTGAGCCGCCACAGCGCTCCGGTGTGGAACAACATCGCGCGGTAGCCGCCGCCGGACAGGGCGAGACCGACACCTTGGCGCGCTGTCGAAGGCTTCTTGATATCCCCCACCTGAGCGAGTGTAGAGGCGGTCAAGCGAGCAGGGGCCGCAAGAGGCGACGTTGCTCCTCGGGGACGTACTCGGCGTAGTTGTCGTACAGGGCTTGCTTCGCCAGCCGTGACGCACGCTCGCCGTCGGAGTCACGGATCGCTCCCAGCACCTCTTCGTGGTGTGCCAGCCAGTTGCGCATCAGTGCCGTCCGGTCGTCGGCGTGTTCCAGTTTGTCCTCGATGAGTTCCAGTACGACACCGCGGACGACCTCGCCGCTGATCACCAGCAGCGGATTCCCGGTCGCGCGGGCGATGGCCTCGTGGAACGCGACGTCCGCGTGGGAGAACTCCGCGAACCCCTTCGAGACGCCCTCGCGCATCGCCTCCAGCGCCGCGTCCAGCTCGGCGAGGTGGTCCTCGGTCCTGAGCTGCGCGGCGAGCAGATGTGCGGAACCGTCGAGGACCATGCGGAACTGCAACAGCTCGGACAGGCCGATGTGGTCGGCGCGCGCGAGCCGGTGCATCGACCGGTGCAACGCGGCGGGGGAGGCGGCCAGCACCTCGGGGCCGCGCGGGTCGCCCGGGCGCGAGCGGATCATCTCCGCCGCCTGCAGCACGCGCAACGCCTCGCGCACGGTCGAGCGGCCGACGTCGAACTGCACCATCAGCTCGCGTTCGCTCGGCAGCCGGTCGCCCGGTTTGATCCGGCCGCTGAACACGGCTTCCTCGATCTGTTCGACGACACGCTGGTACGCGCGGACAGGGGCGACCGGCTCGAATTCCATCTTGACCCTGCCGTCTCGTCTGGTTTACTGGTCAGACCAGTCTACCGGTCAGGGGGCAGGATGAAACCCCGGATTCACGCGGCAGTGGCAGCGTTGCTGCTGGTGGCGTCCGGCTGCTCCGCCGGATCGAGTGCCACGGTGGCCAAGGATCCCGGCACGCTCGCCATCGGCTACACCGCCGAACCCGCGAACTTCGACTTCACCCGCACGGACGGCGCCGCCATCCCGCAGGCGTTGCTCTACAACGTCTACGAGGGCCTGGTGAAACTCGACGCGGACGCGAAGATCGTGCCGCTGCTCGCCGAATCGTGGACGATCTCGGAAGACCGCAGGACCTACGACTTCAAGCTCCGGAAGAACGCGAAGTTCAGCGACGGGGCGCCGTTCACCGCCGAGGACGTCAAGTTCTCCCTGACGCGCGTGAAGACCGACTGGACCGTGTCGATCAAGTCCACAATGGACGTCGTCGACCGGGTCGACGTCGTGGCGCCGGACCACGCGCGAGTCGTGCTCACGAAGCCCAGCAACGGCTGGCTGTTCAGTCTCACCAGCCGCCTCGGCGCGATGTTCAGCCGCACCGGTGTCGCGGATCTGGCGAATAAACCGATCGGCACCGGGCCGTACACGGTGTCCTCACGCAGGCGCGGAGACTCCATCGTGCTCAAGGAGAACCCCGCGTACTGGGGCAGGAAACCGGCATATTCCACGGTGGTCCTCAAGTACATCAAGGATCCGACGGCGCTCAACAACGCCTTGCTCAGCAACGGGATCGACGTCATCTCCGCGATCACCGTGCCGGATTCGATCCCGCAGTTCCAGAGCGACGACCGGTTCACCGTCGTCGAAGGCACGACCAACAGCGAGGTCACGCTCGCGTTCAACAACGCGCGCCCACCGCTGAACGACGTCCGCGTGCGGCGAGCGCTGTCGTACGCCATCGACCGGAAGGCCTTGCTGGACACGGCTTGGGGCGGCCGCGGCACGCTCATCGGCAGTATGGTCCCGCCGACGGATCCCTGGTACGAAGACCTTTCGAACGCGTACCCGTTCGATCCCGCGAAGGCGAAAGCCCTGCTCGCTGAGGCGGGCCAGCCGAATCCTTCGCTCCGGTTGAGGATTCCCAACCTGCCGTACGCCGTCTCGTCCGCGCAGGTGGTGGCGTCGCAGCTGGCGGACGTCGGGGTCACGGTGACGATCGAGCCGCTGGACTTCCCGGCGGTGTGGCTCAAACAGGTCTTCACCGACCGCGACTACGACCTGTCGATCATCCAGCACGTCGAGGCGCGCGACATCGTGACCTTCGGCAGGCCGAAGTACTACTGGGGTTACGACAGCAAGCCCGTCCAGCAGAACCTGGCGAAGGCCGACGCCGGAACGCCCCAGGAGCAGGTCGACGCGATGCGCCAGGTCGCGCGGCGGCTGTCCGAAGACGCCGCCGCGGACTGGCTCTTCCTGTTCCCCAACGTGATCGTGGCGAAGAACAAGGTGACCGGGTTCGTCCGCAACCAGGTCAGCGAGTCCTTCGATCTCACGGGATTGGCGCCGCGATGACGGTCAAGGTGCTCCGCCGCCTGGGGATCCTCGTGGCCAGCGTGCTGGTGGCGTCCATCGTGGTGTTCCTGTTCATGGCCGTGCTGCCGGGTGACCCGGCGCAGGTCGCGCTCGGCGTCAACGCGACGCCGGAACTGGTCGCGAAGACCCGCGCCGAGTTCGGCATCGACAGGCCGCTGGTGACGCAGTACCTCGACTGGATCGGCGGTGTCCTGCAAGGCGACTTCGGCCGCTCGTACGTCACGCGCGAGGAGATCGGGCCCGCGCTGACCGACCGCCTCGGCGTGACGTTGTGGCTGGTCGGGGCCGGGATGCTGGTGGCGCTGCTGATCGCCGTACCGGCCGGGACGTTCGCCGCGGTGCGGCATCGGAAGGCCGACGGCACCGCGCTTTCCGGGCTGTCGCAGATCGGTGTCGCGATCCCCGCGTTCCTCGCCGGCATCATCCTGGTGCAGATCTTCGCGGTGCAGTTGCGCTGGCTGCCCTCCGGCGGCTGGACACCGCCCGTGCAGGACCCAGGCGAATTTCTCCGCGGTTTGGTCCTGCCGGCGCTGTCGCTGGGGCTCGTGCAGGGCGCGGTCCTCACGCGGTACGTCCGGTCCGCGGTGCTCGACACGCTCGGCCAGGACTATCTGCGCACGGCGCGGTCCAAGGGACTTCGGCCGTTCCAAGCGCTGTTCCGCCATGGTCTGCGCAACGCCGCCGTGCCGGTGGTGACGGTGCTCGGCCTGCAACTTTCGACCCTGCTGATCGGCGCGGTCGTCGTCGAGCGCGTGTTCGTCCTGCCGGGGCTGGGCAGCATGCTGCTCGACTCGGTGGCGTCGCGGGATCTGTTGTCCGTGCAGGGGATCGTGCTGGTCTTGGTGGTCGGCGTGCTGCTGGTGAACTTCGTGGTCGACGTCCTCTACACGGTGCTCGACCCGAGATTGCGGGGTTCCTGATGCGTAGCCGCAGTCTCGTGATCGGCGGCGTGCTCGTCGCGCTGATCGTGCTCGCCGCGCTCCTTTCGTTCGTGTGGACACCGTTCGATCCGGTGAAGGTCGACGCGGCCAACCGCCTGCACGACTTCAGCGGCGCCAATCCGCTGGGCACGGACAGCTTCGGCCGTGACGTGCTGAGCCAGCTCATGGTCGGCGCGCGGACGACGCTGTACGTCGGTGTGGTCGCGGTCGGCATCGCCGCGCTGATCGGGACGCCGCTGGGCATCCTCGCCGGGATGTCATCGCGCTGGCTCGGCGAGTTCGTCATGCGGGTCAACGATCTCGTGCTCGCGTTCCCCGCGTTGCTGCTGGCGATCATGTTCGGCGCGGTGTTCGGGGCGGACACGCTGACCGCGATGGTGGCGATCGGCATCGCGACCATCCCGTCGTTCGCGCGGATCGCGCGTTCGGGAACGCTGCAGGTGATGAGCAGCGAGTTCGTGCTGGCCGCGCGGTCGGCCGGGCGCTCGCGGCTGAACATCGCGGCGCGGCATGTGCTGCCGAACATCTCCGGGCTGCTGATCGTGCAGGCGTCGGTGTCGTTCGCGATCGCCGTGCTCGCGGAAGCGGCGTTGTCGTTCCTCGGGTTCGGCACGCGGCCGCCGACGCCGTCCTGGGGCCGGATGCTCCAGGAATCCCAAATGTTCCTGACCCTGCACCCGAGGCTCGCGCTCGTGCCGGGCGTCGCGATCGCCATCGCCGTCCTCGGCTTCAACCTGCTCGGTGACGGCCTCCGCGATCGTCTCGACCCCCGATTGGCGGCGCGGTTATGACACTGGAAGTCCAGGGCCTCGGGATCGGCGGTCTGGTTCACGGCGTCTCGTTCGGCATCGCGCGCGGTGAGCGGGTCGGGCTGATCGGCGAGTCGGGCTCCGGGAAGTCGTTGACGGCGCTGTCGATCATGGGCCTGCTGCCCGAAGAACTCGCCGCGTCCGGATCGGTGAAGCTCGACGGCCGCGAACTGCTGGGCGCGCCGGAGAAGGACCTGTCGCGGCTGCGCGGCAACGAGATGTCGATGGTCTTCCAGGAACCGATGACCGCGCTGAACCCGGCCATGCGGGTCGGCGCGCAGGTGGCCGAACCGATGCGGATCCACCGAGACGGCGGGAAACATCGCGAGGCGGCCGAGGCTTTGCTGGATTCCGTGGGGTTACCCGGTGTCGCTCGCGCTTATCCGCATCAACTGTCCGGCGGGCAGCGGCAGCGTGTCGTCCTCGCGATCGCGCTGGCCAACGATCCGAAGCTGCTGATCTGCGACGAGCCGACGACGGCGCTCGACGTCACCGTGCAGGCACAGATCCTGGAGTTGATCCTCGACGGCGTCCGGGAGCGGGAGAGCGCGCTGCTGTTCATCACGCACGACCTCGCCGTCGTGGCGTCGGTATGCGAGCGGGTGCTGGTGATGCTGGACGGCGAGATCGTCGAAGCAGGCACCACCCGCGAGGTGCTCACCGCACCGAAGCACGAGTACACGAAGAAACTTCTGGCCGCTTCGGATCTGGAGGCGGGCCGATGATGCTCGAAGTACGCGACCTCGAACGTCGCTACACGCGGCGCGACGTCCATGCCCTGCGCGGAGTTTCGTTCGACGTCGCGGAAGGTCAGCGGTTCGGGATCGTCGGCGAGTCGGGTTCGGGAAAGTCCACTTTGGTCAGACTGCTGGCCGCGCTCGACAAACCGACGGCGGGCAGTGTCTCGTTCCAAGGCCGACGGATCGACACGCTGCCCGAACGCAAACTCGGCTTCCTGCGGTCGGAACTGCAGATCGTCTTCCAGGATCCGATGGGTTCGCTCGATCCGCGGATGCGGGTGCGCGACATCATTTCCGAACCTCTGGGCCGCCGGGATCCCGCGCGGGTCGCGGAACTGCTGAAGGCCGTTGGCCTGCCCGAGGACGCCGCCGGCCGCTATCCGCACCAGTTCTCCGGCGGGCAGCGGCAGCGCATCTCGATCGCGCGGGCGCTCGCGCCGAACCCGAGCGTCCTTATCGCGGACGAGCCGGTGAGCGCGCTCGACGTGTCGGTGCGGAAACAGATCCTCGACCTGCTCGCGTCGCTGGTCGAGCTGTACTCGTTGACGCTGATCTTCGTCTCGCACGACCTCGGCGTGGTGCGGCACGTCTGCGACCGGGTCGCGGTGATGCGGCGCGGTGAGATCGTCGAGATCGGTGACGTCGACCAGGTCTACGACGCGCCGGAACACGAGTACACCAGGGAACTGCTGGCGGCCGCGCCGAATCTGCGGGCCGAGCTGGCGCGGCTGAGGGGAGGGGACGATGGCTGAGTACCCGGAAGGACTGCCGATCGGTGACGAGTGGGTGTCCACTGTAGACACACAGCCGGTCGTGTTCCCGTACGACGGGAGCGAGATCGGTCGGGCGCCGGTCGGGACGCCGGAGCTGGCCACGCGCGCGATCGACGAGGCGGTCGCGGTGTTCAAGCAGGTCGCGGCCCTGCCGTCGCGGACCCGGCGGTCGCTTCTGAACGACGTTGCCGCCGCTCTGGAAGCACGACGCGCCGAACTCGAGCGGCTTCTGGTTCTCGAAACCGGAAAGCCGCTGGTCGACTGCCGGGTCGAGGTCGCGCGCACGATCGTCACCTGGCAGGCCGCCGCGGAGGAGGTCTCGCGGCTGCACGGCGAGACCGTGCCGCTCGACCTGCTGCCGTCCGGCGACGGGCTGGTCGGGTTCTGGAAACGCAAGCCGATCGGTGTCGTGGTCGGTATCGCCGGGTTCAACTACCCGCTGCTGCTGGCGTCGCACAAGATCGCGCCCGCCATCGCCGCGGGCTGCCCGGTGGTGGTGAAACCGGCGCCGCAGACCCCGCTCGCGACGTTGTGGCTCGTGCATCTCGTACGGTCGCTGACCGACCTGCCCGCGATGGTCCAGCTCGTCACCGGCGACGCGGCCGTCGGCTCGGCGCTGGTCACCGACCGGCGGGTCGGCGCGGTGTCGTTCACCGGATCCGCGCTGGTCGGGCACCGGATCGCCCGCGACGCCGCACCCACGAAGACGTTGCTGGAGCTGGGGTCCAACGCCGCTCTGGTGGTCGCCGAGGACGCGGATCTCGACGCGGCCGCGGACGCCGTGCTGCGCGGTGGGTTCTACGCGTCGGGGCAGGCGTGCATCTCGGTGCAGCGGGTGCTGGTCGTCGAAGCCGTCGCCGAGGAGTTCACCGAACGGGTTCTCTCACGGCTCGGCGAGGTCGTCATCGGTGACCCGCGAGACGAGAAGACGCGGGTCTCGGCGCTGATCGACCCGGGATCCACTCAGCGCGTCCAGGAATGGGTCGACAAAGCGACTTCGGCCGGTGCGAGGGTGGTCGGGGGAGGTGTCGACGGCACGGTGATCCGGCCGACCGTGCTGCTCGACGTGCCCGACGGCCTCGAATGCTGGGACGAGGAGATCTTCGGCCCCGTGGTCTGTATCCGCACTGTGTCCTCTGTGGGCGAAGCGTTCGACGCGGTCAACGCGTCGCGCTACGGGCTGCACGCTTCGGTGTTCAGCACGTCCTTGAAGACGGCGTTCCGCGCACTTGACGAGCTCGAAGTCGGCGGCGTGGTCGTCAACGAGGTACCCGGATTCCGGTCCGACACCATGCCGTACGGCGGCGTGAAGGACTCCGGTATCGGACGTGAAGGGCCGCGGTTCGCGGTCGAAGAACTGACCGTGACGAGGATGGCGGTGCTGCGCCCGTGAGCTATGAGAACCTGTTCCGGCTCGACGGAAAGCGAGCCGTCGTCCTCGGCGGTGGCAGCGGGATCGGCCGCGAAGCCGCGAAGGCGCTGGCCGCGCACGGCGCCGAAGTGATCGTCGCGGACCGCGATGTCGCCGCCGCCAAGGAAACCGGCGCGGGCGAGGCGTACGAGATCGACCTGCTCTCGGACGGTGCGGTCGCGCGGGCGGCGGCGGAACTCGGCGAGATCGACATCGTGGTGCTGACCGCCGCGACCAACGTGCGCAAACGGCTGCTGGAGTACTCGCGCGAGGAATTCGACCGGGTGATCGCGCTGAACCTCGGCGCGACCTTCGAGGTCGTCCGCGCGTTCGGCGCCGGGATGGTCGAGCGGGGGCGGGGGAGCATCATCGGGTTCTCGTCGATCCGTGGCACCACCGTCGAGCCGGGGCAAGGACCGTACGCGGCGACGAAAGCCGGGCTGGTGCAGCTGTTCCGCACGGCCGCGGCGGAGTTCGGCCCGGCCGGGGTACGGGTCAACGCGATCGCGCCCGGCGTCGTCGAGACTCCGCTGACAGCGCAGATCAAGGCGAATCCGGGTTGGTACGACGCGTACGCGACCAAAGGCGCGCTCGGCCGATGGGCGCGTCCGGACGAACTCGCGGGCGCCGTCGTCTATCTGGCCTCGGACGCGTCGTCGTTCGTCACCGGCTCCGTGCTGGCGGTGGACGGCGGCTGGACCGCGGTCGACGGCCGCTTCGAACCGCCCGCGACGTAAGCACCTGTTGGCGTAGCTGTGCTTTGTCGGGAAAGTGACTCAATGCGTGAACCCGCCCTGGCCGGAGGCCCCGCTATCGCGGTGGCAGGGCGCCTTCACCACCTTCGTGACCTGGATGTCAGGTCGTGCCCTGCCGACGTCGATCGCGGACGCGGGTTCACCAGACGCTAAGGAGTGCTGCCGTGCCGGAGTTGCCTGATCTGACCGCTGTCGAAATTGTCGCGCGGTACCGTGCCGGGACACTGTCGCCGGTCGAAGTCACCGAAGCCGTCCTCGCCCGCATCGAGGCACGCGAACCCGAACTGCACGCGCTCTACGCGTATGACCCGAGTGGCGCGCGCGAAGACGCGAAGGCGTCCGAAGGCCGTTGGCACGCCGGGGAACCGCTCGGCCCGATCGACGGCGTTCCCTTGACGCTCAAGGAGAACATCGCGACCCGCGGCACCCCGGTCCCGCTCGGCACGGCCGCCACCGCGCTGGAACCCGCGCTCGAAGACGCCCCGGCGGGCGCTCGCGTGCGCGAATCCGGCGGTGTCCTGCTGGGCAAGACGACCATGCCGGACTACGGGATGCTGACGTCCGGGCTGTCGAGTTTCCACACCGCGTCGCGGAATCCGTGGGACACCACGCGCACGCCCGGCGGTTCCAGCGCCGGTGCCGGTTCGGCGGCCGCCGCGGGTTACGGCCCGCTGCACGTCGGCACCGACATCGGCGGCTCGATCCGGCTGCCCGCCGGCTGGTGCGGCCTGGTCGGGCTGAAGCCGAGTTTCGGCCGGGTGCCGGTGGATCCGCCGTTCCTCGGCCGCGTCGCCGGGCCGATGACGCGGACCGTGGCCGACACCGCGCTGCTGATGAGCGTTCTGTCCGGTGTGGACGGTCGCGACCACCTTTCGCTGCCGCCCTCGTCGCTCGCTTGGACTTCGTTGTCGGGCGAGGTCAAGGGCCTGCGGATCGGGCTGCACCTCGACCCGGGTGTCGGTCTTCCGGTGCTGCCGGAGACGATCGCCGCCGTCACCGAAGCCGCACGTGTCTTCGAGGCCGCGGGTGCCGTCGTCGAGCCGGTTTCGCCGTTCCTGCGGCGAGAAATGCTCGACGGCCTCGACACTTTCTGGCGCGTCCGTGCCTGGTCGGACATGTCGGCCCTGCCCGAAGAGCGCCGCGCGAAGGTCCTGCCGTACATCGCCGACTGGGCCGCCGGCGGCGCCGACGTCAGCGGTGTCGACGCCTACCGCGGTTTCGCGCAGATCGACGCCATCGCCGTCGCGACCCTGCGCGCGACCGAACGTTTCGACGTCGTCCTGTCACCGACCTGCCCGGTCTCGGCCCCGCCCGCCGAATGGCCCTCGCCGACCAACGACCCGCGCCGCCCGTTCGAGCACATCGCGTTCACCGTGCCGTACAACATGTCCGGCCAGCCCGCTGTCTCGATCAACTGCGGCTACACGAGCGACGACCAGCCCATCGGTCTCCAGATCAGCGGCCGCCGCTTCGCCGACCTCGACGTCCTTCGCGCCGCTGCCGCCTACGAATCCCTTCGCCCCACTCCGCGCCCCTGGCCCTGACCCGCATTTAGTCCTCTGAATGCGGTCCTTGCGCGCGCAACTACCGCATTCAGAGGACTAAACGCGTCAGTCGCCGATCGCCTCGGCCAGCGCCAGGATCCGCCGCGCGTTGTCCACGTGCAGGTTCTCGATCATCCGCCCGTCCACGGTCACGACGCCCTGCCCGGCCGCCTGTGCTTCCTCGAACGCCGCGATGATCTTGCGCGAGCGCGTGATCTCCTCCTCGGACGGCGCGAAGATCCGGTTGCACGGCTCCAGCTGCGCCGGGTGGATCAGCGTCTTGCCGTCGAAGCCGAACTGACGTCCCTGCACACATTCCGCCTCGAAGCCTTCGAGGTCCTTCACGTCGTTGTAGACGCCGTCGAGGATCGCCTTGCCGGTCGCCCGCGCGGCCAGCAGCGCGAGCGAAAGCCCGCCCAGCAGGGGCGCGCGGCCGGGGACGAACTCGGCGTGCAGCTCCTTCGCCAGGTCGTTCGTGCCCATGACCAGCACGGTGAGCCGTTCGGACGCCGACGCGATCTCCTCGGCGTGCAGCATCGCGACCGGCGTCTCCACCATCGCCCAGATCTTCGTGTGATCCGGCGCGCCGCCGAGCTCCAGCGCACGCTCGATGTTGTGCACTTCGGCGGCGGAGTCGACCTTCGGCACCACGATGGCGTCCGGGCCGGCCTGCGCGGCGGCACGGAGGTCGGCGTCGTGCCATTCGGTGTCGAGGCCGTTGACGCGGATGGTCACCTCGCGCGAGCCGTACTCCTTCGACGACGCGGCCGCGCAAACGCGTTCACGTGCGGCTTCCTTCGCGTCGGGCGCGACGGCGTCTTCGAGGTCGAGGATCAGCCCGTCCGCGTCCAGCGACTTGGCCTTTTCGAGCGCTCTTTCGTTCGCGCCGGGCATGTAGAGGACGGAACGCCGGGGGTTCATTCGGAAGCCTCCTTGGTTGCCGCTTCGTAGGCGGCGGCGAGTTCAGGATCGTCGGCGGCGAGGGCGTCCGCGAGTTCGGCGACCACCCGGCACTGCTTCACCGAGGCGTCGTCCTGCATCTTCCCGTCGATCATCACCGCACCGGTGCCGTCACCCATCGCGGCGATCACGCGCCGCGCCCAGGCGACGTCCTCGGGCGAGGGCGAGAACACCTTCTTGGCGATGTCGATCTGCACCGGGTGCAGGCTCCAGGCGCCCACGCAGCCGAGCAGGAACGCGTTGCGGAACTGGTCTTCGCAGGCCACGACGTCGCGGATGTCGCCGAACGGCCCGTAGTACGGCAGGATCCCGTTCGCCGCGCAGGCGTCGACCATCCGCGCGACGGTGTAGTGCCACAGATCCTGCTGATACGTCGTGCGCCCCTCGTTCAGGTCTTCGCCGGTGGGGTCCGTGCGCACCAGGTAACCGGGGTGCCCGCCACCCACCCGGGTGGTCTTCATCCGGCGGCTCGCGGCGAGGTCGGCCGGGCCGAGCGAGATACCCTGCATCCGGGGGCTCGCGCCCGCGATCTCCTCGACGTTCGCGACGCCGCTGGCGGTCTCCAGGATCGCGTGCACCAGCAGCGGTTTCGTCAGGCCTGCCCGTGCCTCGAGCTGCGCGAGCAGCCGGTCGACGTAGTGGATGTCCTGCGCGCCTTCGACCTTCGGCACCATGATCACGTCGAGTTTGTCGCCGATCTCGGTGACCAGCGTGATCAGGTCGTCGAGCACCCACGGCGAGTCGAGGCTGTTGACGCGGGTCCACAGCTGCGTCTTGCCGAAGTCGGTCGACTTCGCGATGGAGACCAGTCCGTTCCGCGCGGCCTCCTTGCGATCGGCGCGCACGGCGTCTTCGAGGTTCCCGAGCAGGACGTCGACCTTCTTGGCGATATCCGGGACCTTGGCGGCCATCTTCTCGTTGCTGGGATCGAAGAAGTGGATCATCCGCGAAGGAGGCACGGGGATCTGGCGGAGCGGTTCCGGCGCCCCCACCGCGAGCGGGGCGAAGAAATCCTTCGGCGAACGCATCGTTCCTCCATCGCAACGGGCTAAGTGACCGACGAGTAACCCTAAACCCGGAAGGCGGGGAACCGCTGCGGCGCAGCTCACCTCCAAGGGGACACGATCGGGAATCGCGGAGGAATCTGTGGACGACTGGGCCTTGCCGGGTTTCACCGAGATGGGGTCGCTGGGCGAAGGGGGATTCGGCCGGGTCGTGCTGGCTCGCCACGACGAATCCGCGCAGGTCGTGGCCATCAAATACCTGTACGCACGGTTCGCGGCAGACCCGCGGCGGCTGGCCGAATTCCGCCACGAGGCGCAGATCCTGAGCCGCGTTTCGGGGCCCCACATCGCCCGGCTGCACCAGTTCGTCGAGACCCCGCAAGGGGCCGCGATCATCATGGAAGCCGTTCACGGAATCTCCCTGAAAGAGATCCTCGGCCGCCAGGAGAAGCTCGAACCCGAAGCCGCGCTGGCCATCCTCAAGGGCTCGCTGCTCGGTCTCGCCGGCGCGCACGCCGCGGGCACCGTCCACCGCGACTACAAACCGGCCAACGTCCTGGTCACCCGGGAGGGGCAGAGCAAGCTCGTCGACTTCGGCATCGCCGTGCTCGCCGGGCAGACCGGGGTCGCCGCGGGCACACCCGCGTACATGGCGCCCGAGCAGTGGGCGGGTGGCATCGCCACCCCCGCGACCGACGTCTACGCCGCGACCTGCGTGTTCTTCCAGTGCGTCGCCGGACACCGGCCGTACGAGGCCGAACAGACCGAAGTGCTGCGCACGCTGCACGAATACGCCCCGATCCCGTTCGGCGAGGTCCCCGAACCGGTCCGCGACCTCATCGCGCGCGGCATGGCGAAGGACGCCGCCCATCGGCCGTCGGGCGCGGCCGAGTTCGTCACCGAACTGGAGGCGTCCGCCAGGAAGGCGTACGGCGAGGACTGGGAGCGCAACGGCTGGCACTGGCTCGCCAAAGGCGCCGGTGTCCTGGTCGCCCTGTCCCCGTTGGCCCTGCTCGGTGCCGGGACGGCCGCGGCACCGGTCATCGCGGGTGGCGGGGTCGCGGCCACCACCGGTGGCGGGATCGCGCTCGGTCTCAAGGTGACGGCCGCGGTCGCCGCCGTCACCGCGGCCGCCGTCGGCACGGTCGTCGTGGTCAACGCCGACGGTGACGAAGCGCCGCCTCAGACGACGACCGTCGCCGCGATGAAGGTCGACCTCCTCACCCGCACCGAAAAGCTCGACGGCTTCGACTACAACGGCAAGTACGTCCGGATCAGCGGGCTGAAGGACAAGGCCGCCGAAGAACGGGTCAACAAGGCGCTGATGGCGCCGATCGACGGGTGGCTCGCGGGCTTCTGGCCGGACAGCTACCCGCCCCAGCGGGAACCCGACGGCGACATCCCGCATATGAAGACCGAAGCCGAGATCCTGCGCCAGGACGACAAGCTGCTCTCGGTCGTCTACAAACGCTCGATCGACTCCGTCCAGTTCGGCAACCACGGCGGGTTCAGCATCCGTCCCATCGTCATCGACCTGACGAAGGGCGAGCCGATCCCCACCGCGCGGCTCTTCGACAACGTCGACGGCACCGCCGACCGGATGCTCATGCTCGAAGACATGCTCTTCGACGCCGCCAGGCCGGGTGACTGCCTCGCCGACGCGCCAAGCTCGCCCGAGCACTTGCCGGCCCGCGCGATGTCGGATCCGTGGTCCGTCACCGGCGACACCGTGCTGCAGGCGGCACCGACCGCGAACGGGATGACGTTCTACGTCTACGGATCCGTGCTCGGCTACCCCCGTGTCTGCGACCCGACCCAGGTCACCGTCGAATTCCGCCACCTCCTCCACCTGCTGAGCCCGGGGGTCGTGAACCTGCTCGGCGGCACGCAGGGGCAACGCACCAAAGTGGACGACGTCGGCGCCTTCACCATCACCACCCCGGAAAAGTGGTCGCTGCTCTCCGGCGCCCCCATCGAGCGCTACCTGGTGACCGCCGACCAGTGCGCGGGAGGCGGGACGCAGCCGTTCCACTGCGCGGGCGTCGTCTTCAGCGACAACTCGCGGGCCGACCCGGCCACGCGGGCGTATGAACCGGGCAAGCCGTACAACCGCTCGACCGGCCCGCGTCCGTGCCATTCCATCGGCGCACCCGGTGAGACCCAGGGAGCACCTGCCCTCCAGATGAAGGAACTTCGCCCGGTCGGGACGAAGCGGGCCGCCTACGAAGAGTGGCGGCTCACGTGTTCTGGCGGCGGCACGGTCACCCAGCGGGTCTGGTTCCTGCCGAAAACGCAGCTCGTGATCGTCGACGAATGGAACACTCCAGGCCTCGACAAGATTCTGGAAGAGGCGCAGTGGAACTGACTGACGAGTGGAGACTGCCCGGCTTCACCGAGCTGGAGCAGCTGGGCACGGGCACCTTCGGCCGCGTGGTGCTCGCACGCCAGGACACCACGGGCCACCTCGTCGCGATCAAGTACCTCTTCTCTAGCTTCGCCGCGGACCCCGCGCATCTCGCCGCGTTCCGGCAGGAAGCCCTGGCGCTGCACCGGGTGTCGAGCCCACACGTCGTGAAACTGCACGAGTTCTTCGAGACGCCGCAGGGCGCCGCGATCGTCATGGAGGCGATCAACGGCGTCTCCCTGCGTTCGGTGCTCCAGGCCGAAGGCGCTCTCGAACCCGAGGCCGCCCTCGCGGTTCTGAAGGGTTCGCTGCTCGGCCTGGCCGCGGCGCATTCCGCCCACGTCGTCCACCGGGACTACAAACCGGCCAACGTCCTCGTCGCCGACACCGGCGAGAGCAAGCTGGTCGACTTCGGCACGGCCGTCCTGGCGGGGGAACGCGGCCCGTCCGTCGGCACGCCCGCGTACATGGCTCCCGAGCAGTGGTCGGGCGGACAGGCCACGCCCGCGACCGACGTCTACGCCGCGACCTGCGTGTTCTTCCAGTGCGTCGCCGGGCACCGGCCCTACCAGGCCGAAGACACCGAAGTGCTCCGCACGCTGCATGAACACGCGCCCATCCCGTTCGGCGAAGTCCCCCAGCCGGTGCACGAGATCGTCGCGCTGGGAATGGCGAAGGACCCGTCGAAACGACCGGTCGACGCGCTCATGTTCGTCAGTGAACTGGAACGCGTCGCCCGCGCGGGCTACGGCGACGAATGGGAGCGCAAGGGCTGGTCACGGCTGGCGAAGGCGGCGGGTGTGCTCGCCGCGGCGACCCCGTTGGTCCTGCTCGGTGCCGGTACGGCGGCCGCGCCCGGGGTCGCCGCCGCCGGGACGGGCGCGGCGGCCGCGTCCACCGGCGGGATCGCGGCAGGACTGAAGATCGCCATCGGTGTCGTCGCGGCGACGGCCGCCGTGGTCGGCTCGGTGGTCGTCTTCTCCGACGCGAGCACGCCGCCGCCGTCTCCGCCGACCACGCAGCAGGCCGTCGCGCTCAAGGTCGCCATGAAGACCCGGACCGGGACCGTGCCCGGGACGAACATCGCGTACAGCGGGGATCACCCCGAGGTGACCGGGTCCACCGATCAGGCCTGGCTGAAGCGCGTCAACGACGCACTGACGGCGCCGATCGACGACTGGAACCGCAAGACCGGCCCGGGCGCCGCCAAGCTGGAGCCGGAACGCGGCCCGTACAAGCTCCTCACGAAGGCCGACGTGCGCTCGCGGAACGAGCGGTACCTCTCGGTGCGCTACACGCACGATCTCGCGAACAAACCGCATTCGACCTGGGGAAATGGTCGTGCCGCGGTGACCATCGACCTGAAGGAGGGCAAGGCGCTCACTCCCGCCGAGCTGTTCGCCCCCGGAAAGTTCAGCGACGACGGCCTGCGGACCCTCGCCGAACTGCTCTGGCCCGACAAGCAGCAGTGCGGTGCGGTCAGCAGCACCTTCCCGTACCAGCCCCTCAAGACGGCCGACCTCGCCGAAGAGCCGAAGGTGTGGCTCGCGTTCACCCCGGCGGTCGTCGAGGTGACCGTCGACCTCAACTTGCTCGGCTTCGCCACCGCCTGCGGAGTCCAGGACTACACGCTGCCGTACGACAAGCTGAGCGGTCTCCTGAACCCGGAGCTCGTCGAGGGCGTGACCGGCGGAAAACCGCTGAAGGGAACTTCGTCCGCCCCGCCCGCGCCGGGAGTCACCGACGTCTCGGCGGGCGCGCTGACGCTGCATCTGCCGCAGGGCTGGTCCGTGGTCTCGCAGGGGCTGGAGAAGGTGCTCGTCGATCCTGGCTGCCCGGACCCCAAGAAGTACTTCAACTGCAAGTACGTCCTGCTCACGGACAACACTCAGCAGTCGGCGGAACAGCCGCCGTACCGGCCCGGTGAGTTCTATCGGCGCAGCGCGGGCGGCCGGGCCTGCAACGCCGCCGGGCGAAAGGACCTCCGCCAAGAGGGTGACGCCGTGCGGACGGTTTCCACCACCGCACCGGTGGGCGGGACATCGGCGACCTACGAGGAGTGGACGATCCAGTGTGTTCCTCGTGGACAGACGGGTGGAAGCGGCGAGACGCAAGTGACCCAGCGGATCTGGTTCGTTGCGGACAGGCAAATCGTGGTGATGGACGAGTGGCGGACACCGGGCGTCGAAGAACTCCTCCGCACCGCGACGATCTCGTGACCTGACCTGCGAAGGTCCAAAGTGGAATGGGTATTCACTGGGCTGAATGGTCTAACGTTTTACTTCCCTTGCCGCGCCGGTGTTCGGTGGCGATCAGTCCGTACTCGTGACCGTTCGGAGACGCCGGGTGACACCACTTACCTCTCCCTCACTCGGTTGGCGGCACGTCGGACTGAAGTCCGATGACCGCCTACCGACCGGTCACCGATGACAAGGCGCCGCCGATCGCAGCCACTCCCGTTGTCCGGCGCCGTCGCCTCCCCGCCCTGTTAGACAGATCATGTGCCGCTTCCACCGAGGTGGCACGGGATGAAGAGCCCTAGGGAAACCAGGTTCGAAGGAGGCGGAACGTGGCGGCTACACCGAACATGGAGAGCTCGACGGTCGCCGGTGGCGCGAAGCGCAGCCGGTCACTGCCGAGCCGGGTGGTGCCGCCGATCGAACTGCCCGCGAGCGTCGGGGAGCTTTCGCGCAAGGCGGCGGCCCTGCTCGGCTGGAACGGCATCGTCTTGCCGGAGACCACCGTGCTCGGCCGCAAGATCTGCGTGGTCGCCCGGCTCCGTACCGACGTGCACGCCGAGCGCATCGCGATGGGCATGGGTCCCGTCATCGATCGCGCCACCGTCGACACCTGGACATGGCCAGAGCTGGCCGCGACCGCACCCGCGCCGGCCGCCGAGATCATCGGCGTCCTCGCGGTCGCCCGGCACTGGCGCACCGCGATGGCCTCCGCGGTTCCGTTCGCACGTTACGGCGAGGCCGCGATGGTTCTCCCATCGCCTGCCGTACTGACGGAAGACTACGTCGGCAACTGCCTGCCGCGAGCCCGCGCCTACGGGCTCGGCATCGTCACCGCCGACCCCAACGCGGTGGCCGACCTCGACCTCGAGGGCCACGGTGAGCGCATGATCCTCGACGAGGACCCTGTCTCGCGCCTGGTCAACGAGATCGTCTACGACCAGCTGCTGCGCGAAACCGAGCTCCCTGCCGAAGTGGACTGAACGCACTAGGCTCGCGGGAATGCGAGTCGTCATTGCGGGTGGACACGGACAGATCGCGCTGAAGCTGGAGAAACTGCTCTCCGCACGCGGTGATCAGGCGGTGGGGATCGTGCGTAATCCCGACCATGTCGCCGACCTCGAAGCCGCCGGTGCCGAAGCGGTCGTCCTCGATCTGGAAAAGTCCGATGTGGACGCCGTCGCCAAGGTGCTCGACGGCGCCGACGCCGCCATCTTCGCGGCAGGCGCCGGGCCGGGCAGCGGCACCGCCCGCAAGGACACTGTGGACAGAGCGGCCGCCGAACTCTTCGCGGCCGCCTCCGAGCGGGCGGGCGTCCGGCGGCATATCCAGGTCGGCTCCATGGGGGCGGACAAATGGGAGACCGTGGACGTCCCGGACGATTTCCGGATCTACCTCAAGGCCAAGAAAGCGGCCGAAGACGATCTGCGCGCCCGCGATCTCGACTGGACGATCCTGCGGCCGGGACAGCTCACCAACGACGAAGGCACCGGCGAGATCCTGATCGCCGAGTCCACCGGCCGCGGACCCATTCCCCGGCAGGACGTCGCCGCGATTCTCGTCGCGCTGCTCGACGCCCCGTCGACGGCGGGCCGCGTTCTCGAAGCGATCTCGGGTGATACTGCTATCTCTCAGGCCTTTTCCGCTCTGTGAAACTCTAGTGTGTGGGCGTAATCCGTCTTTTGACTGAACGGAGTAGGTCCTTGCGCGAGGACATCGCGGTCTTCAGCGGCAGCGCACATCCCGAGCTCGCCGAAGAGATCTGCGCCCATCTCGGCGTTCCCCTGCATCCGGTGAAGGTGCAGCGATTCGCCAACGACTGTCTCGAAGTCCAGCTCGAAGCGAATTGCCGCGAGCGCGACGTCTTCCTGATCCAGCCGCTGGTGCGGCCGGTGCAGGAACATCTCGTCGAACTGCTGCTGATGCTGGACGCCGCGCGGGGCGCGTCGGCCAAGCGGATCTCCGTCGTCATGCCGCACTACTCGTACGCCCGCTCGGACAAGAAGGACGCGCCGCGGATCTCGATCGGCGGCCGTCTCGTCGCCGACCTGATGGCGACCGCCGGCGCCGACCGGGTTCTCGCGATGACGCTGCATTCGCCGCAGGTGCACGGCTTCTTCAGCGTTCCGGTCGATCACCTGCACGCGTTGCAGGAGCTGGCGAAGCACTTCCGCCAGTACGACCTCTCCGCGGCCACCGTCGTTTCGCCGGATCTCGGCAACGCCAAGGAGGCCGCGCATTTCGCCCGGCTGCTCGGAGTTCAGGTCGCCGCCGGCGCGAAGCAGCGCTTCGCCGATGACAGGGTCGAGATCAGCTCGGTGATCGGCGAGATCACCGGCCGCGACGTGATCGTCCTCGACGACGAGATCGCCAAGGGCAGCACGGTGATCGAGCTGCTCACCAAACTGCGCGAGCTGAAGCCGCGCTCGATCCGCGTCGCCTGCACGCACGGCCTTTTCTCCAGCGGCGCGCTCGAACGGATCGGCAGCCAGCCCGACGTGCTGGAGGTCGTCTGCACGAACACGGTGCCGATCCCGCCGGAGGAGCAGAGCCCGAAGCTGCGAGTCCTGTCGATCGCGCCCGCGCTGGCGGAAGCGATGCGGAGGATCCACAACGGCGAGTCGGTCAGCGCCTTGTTCGAAACGGCTTAAGCGGTGCCGAGGACCCGGTCGAGGTACGTGTTCGTGAAGACCCCGGCCGGGTCCACCTCCTTGCGGACCCGCAGGAAGTCGTCGAAGCGCGGGTACCGCGAGCGCAGGGTGGCGGCGTCGAGGTCGTGCATCTTGCCCCAGTGCGGGCGGCCGCCGACCTCGCCGACGATCGACGCGAATCCGGCGAAGTACTCGCGGTAGGGCATGCCGACGAACTGGTGGATCGCGATGTAGGCGGAGTCGCGGCCGTTCGCGGTCGAAAGCCAGATGTCGTCCGCGGCGGCGACGCGCACCTCGACCGGGAACGCGACCGGGTTCTCCAGCTTCGGGACGAACGCGCGGAGCTCGGAGAAGACGTCATGCAGCGCTTCGCGGGGGATCGCGAACTCCGACTCGACGAACCGCACGCCGCGGTGGGTCACGAAGACGCGATGCGACGTGTCGCTGTACTCGCGGGCGGAGAGGATGTTCGAGGCGAACCGGCCGAGCGGCTGCACGAGTTTCGGCACCGCGCGGCCGAGACGGCACAGGCCGCCGAACGCGATGTTCTCCGTGACCTCGTAGTCGACGAATTCCTTCAGCTTGGCAAGCGGACGGCGTTCGCTGCCCGCCGGAAGCCGGTTGTTGCGCTTGACCAGGGCGTTCTTGCCGTAGGGGAACCAGTAGAACTCGAAGTGGTCGTTCTCGTCGGCGAACCGGTCGAAACCTTCGAGGACCTGTTCGAGGGGTTCCGGCCGCTCCTGGGCGGAGAGCAGGAACGACGGTTCACACTGCAGGGTGACCGTGCTGATGACGCCGAGCGCGCCGAGCCCGACTCGCGCCGCGGCGAAGAGGTCGGCGCGTTCGTCCGCCGAACACGTGACCACGGCGCCGTCGGCGAGCACGAGTTCGAGCGCGGCGATCTGGGTGGCGATCCCGCCGAGCCGCGCGCCGGTGCCGTGGGTGCCGGTGGAGATCGCGCCCGCGACGGTCTGCGCGTCGATGTCGCCGAGGTTGGTCATCGCCAGGCCCAGCGCGTCGAGTTCGGCGTTGAGCTGCTTGAGCGTGGTGCCGGAACGGACCGTGACCTGGCCTTTCGCGACGTCGGCCGACGCGATGCCCGTCCAGCCGGTCAGGTCCATGGCGTCGGAATCCGCCGCGGCGATCGCGGTGAAGGAGTGGCCGCTGCCCAGCGGGCGCAGGCGCCGTCCGTCCGCGGCGGACCGGCCGATCGCCTCGGCGATCGCGGCCGTGTCCCGCGGCCGATGCACGCGCAGCGGCGACGCCGTCGCGGTGCCGGCCCAGTTGCTCCACCGTGTCATGAGCCACCCGTTTCGTGAGCTGCTGCCCTTGAGATGTCCGAGTGCCGAAACATTAAGTGAATAGTATTCGCGTTTCAAGCCCTTCTGTCGTACCTTAGTTCGGGTGACCAGTGCGACGGTGTACGACTTGGCGACGAAGGACCTGGATCCTCCGTTCGCGGTTGTCGACTTGGATGCGTTCGACGCGAACGGCGCCGACCTGCTGCGGCGGGCAGGCGGCAAACCGATCCGCGTGGTCAGCAAGTCCGTGCGCTGCCGGTATCTGCTCGAACGGGTGCTCGCGCGGCCCGGTTTCGAAGGCCTCATGTGCTACTCGCTCGCCGAAGCCGTCTGGCATGTCGAGCAGGGGACGTCCGAGGACATCGTGGTGGCGTACCCGACCGCCGACCACGGCGCGCTCCGCCGGCTGGCGGCGAACGACCGGGCGCGGGCGGCGATTTCGATCATGGTCGACTCGCCCGAACATCTCGACCTGGTCGATGCCGCGCTGGGGCAGGGGCATCCCGAAATCCGCGTCTGCCTGGAGCTCGACGCTTCGTGGCGGCCGCTGCCAGGAGTGCACGTCGGCACCCGGCGCTCGCCGGTGTTCAGTCCGAGGCAGGCCGCGGATCTCGCGCGAACCATTTTGTCCCGCAAGGGTTTCCGGCTCGTCGGGATGATGGCGTACGAAGGTCAGATCGCCGGGCTCGGCGACGCGGCGGGTGGCGGCGTCAAGAACTCGCTCGTCGGCTGGATGCAGCGGAAGTCCATTGTGGAAATCGCGAAACGCCGCGCGGCCGCGGTCCGCGCGGTGCGGGCCTTGGCCGACCTGGAATTCGTCAACGGTGGCGGCAGCGGCAGCGTCGAATCGACCGGCGCCGAAGCGGCCGTCACCGAGATCGCGGCGGGCTCGGGCCTGATCGGGCCGACGCTCTTCGATGGCTACGCGCATTTCTCGCCGCGCCCGGCCGCGATGTTCGCGCTGCCCGTCGTCCGCCGCCCGGCACCGAAGGTTGCGACGCTCTTCTCCGGCGGCTACATCGCTTCGGGCCCCGCCGAGTCTTCGCGGCTCCCGACGCCTTACCTGCCCGAAGGCCTCTCGCTACTCGGATTCGAGGGCGCCGGCGAAGTCCAGACCCCCGTCTCCGGTGAGGCCGCCCGCCATCTGCGGCTCGGCGACCGCGTCTGGCTGCGCCACGCGAAGGCGGGCGAACTCGCCGAACGCTTCACGCACTACCACGTCGTCGTCGGCGACCGCGTCGACCGGACCGTCCCCACCTACCGAGGCGAATCCCAAAACTTCGGCTGACCCGCGCGACCCCACCCCCCACCCATCCCTGGGGGGCGCGCCCCGCACCAGCGTATCGGGAGGGGGTGTCGGGGACGGCGGTTCCGAGGGGGTGAGGGGCGAGGTTGTCCACAACTGTGGGTGGGTGTGGACAGGTTATGTGGATAACCGGGTAAGGCCAGGTCAGCGGGCGTGTGCGCGTGGTTGCTGGGAGTTGTGTGACTGGTGGGACGTGGGGTCCAGGCATCGGTGGACACGAATGGAGCAACGGGGATCCACCGGTGTCCTGAAGGCCTCCTTTGGGACGCTCAACGTCTCAAAGGGGGCCTTCAGGACGTTCACCGGGAGTCCATAATGGACGGAGCCGGGCCGGGCTGAACCCCCGGCGAAGCCCAGCAGCGAGCCCCAGCGGAAGTAACCCTCAGGACTCGCCGAACTTGCTCGCCAGGTACCCCTTCACCACGGACTTCGCCTCCGCCACGATCCGCTCTTCCCCTCGAGGGTCCCGCCGGAAGGCCAGCTTCAGCAAGGCGTCGGCCGTCTCGTTCGCGATCGTCAGCGCGAACCGGATGTCGTCCGGCGGCGACTGGATCCGCGCCGAAAGCACGTCGGTGAGCGCGTCGACGATGACGGCGTTGTTGTCGCGGGTCTCGTCGAGGAGCTGCCGGTCCACGACGTCACCGAAGTGGACCTTCGAGAAGCCGGGAACCTCGCGGTGCATCGCGAGGTAGATGTCGAGGATCGAATCCACGACGTCCCACCAGTGTTCGGGCGCGAGCTCGTTCAGGGTTTCCGACACCGAGGCGACGAACCGTTCGAGGTTCCGCTGCGTCAGCGCCTGCACCACGGCCCGCTTGTCGGGGAAGAACTGGTACAGCGAACCGACGGCCACGCCGGCGCGCTTCGCGATCAGTGTGGTCGTCAACGCGTCGTAACCGAGTTCGTCGATCAGCTGGGCGCTGGCGTCGAGCATCTGCTCCACCCGCTTGGCGCTGCGCTGCTGGACGGGCTGCCGCCGGAGCGGAGTGGTCTCCGCTTGCGGTTTCGCGGCCTGGATGTCGGACACTCGGGCTCCTCCTTCGCTGATCTGCGACTTTATCGTGCCGACAGGGTTCCCCCCGGTCGAGTGAAGGCATAGTATCTGAGAACTTTTCATGTTCGGCCGAGTCTGAAGAGGAAAGGTGTGCCGCCGGTGGAGAATCCGACCTTCCCGTCCGAATTCCTGTGGGGTGTTTCGACCTCCGCCTTCCAGATCGAGGGGGCGACCGGGGAAGGCGGCCGAGGGCAGTCCATTTGGGACACTTTCACCGAAACGGAGGGAAAGATCGCGCGGGCTGAGCACGCCAAAGTAGCCGCCGATCACTTCCACCGCTACTCCGAGGACATCGCGCTGATGGCCGAACTCGGCGTCGGCGCCTACCGGATGTCCTTCGCCTGGCCCAGAATCCAGCCCGGCGGCGAAGGCAAGCCCCACGCCGAAGGCCTTGCCTTCTATGACAAATTGCTCGACGAAGTCTGTGCCGCCGGCATCGCGCCGACCGGGACGCTGTTCCACTGGGACCTCCCGCAGGCGCTCGAAGACAAGGGCGGCTGGCTTTCCCGTGATACCGCCGAACGCTTCGGGGAGTACGCCGCCATCGTGGGCGAACGGTTCTCCGATCGGGTGAAAATGTGGATCCCGCTCAACGAGCCCATGGTCATGTCGATCTTCGGCTACGCGATCGGCGAGTACGCCCCCGGCAAGACGCTCCTGCTCGACGCCTTGCCCACCGCGCACTACCAGAATCTCGCGCACGGTCTCGCCGTCCAGGCGCTCCGCGCCGCCGGTGCCCGCAGCGTCGGCACGGCCAACAATCATTCGCCGATCTGGCCCGCCTCCGATTCGCCGGAGGACAAGGCCGCGGGCGAATGGATCGACGCCCTCATCAATCGCACATACGCGGATCCGGTGCTCCTCGGCCGATATCCCGAACAAGTCGTCGAACATCTCCCAGTGGGCTTCGCCGATGATCTGCCCACCATCGCACAGCCGCTCGACTTCTACGGGGTGAACTACTACGAGCCGCAGGGCGTCGCCGCGCCCGGCGAAGGCAACCCTCTTCCCTTCGAGCTTCGCGCGATCGAGGGATATCCCATGACCACCAACGATTCCCCGATCGTCCCGCATGGGCTGCGCGATCTTCTCGTCGGCTTCCACGACCGCTACCGCGAGCATCTCCCGCCCGTCTACATCACCGAAAACGGGTGCAGTTTCGACGACGTCGTCGCCGAAGACGGGCACGTTCACGACCAGGAGCGCATCGACTTCCTCGACAGCCACCTCGTCGCGGTGCGCGAGGCGATGGACGCCGGTGTCGACATCCGCGGGTACTTCGTCTGGTCGCTGATGGACAACTTCGAATGGTCGAAGGGCTACCAGCCGCGCTTCGGGCTGGTGCACATCGACTACGAGACGCAGAAGCGCACGCCGAAGGACTCCTTCGGCTGGTACCGGGATCTGATCCGCCATGAGTGAGGTCCGGGAGCTGCCCGAGGCGCTCGCGGAACCGGTCACCAGGGTCCGCGCGGGCTGGATGAGCCTGCTGTTCTTCGCGAACATCGCGCTCTGGCTCGGCGTTTACGCGCCCATCCAGGTCCTCCTGCCGAAGCAGGCCGAGCTTCTGGACGCCGCCAACAAAGAAGCGGTGTTCAGCCTGGTCACCGGAATCGGCGCGGTCGTCGCGCTGATCGCCAACCCGGCCATCGGCCTGCTGTCGGACCGCACCTGCTCCGCCCGCGGCCGCCGTCATCCGTGGACGGCGGCCGGTGCGGCGGTCGCCGCGGCCGGTCTGCTCGTCCTCGCGTTCGCGCCGAACGTCGCGGTCATGGTGCTCGGCTGGTGCCTGGTCCAGGCTGGGCTGAACGGGATGCTCGCGATGCTGGTCTCGGCCATCGCGGACCGCGTGCCCGTGCCCCAGCGTGCGCAGGTCGGCGGGCTCGTCGGCATCGCGCAGATGCTCGGGACCGTGCTCGGCGCGGTGGTGGTCGTGGTGATGCTCGACCTCGCCGGTCTCCCGCTGGGATACGCGGTGTGCGCGGCCATCGTGCTGGCGGGCGCGGCGGCGTTCGTCCTGCGCACGCCGGACGCGCGGCTGCCGGTCGCGTTCCGCCCGTCCGTCCGGACCCGGGACGTGCTGGCGAACCTGTGGATCTCCCCGCGCGGGCATCCGGACTTCGCCTGGGCGTGGGCCTGCCACTTCATGATCAACCTCGGCAACGCGTTCGGGACGCTGTACCTGCTGTTCTTCCTCAAGGACGCGGTGCACTACGAGGATCCGGACACCGGCCTGTTGATCATGATGGGTCTCTACGGTGCCGCGCTCGTCGTCGGCGCGCTCGTCGCCGGGCATTTCTCCGACAAGTCGGGACGGCGCAAGCCGTACGTCCTCGCGGCCTCGGCGGTGATGGCGGTCGCGGCGTCGCTGCTCGTCGTCTGGCAGAACTGGACGGCCGCGCTCGCGGCGTCACCGTTGCTGGGTGTCGGTTTCGGCGCGTACATGGCCGTCGCGCTGGCGATGCTCACCCAGGTGCTGCCCGCCGCGCAGGACCGGGCGAAGGATCTCGGGGTCATCAACATCGCGAACTCGCTGCCGCAGGTGGTCGCGCCGATGCTGACCGCGCCGATCCTGGCCTACCTGGGCGGATACTCGAGTCTCTTCGCGGCTTCGGCGCTGTCCACGGTCATCGCCGCGGTGCTGGTCACGCGGGTGAAGGGCGTCCGCTAGAACGTTGGAGACCGCGGACCGGTGCCGGTCGGGGGAGGGGAGTGCAACGGCACCGGCCCGCGGGGTTCGGGGGATGACAGCGCGCTCCGGGGCAGGTATCGCGCTGCGTTTGTGATCATCAACCTAGCGACCGATTACTGCCTTCGCTAGGTGTTCTGCCGATAATTTTCGATTAATCGCGGTGGGGACCGGAGTGATTACCGAGAGCGGCTCGTCGCGTTCGGGGGTACGCGCGAACCACTGCCGGCGGAGGCGAGATCGTGGCGTGGTTGCCGAGGGGGCGCTCGGACCGCCGTTCACTCGCCCGGCTTCAAGCTGTGTTTTCTCAAGATGAGTCAGGCTGCGGCATTCTTCTAAGCGTGCACGCCGCCGATGGCGGCACGACGCGGGTTGACCAGCGCGTGCCTGCCGGTCGTTTCAGCCGCGCTGACCCTGCTCTGCCCCGGGACACGGCGGCGGCTTTCGCGCCGGTGGTCCTGGGTGGCCGCGGTCTGCTGGGGGGCGAGGCCACCGGCGACCAGGTGCTCGTGCGCGACCTGCCATACCGAGCAGGGGGCCTTGCACTTGTGCCAGCGGGTCGAGCAGGTGGGGCAGTCCCCGCGCTCGTCGGGCTCGTGCGCCTGGAGCATCGCGCGCCAGCCTTCGGTCAGGCGGGGGAGCTCCGAGCGGGCGACCGAGACGAGCGACTGCGCGTCGGCCCTGGTCGCGAGATCGGAGAGCATGTCGAGGCGTTCCCAAACAGCGTTGCGGAGAACTTGCCCTAGGACCTGATCCACGGAGAACTCACCGTTACCTTTCCGCCATCTTGGCGGCTTCGTTGAGCGCTGCCCTGAGCTGGCCGAGCTGGCCGGACGTCAGGCGCGCGGTCTCTCCTGGCGGCGAGACGAGAACCACCTGGTTGTCTTCGACGAACACGGTGACGGCGCGTTCACGGCTGATGAGATCGCCGCACTGCACCCGCCAGACCAGCTGTCCGCCTTCGTAACGGCGCACACTCGCGGTACGAGGGTCGACCGGGGCGGAAGGGGAGACCGGACGGTTGGCGACCGTCTGCTGACCGACGGGGCCGGCCGCACGCAGGTGGCGCGTGGCCATACCGGGCCGTCCCGCGGTGATGGAGCCTGTTGCGATCGAGTCCACGAACTCCACTGGCTCTTCTCCGCTCTCTCGTTCCACGTCGTCTTCGTATCCGCGTGTCCGCACCCTTGCGGGGGTTCGGAGACTTGGTAGCTCTCCGTGATGGCTGCCGGTGGCCGGTCGGTCACGGAGATCTGACAACTACAGTGATGTGAAACCGAGTGCGATAGAAGGTCGAACCGCCGTCATAGCGGTGACCGGACGAGGTTTCACGGTAAGCGGTCAAACGACTTCTGCCGGGCCGATCACGACGGGCGATCCGGTGTTTCGCACGGTTGAATAGGTGTGCCTACGCTGTTTCTCGACCCCAACGGAACTGTGAGGGGGCGCAATGGACGCCAGTATCGGTGGCGGCGCTGTCGCCGGCTCGGACGCTGTAAGCGGTTCGAGTCGCCAGAGTCACCCCGTGCCGCCGGATGCCTGGGAGCAGCCGGAGATGCGAGCCGCACTGGCCACACGGGAGATCTCCTCCGTGTACCGGTTGTTGCGCAAGCACGGTGTGTCGCAGCGTCAGATCGCCGCGATGACCGGCCAGTCGCAGTCCGAGGTGTCCGAGATCCTCAAGGGTCGCCAGGTGATGGCGTACGACGTGCTCACCCGCATCGCTGACGGCCTTGGTGTCCCCAGGGGATACATGGGTCTCGCCTATGACGAGGCGACAGCGATAAAGGTCGTCGGTGCTGCCGACGGCCAGCAGGCGGAGGAGGACGAGTCCGTGAAGCGACGGAGGTTCCTCGCGCACGCCGCCCAGGTCACGATGGGTGCGGCGGTGTTCGGTCCGGAATCGGGTACGTGGTCGGCGGGGCCCGCCAAGACGCCCGCCCCCGGGCGGATCGGCATGACCGACGTCCGCCAGGTGGAAGCCGCGACCAGAGCGCTCCGGTCCCTCGACTACCAGTACGGCGGCGGTTTCTGCCGTGACGCCGTGGTCGCCCAGCTGTCCTGGGGACAGCAGATGCTCGAGTCCACCGGCACCGAGATGGTCAAGAGCAGGCTGTACGTCGCCCTCGCCGACCTGCACGGCCTGGCCGGGTGGACCTCCTTCGACACGGGGCTCATGGATTCCGCGCGCGGCCATTTCGCGAACGCGCTGGACCTGGCCAAACAAGGCGACAGTCACCCGCTGGTGGCCAACGTGCTGTACCGGATGGGCCGGGTCTACCTGCACAACGACGCTCCCAACGACGCGCTGAAACTGTTCCAGCTCGGCCAGATCGCCGCCCAGGAATCGGGCTCCGAGCTGGCGGTCGCCGTGCTCTGCGCCAACGAGGCGTGGGCCTACGCGATGATGGGCAACGAGGAGCAGGCCACGAAGCTGCTCGGCCGGAGCAAGGACGAGTTCGCCCGCGCCGATCTGGCCGAGGCCGAGTCCTGGGTCAAGTTCTTCACCGAGACCGACGTCTACGCCATGATCGGCACCGTGCACACCGTGCTCGCCGAGAAGAACGCCGAGCACACCAAGTACGCGATCCCGGCACTGACCAAGGCCGTCGAGGCCTACACCGACGACATGGCCCGCAGCAAGACGTTCATGCTCAGCGCCTTGGCGACGAACCACCTGCTCGAAGGCGACCTCGACCACGGTGCGAAGGTGGGTTCGAAGGCCATCGACTGCGCCGAGGGCATCAAATCGGAGCGGGTGAAGGACCGGATGCGACCTCTGCAGGTCGAGGCGGAACGCCGCCGGAACAACGCCGACGCCCGTGACCTCGCCGACCGCCTCAACTCGTTCTACGCCGCCTGAGCCGATCGGCCCGGGCGGCCGGTTCACGCCCGCCATCCTGCGCGACGCCCTCGGGCGGACGTGCGATCTGCTGGGTGTGGACCCCGAAGGCGCCCGCCTGCTGAGGTTCACCAACAACGCCGTCTACGAGCTGGCGAGCGCGCCGTTCGTCGTCCGGATCGTCGGCTCCACCCGGCTGCGGCATCGCGTCGGCACGGTCGTGCGGGTCGCGCGGCACTTCGAACGGCACGACGTGCCCGCCATCCGCCTCGTTCCCGGCCTCGACCAGCCACTGCCGGTCGGCGGACATCTCGTGACGGTCTGGTGGAAGGTGCCGGGGACAGGCCGGAAGGCGAAGGCGGCCGACCTCGCCGCGCTCCTGCGCCGGGTCCACGCGCTCGAACCACCGGAGGGGCTCGCCGAATGGGCGCCGGTCGCCGCGGTCCGTGCCCGGGTTTCGGACGCGGAGGAACTGGACGACGGCGACCGGCGGTTCCTGCTCGAACGCTGTGCCGAGCTCGAAGCCGCGCTCGCGAACCTCGACTTCCCCCTGCCCCGAGGCCTCGTCCACGGGGACGCGCACACCGGGAACGTGATCCCGGGGCCGGACGGGCCGGTGCTGTGCGATTTCGATTCGTCCTGTGTCGGGCCGCCGGAATGGGATCTGACGCCGCTCGCCGTCGGCCGTGAACGGTTCGGTGATCCACCCGCCCGCTATCGCGTGTTCGCGCAGCGATACGGATTCGACGTGACCACTTGGTCCGGCTTCTCGGTACTGCGCGCCATCCGCGAACTCAAGCTCACGACGAGTGTTCTCCCGATTCTCCGCAGTCATCCCAGCGTGCGGGATGAACTGCGGAAACGGTTGAACGATCTCCGGAACGGGCGCACCGGGGCACGCTGGAACCGGTATCGGTGACTCACCCGGGAAAGGCGTCTGCACGTGCATTCGCCGACGACGAATGACCGTTCGTCGCTTGTCCGAATTCGCCGATCAATCGGTGACGAATTCGCCCCGGCTAATCACTTCTCCTGACCCAATGCTCCCCCGAATGTGCAACTTGCAACTACGCTGCGTCATTCGGCGCGGCGAGCTCACCCGGTCGCCGGGTACCGATTGGGGCCACCGGGTCAGAGCTGCTCCAGTCGCGTGCGCAGAGCGTCAGCCTCCGGGCGGCCGAGGCCGACGAGGATGGGCAACGCCCGGTCGTAGAACCGCCTCGCCTCCTCGGGGTTCCCTTCCGCCTCGGCGACCTCGCCGAAGGCGGACAGCGCCCTGGCGACCTCGAACCGCGACCCGCTGGCCTCCATGGTGGCGAGCGACGCTTCGAGTTCGGTCCGCGCGGCGGCGAGATCCCCGGCCGCGGTGAGGGCGCGGCCGAGGTCGGTCCGGGCGCGGGCCACGTTGTAGGGGTCGGCGGCCAGTGCCTCGCGAGCGCGGGTGAGATGCTCGATCGCGGGATCCGGCCGACCGGCCTTGAGCTGGGTCGAACCGAGGTTGATCAGCGCGAGCCCGACGTCGTGCGTCCGGTTCTGGCGTTCGCTCAGCCGGTGGTCTTCGGTGAACCACCGCACCGCGTCTTCGAGCCTGCCCTGCGCCAGCGCGACCAGGCCGAGCCCTTCCACCGACCGGATCTCGACGACCTCGTTCCCGGCCTTCCGCGCGGCTTCGCGGCCCGCCTCGTAATGCGCGACGGCTTCGTCGTACCGGCCGGTGCCGCGGCAGGCGGCTCCACTGCGGTTGTGCATCAGGGCCTCGGCGGAGGCGTTGCCCCACGCCCGCGCGCACCGCACGCCTGCCTGGCTCACCTTGAGGAAGTCCGGATAGTGCTTGCGCAGCAGGAAGAGCGGCCACATCGCGGCGGCGAGCTGCCAGCCGAGTTCCGGCAGCTGCCACGTTTCGGCGGTCTCGACGGCGGCGATGAGGTTCTCGCGTTCCCGTTCGAGCCAGGCGAGTTCCTCGTCGGCGGACTCGAACGAGACCGGCGTCGGCGGCCGGTATTCGTACCGGTACGGGATCGGGTCCTGGTCGGGGACCGTCATCGCGGTGGTCTTGGACGCAGTGTGCAGGTACCACTCGAGCATGCGGCGCACCGCGATGTCGCGGTCGTACTCGTTGCCCGCCGTCTTCTCCTTGGCGTGCAGCCGCGCGAGGTCGTGGAAGGTGTACCGGTCGTCGCCGCGGTCGATCAGCAGGCCGACGTCGACGAGCTGGTCCAGCAGGTCTTCGGCGACCTCCTCGCGGACGGCGATCGACGCCGCGGCCACGCCGACGCCGAAGTCGGGTCCGGGATGCAGGCCGAGCGCCGCGTACAGCGCGGCCGCGTCCGAGGGGAGTTCGTCGTAGGAGAGGTTGAAGCTGGCTTCCACCGATTGCGCCTCTTTCGTCGAGAGCGTGGCCAGTCGACGATATTCCTTCCCCAGCTCGGTGGCGATCTTCTCCAGCGACATCTTCGGCCGCCCCGCGAGCTTGGCGCTGACTGTGGTGAGGGCGATCGGCAGGCCGCCGCACAGGTCGGCGATGGCCCGCGCCTGCGCGGCTTCGGCGCCGACCCGCTCCGCGCCGACCGCGCGGCCCAGCAGTTCGGCGCTGTGCGCGGAACCGAAGGGGGCCAGCTCGACCAGACGCGCGCGATGTTCGGTCTGGAGCCTGCCCAGACGGCGCCTCGACGTCACGATCACGAGGCTTTCGCCGCCGGCGGGCAGCAGCGGCAGCACCTGTTCGGTCGAACCCGCGTTGTCGAGCAGCACGAGCAACGGTCGTTCGGCGGTCGTCGTGCGGTAGAGGGCGGTGAGCTCCTCGACGTCCGCGGGCAGCCCTTCCGGCGGAACACCCAAAGCGCGGAGGAACCGGCCGAGCGCTTCGCTCGCGGAGAGCGGGCCGTTGGCGCTGAAGCCGCCGAGATCCGCCCAGAGGTGCCCGTCCGGGAACCGGTCGCCGAGGTGCCGGGCCCACGCGGTGGCCAGCGCCGTCTTCCCGATCCCGCCCTGGCCGCTGATCAGGTGCACCGCCGGCCCGTCGGTGTCGTCCTGGGACAGGAGTTCTTCGAGCAGCGCGAGCTCGGCCGTGCGGTTGGTGAAATGCGCGGGCGCGGGCGGGAGCTGACGCGGCCCCGAACTCACCTGCCTGGTGAGTTTCACCGCCGATCGCTGGCGCGGTACCTGTGGCGTGCTGACTTCACTTTCACCCGGCAACGGGCCGCCCATCAACATCCCCTCTTCGGGTTAACCCAGCGAACGCGTAGAGCATCCCGGCGTAGGTCCGACGAGAACAGCGAAATCGGTCAAATGCGGCCGGATGGAGCAAGGCGTGTAACAGCTCGCGAAAAGTCGCGCGGGTGATGTCGAGACCGGCTCGACGGCTTCGTCCCCGGGGCGGACGCGGCCGGAGTGGCCGCGCGAACCGGAGGGACGGACATGCGCAAGCTCATCGTTCAGCAGTGGGTCACCGTCGACAACATCGCCGCGGAGGAAGACGGCGGCCTGAGCTTCGTGTCGGGCGAGCCCTTCTCCGAGAAGACCGAGCCGGCGTTCAAGGCGAGCGTGATGGGGCTCGTCGATTCGGTCGACACGATGATCCTGGGAGCGAACACCTACGCGATGTCCAAGGACTACTGGCCGCACGCCCAAGAGCAGGGCGAGTACGGCGAGAAGCTCAACAACCTCACCAAGTTCGTCGCGTCGTCCAAGCTGGACGACGCCCCTTGGGGCGGTTTCCCCGCCGCGACCGTAACGCGCGACCCCGCCGCCACCGTCCGCGAGCTCAAGGAACAGCGCGGCAAGGACCTGTGGCTGTGGGGAAGCTTGACCCTCATGAGGTCGCTGCTGGACGCGGGACTCGTCGACGAGATCCGGCTGATGGTCTGCCCGGTGACTCGCGGCAAGGGGACGCGTGTCTTCCAGGACCGGCGGGAGCTGAAGCCGATCGAGGCCACCGCGTTCGAGAACGGCGTCGTGCTCCTGCGGTACGCGGTCGAGAACTGAGGGGTGAGGCGAATACGGCGTGATCGGACCCCGGTCGTGCAGGCTGTGTCGGCCGGCTTCACTAGGGGATGAGGTGTCCTGGGTGGCGTGGTTTCGGACCGGCCGGTGGTCCGGTCCTGCTCAGAGAGTCCACAAGGGACATCCCGCGCCGCTTGAATGCCCGATTTATTCTGATATGTACAGTTCGGCTTCGGGGTCGTGAGTGGCAAAGAGGGTTAGAACGATCATCGCCACTCACGACCCCTGGGCAAAGCACTCATATCGGGCGCAGGGGGCAGACTTGGTGTCCTTTGTGGACAGTTGAGGGTCGTGGCGAACCACAGGCGAACTAGGTGGTCGGCACGACAGGGGCTCGCGTGAGGACGACGGCGAAGCCGAACGCGAGCCCCATCACGGTCAGTTCGAGCGTCGCCCACGCGGCCAGCGCCGTCCGGTTGTGCCGGACGATCTGGGGCATCAGCTTCCAGCGCGTGTACGCGCCGAGGCCCGCGATCACGCCGGTGCACAACAGCTTCAGCAGCACCAGCTGCCCGTACGGCGTGGTGAAGACGCCTTCCCAGAAGCCGAGCGACGGGTTGAGCGAGATCTCGATCAACCCGTTGAACAGCCCGGTCGCCGTGCCGAGGATCAGGCACAGCGTCGCGAGTTTGGAGAACCGCGGCAGGGCGTGTGCCAGCAGGGTCCGGTTCCCGACGAGCAGCACCGCCATCGCGCCGAGCCCGCCGGTCCAGGCGACGGCGCTCATCACGTGCAGTTCCATCGAGATCATCGTGTAGTCGTGGTAGTTCCAGTTCGACGCGTGCCCGGTGACCGGCAGCGGCAGCAGCGCGAACAGGCCGAGCCCGACGCGGACCTCGGCGGGCACCTTCTCGCCGTGTTTCAGGGCGAGGACGCCGAGTCCCGCGTGCAGCAGGGCCAGCACCGCCACGATCAGCAGCGCCTTCCCGGCGCCGACGTCGGCGATGTAGCTGCCGACGTCCGACATCGACAGCGTGCTGGAACCCGGGCGGTACTCGGCGGTCTGCAGGATCAGCGCGACGAGCGCGGTGGTCGCCCAGACCAGCGCGGCCGCGACACTCGCGGGCCGCGCGATCCGCATGATCGGCTCGGAGAGCTTCGGCCGGTCGTAGCCGACCAGCACCGAAAGCAGCGCCAGCCCGATCGTGGCGACCGCCGAGATGTCCAGCAGCACCCGCACGATCGGGATCGAGACCGAGACCACCTCGCTGACCTGCGCGACCCCGGGGACCGGGGCGGTGGCCGTCAGCGCGACACCGATCAGGGCGCCGACGATACCCGCCGTCACCACGCAGAACAGGACGGCGACGCGGGCACGCGAGGTGGTCTCGGCCTGGGTCATGAGCCGCTCTTCTCCTTGTCCGCGCCGGTGCGCAGCGCGACGGTCAGTCCGACGGCGAGCAGCACGACGGCGCCCGCGATCCACACCCAGATCGGCACCCCGGACGAGCCTTCGCCGCCGGTCGCCGGGGCCGTCTCGGCCTGGCCCGCGTTGCTGCGCGCCGCGTCGGCGCTCGCCGGGGTCCCGGTGCCCGCGGCGGTGAGCGTGAACGGCACCTCGCCGGTCACGGCGTGCCCGTCCGCGGACAGGATCCGGTAGCCGATCTTGTACTCGCCCGCCGGGCCGAGCGGCCGCAGCGGCACGGTCACGACGCTGTCGCGGACCTCGACCTGGCCTTCGGCCCACTGGCCGCCGCCCGGTCCGATGACCGCGATCTGGTTGACGTTCGCGTTCTGGACGTACTGGTCGAACGTGAGCGTGATCTTCGCGGGCCCGGCGGCGATCGAAGCGCCCTTCGCCGGGTCCGAGGAGATCAGGACGTTGTGCGCCAGGGCCGGGGTGGCGGTGGCGAGCCACGCCACCCCGGTGATCGCCAGCGCGACGATCGCTTTACGCATTTACTTGGTTCCCTCGGTGTTGCTGGTGCCGGAAGCGGCGGTGGCGCGGCGGGCGCGCAGGGTGGCACCGGCGCCGACACCGAGGCCGAGCGCGCCGACGACCAGTCCGGCGCCGCCGAGCCAGCGGGCGGTGTTGTCGGAAGAGGACGACGCGGCGTGCGACTCCTCGGACGTGGCCTTGGTGTCGGTGCCGTGGCCGCCACCGTGTCCGTCAGCGCTCTTCTCGGCGAGCTTCACCGTCGGCGCGGGGTGCTCGGGCTCCTCACCGGAGGCCGGGGTCGGCTGGTTCCACTCGACGACCTTGCCGTTCTCGTAGGTCTGGGTGGCGGGGAAGTCGATCGCGTCGACGTTGGTCGGGAACTTACCCGCGCTGATCTGGAACTCCTGGAACTCGGTCGATCCGGCGGCGATCTTGGTGCCGGGCTCCGCGGTCCAGGAGACCTTGGTGACGGCCTCGGTGATCTGCGTGCCGGAGTCGGTGGTCACCGGGGCAGGCAGCTTGGACTTGACGACCTCGGCCTTCCAGCCGGGGAGCGGCTTGGCGCGCACGGAGCTGAGCGCGTACTCGGGCTTGAGGGTGATCTCGACCTTGACCGTCCCGGCGTCCTTCTCCTCGTTGGGGACGCGGAAGAAGATCGATCCGTAGCCGCCCTTCGACGGCTGGGGGCCGTAGACGTTGGCGGTGACGTGGGCCGAGGCGATCCCGGCCGAGAGCAGGCCGGTGATCCCGACGGTGGCGGCCAGGAAACCGGCGCGCTTGAAGACGTGCTTGGACACGAGAACTCCTGAACGTGAATGAGACGGCGGGTTCGGGGACCGCGCCGATTACGGGGGATGAGCTGGGGTTCAGGAGAACAGGGGTGGGCCGCGCCTGCCGTGGACGCGGCGGAGGTCCACGCGGACGAGGTGGCCGGGCCCGGCCGGACGGGCGAGCACCGGGGACGCCACCGCGGCGGGCACCGGGAGCGCGTTGAGGATGAAGGGGACCAGCGCGCGCAGGCAGGCGAGGACGCCGAGCAGCAGTCCGTCGGCCTTGGCCAGCAGCAACGCGGTGATCAGCGTGGCGACGACGTGCGCGACGGTCATCGCGAGGCCGCCCGAAAAGGGTGCGGGTTCGCCGTGCGGTTCGTGGCTGCTCAACGAGCTGAGCACGAGGTGCATCACGACCTGACCGGCGCCGAGGTCGACGATGGTGGCCAACGGCCCGCGCGCCTTCTCGGCGAGCGCGGCGGCGTTCCAGCCGATCAGCACGGTGAGCAACAACGTCATCGCCGTATCGGGGAGATCGCCGTCCCCGATCATGTGCGCGGTCACGGCCAGCGCCGCGGAACTCACGCCGAGCAAGCCGCCACGCACAGCGCGTAACGCGCTTCGGTGATGGCTGCCTTTACTCACGGGTGAAGGGTATTCGACGTACGTCCGAGTGGTCGATCTCCTCCCGGCTGGTGAGCAGTGGGAAAGACACCGCCGGACCGGCGCGTGCGTTTGCCCATTTAGGCCGAATGGGGAAGGTTGACGGGATAAAAGGCGGTAAACAGGGGTTTGACCGCGCGGCTTTTGGGTAGTCAGGCTCCCGATACAGCTACTCCGAATGGGTGAGGAGTCTCACCCAGAGGCGGCGGGAGAACCAGCACGCGATGAACCTCTTCGAGTACATCTCGGATCGGTGGGACAGACTCGCCCTCCAAGGGCTCCTCCATGTCAGCGCGGTCGTGCAGTGCACGATCCTGGCCGCCGTCCTCGGCGTGGTGATCGGCGTCGCCGTCTACCGCAGCCCGATCGGGTCGGCCGTGGCCACGGCGCTGGCGAGCACGATCCTCACCGTCCCCTCCTTCGCCCTCCTTGGCCTGCTCATCCCCGTGTTCGGTCTCGGCGCGAACACCACCGTCATCGCCCTCGTGCTCTACGCGCTGCTGCCGATCGTGCGGAACACGATCGTCGGGCTGAGCGGCGTGGATCCGGCGGTCAGCGACGCGGCACGCGGGATCGGCATGAGCCGCTTCGGCGTGCTGACCAAGGTGGAGCTGCGGCTCGCCTGGCCCGCGATCCTCGCCGGTATGCGGGTCGCGACGCAGATGCTCATGGGTATCGCGGTCATCGCGGCCTACGCCAAGGGGCCGGGCCTCGGCTCGGAGGTCTTCTCCGGCCTCACCAACGCGGGGAGCACGAACTCCCTCAACCAGGCACTGACCGGGACGCTCGGGGTGGTCGTCCTCGCACTGGTCCTCGACGCCGTTTACGTCCTGATCAACCGTTTGACCGTCTCTAGGGGTGTCCGTGGCTGAGTCTCCTGAAACCGTATCCGGCGTCGAAATCGAGCTGGAGAACGTCACGAAGCGCTACCCCGGCACCCGTGAGCCCGCGGTCGACGACTTCTCGATGGTGGTGCCCGCCGGCAAGATCGTGGTCTTCGTCGGCCCGTCCGGCTGCGGCAAGACCACGACCATGCGGATGATCAACCGGCTGATCGAGCCGACGTCGGGCCGGATCACCATCGGCGGCGACGACGCGCTGAAGCTCGACGTCGACACCCTGCGCCGTCGCATCGGCTACGCGATCCAGCAGGCCGGGCTGTTCCCGCATTTCACC
Source organism: Amycolatopsis sp. NPDC043887 (assembly GCF_056435665.1). Classification (NCBI taxonomy): domain Bacteria; kingdom Bacillati; phylum Actinomycetota; class Actinomycetes; order Pseudonocardiales; family Pseudonocardiaceae; genus Amycolatopsis; species Amycolatopsis sp. NPDC043887. The sequence continues at coordinate 525,106 of NZ_JBWKEB010000001.1, forward strand.
GTCGCGCAGAACATCGCCGTGGTGCCGGGGCTGCTCGGCTGGGACAAGAAGAAGGTCAACGACCGGGTCGAGGAGATGATGGACCTGGTCGGGCTGGACCCGGCCGATTTCCGTGATCGGTTCCCGCGTCAGCTGTCCGGTGGACAGCAGCAGCGCGTCGGCGTCGCGCGGGCGCTCGCGGCGGATCCGCCGGTGCTGCTGATGGACGAGCCGTTCGGCGCGGTCGACCCGATCACCCGCGGCAACCTGCAGGACGAACTGCTGCGGCTCCAGACCGACCTGAAGAAGACGATCGTCTTCGTCACCCACGACTTCGACGAGGCCGTGAAGCTCGGCGACAAGATCGCGGTGCTCGGCAACCAGTCGAAGATCCTCCAGTACGACACCCCGGACGCGATCCTCGCGAACCCGGCCGACGACACCGTCGCAGGGTTCGTCGGTGCCGGCGCCTCGCTGAAGCAGCTGACGCTGCTGCGGGTCCGTGACGTCGAGCTTAAGCAGGACGCGCTGACGGCGACGGTGAGCGAGTCGCCGTCCTCGGTGCGCGAGAAGCTGACTCAGCAGCGCAAGCATTTCGTGCTGGTGCTCGACCAGCGCCGCCGTCCGATGCGGTGGGTGCACGTCCGCGAGCTGACCAAGGCGACGTCGCTGTCCACCGCGGGCAAACCGCTGCGCGACTACGTCAGCCTCCAGTCGACCCTGCAGGACGCGCTCGAAGCCATGCTCGCCGAGGGCGGCAGCGTCCCGGTGACCGGCGCGCGCGGCGAGTACGCCGGGACGATCGAACTCGACACCGTCATCGCGACGATCCAGCAGCTGCGCGAGGAGCACTCCGACGACAGCCCGGCGGAAGGTGTGACCGCATGACGGCCACCGTCGATACCGGCTTCTCCACCGAGTCCTCGTCGAGAGGCGCCGAACGGGTCCGGCTGTTCGCCCAGCCCGCCGCGGTCCTGCTGATCGTCGCCGCGGTGCTGATCTGGGTCTTCGCCAGTGACCTCACCGCGACGGAGAAGGAAACGCTCAACGCCGCCGGGCTGCTGGCCGCGCTGCGCGACCACCTGGCGATGACCGTCGTGGTCACCGCGATCGTGGTCGCCGTGGCGGTGCCGCTCGGCGTGCTCGTCACGCGGCCGTGGGCGAGATGGGCGGCGCCGGTATTCCTGGCGGTCGCGAACATCGGCCAGGCCGCGCCCGCGCTCGGTGTGCTGGTGCTGTGGTTCATCGTCACCGGCGCCACCGGCGGGCTGTGGGTGGCGGCGCTGCCGCTGGCGTTCTATTCGCTGCTTCCGGTGCTGCGGAACACGATGGTCGGCCTGCAACAGGTGGAGCCGTCGCTGATCGACGCCGGCCGCGGCATCGGCATGTCGGCGTCCGGCGTGCTGTGGCGGGTGGAGTTCCCGCTGGCCATCCCGCTGATCCTGGCCGGTCTGCGGACCTCGCTGGTGCTGGCCGTCGGCACGGCGACCTTCGGCATGTTCGTGAACGCCGGTGGTTTCGGCCTGCTGATCGACACCGGCTACAAGCTCAACCTGACGAAGGTGCTGATCACCGGCTCGGTGCTCGCCGTCGCGCTGGCGCTGCTGGTCGACTGGCTCGGCGCGGTGGCGGAACAGTTCTTCGGACCGAAGGGACTGCGCTGACATGCGACTCAAGGCGATCTTCGGTGCGGTCCTGTTGTGCGGCACGCTTTCCGCGTGCGGGCTGGAGGTCAACACCGCGCTGCCGTACAAGATCGAACCCGGTTCGATCCAGCCCATCGAGTCGCTCAAGGGCGTCAAGGTGACGGTGGGCTCGAAGGACTTCACCGAGAACATCATCCTGGGCTACATGGCCGAGATGGCGCTTTCCGCGGCGGGCGCGGACGTCGTCGACCTGACCGACATCAAGGGCTCGAACTCGTCGCGGCAGGCGCTGCTCGCCGGCCAGACCGACGTCACGTGGGAGTACACCGGCACCGGCTGGATCAACTACCAGGGCAACGAACTCCCCGTCCCCGGCGGGGAACAAGCCCAGTACGAAGCCACGAAGGCGGCGGACGAGGCGAAGTTCGGCGTCACCTGGCTGAACTATTCGCCGCTCAACGACCAGTACGCCTTCGCGGTCACCGAGGCCTACGGAGCGGCGAACAATCTGAAGACGACGTCGGACCTGGCGGAGTTCCTGAAGCGGAAGCCCGATCAGAACGTGTTCTGCCTGGAGACCGAATTCACCAGCCGCCAGGACGGTTTCCCCGCCGCCGTGCGGGCGTACGGGTTCCAGAACCCGGTGATCAAGAACTTCGGCATCGGCACGATCTACTCGGCCGTGGCGAGCGGGACCTGCCCGATCGGCGAGATCTTCACGACCGACGGCCGGATCGCCGGGCTCAACCTTCGCGTCCTCGAAGACGACAAGAAGGCGTTCCCGCAGTACAACGCCGTGCCGACGCTGCGGACGGAATTCCTGAAGCAGCACCCGGAACTGCGGGGACCGCTCGAAGCCGTCGCCGCGGCCCTCGACAACGAGCAGATGATCGAGCTGTGCAAGCAGGTCGACGTCGACGGTCGTGACCAGGGCGAGGTCGCCTACGAGTGGATGAAGAAGAAGGGGTTCATCTCTTAGGCCTCGTGAGTGGCTAGGACGGTTCTAACCGTCCTAGCCACTCACGAGGCAGCTCAGATCCCGAGGCGGTGCAGCAGCTTTCCCTCCAGCTGGTCCAGCTCCCCGGCCACGGCCCGATGCGCCGCCTTCCGCCGCGCGGCGGGCATCCGCTCCGAAGCGCGAACGGTCGCCGAAAGCTGCTCCAGCGTCCCCTGGGTGTCCTTCGCGAAGGCCGCGTCGGCGTCGGTCGCCTTCGCCGACCTCTTCAGCTCCGCGAGCCCCTGCGTCAGCCCCGCGATCCGCGCGTGCAGCGCGGCACCGCGTCCGCTGTACTCGCCGAGCTGGTCGACGGCGACGCCGAGCTTCTTCGCTTGATAACGGTCGTATAGCTCTCGCGCGGCACCCGCCGCTCGAACGGCGTACGGCGCGATCACCGGCAGTACGGCCGGTCCGAGCACTTTGGCCACCGCGACGGCGTTCTTCGCCTTCTTCGGGGTAAACCTGCCTTCGCCCTCGACGGCTTTGGCCTTGCGCGCCATGGCACCTCCCACGCTGTGTCACAGACGAACTTACTGGTCCCCGATGTGGCGGGCATGTCGGCTTGCCGGACGCCTTCTAGAGTGTTGCCTGTGAGTAACGAGGTGCTACTGGACGCGGGAGCGGTGAGCCGCTGCCGGCGTCGCGTGCACCTGGAACACGATCCGGCGATGCGCGAGGTCCCGCTCGCCCCGCCCGACCCCGCCGCGCAGCAGCGGATCGCCGACGCGTCAGCGCATCGCGAGGCGATCGTGCGGCGCCTCATGGAGGCGACGGGACCCGACGCGACCTGGGTCAAGATCCCCCGGGACCTCCCGGCCGCCGAGCGCGTGCAGCTCACCGAAGAGGCCTTCGCCGCCGAAGCGCGCTACGTCTGGGGCGCGCTGCTCCCGGTGGATCGTGCCGGTCATCGGCGTGGTGGCTCCGAACTCCTGGTCCACACCGGTGACGGATACGTGCCGGTGCTGGTCGTGCGGCACCGCATCACCGATCGCGGCGCGGGCGCGCCGACCACGGTGATGACCGACCTCGATCCGGCGAACCGGCTGCCCGATCCGGCGCGAAAGGTCCGCTCGCAGCCGCGGGACCAGATGCGGCTCGCGCACCTCTACCGGATGCTCGAAGCGCTCGGAAAGCACGAAGGGCACCGCGCCGTCGGCGGCGTCATCGGGCTCGACGCGGACGTCGTCGTCTGGCACGACCTGTCCGCGGCCACCTGGCCGGGCGGCCGAAGCGCGCTGACGGAGTACCAGAGCCGCTTCGTCGACAGGCTCGCCATCGCGAGCGCTGCCGCCGAGGGCGAGGAGCCGCTCGCCGAGCCGTCCCGCGTCCTCGAATGCCGGCGCTGCCCGTGGTGGCCGACGTGCGAGGTCGTGCTCACCGAAACCCGTGACGTCAGCCTGGTCGTCCGCGGCGAGGACGCGATGGAGCTCCGCCGCGCCGGGGTGTCCACGGTGGACAAGCTGGCCGCGCTCGATCCGGCCGACGAACCGCCGCCGATGAACTGGACCGGCGGCACGTTCGCCGACGCGATCATCCTCGCGCGCGCCTGGCTCGCCGATCTCACGATGGTGCGCAAGGTCGACCGCGTCGAGGTCCCGCGCGGTGACGTCGAGGTCGACGTCGACATGGAGAGCTTCGGCGATTCCGGCGCGTACCTGTGGGGTTCGCTGCTGACGGGCGCCGACATCGGGATGGAGCAGGGCTATCGCGCGTTCGCGACGTGGGAGCCGCTGCCGACCGCGGACGAGGCCCGGTCGTTCGCCGAGTTCTGGGCCTGGTTCACCGAAGTCCGCGAGCGCACGCTCGCCGCGGGCCTGACCTTCCGCGCCTACTGCTACAACGCGCTCGCCGAGAACCGCTGGCTTTTCGGCTCCGCCGACCGGTTCGGCGAGTACCCCGGCGTTCCGAAGAAGGCCGAGATCGCGTCCTTTGTGGACTCCGAGGAGTGGATCGATCTCTTTCGCAGCGTCACCGACCAGTTCCTCTGCTCGCAGGGCAAGGGGCTCAAGGTGATCGCGCCGGTCGCGGGATTCGCCTGGCGCGACCCGGAAGCGGGCGGCGAGGCGTCGATGAGGTGGTACCGCGACGCCGTCGGCATGGACGGCGGACTCTCGGACGCCGCCCAGCGGGAGCGCCTGCTGCGCTACAACGAGGACGACGTCCTGGCGACGCACGCGCTGCGGAACTGGATGACCGACCACGCGCAGACGTCCGTGCCGTACATGAACGACCTCTGAGCACCCGGTCGCCGGGAAACTTGCGATCACGCGCGTCCCTGCGAATACTCGTCAACGAGGAGGCGTGTTGAAGCGGCGGAAGGTCGGGAATCTGCTGGCGCTGGCGATCCTGTCCACGCTGAACGAGCGGCCGATGCATCCGTACGAAATGGCCTCGATCCTGAAGAGCCGCGGCAAGGACCGCGACATGGGGATCAAATGGGGCTCGTTCTACGCGGTCGTCGGCAACCTGCGGAAACACGGCTTCATCGAGGCCGCCGAGAGCGGTCGCGACGGTGCCCGCCCCGAGCGCACGGTGTACCGGATCACCGACGCCGGTCGTGACGAAATGCTCGACTGGCTGCGCGAACTGCTGGCCGGACTCGCGCCGGAGGAGCCGAAGTTCGTCGCCGGGCTGTCGGTGCTGGGCTGGCTCGGGCCGGACGAGGTGATCGCCCTGTTCCGCACCCGGCTGGCCGCACTGGACGAAGACATCGCCTCGACCCGGGCCGAACTGGCGCGGCTGCTGGAGGAGATCCCGCGGCTGGTGCTGCTCGAACTCGAATACCACCTGGCGATCCGAGTGGCGGAAGCCGAATGGGTCCGCTCGATCCTCGGGGAGCTGACTTCCGGCTCGATGCCCGGTCTCGCCGAATGGCGGGCCCTGTCGGCCGAAAGGGGGAGCACCGGCTAGCCGAAAGAACCCCGGCGAGGTGTTGCAGCACCCCGCCGGGGCGACGATCCCGCAACCGGAACCCGGCCACGAGACGGCACTTCGCGGAACTACGCCCGGCAGTGCGGCACCGAACCGCAGATCGAACTCTGGCGGAAACAGGCCCGCGAACTCACGGCCGGCCTGCCGGAAGGCGCGAAGATCCTTGAGGTCGCCTTCGGCCCCGGCTACTTCGCCGTCGAGCTGGCGCGGCTCGGGTTTTCCGTCACCGGACTGGACGTCGCGCCGACGTTCGTGGAGATCGCGAGCGAGTACGCGCGGGCCGAAGGCGTCGAGGTTTCGTTCCGCGAGGGTGACGTCGCGGCGATGCCGTTCGACGACGAGACGTTCGACTTCGTCGTCTGCCAGGCCGCGTTCAAGAACTTCGTGTGGCCGGTGAAGTCGCTCGACGAGATGTGCCGCGTGCTGCGCCCAGGCGGCACGGCGGTGGTGCAGGACATGAACCGCGACGCGACCGACGGCGGCATCGTACGTGAGGTCGCGAGCATGAAGCTCGGCAAACTGGCCGCTCTGGCGACCCGTCAGACACTCGGCCAACTGCGGCGGCGCGCTTACACGCCTGTCGACTTCAGTGGGCTGGTCGCCGAAACCGCGTTCCGGACGTGCGAGGTCACCACGGCCGGGATCGGCTTGGACGTCCGCCTCACCCGCCCCTGATCTGACATGAAGGACTCCTTCATCGCGAATTTTGCGATGAAGGAGTCCTTCATGTCACGTGGGGAAGGCTCAGCGAGGGGCCATGCGCAGCGAGCCGTCCATCCGGATGACCTCGCCGTTCAGGTAGTCGTGGTCGATCAGCGACAGCGCGAGCTGCGCGTACTCGTCCGGCCGCGCGAGCCGCTTCGGGAACGGAACGCCCTCGGCCAGCGAAGCGCGGAACTCCTCGCTCACCGTCGCCAGCATCGGGGTGTCGACGATGCCCGGCGCGATGGTCAGCACGCGGATGCCGTGCGACGCGAGGTCGCGCGCGGCGGGCAGGGTCATCCCGACGATGCCGCCCTTGGACGACGAGTACGCGACCTGCCCGATCTGGCCGTCGAAGGCGGCGACCGACGCGGTGTTGATGATGACGCCGCGCGCGTTGTCGGCCAGCGGCTCGGTCTTGGCGATGGCCTCGGCGGCCAGCGTCAGCACGTTGAAGGAGCCGACCAGGTTGATCTGGACGACCTTCGCGTACAGGGCGAGGTCGTGCGGGCCCTTCTTCGAAAGGATTCGCGCGGACGGCCCGATCCCGGCGCAGTTCACCACGGTCCGCAGCGGCACCCCGGACTCGGCGGCGGTCGCGACCGCCGCCCGCACCTGCTCCGGGTCGGTGACATCGGCCTCGACGTAGGTGACGTTCTCGACCTGCTCGGCGTTCGCGATGGCACCGGCGAGGTCCAGCGCGAAGACCCGCGCGCCCTTCGCGGCGAGCGCCTTCGCGGTCGCGCCGCCGAGCCCGGACGCGCCACCCGTGACGAGCGCCGCGGTATCGGTGATCTGCATGTTCTCCCTTTCGTCGACAACCGTTCATAGGTTAACGCTCGTTCGCATCGGGCCTGGGTGGGATGGCTCACTCCGGGTGCGCAGCATGTCGTGAGGAGTATTCGGACCTGAAGCATTCCGTTCGCTCGGAGGTCAACTCCGGCTGTCACCTTCAGCACCATGAGCGCTGCTCGGATCGTGGTGGTGGGGACGGGTTACGTCGGATTGACCACGGGAGCCTGCTTGGCCGGCCTGGGGCATCGAGTCACTTGCGTCGATGTCGACCAGGCGAAGGTCGCAAGGCTCTCCGCCGGACGGGTGGACATCCTGGAGCCGGGATTGTCCGAGCTGGTGTCGAGGGGGCTGACCAGCGGAAGACTCGAATTCGTGGTCGGCGCACGCGACGCCGTTCGTGACGCGGAGGCCGTTTTCCTTTGTGTGCCGACGCCGATGGGCGCGGGCGGCTCGGCGGACCTGCGGGCCGTCGAGGCCGTGACCACCGAGATCGGCGACGTCATCCCGCCGGGGTGCGCGCTGGTCACCAAATCGACCGTTCCGGTGGGGACGTCGAAGCGCATCCAGGCGATGCTCGGTCGCACGGACGTGCCGGTCGTGTCGAACCCGGAGTTCCTGCGTGAGGGCACCGCGGTGGAGGACTTCCTCGGCCCCGACCGGATCGTCGTCGGTTCGGACGACGTCGCGGCCGCCCGCTGGGTCGGCGATCTCTACGCCGACCTCGCCGCCCCCGTCGTCGTCGCCGACGCGGCCAGCGCGGAACTGGTGAAGTACGCGGCGAACTGCTTCCTCGCGATGAAACTGTCCTATGTGAACTCGATCGCCGAACTGTGCGAACGCCTCGGCGCGGACATCGACCTGGTCACCGAGGGCATGGGCTACGACCGGCGCATCGGCCGCTCGTTCCTCAAGCCCGGCCCCGGCTGGGGCGGCTCGTGCCTGCCGAAGGACACCAGCGCGCTGGTCCGGGTCGCCGAGTCGGTGCAGTACGACTTCACGCTGCTCACCTCGGCGATCGAGGAGAACATCGCACAACGGGACCGGATCGTCGCGAAGATCGCCGGCGCCGTCGGCGGCACGCTGGCCGGTTCGCGGATCGGCGTCCTCGGGCTGGCGTTCAAAGCCGGGACGAACGACCTGCGCGACTCGCCCGCCCTCGCGGTCGCTTCGGTGCTGGGCGCGCTCGGCGCGGAACTGACCGCCTACGACCCCGCCGTCGGCGGCCACATCGACGGCATGACCGTCGTCGACGACCCGTACCAGGTCGCGAAGGCGGCCGACGCCGTCGTCGTGCTGACGGAATGGGACGAGTTCAAGCGGCTCGACTGGACGTACATGGCCGAGCAGATGGACGGCGACGCGGTCGTCGACACGCGCAATCTCCTGGACCCGCAACGGATCCTGGACGTCGGCCTGTCGTGGCAGGGCGTCGGGCGGCCGCGGGCGGCGCTGCGGCGGACGGTCGCCGTCTCCTGACCCACCTGCCTCCCGCGGGTGCGATGAAAGGCCCCTTCCTTGCGAAATTTGCAAGGAAGGGGCCTTTCATCGCACCAGGGAGACGAGCTTGAGCAGCCCGTCCACGACCTCCTCGGCCGTCGGACCGTTCTCCGGGTCGAGCATGTGCTGCAGCATCACGCCCGAGTTCAGGGCCGTGGCCACCGCGCCGATCCGTCGCTCGTCCGCCTCGGTGAGGGTGTCCTCGTCGATCCCGAGGATGCCCGCCGCCATTCCCCGGCGGCCTTCGCGCTGTGCGGCGGCGAGCTGCTTCCGCAGCTCAGGGTGATGCTCGGACTGCACGAACGCCTCGATCGAGGCGATCCACAGCTGCCGGTTGCGCCCGTAGGAGTCGATCATCGCGCGCCAGGACGCCGCGTACTGCTCCGAGGGCGACGCGTCGGGGTCGACGGCACTCCGCATCTCGATCTGGATCTCTCGGCCCCAGTCGTCCATCGCCTGCGAGAACGCCGTCAGCAGCAGGGCTTCGCGCGATCCGAAGTGGTAGCCGATCGCCGCGTGGCTGACCCCGGCCGCCGTCGCGATGTCCCGCACCGTCGTGCGTGACCAGCCCTTTTCCTTCAAGCACTGGATGGCGCCCGCCATCAGGTCCTCGCGATTACCCATGTCCGGATCCTAGACCACGCGGTTTATCCACTTGGTTTAACCAAATGGATTGACCAAGCGTGCAAATCTGCCGTACGGTCGCTCCCATCACCACGAACCCAGGGAGCAGCCATGACGACCACCGTTCTGATCTCCGGCGCCGGCATCGCGGGCCCGGCTCTCGCCTTCTGGCTGCGGAAGCGCGGTTTCGCGCCGACCGTCGTCGAACGCGCCCCGGCGCTGCGCGAAGGCGGCAGCGCGGTCGACTTCCGCGGCGAGCAGATGACCCTGCTCAAGCGCATGGGGATCCTTGAAGACATCCGCGCGAAGGAGACCGCGATGGGCGCGCAGGTCATCGTCGACACGCGAGGCAAGAAGGTCGCCGAGATGCCGTCCGTCTTCTTCAGCGGCGAAGTCGAGATCGAGCGCGCAGACCTGACGCGCATCCTCTACGACCACACGAAAGACGACGTCGAGTACGTCTTCGGCGACTGGATCACCGGGTTGGACGAGGTCGCGGACGGCGTCGACGTCGGCTTCGTCCACGGCGAGCCGCGCAGATTCGACCTGGTCGTCGGCGCGGACGGGCTGCACTCGGGCGTGCGGCGGCTGACGTTCGGCGACGAAGAGCGATTCCGCACCGACCTCGGCTTCCACACCGCGGGCTTCACCGTGCCGAACCACCTCGGCCTCGACCATCTCGGCCAGATCTGCAGCGTCCCCGGCCGGACGGTCATGGTCGCCGGCGGCCGCGATCGCTCGGCTCTCAATGTCAGCCTCGTCTTCGCGTCGGAGTCGCTGGAGGTGCGGCGACGCGACGTCGAGGCACAGAAGAAGGTCCTCACCGAGCGCTACGCCGACTTCGGCTGGGAAACCCCGACGTTGCTGGAAGGCCTTGGCGACGTCGACGCGCTGTATTTCGATTCACTCAGCCAGATCCATCTCGGCAAGTGGTCGCAGGGCCGGGTCGTGCTGCTCGGTGACGCGGCGTGGTGCGCGGGTCCCGGCGGTTCGGGCACCGGGCTCGCGATGATGGGCGCGTACATCCTGGCCGGGGAACTCGCCGCCGCGCAGGGTGATCACGAAGTCGCTTTCGCGCGCTACGAAGAGAAACTGCGCGGTCCGGTGAAGGTCTCGCAGAAGCAGGCCGCCGGGATCGGCACGTTCCTCGCGCCGAAGACCCGGTTCATGCTCGGCTACCGGAACTTCCTGTACCGGGTGCTGGGTTCGCGGCCGATGACCAAGGTGTTCACGTGGATCACGTCGCGGGCGGCGAACTCGGCGACGCTGGAAAACTATGACGCTCCGGTCGCCGCGCGGGGATAGTTTCGGTGGGTACGAGGCTGCCCGGCGGACGGAAGGCGACGTGAAGGAGTTCCGATACTCCGGTTAGGCGCCGAATTTCGACCAGTGCCACATCGCTTATCCCCACCGCACCGTCGCCGTGCTGTGGACGCGGACTGGAGCAAGAACGCGACCTGGCATGGGCTCGGCATCGCCGCGACGCCGGTGGAATCCGGTTCGCTCAGGTTCATCGACGAGCCGGGTTTGCTGGCCGTCCTGAAGCATGGTCCGCTCGACCTGGCCGCATGGCCTTGGGTCGATGAAGACGACGTCGGGTACTGGCGGCCCGACAACCTCGGCGAGGGTCTCTTCAACTTCTGGGACTGAAAAAGTAGTTAGCAAAGCGTAGTATCGGCTTCGTGTTCACGACCAGGCCGGAACTGGCCGGCACCCACGGCATGGTGGCATCGACGCACTGGCTGGCCTCGGCCACCGGCATGGCGGTGCTCGAAAACGGCGGCAACGCCTTCGACGCGGCGGTAGCGGCCGGGTTCGTCCTGCAGGTCGCCGAGCCGCATCTGTGCGGCCCGGCGGGTCAGGTCCCCGGCATCTTCGTCACCGCCGCGGATCGGACTCCACGTGCTCTCGCGGGTCAGGGGGTCTCGCCCGCGGCCGCGACACCCGAGTACTTCGCGGACCTCGGGCTCGACCTGATCCCCGGCAGCGGTTTGCTCCCCGCGACCGTCCCGGGCGCCTGGGACGGCTGGCTGCTGCTCCTGCGGGATCACGGCACGAAGTCGTTGCGTGACGTGCTCGGCTACGCGATCTCGTACGCGCGCAACGGGATTCCGCTGGTCAGCCGGGTCGGTGACACGATCCGCGCGGTGCAAGACCTCTTCACCGAGCATTGGCCGACGTCGGCGGCGCTCTGGTTGCCGGATGGCAAGCCCGCCGAAGGGCTGCACCGCAACCCGGCCCTCGCGGACACCTGGGAACGGCTGGTCGCCGAGGCCGAGTCGGTCAGTGGCCGGGAGGCACAGATCGACGCCGGACGCCGCGCGTGGTCGCGAGGTTTCGTCGCCGAGGCGATCGAAGCGTTCAGCCGCAAGGCTTTCCGCGACGATTCCGGGCGCGATCACGCCGGTCTGCTCACCGGCGAGGACATCGCGGGCTGGGAGGCGACGTACGAGGACGCGCTGCAGGTCGACTTCGGTGACTGGGGCCTGGTGAAGATGGGCGCCTGGACGCAGGGCCCGGCGTTGCTGCAGCAGGCGCGGTTGCTGGACGGGCTGCGCGACGAACTGTCCTATGTGGATGGTATTCCGACGGAACGCACGATCCACTTGGCCGTCGAGGCGACGAAGCTGGCGTTCGCGGATCGTGAGGCTTGGTACGGGGATTCGCCCGACGTGCCGATCGAGTTGCTGATCTCCCGCGAGTACGCGGACGCCCGCCGCGCGTTGATCACCGAAGAAGCGTCCGCCGAACTCCGGCCCGGTGGTCCCTCGCCGAGGCTGCCCGCGATCCTCGAAAAGCTGCGCGGACTGGAATCCGGCTCCGGTGCGACAGGGGAGCCGACGGTCGGGCCGCTGGGCGAGACTCGCGGCGACACCGTGCACATCGACGTCGTCGACGCGGCCGGGAACATGATCTCGGTGACGCCGTCGGGTGGCTGGTTGCAGTCGAGCCCGACGATCCCGGAACTCGGTTTCTGTCTCGACTCGCGTGGGCAGATGTTCTGGCTGGAACAGGGTTTGCCGAACTCGCTGGCACCTCGGAAGCGGCCGCGGATCACGCTTTCGCCGTCGATGGGCCTGCGTGACGGCGAGCCGGTGCTCGCGTTCGGGACCCCCGGCGGCGACCAGCAGGACCAGTGGCAGCTGTGTTTCTGGCTGGCGCACACGCTCGGCGGGCTGAACCTGCAGGAGTCGATCGACTCGCCCGCGTGGCATACGACCGCGTTCCCGAGTTCGTTCTATCCGCGCTCGTGGACGCCGCGGGAGCTGGTGGTCGAGTCGCGGCTCGGTCAGTCCACAATAGACGCTCTCGGCGCGCGCGGGCACGCCGTGGTCGACGCGGGACCTTGGGCGCTCGGGCGGCTTTCGGCCGTGTCGCGTTCCGGTGGTGTCTTGCGCGCCGCCGCGAACGCGCGCGGAATGCAGGGCTACGCCGCCGGCCGCTGACGCTCTCCAGCCTCGTGAGTGGCAAGGACGGTTAGAACCGTCCTTGCCACTCACGAGGTCAGGAGCGCGGCTGTTCCCAGAGCCAGAATTCGATGCCCTGGTCGTCCACGCAGTCGGCGCTCAGGCCGTAGGGCTGCTGTTCGGTTTCGCCTGCCTGGCCGCCTTGGGCGCGGACACGGTCGAGGGCGGCGGCGAGATCGTCGACGGCGTACATGAGTTTCCAGCCCACCTGCCGTCCCGGGCCACCCCAGAGTCCGCCCTGCAGGCCGGAACCTTCGACGCCCCAGCCGCCTTCGACCCGCCCGGGCGAGAACTGCCAGCCCAGAACGGCTCCGTAGAACGCCTTCGCGCGTTCGTCGTCGGGCACCTGGAAAGTGAAGTAACCCGCTTCGCCGTGCCGGATCGGCGTAGTGCCCGAAGCGGGCCGAGGCGCAGCCTGCGCGACGAGCCACCGCTGGCCGTACGGGTCCTTGATCTCCCCGCTCAGCCCGTGGCCTTCGTCCGCGACGGGACGTCGCAGTTCCCCGCCCAGCTCCACGGCTCGCGCGGCCGAAGCATGCGCGTCCGCGACCTCGACCCGGATCAGCGGGCCACCGGCGGGCGCCACGACGATGCCCAGCTCGGGGAATTCCTCCGCGAACATCAGCACGCTGTCCCCGATGGCCAGTTCCGCGTGGCCGACCCGGCCGTCCTCCAGCACGATCGGATCGGACCGCCGCCGTGCCCCGAACACCTCGACATAGAAATCGAGCGCGGCGCGGGCGTCCGTCACCACGAGGTACGGCGTCAAAGAGCGGACTTCGGCATCGGTCGTGAGTGTTTCCGTCATATCGGCTCCGTTCAGGACGGCGCGACGAAGGTTGTCGCGCAGTTCGGCGGCGAAGAGCGGGTCAGGCTCGACAGGCTGCGAGGGCGCGCGAAGCGCGTCGAACGGATCAGGCATCGCGACCCTCCTTCTGCTGGTAAGCACGCCGGAACGCGGCACGGGCCCGCACGAGCAACGCCTCCGTGGCGTGCACCGTGCGCTCGAGATGCTCGGCGACCTCCGGGACCGGGAGGCCGTCGACGTAGCGAAGCGTCAACGCGGCTCGATGATGTGCCCCGAGCGACGCGAGCACCTCGCGCGCCAGAAGCGCGTCCAGCCGTTCGTCCCACGGATCGGTGTACTCCTCCTCGTGGACGAGCCGCAGCCCGCGTTCCTCACGTGCTTTGCGCCGCCAGTGATCGGCGAGCTTGTGCCGGGCGACGCCGATCAGCCACCCGGTGCTCACTGGAGGTGCGAACTCCTTGCGACAGGCCCTCACCGCGCCGAGGAACGTCTCGGACGTCAGCTCCTCGGCGAGGGTGCGATCACCGCACCGGGACAGCAGGTACCCGTAGACCTCCGGCAACGCCGTCTCGTACAGCGAAAGCAGCGCGAAGGCCGGGTCCCGATGCACCCGTGGTTCCGTCACATCCCCATCGTCGCTCGGGGAGCCACAACTCCGACGGGTGAACTCGAACTTTCTCAGCCCCGTGGATCCGGCAGCCGCCGGGCCACCGTGATCACCCCGACCGTCAGCACCGCCTGAATCCCGATGACCAGCACGAACGCGCCCTTCATCCCGAGCGGCCCGGCGCCGGCGGAGGCGAACAACGTTCCCAGCGTCGCCACGCCCGACGCCATCGCGGCCTGCTGTGACGTCGTCAGCATCCCGCTGCCGACCCCGGAGATCTCCGGCGGCACCTTCGACAGGACGATCCGGAACACCGTCGTCATCGCCAGTCCCTGACCGAGACCGCACAGCAGCATCCCCGGCACGAAATCGAGCACTCCCAGGTCCGCGCCGCGATGGCCGAACACATCGCCGAGCCGGCGTGGAAGAACCTGGTCAAACGCCTGCGACAGGAGTCCGAGCTCTTCGAACGGATGTGGAAGGAGCACGACGTCTCCACCGAACGGATCGTGCTCAAGCGCTACCTGCACCCGGACGTCGGCCTGCTGCGCTTCGAATTCTCGTACCTGTACCTCGGACGGCGTTCCGAGATCTCCCTGGCGACGTCGACCCCGGCGGACGAGGAAACCGCGGCGAAACTGCCCAGCTCCCTCTGAAGGGGGAGGCGGACGAGGCTCGCGAGGGAGCCTTTCCGCGGCGCGAACGCCGACGCTGGTGAGCATGACCGTAGCGATGGCTCCCCCCAAGATCTCCAGTGCTCGCCTGATCGTCTGCTACGCCGCGATCCTGGGCACGCTCCCGTACCTGACCCTCAAGGCGTCCTGGGTCACCGGCGGCAGCCTCGGCCTGCGTGATCCGTCCTTTGTGGACTCCGACCTGATGATGTTCGCGAACCTGGTCACCGGCGGGATGGACGTCGTCGCGGTGATCCTCGCGCTGGCGTTCACCTACTCCTGGGGCCGCCGGATCCCCGCGCCGCTGGTCCTGTTCCCGATCTGGATCGGCACCGGGCTGCTCGCGCCGATCGTGCTGAACGTCCCGGTGATCGTCGCCGACCTGTCCACGGCGCACCTGACCGAAATGCCGCTGGAGAACTGGGTCTGGGCCGTCGTCTACGGCGGCTTCGCCTGGCAGGGCATCCTGCTGCTGACCGCGTTCGTGCTCTACGCCCGCGATCGCTGGTGGTTCGTCCTCACCGGCACCGTGAAGCCGGGCACGATCGGTGTGGCGGGCCTGCTCGGCATCGTCGCCGCGCTCGTCACGGCGATCGGCCACACGATCTGGGCGTTCGGGACCGGCGGTATCGCGGCCCGCGGCCAGGACGTCGTGATCGCGGTGCTCGGCGTCCTCGCCGCGATCGCGCTGGCGAACGTGTCGCGAGGACGGTTCTGGCCGCGGCTGGTGCTGGTGTGGACCGGCGCCGGGGCGATGGCCGGCACGGGGGCGTGGGCCTTGTTCAGCGCGTTCACCATGGGATCCACCGGGCGTGTGACGGTGCTGGCCGTCCAGGTGATCGGCGGCGTGCTGATGATGATCTCGGTCCTGCGGCGTCTACCGCGGGCGGCGTAGCCGGGAAGCCGCTTTTCAACGGACGCGATCCGTCTCCGCCCCGGGTAGCTTTCGCTCTGTGCTGCTGAAAGAACGGTATCCGTGGAGCCCCTGGGTGGGCCGCGTGCTGCGCGTGGTGCTTCCGCTGGGGTTCGTCCTCGGTGCCACGAGCGGCGCCTCACGCTGGCAGCCGGACTCGCCGCAGCTGACCACGTCCGGCGTGCTGTGGCTGGTCGCCATCGCGGTACCGCTGCTGATCGTCCACCGCTTCCCGATGACGATCTTCCTGCTCACCTCCGCGCTGACGCTCGGCTACTACGCGTCCGGCAACCCGGGCGGGCCGGCGATCGTGCTGCCGACCATCGCGCTGTTCCTGCTCACCAAGATTCGCGGGCCGGTCGTCGCCGGCGGCACCGGCGGAGCGCTCCTGGCGGCGTCGGGGATCGCGTTGTTCGTCCGGCACGGGTTC
Organism: Amycolatopsis sp. NPDC043887; assembly: GCF_056435665.1. NCBI lineage: Bacteria > Bacillati > Actinomycetota > Actinomycetes > Pseudonocardiales > Pseudonocardiaceae > Amycolatopsis > Amycolatopsis sp. NPDC043887. The sequence goes on from NZ_JBWKEB010000001.1 coordinate 541,176, forward strand.
GCCGGCTTCGATCTGCGGACGGGGTTGGGCCTGGTCTGGGTGATCGCGGTCGTCGGGGTCGGGACGGCGGTGCGCAACGGGATGGCGGCCGCAAGGGCGCGCCGCGAGCAGGCCGACGAGCACCGGCACCGGATCGCCGAGCAGGAGCGGCTCACCATCGCCCGCGAGGTGCACGACGTCGTCGCGCACAGTCTCGCGATGATCAACGTCCAGGCCGGGGTCGCCGCGCACGTCGCCGACCGGCGGCCTGAACAGGCGAAAGAGGCGTTGCTGAACATCAAGGAGGCGAGCGCTTCGGCGCTGAAGGACCTTCGCGCCACGTTGGCCGTGCTGCGTTCCGGCGAGGACAAGGCGCCCGCGCCGAGCCTCGCCCAGGCCGACGAGCTGTTCGAGCACGCCCGCGCCGCCGGGCTGGAGGTCCGCGTCGACGGTGCGCCGGGAGAACTGCCCGCGCCCGTCGACGGCGCCGCGTACCGGATCCTGCAGGAATCGCTGACGAACGTGGTCCGCCACGCGCATCAGGCGCGGGGTGTCGACGTCAGATTCGAACGGAAAACCGGTGCGCTGACGCTGCTCGTCCGCGACGATGGCCGTGGCGCCGTCGATCCCACGCCCGGTCACGGCCTGCGCGGGATGTCCGAACGGGCGGCCGCGCTGGGCGGCGCGCTCACGACGTCCGTGGTGGACGGCGGATTCCAGGTCCGCGCGGACCTGCCCATCGAGGGGGAACGATGACGATCCGGGTGGTTCTCGCCGACGACCAGGTGCTGGTCCGCGCCGGTTTCCGGGTTTTGCTGGAGACCGAGGACGGGTTCGAGGTCTGCGCCGAGGCGGGGGATGGCGAGCAGGCCGTCGCGGCCGCCGTCGACCACAACCCGGACATCGTCGTGATGGACGTCCGGATGCCCGGCGTCGACGGGCTCGAAGCGACGCGGCGGATCACCGCGAATCCCGAGCTGGCCGGGGTGAAGGTCCTGGTCCTGACCACGTTCGACGTCGACGAGTACGTCTACGAGGCGTTGCGCGCCGGCGCGAGCGGGTTCCTGCTGAAGGACACCGATCCGGTGGAGTTGCTGCGGGCGCTGAAGGTGGTCGCCGCGGGCGAGGCCCTGCTGGCGCCGACCGTGACCAGGCGGCTGATCGCGGAGTTCGTCGACCGGCCGGAGAACCGCCGCATCGACGTGAACGCCGTCCGCGAGATCACCGATCGCGAACGCGAGGTCCTCGGCCTGGTCGCCGGCGGTATGTCGAACGACGAGATCGCCGCGCATCTGGTGATCTCGACGGCGACCGCGCGCACGCACGTCAGCCGCATCATGATCAAGATCGGGGCGCGGGATCGGGCGCAGCTGGTGGTGCTGGCGTACGAGTCCGGCCTGGTCAGCCCTCGCCGGGGTTGAGGTTCCCCCAAAATGCTGACTTTGCCGGAAAACTCGGACGGTCACGTGGAGTCATCAAGAGTGGCCCAACGCTGACGCTCCGTTAATTCCGCGTCTCGCTGGCTTGCCATCGAGCTTCGGACAGGACGTGCATCTGCACGTGCACTCTTGGTGATTCGGCCTCATCTCCGTCTCCACCAGGGGCGAGGGGAAGCGACGGGTCTACCCGAGACGACGACGCGAAAACAATACGCACGTACGGCAAGCCCTGATTTCCTGACGAGTATAGAAGTATCGCGTGAGGCTGCCGCTCAAATCCGTGTACGGTGGGTGATTTTTTCTTCGGCCGTCGCGCGGAATGACGGTCACTTTCCGTCGCGAAATCGCTCCCTGGACGGGATCGGCTCCCACTGTGTTGCTTTGTCGCAATGGCGCTGAGCATTAGTCTCCGGCTGAACGGCAAGGGGGATGTCACCTACCCGACGCGATTCTCACTCGGCCGGGTCCAGAATTCGATTCACTTTTTCTCTCACGGGGAGTCACTATTGACGACAAAGACACCTGACCCGCTTCTGGTGGTCACCGCAGGCGTCGTCGTTCTCGCCTACATCGTCTTCGCCGCGATCCTCTGTGCGTTCGCGGCGGTGGTCGGCTGATGGGCGGGGATTTCCTGGCCGCGGTCACCGAACGGCAGCGGCAGCGGCTGCTCGACCTCGGCAGGCACGTGGACCACACGGCGGGCTCGGCACTGCTCCATCAAGGCGATCCGGCGCCACCGGTGCTGATCCTGCGATCCGGCTTCGTCAAGGCGCTGCGTGCGGCCCAGAGCGACACGCCGCCGACGATCGTGGACCTGCTCGGTGCCGGTGACGTGCTCGGCGTCGAGGACTGCCTGGCCAGACGGCCGAGTCATCTCTCGTACGTGGCCACGAAACCGGTTCGTGCCCTGGAGATCCCGCGGAACGCCTTCCACGGCTTCCTCGACGACGATCGGGTGATGGCCCTGATCGCGGTGGACATGGCCGTCCGGTTGCGGCTGCGGAACGTCGCGCAGGGTTTCGCGACGGCCAAGGTCCGGAGCCGCCTGACCGCGTTCCTGACCAGGTTGCAGGCGCTCTACGGGGTTCCCGGCGATGCGGGCGTCGTCATCGACGTGGGACTGAACCATACGGACATAGCCTCTGCGATCGGCGCTTCACCAGCGTCGGTCAATGCCGAGATGGCGAAACTGAAGAGCGAGGGCTACCTGAGTACCGGTTACAAGACGATCCACGTGAAAGAACGCCTGCGAGAGGACGGCCCTCCGCTTTTCCCTGCCGTCTCGTCCGCCCTCATCGGCCCACGGAAGATTCCGCAGCTACGGATGAGACGGATAGCGATGGGGTGAACGGGACTTTCCTCGTGAGACCCTCGAGGAAAGTCCCGTTCCCCTCATTCACCGCGCCGCGGGGTGCGCGAAAACCGGGTCAACTGCGCTTCAGCTGAAGCGCGAGCCGTATGACGAACACGACGGCCAGCGCGGCGACCAGGGCGATCTCCCAGGCCATGGCGGCTCCTCTCGGCCGGCATCCGGACTCACCGATGCTCTGCCCATAAGGCGCATCAGCGGGGGAGGACGTTCATCGACACGGCCCAACTCACACTTTCGGGCTAACGCCGCGCCCACCCCCGTTCATTGCACGGGAGGCACCTACAGAGCGCTTTCGACCGCCGCCCACACCCGATGCGGGTCGTGGTCCATCGGCCGTGAGTCCGGATCGGGCCGCTGCCGCCGCAACAGCACCTGCTGCACCAGCGCCGCCTGCCGGTCCGCCGCGGCCACTCGCCGCCAGAACAGGTGATCCTCCAGGCCTTCGAACAGCACCTCGGTGGTCCACCCGCCGAAGTCGTCGACGAGCGACCGCCGCACCAGATAGCCGCTGCCCAGGTACGGCAGCGTCCGCAGGCGCCGCTCCTCCGGCGGCAGCGCGCCGACCAGGCCTTCCACTGGATCCGCGATCGGGCAGTGCACGACGTCGGCGCTTTCCGAAGCGGCCAGCAGCCGCTCCAGGAGGAACTCCGAAGCACGCGTCCCGCCGTCGAGCACCAGCAGCCACGACGCCGTCGATCGCTCCAGCAGGGAGTTCCGGGTGAGCCCCCGGCCGAGCGGAGCGTCGTGCAGCAGGACGTCGTACGGGCGCGGGCGCGGCCACGGGTGCACGCCGTCCTCACCGACGAGCACCTGCTTCGGCGTCACGCTGGCGGTGAGCAGGTCGTTCACGAGTTCGTCCGGATCGGCTTCGCCGGTCCGTCGCACGATCAGCACGTCCACGTCGGCGGTGGCAGGCAAGGAAGCCGCCGCGGGTTCCCAGCGTGGTGTGGCGACCCGTCGCGCGACCTCGACCTGCCGGATGATCTGCGCCGAAGCCACCAGGCCTTCGGGCGAGGCGGCGCCTTGCACCGAGCGGTCCCCGGCGAAGCGCGCATCGAACGGCGCGGTGTCGACCGCGAGCGCGTTCGCCGGGCTGCGCAGGGTCGACGCGAACCGCCGCATCGAGGCGAGGTCCGTCACCGGCGCCGCGGTGACCCCGCGGGCGAGCGACGAAGCCACGTCGATCAGCATCCGGGCCGACGGCCCCATGTCGAGGGAACGCACGAATTCGTACGCCGCGGCCCGGAGCCGTCGTTCACGTCCGGGTTCGGCGGCCAGCGCCGCCGCGACGGTGCCCAGCGACTCCGCTCGCGCGATCACCAGGTGTTCGCCGGGGACCAGGGGCTCGATGTCGGCCGAGGTCTCGCTGATCACGACACAGCCGTTGGTCATCGCTTCGAGCGTGCGGACCCACTCCAGCGTCTGCTTCTGCTCCCGGTGCAGGTTCAGCAGGAACCGCGACCGCGCGAGATGCTCGAACTTCGCCTTGCCGGGCAGGAAGTCGACGCGGGCGGCGGTCATCGGCTCGTGCGGCGGGGTCAGCAGCCGCGTCCGCAGGCCTTCGAGGTCCCGTGCGTACGAGCCGAGCAGTGCCGACCGGCGGCGTTCGGCCGTGCCCAGGTACGTCACGTCGAGGTCGCGAGGGCTGTCGAGGTCGCCGCCCCACAGATCCCACAGCGGGGTGTAGCCGAGCTGGAAATGCTCGACCTTCACCCCGCGCCGTCGCAGTTCCACGGTGGCGTCGACGTGGATGTCGACCGCGGCGCCCAGCGCGCGGACGAGCGACACGGTGCGTTCGAACGTCGATGTGCCGGGATGCTCCACACAGAACCCGATGGTCCGCCGGACCTGTTCGGCGTCGGGGAAGTCGGTGTCCGGGCAGATGACGAAGTACTCGTGCGGGACGACCACGTAGACGGTGTCCGGCCCCGCCTCGGGGTACTTGCCGACGGCGGTCCGAGCCCGCCCGCCCGCCGTACGCACCGCGTCGGCGACCACTTCGAGCAGTTCCTCCATGAAGGACGAGCCACCCTCGGCGGACACGAAACAGAGATCGGTCACGGCCGGTTCATCCTCCTGCGCACCAGCCGCAGTGGCGCGGTGACCCGCCAGCTGACCGTCCGTCGCGTCGCGTCGAGCTCGTTCGCCATCTCGGCGGCCACCCGTTCCGCGGTCAGCATGCGCTGCCGGTCGGCGGACGGTTCGCCACTGGGCAGGATGTCCGCCTCGACGACCCCCGCGGACAGCACGAGTTCGGCGTCCAGCAAGGCGAGCCGGAGCCTGTCGCGCTCTTCGCGGGCCGACAGGAGCTCGGCGCGCATCGAATCACGCTGCTGCCTGGCGAAAAGCACGTCGCCCTCCAACGCCGTCGTCCTGGCGTTCGCGACGTCGAGCTCTTCCCGCTGCGCGGCCGCTCGCTCCTGCACCGCGGCCGCTCGCTCCTCCATTTCGGCGAGCTCCGCGCGCAGCGAACTCATCGCCGTGACATCGACGCTCACCGCGCGCAGTTCCTCCTCCGTGCCGGTCAGCTTCGCTTTCAATCTGTCCTGTTCGGCGGTGAACATCTGCCGTTCGGCCCGCAGCCGGGTCAGTTCGGCCTGCACACGGCCGGGCAGACCGGTGAACTCGGAGTTTTCGTCAGGCACGGTCGCCCCCCGCACTGTGGCGCCCGCTGAGGGCGAGATCGGTCAGGATTTCGGAGTATTCGCGTGCGTAGCCCGCCGGATCGAGCCACGGCAGGAGCTTCTCGTACGCGGCTTCCGCCATTTCGCGTCGCCGGGCAGGAGGTGTGCCGAGCGCCCGGAGCAACGTCGCCGTCAAGGCGTCGACGTCGTTGGTTTCGAACAGCCAGCCGGATTCCCCGTCCACGAGCATTTCCCTGGCGCCGAACACGTCGGTCGCCGCGACCGGGACCCCGCAGCTGACGGCTTCGAGGATCGACCGCGGCAGCGATTCGACGTCCGAATTGTTGACGAAGAGGTCGGCCGCGTGGAGCCAGCGCATCGGATCCGGCTGGATCGGCACCAGATCGACGGCCTTCCCGAGCCCGGTCCGCTCGACCGTCCGCCGCATGGCCAGCCCGTACGGGGTCGGGTGCAGGCCGATGATGCTGAGCTTCACTTCGGGGTGGACGCGGCGGATCCGGCGCATCGCGGAGAGCAGCGGGGCCTGGCCCTTGCGCGATTCCGTGATCCCGACGTTCACCAGCACCACGTCGTCCGGCGAGTAACCGAGGTCCGAGCGTGCCCGGCGGCGGGTCTCGGCCGGAGTCCGCCCACCCAGTGTCCACATAGGAGTCCCGTAGCGGACCGTCCGGCACCGTTCCGGCTTGCTGTAGGGAAGGAACATCTCCCGCGTCGAGTCGGCCACGAACAGCAGCATGTCGGTCTCGGCGAGGGTGGACTCCCAGCGCCGCCGAACCGCGGACGGCGGTTTGTTCGGGCCCCAGTTGTGAAAAGCGAAGGTGGGCAAGGAGAAACTCTCGTGGATCACCCACGCGGTCGGGAGCCCGGCGCGTTTGGCCGCGTCCGCGGCGGGGAAACCGCCGAGGGTGTTGACCAGCGCGACGCCCGCTCCGGACAGCTTGGCGAACCGGGCCAGCTCGGCGACGTGCCCTTCGTACTCGGGGACCGAAGACGTGCGGTAGTGCGTCGTGACGTGCACCGGCACACCGAGTTCGCGGCATTCCGCCCGCAGCGGGCCGTCCACCGCGGTCACCAGGTCGACTCGCCAGCCATGGTCGCGGACGAGCCTGCCGAGCAGTTCCTGCAGCCACAGCTGCCCGCCGCCGACGGCGAGGCTGTGCGTGAAGATCAGTGCGTGCCGTGGATCCGACGGCACCGTGGTCCTGGCCAGTACGCGAGCGGTTTCCGCGGTCAGTTCGTCGGCGAGCGCGGCTTCGTCAGGGTCCGCTTCGGCGTGCCGAAGCGTGAAGGTGTGGCGAGGGGAGACGTGTTCGCCGATCCCTTCGGTGCGGAACCGGACCCGGAGCGACAGCGTCCGCTCGGTGCCCTCGGGCAGGTCGACCGGGACCCACGCCTCGAACCCGCTCACCTCGGCGTCCACGAAACCGGGCAGCACCGGGTGCACGTCCTCGCGGGGAAGGCGGGTGCGGGCGCGCACGGTGCCGCCGCCTTCGACCTGTACTTCGATCAAGCTCGGCGCCCGCCCTTGCAGCAGCGCCCAGCCGGACACGTACACGACTTGGGCGTCGGTGACCTGACCCGAGGGCGGCGTGGTGATCTCACCGATCCACAACGGTTCCTCACCGGGCAGCGTTCCGATGTGGACGGTCGCCGTGGACAGAACACGCTGGCCGGGGCCGTAGACGACCACATCGTGCCGCCCGACGGGAAGCCATCCGTGCGGCACCGCCCGCCAGCCGAACGCGCCTTCGGGGGCGTCCGGGCAGTCGTCCGGGACGACGGTCGTGGACACCCTGCCGAAGCTCACGGACATCTCGCCGGCGCCGCCGACGCCGGTGGTCCAGCCGCGGAGCTCGTATCGATGCCCGACCGGCCGGCCCGGGGTCACGATGCCGGCGGTGTAGAGGCTCGTCATGGCTTCGCTTCCTTGTTCTCGTCGCTGAGGCGACCGTACCCGGCGGCGTGGATCGTTCTCTCCAGCCGCGCGTGCCAGATGTCCGAGATCGCCGCGCGGATCTCGGCGGTGCCGTGCGCGGCGCCGCACGACCCGATCGTGGCGAAGTCGATCTCGCGCTCGACCGCACTGTCCACAAAGGAGGGATCGAGTCCCACGAGCACGCCGAGCCAGCCTGCCAGCTCACGCGTGGTCCCGCCGTCGGCCGCTCCGCGCCAGCCCGCCGAGGCGAGTTTGTCGGCCAGCACCAGCACTCCGCGTTCGGTCACCTCGGCGACGCCCGCGCCGGTGTGCCGCCATTCGAGGTCGATCGGGCGGAGGTCTTCGCCGTCGACGACGACGTTGTGCGGTACGAGATCCCACAGCGCCCGCACGCCCCGTTCCGCCTCGGTCCGCAGCAGTTCGCGCCAGGCGGGCAGGAGGTCACCCGCTCGTTCCGGGGCGGCCAGCAGGACTTCGAGGATCGTGGCGGCGTCGTACACCGGATCCGTCCACGGGCCGACGGAGATCCCGGCGACGGTCGTCGGCGGACGCAGCGGCACCCGCCGTACCTCGGCCCCGTCCGCCGTCCGGACGACGTCGGCCCGGGTGCAGGCGAACGCGGCGCGGTCGGTGGTGTTGAAGTAGGTCGCGAGCCGGTCCGGCGGCCACAGCGCGTCCGCGCCGGGACCGGCCAGGAGCAGCAGACCACTGGCGGGCTCGTCCACGATCGCCGCGGCCAGCCGTGGCGTTTCGGCGTCGAGCCGCGCCGACCGCACCGATCGGGCGATCTCGTGTCCTGGCGAGCAGAGGAGCTCCTGGACGACGTCCAGCCCGGCGGCCGCGAGCGTGCCCACGACCGCGCGCGAGCGCGTCGTCACCACCACGGCGCCGTGCGGCGGCAGCCGTCGGCGGACGGAATCGAGCAGGCCTCTGGTCGCATACGGCTGGGCGACGAGCACCACGTCGTACTCGACATCGCTCGAAAACCTCGCCGGATCGACGGTGAAGACCTCGACCGTGCCCAGTTCACCGGTCCGCGACCGGACCGCTTCCGCGCAGTCCTCGTCCGGTTCGATCGCGTGCACGACCTCGGCCCGCTCGCCGAGGTACCTCGTCAGCGCCCCGAGACCGGCGCCGATTTCGAGCACCCTGGCGTTCCCGGGCAGGGTGAGTGCCCGGAGCACGTTCGCCGCACCGTGGTCGAGCGGCGCGTGGCAGGCGAGGTCCTGGCCGGCGAAGTGCAGCTCGTCGCTGAGGGAATCCAGGTCCTCGGCGAGCGAAAGGACCGTCGAGAGCAGCCTGCCGACCCCCATCTGCCCCACTCAGTTCGTGGCGGGGAAGTTTTCCAGCAGGCCCTGCTTCACCGCACGCTGGTAGGTGCCGCTCAAGGCAGCCTCGCCAGGACCGCCGCCGAGCGGGTTCTGGACGACGTCCACCCGGATGATGTTGTTGCCGGAGACCCAGGTGCCGCGGTAGTCGCCGCTGTCGCCCTCGACCTTCTTGTGGAAGTTCACCTTGGTCGGGATGCCGGGCAGCACGGTGTCGGTGATGTGCACGAACCCGTGGCTGGTCTGGTACTGCCGGAGCTTGCTCACCAGGTCCTGCGCGCCACCGGGGTTGTTCATCGGGATGATCGTGATCGAGATCTTGGCCTTCTGCGGCCCGGTCTCGTCCGGCTGCTTCTCCGAGCCCCGGTAGATGACCTCCTTGACCCCTTCGGCCGTGACGAGGTCGATCTCGCCCTGCTCCATCCCGGTGATCGACGCGGCTTCGCCGACCTTGATCACGCCGCTCTTGGGGTCCGGGGTCCCCGACTGCTCGGGGATCCTCTCCAGCAGTTTCTCCTGGGGAGTGAGCACCTTCGTGGACGAAGGCGGCGGAGCCTGCGACTGGCTCTGGGGAGGCGTGTTCGGGTCGGTCGCCTGCGGGTCACCATCGCCGGAGAAGAGGAAGTATCCGCCGACGCCGAGACCGCCCAGCACGAGTACGGCGACGATCGCGATGACGGCGATCTTCCCGCCCTTGCCGCGGGGCTTGTCGTCGAAGAGTTCGGGGCCCTGCTTGACCCATTCCGTGCTGCCGACCGGCGAGATCGGCGGGAAGTCCGAGCCGCCCCAAGGCGGTGCGGCGTCCGCTTCGGGCGCGTTCCAGCCCTGCTGCGGCTGCTGCTGGTAGCCGTGTTGCTGGGGGAAGCCACCCGCGGGCGACGGCTGACCCTGCTGGGGGAAGCCACCGGGGGGTGAAGCCACCGGAGGGACCACCTGGGTGCGGTTCGGGTCGGCGGGCTGCTGGGCCTGCTGTTGCTGCCAGGCCGGGACGACCTGCGTGCGCTCGGCGCCGTCACCCTGCGGCTGGTTCACCGGCGCGATGATCTGTGTCGAATCGGCCGAGGGCTGGCCGGGCTGCTGCTGAGGCTGACCCTGCGGCCCGGCGGGCGGCTGCGGGGTGCCGGGCTGCTGTGGCGCGTCGCCATAGGCCACGGCCGAGGACAGCACCTGGTCGCGGCGGATGCGGTAGTCGTCCGCCGAGAGGCGGCCGGATGCGAGCTCCTCGTCCAGATTCCGCAGCTCTTCCTGCCAGGACACCACCAGCCCCCTTTTCGTTGATGGCCGGGCTCGCGGAGAGCGCCCGGTCGTCGCGTTGTCACCACAGCGGTGACCTCGCACATTCTGCACTGCCGGGCACCATGGTGTTCTCGCGGGTCGAATCGTGATCTGCCCGCGATCTGGGCGATTCAGCCCGCCGGGAGCACGTCCCCCAGCGCGGTGGCCGTCTTCGCCAGACGCTCGTCGAGCGCCTTCGAATCGCCGCCGAGCGGCTGGGACACCCACGCCGTCACGGCCATCGTCCCGGACGTGTACCCGAGACCGCTGAGCTGGCCGTTCTTGTTGGCGCCGACGAGCGCGAGCTGATCACCGACGCGCTGTTCGCGCATTCCGGCGTTGATCGAGTTCTGCCGGAAGTACTTGACGATCGCGTCCGCGTCCTTCGCGTCGTTCGCGGGGATCACCAGGACGAGATAGCCGTTCACGCCTTCGGAAGACCCCTTGTAGGTCACCGACGTGACCCCTTTGGTCCGCAGGAATTCGGCCGCCGCCTGGGAATAGAGCTTCAGCTCGGCGCCTTTGGCGACCGACATCGTGGAGTTGTCCTTGGACGGCGTTCCCGGCAACGCGGGGAGCCGGTCCTCCAGCGGCGTCTGCGCGCTGTCCGGTCGTTCACTCGGTGCGAGCCCGGACAGCCCGCCCGGCGGCTGGGCGGTTTCGGGCGGTGACGCGGCGGTGTTCGAAGACGACGAGCCGAGCCACAGGGTCCCGCCGATGATCAGTGCCAGCACGAGGAGCACTCCGGCGCCGAGGAAGAGCCACGTCGGCTTCTTCTTGCCGACGACGGCGTAATCGTCGGTGGGAGCACTGTGGCGGGGGCCTGGCTCCTGCGTCAGCGGCGGGAGCGGCAGGCCCTGCTCGACGGTGGCGGGGCCGCGCCGGAGCTGCTGCGGCGGTTCCGCGCGGAGATAGACCGTCGGATTGATGTCGGCGGGCGAAGGCGCCGTGGTCTTGTGGTGCGCGATCCGGGGGATTTCCCGCTTCGGCGGAGACGGCGGCTCGGCCGCCGATTCTGGAAAAGGGGCTGGGACGGTCCGCGGTTCCGCCGGGCGGACGGCGGGGTTGGTGCTGTGCCACGGTCCGGCCGGATGACGCAACGGCGAGGCGACCGGCGACGGCATCGCACCCCCCGACGCCTCCGCGAGGAGCTCGTCGCGCCGCTTGCGGTGTTCGGTGTGCCCGATACGGCCTGAGGCCAGCTCGACATCCAGCTGCCGAAGCTCGTCCTGCCAGCTCATATAGCCCCCTGCCGCCGGGTGTGGGCAGCCAGTGTCGCATGACCCGGACGGGTGGTTGATATTGGTCTTTCCCATTCTTGCGTCCGTTTCGGCGCAGGTCCAGCACGGTCCGGAGGCGACGGCGCGGGTCCATCGGGGTGATGCTCTTTCGGCTGGTCAGCGGCGATCGGGCGGTCCCGCCGGTACGGTGGCGGACGTGGGAAGTGCCGGGTGACGGAAATCGACGCGTGTCGCGGCGCGCTGCGCGAGCTGGCCATCGGCAGGCTCGCCGGACGTGACGTCCGCACCTCCCATCTGGTCGAGGCCGGTCTGGACGCGATCGTCGCCGGACTCGACACCCCGTCCCTCGCCTTGCTCGCCGGGCTCGAATCCTCCGCCGAAGCCGCCGTCGACAAGGCTTTCGGCCAGGTCGTCGACGAGCTCGGCCTCGAACTGCCCGCCGATCCGACGGCCGCCCGCTGGCTGCTGATCCACGGCTGGCTCACCGCGATGGTCGAAGGCCGCCTCTCGCCCGCGGCAGGCGGCGCGCTGGTCAGCGAGGTCGGCGAGCTGCTCGGGTCGCCGCCGTCGTTGCGCGGGATCGCGCGGTGGTCGGCGATGCTCGACGGCTGGATCCCGACCGACCTCACCCCGCGGGACGTCTGCGAGGTGCCGATCCTCGAGGAGTCGGCCGAGCTGCTCGAAGGGCCTTGGCCTCCTCCGCCGCGTCACCCGTAAAGCCCCGGTTTCTGTCGTACATGTGTTCTAAAATGGTCGTTGTCCAGCAGGAACAGCGGCGAAAGGCAGACACGGATGGCCTACATCACCCTGCCCACGTTCGTGGGGTACAGCACGAGCTCGGGTCCCTCGCGTTCCTCGTTCGTCCGGCGCTGGCGCCGTCAGTACGAGGACCCGGCCCGGGGCGGGTTCAATTTCTACCTCCGTGCCGCGAACGCGATCCGTGCCGGGCGGATCTCCGGAGGGGATCGCGAGGTGCTGCGGGCACTGGTCGAGAACGCGGACGAGCGCACGCGGCCGCACTACACCGAGATCGCCGACGGCTGGCTGCGCTACGTCGGGCGGCGTGACCTGCGGCTGGCGGAGGTCGGCCGGTCGCGATGGCGGCTCGGCTCGCTCGAAGTGGGGATCAACCCTCATCTCGGCCTGCGCAAGGGAGACGGGCCGGTGTACGTGACCTGGCTCTATTTCAAGGAGGAGCCATTGAGCCGGGACGCCGCGCAAATGGTGCTGTGGTTGCTCGAGCAGACCATGGACGAGCTGCGGCCGGGCGGGCGGCCGCTGGTGATCGACGTTCGGCGCTCGAAGGAGTTCGCGTTGTCGCCGCGCGATCGCGACAAGGTGCGGCCATGGGTGCGGAGTGAGGCCTCGGCCTTCATGAGTCTTTGGGAGGCGGCCGCGTGAGCGAACGACGGCGAGCCCGCGTTCGGTGGGCTCGCCGTTCACGCACCGTCATTCTCACGGTTCCGGCGACGGCGCAAGACACCTGATCAGGTGACAGTTTCGCGGAGAATGCCCACGAGCTGGACAACTTGGGCCCTGAACACGAAGCTTTCCCAGTCTTAACCGGCCGAACCACCGAGGGTCGCTCGTGAACAACGCTTGGGAAGCCATCTCCAGGGTCGTAGATGAGCCCGCCTGGTACTGGGTCTACGACAAGCTCGCGTTCTGGCCGAGCACCTACGCGCACGCCTGGCCCGGTTTCCGTGAACCCGCTCCGTCCGTCGCGTGGGATCTCGCGCCAGGAGGTCTCGACCGTTCGTCACCGGAATTCCGGCTCGGCCCGTACGCCGTCGAGCAGAACGACGTCGCCCGTGTCGCGCTCGCGGCGTTGAAGGACTGCGTCGCCGAGGACGAGTGGGTCTGGGTGCTGCATTGGCAGCACCAGTCGTACCGCTTCTATCCGCATCGGCACGCCGCGCTCGACCCGTGGCCGGTTTCGGTGTTCCCGCGCACGGACTACCACATGTTCCTGGCGAACGACTTCCGCTTCGGCACGCTCGGGCACCCGTGGGAGCGGACGTTGTGCGTGTACGGCGAGAAGCTCGTGCCCGCCTTCGAGAAGCACGGCGAACAGATTTTCAAGAACGTGCTGCGGCGCGACGGGGCACCGGCCGTGATGGCGGGCGGACCTGCCTAAACTCAGGCGGGTGTTCGAATACCACGGGTGGGTGACCATCCAAGCGAGCCCTTCCGGTGACGACGACGCCGCGCTGCTCGAGCGCATCGTCGAGCGGGTGCACCGAGCCGTCCGCGACTTCGGCGACGCCGACCTGCTCGACCTCCGCTGGGCCGCCGGGGTGCCGGTGCTGCACCTTGGCGGCATGGACAAGCACGGCACCGCGATCGCGCCCGAGCTGGTGGACCTGTTCACCCGCGTCGGCGATCTCGCGCCGGGCTCCTACGGTCTCCTCCACGTCTGGGACGACCAGGATCCCGACCACGACAACGAGTTCAAGGTGTACCGGATGGCCCGCGGCCTGGTCTCCGAACGCGGCGACGACCACCTGTCACCGGTCGCGCCGACCGTGATGGACGGCTACGAGATCTGAATCGCAACCCTTCTTGAGTAGCCGTACTCAAGACATCGCGGGGTGCTCGGCGCGACCTTGGTACGCATGACGAAAACCTCCGCAGTGCCTCCCACCACCGTCGCGTTCTTCGTCCAGGCCGCGTGTTCGTTCGGGCTGGCGCTGATCGCGGTCGTCATCGGCATCTGGTACCTGCCGGTCGACGGCTGGGTCCGCGGCTTCCTCGCCCTCGGCATGCTCTTCCTGACGACCTCGGCGTTCACCCTCGCCAAATGCATTCGTGACCGGCAGGACGAGAACACCGTCGTCAGCAGAGTCGACCAGGCTCGCGTCGACAAACTCCTCGCCGAGCACGACCCCTTCAAAACGCCCGCGCTATGAGCCAGCCGGGGCTCCGGGGGCCAGCCGGTAGAGGCGGCCTTCCCGGCTCGCGAACACGAGACCGTCCTTCAGGCCCGGCCGCGCCACCGCTTCCCAGCCGGCGCGGCCGGTGATGGTGCCGAACTCCGTCGCGACGTCGCGACGTGGCAACCCCACCGCACCGCCACCGACGACCGTGCCCGCCGCGTCGGTGACCAGTACGCAGTCGGGCTGTTCGCCGCCGAGGAAGGCCCAGCCGGTGAGAGTGGTGTCGCCGGTGACCGCGGGGCTTTCGATGAATCCGGCGGTCCGCTCGGCGTTCGGCGCGCCGGTGATCACCGGCGTCGCGGCCACGTCGATCCGCGACCCGAGTTCCGGCCCGCCCGCACCACACCCGAGGGTGAAGTCGGGGGTGAAGGGGTAGACGCCCAGAAGCTGGTACTTCGGAAGGAACTCCGGGTAGGCGTTCATCTTCTTGACGACCGACGCGGCGCCGGTCTGCATGGCGACCGCGAGGACGGGCTGAGTCGGATAGTCCTTCCGGAGGAGGTACGCACTCGATGATCCGACGGCATAGGTGCCGAGCCCGACGACGAGCGCGATCGGGACGAGGTAGCGCTGGACGCGCCCTTGTGCCCGGACGGCCAGCAGGACGAGGAGCGCGCCGACGGCGAGCAGGCCGATGATCGCGTAGCGGGCCGAGAGGCCCTCGATGTTGCTGTACCGTCCACGCCCGAGCCCGATCAGCACTGCCGCCAGCGCCATGTGGAGGCCGAGGCCGACCCAGCCCGAATCGTTCACCTGATCCGTCTGTTCGGGCGCCGTCCCGCGTCGTTTGACCGCGTCGGTGACGGCCAGCCCGATGGCCACGAGCATGGCGACACCGCAGACCATGGCGGTGTCGGCCGTGGAGGCCGCCCAGGTGCGGCCGAGGACGGTCACGACCGAGCCGAAGTAGGTGTCCGCGCCCAGGATGGCGGGTGGCGAGCCTGCCTCGTTACTGGTCGCGAGGCGCCACAGGACGAGGACGCCGAGGCCCAGAACCAGGGGAAGGAGCACCTTCCACGGCCTGTCCCGGCGAAGCCACGCGATCAGGCCGAGCGCGATCCAGACCGGGAAGGCGGCGCCGTGGCCGAGACTGGCGACGACGGCGAGGATCGTGGCGGGGACGGTGTGGCCGCGATGGGCGAACGCGATGGCCGCGACGGCCGGGGCGATACCGGCGAACCACTGGATGCCCATCCAGCCCGCGCCGTAGTAGTCAGTCCCGGCGGAAGAGAAGACCAGCAGGGAAAGCGCGGTCAGGACGGCGAGCCGGGGAAGGCCGGTGAGCTTCTCGGGGAGCATGCGCCAGAGCGCGAGGTAGGTGGCCAGTGCCAGCACGAACGTGGCGATGCCGAGGGCCGCGTTGGAACCGGCGAAGAGTTTCGCGTCGGCCCAGAAGAGCATCGCGACGATGACGACCGGGTGCTCGTTGTACAGCTCGGTGAAGGTCGCCGGGTCGAGCGAGCCGTTCGCGTCGGTGGTGATGCCGATGACGCGCCAGAAGTCCCAGTAGTTCATCCGGGGTGACCTGACGGCCTCGGCGAGCGCGAGCACGATCGGGGCGAGCAGGAGGAGCCACAGCGCCACGGCGCCGGGGCGGGGCAACCGGGCAGCTCGCGGACGGTCGGCGGCGGGCTCGACGCTGGCGGTGTCGCCGCTCGACGTGCGCTCGCTCATGCTTGTTCCCCCATGCTCGAAGATCCGGTCCACAAAGTACCGAACCCCCAGGTGAGGGCCCCCGCCAGCGGGTCGACATATGCACAAATCCGAATTACTACGGTCGTGTGACCCCACTCACCGAACCTGTAGCAGTTAGTGACCATCAGAACGAGTGAACGAGACGCGCCCGACAACCGACTCGCCAACGCGAGCTATAGGTAACCCGGGGGTCCGAGGGCTCGAGCCCCCGGGAATCATGGTGAGCAAGTCATGGTCCAGGCGTTCCCTGGACACACCATGCCCACTTGCGAGCGGATGACGGGATTCGAACCCGCGACCCTCACCTTGGCAAGGTGATGCGCTACCAGCTGCGCTACATCCGCATGTCACTCAGCGCTTCAACACTCGTTTGAAGCAGTGTGGACACACCATACACAGACCGTCTGTAGCCGTTCGCACCCACCCCTCCAGGTGCTTCGGTGTCACACCTGGCGTACAAGGGGTGACGACGGCTGCATACCTCCGTATGGTGTCCCCATTCGACCGAATGGTGAGTCCTTCGGGGAGGAGGTGCCTGGCCGGATGACCGAGCAGGGCACGGTGCCGCTTCAGGCGGCCTCGGAATCCGACGAGCAGGCATTGCTCCAGCGTCTCCGTGATGGGGAGGACGCCGCCTTCGGGGAGCTTTTCGAACTTCACGCCGCCGCCGTGCGCCGGCTGGCCCGCAGTCTGGCCTCCGACCGGTCGGAGGCGGAGGACATCACGGCCGAGACCTTCTTCCGGGTGCTTCAGGCGTTGCGCCGGGGCGCCGGGCCGCGGGACTACGTCCGGGCGTATCTGCTGACGGTGGCTCGCCGGGTCTCGTGGGAGTGGCACGGCGCGCGTCGTGACGTGCCGGTGAGCGACGACGAGCTGACCTTCCGGGCCGGGGCGGGCGCGGACACGCATGCCCGCACGGCCGAACATTCGCTGATCACGACGGCGTTCACGAGTCTGCCGGAGCGGTGGCGTTCGGTGTTGTGGCAGACCGAGGTCGAAGGCGAGCAGCCGTCGATGGTCGCGCCGCATTTCGGGTTGAGCGCGAACGCGACGGCGGCGCTGGCCCGGCGGGCGCGGCAGGGGCTGCGGGCGGCGTACCTCCAAGCGCATCTGTCGGTGAACCGCGGGCCGGATTCGTGCCGGGCCGTGGTGGAGAAGCTGGGCGGGTTCACCGCGGGCAGTGTCACCGGGGCCGAAGCCCGCCGGATCAAGACCCACCTGATCGGGTGCCAGTCCTGCCGGGCGACGCACGACGAGCTGCGTGACGTCTGTTCCTCGCTGCGGGCGCACGCCGGTGTCGTCGCCTTGCTGGTGCCGGCGGCCGCCGGTGCCCACGCGAGCGGGGCGTTGTCCGGGCTCGCCGCGTCGGTCAAGGGACTTCTGCTCGGGTCGAAGGTGAAGGTCGGCCTGGCGGTGGCGTCGACGGCCGCCGCGGGCGCGGTCGGGATCGTCGCCGGTCCGGCCGTGTTCGGCACCGACGTGACGCATACCGTCGGCCTGTCCGGGGGCGGCCAGCCGGAGCTGGCGTTGCTACCGGCGCAGGTGGCGCCGCCCGCCCAAGGTAAGCCGGTGGAGCTCCCGCCCCAGCGGATCGCCGAGGACCGGATGCACGGCAAGAGCGATCGGCCCGCCGTGACCGGGCGGGGCCAGGCCGCGGAACTCGGAGTGTCCGACCTGCCGAGCCTGCCGGGTGTGGGCACGTCGCGGAAGGACCTCGGCGGCGGTGATAACGGTGCGGCCGGCGATGGCGGTGCCGATAACGGCGTGCGGCCACCGGACGAGCAAAATCCGGCGCAGGAGACCGCGCCGCGGAACGAGGTCCCGGAACCGGGCACCGGCACGAACCAGACCACCTCGAAACGGGACGACATCCCTCCCGGGGAATCGCTGAGCCCGACGTCCACGACGACCTCCCGTGACGAGACGGAGCCGTCGAGCACGCCGGAGTCGACGACTGACCCGGAAGGGTCCACTTCGCCGGAGACGGGCACGCCCGAGAGTGAGACCGGGACCCCGTCCGGCGATCCGTCGGAAGACGAGCCGAGCCCGGTGAAACCGACTTCCCACTATCCGGAACCGGGTGTCGACTACCCGACGTGCCCATAACGCCCGAGCGGGCATATCGCCCTCGAACTCTCGCGAATCCGGCTCCCGTCACGGTACGGTGGAGCTCGCTCACGACGAGCGAGCGGCCGCGCGGGAGGCGACTGAATGAACCGGCTGGTGCACGGCGAGGACGGCCGTGACTGGGTGGTCCGAGCCCAGATGGAATGGCGTGCTCCCGCGACAGCGGACGATTTCGAGCACGATGTGGCGGGCAGCTACGGCCCGGGTATCGCGATGATCGCCGTGACGGCGCTGCTCGCGATCGTGCTCATCATGTGGACCCCCGCCGACGTGAGAATCCCGTCGTGGGTTCCGCTGGCGCTCTTGCTGGTCGCGTTGTTCTTCCCGTTGCGGTGGATCCTGCGCCGCCCGTGGACCGTGGTCGCCGAGACCGAGGGCGACCTGGCGGGCGACAGGCCCTCGGAGCGCTGGGTCGGCACCATCCGCGGCATGTTCACCGTGCGCGGCGAGGTCTCGAAGATCACGAAGACCATCCAGAAGCACTCGCTGCCGGATTTCGACGGCCCCTTGCACCCGGTGGAGTAGTCGCGGCGGCCTGAACACGCGAGACTGGGGCCATGCCCGAGTTACCCGAGGTCGAAGCGCTCGCCCACCACCTGCGTGAACACGCGGTGGGCAAGACGATCTTCCGTGTCGACGTGGCGTCCCTCAGTGTGCTGAAGACGGCGACCCCGCCGTGGACGGAGCTGCACGGCCGCGAGGTCACCGGTGCCGGCCGCTTCGGCAAGCACCTCGATCTCGTCGCCGGTGATCTCCACCTGGTCGTCCACCTGGCCCGGGCGGGCTGGCTGCGCTGGTCCGACGCGTTGGCGCCGGCACCGCTCAAACCCGGCAAGGGGCCGATCTCGCTGCGCGTCCACCTCGACGCGGCCGCCGGTCCGGGCTTCGATCTCACGGAGGCCGGGACGAAGAAGGGGCTGGCCGTCTGGATCGTGCGTGATCCGGAGGAGGTCGCGAGTATCGCGCGGCTCGGGCCGGACGCGCTCTCGCTGGACCGCACGGGGCTCGAGAAGTTGTTCGCCGGACGCACCGAACGGTTGAAGACGGCGCTCACCGATCAGTCTCTGATCGCCGGGATCGGCAACGCCTACTCCGACGAGATCATGCACATGGCGAAGCTTTCTCCCTACGCCACAACCGGAAAGCTGTCCGAAGGGGCGCTCGACGGGCTCTTCGAAGCCATCAGCGAAGTGCTGACCAGTGCGGTGACGCGGTCGGTCGGCCAGTCCGCGGCCCGGCTCAAGGGCGAAAAACGGTCCGGGTTGCGGGTGCACGCGCGCACCGGGCTGCCGTGCCCGGTCTGCGGCGACACGATCCGCGAGATCTCGTTCGCGGACAAGTCCTTCCAGTACTGCCCGACCTGCCAGACCGGCGGGAAACCCTTGGCCGACCGGCGGATGTCGCGCCTGCTCAAGTGACCCGTCACTGCCGCGTTTAGTCCTCTGGATGCGGTACTTGCGCATGCAAGTACCGCATCCAGAGGACTAAACGCGGTCAGCAGAGGGCGGCCATCACCGCGGGCATCGGCGGCTTCGGCACTCGCTGCCCGCCGTGCACGTCCGCGGCGAGGTCGTACACGTTCAGCGCCAGCACGATCTGCTTCGAGCCGTCCTCGGTGCTCATCGAGACGCTGTAGAACCCCGGTCCCGCACCGGTGTTGCCCCAGACCGTCTTCTTGCCACCGGCGCAAGGCAGGTTGAGCGTCTCGACGCCGGCGCCGTACGCACCCAGCTCGCTGTACGGCACCAGCCGCTTGAGTTCGGCCTGTTGTGCGGGTTCCAAAAGCCGTCCTGTCGGCAACGCGCGATGGAACGTCGCGAGCTCGTCGACGGTCGACACCATCGCGCCCGCGGTCCAGTCGTACGACGGGCTGAACACGGTCATGTCCCTCCCCCGCATGTCGTACCCGTGCAGGTGCGGACCTCGCAGGAACGGCGACCACAGCGGGAAATACGTCCGGCCGAGCTCGAGCGGGTCGAGGATCCGCCGCTGGATCTCCTCGCGGACGTCGTTGCGGGTGATTTTCTCGATCACCTTGCCCAGCAACAGATATCCGGTGTTCGAGTACTCCACCCCGGTGCCCGGCGCGAACGAGGGCGGGTCGGCGAGCGACCGCCGGATCACCTCCGACGGCGTGATGACGTGCGCCCGGTTCCCCTGGACGAGGTACGGGTCGAAGAAATGCGGATCCAGGGGGTCGTGCACGCCGGAGGTGTGGTTCAGCAGCGTGCGCAGCGTGATCTTCTCCGGCTCGTAGCCAGGTCCGCGTACGACACCGGGCAGCCTTCGCTCCACCGGATCGTCGAGGGAAAGCGAGCCTTCGCCCGCCAGTTGCAGCACCACCGTGGCGACGAACGCCTTGGTGTTGCTGGCGATCCGGAACCGGTGATGCGGCCCCGCGGGTTCGCGCGTCGCCTGGTTCGCGTATCCGGCGCCGAAGCGCGAGACCGCCTCACCGGTCCGGACCTGGACGACCGCTCCCGGGAAACCCCCTTCGCCGACCAGATCGCCGACGGCCGCGCGCACCGGATCCCCGGCCGCGGCCGCCGTCCCGCTCGCCAGCAGGACCCCCGCCAGCACCCCCGCCGCGAGTTTCCCCGATCCGTGCATTGTGTTCCTCCCCCGGAAGCGATTGCCTGCGCACAGTCTTCCCGGCGCGACGGGGAGCGACCATGGGGACAACGCCCCGGTCTTGGGTAGGGTCGGCCCCACCCTCAGTTGTCACAACTCAACGGAAAGTGGGGAGCAGACCTTGCACCCGGTTGGTCGAGCGCAGAGCATGGACGCCGTGTCCGGGCTCGAGATCGCGCAGATCATCCCTTGGGGTGTGGCGCTGCTGCTCGCGATCCTCGTCGTCGTCCTCCTGATCAAGCTGAGGCGTCCCGCGAGCATCGTGGAGAACGCGGTGCTGCAGGCCGTCCACCGCATGTCGAAGGCGACACCGGATCTCCGCGAGGGGCTCGACGAGCAGGTCGCCGACAAGATCACCAGCCAGCTGCTGGAGATGCTCGACTGCGTCGCCGTCGGCATCACCGACAGCGAAGGCACGCTGCTGTCCTGGGACGGCGAGGCCAACGACCACTACGTCGATCTCGTCGACGCCATCGGCAACGCGATCCGCAAGCACCGCCGCGAGGTCGTCGCGCACGACAAGATGCCGTGCAACCACCGAGGCACCTGCCGGATGCGGACCGCGGTGATCGTGCCGCTGATCGTCGAGGGCGAGACCGAGGCGGCGCTGCTGGTCGTCGGGCGCACGCGCGGGCGGCTGGTGCAGATGGCCGACGCGGTCGCGCAGTTCGTCTGCACCCAGTTCGAGCTGGCGCGGCTGGACGAATCGAAGAACCAGCTCCAGCAGGCGGAGATCAAGGCGCTGCGCGCGCAGATCTCCCCGCACTTCGTCTACAACGCGCTCAACACCATCTCGTCGTTGATCCGGACAGACCCGGAGGAAGCGCGAGAGCTGCTTCAGGACTTCGCGGACTTCACGCGCTACTCGTTCCGGACGTCGGGCATGTTCACGTCGCTCGCCGAGGAACTGCGGAACATCGACCGGTACCTGACCATCGAGAACGCCCGCTTCGGCGGACGGCTCGAAGTGCGGATGAAGATCGCGCCCGAGGTGCTCTCGGTGGTCGTGCCGTTCCTGATCATCCAGCCGTTGGTGGAGAACGCCGTCAAACACGGCCTCGCGTCGAAGCCGTCCGGCGGCTGCGTCACGGTGATCGCCGAGGACTACGGCGCCGAAGCGCTGATCAGCGTCGAGGACGACGGCATCGGCATGGAACCCGCCAAGCTCGCGGACCTCCGCAGCCAGCACCGCACGGGTGCGCACGTCGGTCTCGGCAACATCAACCAGCGGATGCAGCAGGTGTTCGGCCGCGACTACGCGCTCATGGTCGAGACGGCGCCCGGCGCCGGCATGAAGGTGACCCTGCGGGTGCCGAAGTTCATGCCCGGTGTGCGGCCGAATCTGCCGGACTTCTCCGCCGACAGCGCGACCGTCCCGCCTCAGGGCGGTCCGAACGAGTCCAGCGGGGTGAGCGGTTCGCGCAGCGGCGTGCTGCCGTCGTGAACGTCGGTAACCTGGCGGTATGAGCGTTGCGGACAAGCTGACCTCCCGTCTCCCGATGATCGGCGATCGAGGTGAACGCAAGGACGTCGTCGCCGTGGTGAAGCTGCACGGGGTGATCACGCCGACCCCGTCACCCCTGGCCAGGGGGTCGATCAACCTCGCCGCCGTCGAATCGGCGCTGACGCGCGCGTTCGGGCACGAGCGGTTGAAGGCCGTCGCGCTGCAGATCAACTCGCCGGGTGGCGCGCCGACGCAGTCGGGTCTGGTCGCCGAGCGGATCCGTCAGCTCGCCGACGAGAAGAACGTGCCGGTCCTGGCCTTCGCCGAGGACGTCGCCGCGTCCGGCGGGTACTGGCTGGCCTGCGCCGCCGACGAGATCTACGCGCACCGGACGTCGATGGTCGGCTCCATCGGCGTGATCAGCGGCGGGTTCGGGTTCACCGGCCTGCTGGAGCGGTTCGGCATCGAGCGGCGGCTGCACACCGCGGGCGCGAACAAGTCCCGGCTCGACCCGTTCAGCCCGGAGAAGCCGGAAGACATCGAGTGGCTGAAGAAGATGCACGGCCAGCTCCACGAACTGTTCGTCGACTGGGTCACCGAACGTCGTGGTGACCGGCTTTCCGGCTCCGAGGACCTGTTCACCGGGGACGTCTGGCTGGGTGCCCGTGCGGTCGAGCTCGGCCTGATCGACGGCGTCGGCAGCCTTCGTCAGGTGATCACGGAGCGGTACCCGGACGCCGAGATCGCGATCGCCGAACCGAAGAAGCCGCTGCTGGCGCGGCTCGGTATCGGCGCGCCCGCCGCGGCGAGCGCGCTTCTGGACGCCGTTCAGTCCAAGGCCGCCTGGAGCCGCTTCGGCCTCTGACCCGCGTGCAATGAAGGGGCCTTTCATCGCAAAATTTGCGATGAAAGGCCCCTTCATTGCACCTGCGGCAGGGAGCGATTCACCCGAACGGTGGTAGGCGTAAGTGGTTCAGACCAGGTCTCATATCGGACATACCGCTTTGTTGTGAACGGCAACAAACCTCGACAGCGTTGACGAGGAGGTCCGATGTCCGTTACTTCTCCCCGAACGAGCCGCTGGAAGATCGCGCTCGCCGCCACCGCCGGCGCGGCTCTGATCACGGTCCCCCTGACCTTGCCCGCGTCCGCCGCCGTCCCGCCGCCCCCGGCCGGCTGGACCACCGTGTTCACCGACGACTTCACCGGCGCCGCGGGTTCGCTCCCGTCGAGCGCGAACTGGATCATCGACACCGGCCACGGCTACCCCGGCGGCCCGGGCAACTGGGGCACCGGCGAGATCCAGAACTACACGGCGAACCCCGCGAACCTCGCCCAGGACGGCTCCGGGAACCTGCGGATCACGCCGCTGCGTGACGGCGCGGGCAACTGGACCTCGGCGCGGATCGAAACGCAGCGCACGAACTTCAAACCACCCGCCGGCGGCGCGCTGCGGATCGAAGGCCGCATCCAGATGCCGAACGTCACCGGCGCCGCGGCGCTCGGCTACTGGCCCGCGTTCTGGGCGCTGGGCTCGCCGTATCGCGGCAACTACTGGAACTGGCCCGCAGTCGGCGAGTTCGACATCATGGAGAACGTCAACGGGATCAACACGGTCTGGGGCGTGCTGCACTGCGGCGTCAACCCCGGCGGTCCCTGCAACGAGACCACCGGACTGGTCGGCAGTCGCACTTGCCCCGGCGCGAGCTGTCAGAGCGCGTTCCACACCTACACCTTCGAATGGGACACGAGCGTCAGCCCCAACGTGTTCCGCTGGCTGGTGGACGGCCAGCAGTTCCATTCGGTCAGCCAGAACCAGGTCGACGCCACGACGTGGGCCAACATGACGAACCACGCCGGCTACTTCGTGCTGCTGAACGTCGCCATCGGCGGCGCGTTCCCGAACAACAACTCCGGCACCACCACGCCGGGGCCGGGGATCGTGCCGGGACACCCGATGCTCGTCGACTACGTCACCGTCCTGACCCGCGGCGGCGGCACGACCCCCACGACCACCACGGGAAGTCCCGGCGGCGGTGGCAGCGCGTACGGCACGATCCAGGCGGAGTCGTACGGCCAGGCGGCCGGGATCGCCAAACAGGCCACGTCCGATTCCGGCGGTGGGCAGAACATCGGCCCCGCGGGCAACGGTGACTGGGCGTTGTATCCGGGCATCGACTTCGGGACGCGAACGGCCGGGCAGTTCCAGGCGCGCGTCGCGTCCGGAGCGGCGGGCGGCGTCAGCGGACTCGTCGAAGTCCGGCTCGACAGCCGCTCCAACCCGCCCGTCGGCAGCTTCGCCGTCGCGAACACCGGCGGCTGGCAGAGCTGGCGGACCATCCCGGCGAATATCAGCGGCGTCACCGGCGAACACGACGTCTACCTGACCTTCACGAGCGGACAGCCCGCCGATTTCGTGAGCGTCAACTGGTTCACCTTCACACCGTGAAGGGATAGATGTGGCACGGCGAGGCGGTTCGTGTCACCGGAAAAGATGACGGCACCGGTCACCCCAGGCGCGGGGGTGCCGGTGCCGTCCTTTTCGTTCGACTTTCGTGAAGCGGGCTGGACAAGGAACGCGGCAATGGGCAGGATGCGTCTCACTGTGAGTGCTCACGATGACACCCGGAAGCTCATCGTCCTGGCGGTGGACGACGAGCCCAAAGGGCTAGACGAACTCGTCCACTGTCTCCGCAACAGCCCGCGCGTCGCCCTGGTCTACCCGGCGATCGACGCTTCGGAGGCGCTGCGCCTGCTGTCCGCGGACGACCCGAGGCTGGCCGACCGCAAGGCCCGCGGGCTGCCGATCGTGGACGCGGTGTTCGCCGACATCGACATGCCCGGTCTGTCCGGCATGGAGATGTCGCGGGTGTTCGCCGCGCTGCGCCCGTCGCCGGCGCTGGTGTTCGTGACAGGACACGCGGAAGAGGCCGTCAACGCCTTCGACCTCGGCGCGCTCGACTACGTGCTCAAGCCGTACCAGCAGGATCGTCTCGACCGCGCCATCACGCGCGTGATGGACAAACTCGCCGCCAACGCCGCGCCGAAGTACGGCCCGGAAGGCGGGCTGGGACAGGTCAAGAACGACGACGAGGTCATCCCCGTGGAGCTCGCGGGCACCACGAAGCTCATCCCGCGGTCTTCGGTCCGCTGGGTCGAGGCCCAGGGCGACTATGCCCGGTTGTTCACCACCGACGGCAGCCACCTGGTCCGCATCCCGCTCGCCCAGCTCGAAGAACGCTGGGAGAAGGCGGGTTTCGTCCGCATCCACCGGTCGTTCCTGGTCTCGCTGCCGCTGATCACCGAACTGCGCATGGGGCAGGGCGGCTATCAGGTCGTGATCGGTAACGAGGAGAAGGTGCTGCCGGTGAGCCGCCGCCACACGCGTGCCCTCAAGGACAGGCTGGTCGGCGCCAACCGGTCGACGTGACCGACGACTACTACCGCCGCGTCAACGGCGTCCGCGAACCGGACCCGACGCTCGGCAAGAGCAGGAAACCGGCGGTGCCCGAGGGCGCCGCCGTCGAACCCGTTCCCGGCGCGCCGTCCGGTCCGAAGCACGAGCAGGCCAAACCCGAACATCACGCGAAACCCAAGCGGCAGCGGGTGATCCTCGCCGACCCGCGGCAGGCCACCAGCACCCTGCGAGCCAGGGTCGAACTCGAAGAACAGACCAGCTGGGGAAAACTCCTGGTCCGGGACCTGGTGAAGATCCAGTTGCGGACGGCCTCCCTGCTGGCGCTGCTGGTGATGGTCACCCTGTGTTCGCTTCCGGTGCTCTTCTATCTGATCCCGTCATTCGGCAGGGTGACCGTCGTCGGTATCCCGGTGCCCTGGCTGATCCTCGGCGTGGCGCCTTTCCCGTTCCTGTTCGGCATCGGCCTCTGGTACAACCGGCTCGCCGAACGGCATGAACGCGACTTCGTCGACATGATCGAGAACTGACCGCGGAGCTGCACATGCGAGGATCCACACCGTGCAGCTGAATCCGTGGGCCATGGCCGGCATCGTGCTGGTAGCGGTCCTGACCTTCTACCTCGGACATCGCTCCTCGAGGTCGGCCGTCAGCACGCACGATTTCCTCGTCGCCCGGCGCACCGTGCGGTCCCGGCGCAACGCGGCCGCGATCTCCGGTGAGTACCTGTCCGCCGCGTCGTTCATGGGCGTCGCCGGCATCGTGCTCAAGGACGGCGCCGACGCCCTGTGGTTCCCGATCGGCTTCACCGCGGGCTATCTCGCGCTCATGCTGTTCGTCGCCGCGCCGCTGCGGCGGTCCGGCGCGTACACGCTGCCGGACTTCGTCGAGATGCGGCTGGGTTCGACGATGCTGCGCCGGGTCTCGACGGCGTTCGTGGTGTTCATCGGGATCCTCTACATGGTCCCGCAGCTGCAGGGCGCGGGCCTGACGCTCGCGACCATCCTGCCCGTGCCCGCGTGGGCCGGCGCGATCCTGGTGACCTGTGTCGTCGGCTTCAACGTGATCGCGGGCGGGATGCGCGCCATCACCGTCGTCCAGGCCTTCCAGTACTGGCTGAAACTGTTCGCCATCGCGGTGCCGACGTTCATCCTGTGCATCGTGTTCCTCGGTTCCGGTGGGCCGGGCAGCGCGCGTCCGCTGGGGCAGCCCGCCCCGCCGACGTTCCCGGAGAACACCACGGTTTCGGTGCAGGCCGACGTCACGCTGAAGGTCACGTCGGTGACCGTGCTCGAGGCGTACGGACAGGTGGAAGGCGCGCGTGCCAACGGTTTCGCGGTGTGGGCGCCGGAGGCCGGGCACAAGGTCGAGAAGGGCACGACGCTGAAGTTCACCGCCGGCACCCCGGTGCCGGTGGTCAGCGACGCGCCCACGTCCAACGGCGACTGGCTCCGGCCGGGGTCGGGCAGTCTCACCGATCTGCTGCAGGTCTATTCGCTGATCCTCGCGACCTTCCTCGGCACCATGGGCCTGCCGCACGTCCTGGTCCGCTTCTACACCAACCCCGACGGGAAGGCCGCGCGCCGCACGACGGTGCACGTCCTGCTGCTGCTCGGGCTGTTCTACCTGTTCCCGACGCTGCTGGGTGCGCTCTCGCGGATGTACGTCCCGGAACTGCTGGTGACCGGCAAGACCGACGCCGCCGTCCTGCTGCTGCCGTCCGCCGTTCTCCCCGGGCTCTGGGGTCAGATCCTCGGCGCGGTGACGGCGGCAGGCGCCTTCGCCGCGTTCCTGTCGAGTTCTTCCGGGCTGCTGGTGAGCGTGTCCGGGGTGGTGTCCACCGACGTCCTGCCCGGCCGCGTTCGCGATTTCCGGGTGGCGACGGCGATCGTCGCGGCCATCCCGTTCGGGCTGGCTCTTCTGCTGCCCGCGGACGATCTGTCGCTTTCGGTCGGGATGTCGTTCGCGCTGGCCGCGTCGACGTTCAGCCCGCTGCTGCTGCTCGGGGTCTGGTGGCGCAAGCTCAGCTGGCCCGGCGCGCTGGCCGGGATGCTCGTCGGCGGCGGGCTGGTGCTGACCGCGCTGGTGGTCAACATCGTCAGCAAGTACAGCGGTGGCTGGGCGCCGTGGTTCTCGAACCAGCCCGCGCTGATCACCGTGCCGGCGGCGTTCCTGACCACCTACGTGGTGAGCCGCGCGACCGGATACGGGCGGCCGGACGACGTCCACGGCGTCATGCTGCGGCTGCACGCGCCCGATCCGCTCGGGTTCATGCGTGATCGTGCGGTCGCGCGGTTCGGGCAGGCCGAAGAGAAGACAGAGAAGCCACGGACCACCGGCAAAGGCCGCCACCGGAAGTAAATCACTCTTTCGAGTCGCGAGCGTCTACGCAGAGTCGTACCGTTCACTCAAATGGATCGCTCCTTTCCTGCCCTAAGAGGGGCATGATCTTTCGTGGCAACGAAGTCATCGAATGGTCGCGGCAGACGGGAGGTCCGATGTGAGCGATACCGATCAAGGTCTCGGGTCCGATCCGGAATCCGACTGGGAAAAGATGCAGGCGAGCCCCGAATTCGCCGAGTTGCGACGAAGGCTCCGGGTATTCGTCTTCCCGGTCTCGGCCCTGTTCCTCCTCTGGTATCTGCTCTACGTGCTCCTCGCCGACTACGCGACCGAGTTCATGAGCACCAAGCTCTTCGGCAACATCACCGTCGGCCTGGTCTTCGGCCTGCTGCAGTTCGTGTCCACCTTCGTGATCACCGGCCTCTACGTCCGGTACGCGAACCGGAAACTCGATCCGCTCGCCGACAAGATCCGGCACGAGGTCGAAGGGACCGAACGGTGAATACGCTGGCAGCGGGCGTACAGGGGAGCAATCCGGCGCTCAACATCACCATTTTCGCGATCTTCGTCGCGATCACGCTCGTGATCGTTTTCCGGGCGAGCCGGAATACGAAGACCGCGTCCGACTACTACGCCGCGGGCCGAGCGTTCACCGGTCCGCAGAACGGTATCGCGATCTCGGGCGACTATCTGTCCGCGGCGTCGTTCCTGGGTATCGCCGGTGCGATCGCGATCAACGGTTACGACGGTTTCCTCTACTCGATCGGGTTCCTCGTCGCGTGGCTGGTGGCGTTGCTGCTGGTCGCGGAACTGCTGCGCAACACCGGCAAGTTCACCATGGGCGACGTGCTGGCGTTCCGGATGAAGCAGCGCCCGGTCCGCGCGGCGGCCGCGATCTCCACGCTGGCCGTCTCGTTCTTCTACCTGCTCGCGCAGATGGCGGGGGCGGGCGGCCTGGTGAACCTGTTGCTCGGCATCGAAGGGAATCTCGGCCAGGACCTGGTGATCGCCGTCGTCGGCGTGATCATGATCCTGTACGTGCTGATCGGCGGGATGAAGGGCACCACCTGGGTCCAGATCATCAAGGCCGTCCTGCTCATCGCGGGCACGTTCGCGATGACGTTGTGGGTGCTCGGGAAGTACGGCTTCAACCTGTCCAGCCTGTTCCAGGCCGCCGTCGACAAGGGCGGGCAGACCGGGGAAGCGCTGCTCGGGCCGGGCAAGCAGTACGGCAAGACCGGCACGACGAAGCTCGACTTCCTGTCGCTGGGTATCGCGCTGGTGCTCGGTACCGCGGGCCTGCCGCACGTGCTCATGCGCTTCTACACGGTGCCGACCGCGAAGGACGCGCGCCGTTCGGTGGTCTGGGCGATCGCGCTGATCGGCATCTTCTACCTGTTCACGCTCGTGCTCGGCTACGGGGCGGGCGCGCTCGTCGGCCCGGACGTGATCGCGAAGGCGCCGGGGACGACCAACTCGGCGGCCCCGCTGCTGGCGCTCGAACTGGGCGGCCCGATCCTGCTCGGGTTCATCGCGGCGGTGGCGTTCGCGACGATCCTCGCGGTCGTCGCGGGCCTGACGATCACGGCGTCGGCGTCGTTCGCGCACGACGTCTACGCCAACGTGCTCAAGAAGGGCAAGACCGCCCCGGACAGCGAGGTCCGCGTCGCGCGGATCACCGCGCTGGTGATCGGGGCGGTCGCGATCGTCGGCGGGATCCTCGCGAAAAACCAGAACGTGGCGTTCCTGGTGGCGCTCGCGTTCGCGGTGGCGGCGTCGGCGAACCTGCCGACGATCCTGTACTCGCTGTTCTGGAAGCGGTTCAACACCCAGGGCGCGCTGTGGAGCATCTACGGCGGTCTGAGCGTGTGCGTCGTCCTGATCGTCTTCTCGCCGGCGGTCTCGGGTAAGCCCGTCGACCCGAAGACCGGGAAGAGCGCCTCGATGATCCAGGGCGTCGACTTCCACTGGTTCCCGCTGGACAACCCGGGCATCGTCTCGATCCCGGTCGCCTTCTTCCTCGGCTGGCTCGGGACCGTGCTGTCCAAGGAGCACAACCAGAAGAAGTACGCGGAGATGGAGGTCCGGTCGCTCACCGGCGCCGGTGCGGAAAAGGCCGTCCGGCATTGAGTGCCTCTTCACGCGCGCGCAACGGGTCGGGATGCGAGGATGGGACTGTGGTGAGCCCTGCTGACATCCCGACCGTCGCCGTCCGTGACCTGCCGAAGGATGGTGTCGCGCTGCTCGACGTCCGCGAGGACGACGAGTGGGCCGCCGGGCATGCCCCGGGTGCCAAGCACATCCCGATGGGTGAGCTGCCCGCGCGCGTCGCCGAACTCGACGACCTGCCCGACGACCAGCCGGTCTATGTGATCTGCCGCAGCGGCGGCCGGTCCGCGCGCGCCGCCGCGTGGCTCAACGCGAGCGGCTGGGACGCGGTGAACGTCGCCGGGGGGATGGGCTCCTGGAAGCAGGAGGGGCGCCCGATGGTCGGCGACCATCCCGGCGTCGAACCCGAAGTGCTGTAACCGTGCAGCCAGGCCACTACCCGCCGAGAGCACCGATGCCGCCGGTGCGCCCCGCGCCGATGCGGCAGCCGACGCGTCATCGCGTCCGCTGGGTCGCGTCGCCGCCGCCCGGCGCCTTGTCGCAGCGGCGCAATCCGGTGGCCGAGCGCTACTCCGGTCCGCCGTCCTATCCGGTCCCACCGCGTTGGGGCTTCCCGAACCTGGTCTGGCGGCGGCCGACCGCGGTCCCCGGGACGGCCTCCGGCGAGGTCACCGCTGGGGAACGACTGCGGGTGATCACGCGAAGCCTCCTGCCGGTGCTGTGGACCTTCGCCGCTCTCGCCGTCGTCGCCTCGGCCGCCGAAATCTGGCGCTACGTCCTGCTCGTGCATAGCCGCGACTCCGCGTTGTCGACGTCCGTCGTCTCGGTGTCCGACAGCTTCGTGATCACCGCCGGCCTGCTCACGACGATCCTTTCGCTGCTGCCGTCGGGGCTCACCGTGTGGTGGCTGCTCGTGGCCAGGCACGCCGCCGCGGACGCCCGCGGCGAGGGGCCGCCGAGGCGGCAGTGGCACGTGCTGGCGTTCGTGCTGGTGCCGGTGGTGAACCTGGTCATGGTGCTGCCGATCGTCGCCGAACTCGAACACGCCGTCCTGCGCCGGACACGGGACACCCGGCCGAAGCCGTCGCGGCTCGTGCTGATCTGGTGGGGCGTCTGGATGCTGAACTGGGTGCTGCTCGGGCTCGTCATCGTCTGGCGGTTCCGTGACGGCGTCCAGGCCTTGGCCGACGGGGTCGTCCTGGTCGCGCTGACCGACCTGGCCGCGGCAGGGCTGGCGGTGGTGACGGCGCTGCTCGTGAAGCGCATGTCGGACCTGCTCGCGCCTGTGGCGGAGAAGCGCCTTCGGCTGCTTCGCGTGCTGAAGGTGGAGGGGGCGCCGGATCCGGACCGGCGGGAGCGCCCGGCCTCTTCAGTGCGCTGACGCAACTTCTCCACTGAACGTTTGAATGCGGGATCTCCGCACTCCGCTGGAAGTGGATCGGTCTGTAACATGGGGGTATGAGCAGCGAGCAGCAGGAGTGTGATCTGCCCGCCGGGGAGACCGGCCGGGCGAGGTCTGCTGTGCTCGGTCTGTACAAACCGTCCGCCCCCAGACCGAAGATCGCGCGGCCTGCCGCTGAGCGATTTTACCCTGGCGTGAAAACAGGCCTCACCGCTCATGGAATCCGCAGGCCTGAGCCAGCCAAGGACGAGCCGTCGAAGCCGTATGCGCCGCCGTCCTTTTTGGGGATGTTCGATCTTCCTGCGGACGCGTCCGAAAGCGTGAAGGCCGTGGTGCGCGGCCAGGATGTCGCCTGAGGCGCACCAGGTAATCCGATGGCGCGCCCGATAGTGGTGGATGCTGGCCCGCTCATCGCCATGGTCAGCCGAAAAGATGATCATCATCTGGCCGTGGTGTCGTGGCTGGAGACCGCGGCCACGCGTGATCTGCTGGTGCCGTCGCTGGTGTTGACCGAGGTATGTCACTACATAGAGAAGTACCTCGGCGGTGAAGCCGAGGCGGCGTTCATCGAAGGGCTCATGCGCTCGCCTCAGTTCGCCGTCTACCACCCCATGGACGACGATTTCCGGCGGATGGCCGTGCTGATGCGCCAGTACTCGGATTGGCCGCTCGGCCTGGCCGACGCCGCGGTCGTGGCCACGGCGGAACGGCTGAAGACGGTAGAGGTGGCGACGGTTGACCGCCGGCATTTCGAGCACATCAAGCCGGTGCACGTTTCCCACTTCACGCTCTATCCCGAAACCGCGCGCTGACCTGCCGAAAGAGAGCAAAGGGACCTTTGCTGCCGTCGCCGCTGGGGTGAGCCAGGTCACCGTTGACCTCCAGTTCGCTGGAGGTTCGAGACTGTGCTCATGAGCGACGACGGCGTCACCTTCATCAATGTCTTCGAGATCCCCGCGGACCGTGTGGACGAGTTCGTCGAGACGTGGCGAGAGCGCGCGAAGCTGATGCGTGACGCGCCCGGTTTCCGCGACGCCAAGCTCCATCGGGCTCTGCTGCCCGATTCACGCTTCCAGCTGGTCAACGTCACGCACTACGACAGCAAGGAAGCCTGGGAGGCGGCAGGCAAGAACCAGGTGTTCCAGGCGTCGACCGAACGCGCGGCGGAGGTCGCGACGCCCAACGCCGCGCTCTACGAAGTGGTCGTCGAGTACCCCTAGGCCGTGTCCTGCAAGTCTGCCCGCGGTCTTCACGCCCAGGCGTCCCCTGACGGCATGGGCGGCTCAGCCGAGTACAACCCGGTACGAGGCCGAACCGCCCGCACCGCCAGGAACCACCTGGATCACGAAGCCCATCGGACAGACTTACAGGACACGGCCTAGCCCGTGGTGACCCGGAGCGAGCGCAGCCCCCGGATCACGAATTCGGGCCGCCGCTCCGGGGTTTCGGCGAGCTCCAGTCCCGGCAGCTTCGAGGCGAGGGAGCTCAGCGCGGCCGCGATCTCCACGCGCGCGAGCGGGGCGCCGACGCAGTAGTGGATGCCCATGCCGAAGCCGAGGTGCGCGTTCGGTGTGCGGCCGATGTCGAGGATGTCGGGCCGGTCGAAGACCTTCGGGTCCCGTGCGGCGGCGCCGAGGAGCGCGCCGATCTTCTCGCCCTCGGCCACCGGGAATCCGGCGATCTCGACGTCGGCGGTCGCGGTCCGCTCGAAGAGCTGGAGCGGCGCGTCGAAGCGGATCAGCTCCTCGACGCACGGGTCCAGCAGATCCGGGGAGTCCAGCAGCCGCTCCCACTGGTCGCGGTGGGTCAGCAGCGCGTTGACGCCGTTCCCGATGACGTTCACCGTCGCCTCGTGCCCGGCCATCAGGAGCAGGACGGCGGTCGCGACCAGTTCGTCCTCGGTGAGCTCACTGCGCAGAAGATCGCTGACGATGTCGTCGCCGGGGGAGTTCGCGCGCTGCTTCGCGACGCCACGCAGGTACTCGACGAACTCCGCGGCCGCGGCTTCGGCGGCGTCGCGCTTCTCCTCGGCGAGCCCGTATTCGTACATCTTCACGATGTGGTTCGAGAGGGTCACCATGCGCGGGCCGTCCTCGACCGGGACGCCCAGGAGTTCCGCGATGACCGCGACCGGCAGCGGCTGCGCGAGATGCGCCAGCAGGTCGGCCGAGCCGGTTTCGGCGATCTCGGCGGCGAGCCCGTCGACCATGCCGTCCGCGAGCTCGGCGACCATCGGCCGCAGCCGCTGGACGTGCCCGCGCCCGAACGCGCCCGCGATCACCCGCCGCAGCCGCGTGTGGGCGGGCGGCTCGTTCTCCAGCAGCGAGTTGCGGTGCAGCAGGTTGAACGACGCGAACCGCTCCACCGGCAGCGCGTCCTGCCAGATGCGGCCGAGCCCGCGATGCCGCAGGACGGCGGCCGACGCCGCGTGCGACACCGCCACGGCGATGCCGAGGCCGTCGTGGCGGTGGACTTCGCCGCGCTCGCGGAGGTCGGCGAAATACGGGTACGGATTCGCGAGGAAGGCCGGGTCGGCGAGGTCGAACACGTGCCGACTGTAACCCGCGCCGGGGTGGCCGCCCCGGCGCGGCAGGGAGCTACAGATGCAGCCAAAGCCCCAGGTGCAGGTGCAGGCCGTGGTGGTGATGCCCGTGGTGATGGCCGCCGCACAGCAGCAGGCAATGACGGGCCTGGTCCGCTCTGCCGGGCTCCGGCGCGGCCGAAGCCGTGCCTGCCGCGGGCCCGGCCAGCATCAGTCCGAGTGCCACGGGAACCGCGGCCAAGGCGGCCCGGCGCTTCGAGGTGCTCATCTGTGATCCCTTCTCCGCACTACGGCGCCGGAATGGCGCCGTGATCGAGTATTCGGTGCGGTACGGGGGAAACGGCAGGCTGATCACCCGCGATTCGATCGTCCGGATGATGACAACCGTTTTCAGTCACGTTTCCGTGGTACCCGGATGGCCGCTGAAACCCACCGATCCGGTCGATCCGGTGGTCGGCCGGGTGTCGTCCGCGCCGCCTTCGTCACCAACCCCGGGGGCCTTACGAGACGCGTGCCTTCCCGCGATAGCGTTCCGAACCGAGCTTTGAGGAGGCTGACGTGGGCAAGGGTTCGCGCAAGAAGGGTCCCAAGACGACCTCGGATCGCAAGCCGAAGGTGCGCGACGTCTTCGTCGGCCAGCCCTTCGAGGGGCTCGCGGCGGAGACCGAGCTGATCGCGCTGCGCGAGTTCGTCCCGTCGGCGACGGCGGCGCTCACGCTGGGCTCCGGCGAGAAGGTCACGCTCGGCACGGTGCTGCCGATGGCGGCGGCCGCGTTCGTCCGGTCCGACGGCGAGCGCTACGTCGGGATGCAGGTGCAGACCCGGTCCTCGGACATCAGCCGCGACCTCGGCCGCGCGCTCCAGTGGGTGCTGGACGCCAAGGAGGGTGACGTCCTGTCCGTGCCGGACACCACGACGCCGCCCACCGCCGACGAGAAGGCCCGTCTCCAGGACCTGCTCGACGTGAACGCCGAACTCGACGTCACGCTCTACAACGACTTCGCCTGGTGGCTCCCCGAAGACGCCGACGCCGGCGGCGACGTCGCGCTGTCCCTCGAGCGCGCGAACGCGGCGATCATGCCGACCGAACGCCTCGGCGCGGGCGCGTACTGGGTGCTCGCCGGCGAGAAGGCACACCTGCGCTGGGTCCGCCCGGAACCGGAGAACCTGCTGCTGCAAGCGCTTGCGCGGCTGTCGGCGGCCGGCGAGCTGAGCCTCGGCGAAGGTTCCCGCTACGCCGGTTCGTTCCGCGCGCACGGGCTGCTCGTCCCGGTGTGGGATCTCGACCCCGAGGCTCACGCCCGCGAGTGGGCCGACGCGAAGGAACAGCTCGGCGTCCGCCTCGAGGCCGCGCTGAAGTCGCTCGACAACGAGCCGCTCAACGCCGCCGAACGGCGCTCGCGCGACGGCCTGATCGGCCGCCAGCTCACCATCCGCTGATCCCTTCCCGCGCGTTTCGTCCTCTGAATGCGGGCTCCGCATCCAGAGGACGAAACGCGCGAGGATGGGTGCGTGATCCTCCATATCTGCCCCAAGGCCGACTGGGCCGCGGTGCCCGAAGGCGGCGTCTACACCGCCGCGTCGCTCGGCTCCGACGGCTTCATCCACTGCTCGGACCCGGGAACGGCGCATATCCCGGCCAACGCCGTGTTCCCCGGCCGCACCGATCTGGTGCTGCTGGAAATCGACCCGGCGCTCGTCGGCGCGCCCGTCGTCTGGGAGGACGGCGACCCGCCGCATCCGGCAGGCCTCCAGTTCCCCCACGTGTACGGGCCGATACCGCGTAACGCCGTGGTGGCCGTCCACGAATTCCCTGTTCAGGGGGACGGTACGTTCAGAATTCCCGGCTCCGTGGCGAGGCGTTGAGCAGGCGTCCCTCGAACTGGTTCGCGGCAAGAGACAACCTGTGGGGGCGGTCATGCGTTTCGGGAGAGGTGAGCCAGGCGAACCTGGCCGGATGACCCCGGGAGGAGGCGATACGGTGACCGCTGCCGCGACGGTCATACCGGGGACGGACGTCTGGGGGGCCGGCGAGAGCCGGAGGAGTGACGTGCCGGGTGAACTCATCGACTTCGGCGACTTCGTGAGGACCAGCCTCCCGGGTCTGCTGAGGTACGGCCACGCCCTCACCGGAAATCCGCACGACGCCGCCGACCTGGTCCAGACCGTGCTGGAGAAGATCGGTTCCCGCTGGTCGTACGTCCAGCACAAGACCGGCGACCCGATGGCCTACGTCCGCCGTTCGATGGCCAACGCGCATATCAGCCGCTGGCGCCGGACCAAACGCGAGAACCTGGTCGCCGACCTGCCGGACACCCAGCCGTACAGCCCCGCCGACCCGTTCGAGCACGAGCCGTTGTGGCAGGCGTTACGCGCGCTGCCGCCCAGGCAACGCGCGGTGATGGTCCTGCGTTACTACGAAGGCCTGTCCGAAGCCGAGATCGCGGATTCGCTCGGGGTCAGCCAGGGCACCGTCAAAAGCCAGGCGAGCAAGGCGATCGCGTCGCTGCGCACGAAGCTCGCCCTGATCGAGCCCAAGGACGAAGGGAGGGAAGCGGGATGAACATGTCCGAAGAGGACGTGCAGCGGAAGCTGCGTGACCTGTTCTCTGATGAGCGGCTGGGCGTGGGCCCCACGCTGAATCCCGAGACGATCGTCGCGGGCGCCCGCCGTCGCCGTCGCCGCCGTCAGC
Organism: Amycolatopsis sp. NPDC043887; assembly: GCF_056435665.1. NCBI lineage: Bacteria > Bacillati > Actinomycetota > Actinomycetes > Pseudonocardiales > Pseudonocardiaceae > Amycolatopsis > Amycolatopsis sp. NPDC043887. Next base: position 577,727 of record NZ_JBWKEB010000001.1, read on the forward strand.
TGATGCAGACGACGAGTGGGATGGCCGCCGCGGTGGTCCTGCTGGCCAGCGGGGTCACGGTCTTCACGATCCACGACAAGGACAACGGCGCGGCCTTCCCCGGAGGCGATCAGCTCACCATGGGGGCGGCCCCGTCGAGCCTGGCGCGGCCTGGGCCGGGGAGTTCGGCACCGCCGGTCTCCTCCCCGGCGGCGTCGCCGAACCCGTCGTCCGCGTCACCGCCGTCGACGGCCCCAGACGGGCCGGTCAAGCCGCCGAAGAGCACCGCCGCCACGAACCCGCCGACACCGCGCAAGGTGACCACCGGCGCGCTGCTGACCCCGGCCGGCTTCGGCAAGCTCCGGCTCGGGATGAGCGAGGAGGAGGCGGAAGCCGCCGTCGGTCCGCTGCGCGCGAAGGATTGGCGGCAAGACTGCGTCTACGGTTACGTGGAAGGAACCGCCGTTCCGGGGCCGACTTCGGTGTCGCTGACCGAGGCGGACGGGATCACCGTCATCAACCCGGCCGGGGCGGTGCACACCCCCGAGGGGATCGGGGTCGGTTCGAGCGAAGCGGACATTCTCGCCGCCTACCCCGGCGGCACCAAGAACGGCAGCGCCTACTTCGCGCCGATCAGTTCGGTGAGCGCGTACCGGATCGCGCTGGCCAACGACGGGTCGGCCCTCGGCATCCTGCTGACCCGGATCGAGCAGGGCTGTCAGTTCAGCTGACGGGATGAAGAAAACCCGGGCTTCTCCAAGGGGGAGAGCCCGGGTTTTCCCGTGGTGGGAGCGTTGGCCGGTGCGTCAGAGCGCGCCGCCGGCGACCGGGGGCATCCCCGAGTCGGCGCCGCCGTCCCCGACGGATTCGCGGTGCAGGTGGTTCTCCACCTCGAACAGGTTGCCGTTCGCGCGCTTGACGATGTTGAGCAGCGTGGACATCTGGGAGATCTCCTCGACCTGCTCCTTGAGGAACCACTGCGTGAACTGCTCGCCGATGTAGTCCTCTTCGGCGCGGGCGGCCTTGGCCAGCTGCTGGATGTCGGTCGCGACGTCCTTCTCCTGCTGCAGCGCGAGCTCGATCAGTTCACGGACGTCGGAGAAGTCGTTGCGCACGTCGCCGGTGCCGGGGATCTCCACGTGGTGGTCGGTGTCCAGCATGTACTGGACCAGCGCCATCGCGTGGTTCCGCTCCTCGACGGACTGCTTGTAGAAGTGCTTCGCGAGCTGCGGCAGGTCCTCGGCGTCGAACCAGACCGCCAGCGCGATGTACTGCTGGGAGGCGTTGAACTCGTTGTGGATCTGCGCCTGCAGCAGTTCGTAGAACTTCGAGCGCGGTTGCTTCTTCTTGGTGAGGGCCATGTGTTCGACGATACGTCATCCGCATATTCGATTTCCACTTTTCTCTGGTGATGTACCCCCTATTAGGTTAGTATTCCCAATACTAGGTTCACCTCAATTAAGTAAGCCTTCCCTAATCAATTGAAATCGATTAGGGAAGGCTTACTTAATTTCTCTGTCAGATGCTTTCGCGCCGGATGGGGCACGACATGCAACGCGGCCCGCCGCGGCCGGAGCCCAGCTCGGAGCCGGTGATGGCCAGTACCTCGATACCGGCTTCCGCCAAGCGCGCGTTGGTTTCCACGTTACGTTCGTACCCGACGACCACGCCGGGCGCGAGGGCGAGGGTGTTGTTTCCGTCGTCCCATTGCTCGCGTTCGGCGGTGACCGGATCGAGGCCGGTGTCGATGACCCGGAGCCGGTCGATTCCCATTGCTTCGGCGGCCGCGGTGAGGAATGGGGCCGGGCCTTCCACCTTCACGGAACCGTCGCCGGTGGGCCGCATCGTGAACGCGGTCAGTGAATCGCGGGAAAGCGGATACATGACGACGGCGTCGGCGTCGACCATCGTGCAGACGGTGTCCAGATGCATGGTCGCGCGGGTCTGCTGGATGGGGACGGCGAGCACGGTGTGCGCGATCCCGTCGGCGAACACCGACCGCGCCAGCGACTCCGCGCCCGCCGCCGTCGTCCGCTCGCCGACGCCGATGGCCAGCACACCCGGCGAGAGCAGCATGACGTCGCCGCCCTCGATCGGTGCCGAATGCGCGCCGTACGCGCGGGACGCGTGGCGGAACCACGGGTGGTAGGCGTAGATGAGGTCCAGCACCGCGGTCTCGCGGACCCTGGCGGGCATGGTCAGCGAGGAGACCGCGACCCGGTCGCCGATCCACGCCGACGAGTCACGGGTGAACAGCAGGTTCGGCAGCGGATCGACGGCGAAGTCGTTCGGGTGGTTCATCAGCCGGACCAGCGAGGCGCCCTCGGCGGCGGGCAGTTCCTCGAAGGTCATACCCGCCATCAGGACCTCGGCCAGTGTCGCCGGGGTGACGCTCGACAGATGGGAGCGGAGCGAATCGGCGAGGTCGGGCCCCAGCCGCCGCTCGTCGACGGCCGCGTGCACGCCCGCCGCGTGGGCGCGGGTGTCCGCGAGCGCCGTGCGCAGCGCGTCGGCCAGCAGCAGCACCTCGACGCCGCGGCCGCGCAGCACCTCGGCGAACGCGTCGTGCTCCTCCTGCGCGCGGTCCACCCAGGGGATGGAATCGAACAGGAGCTGGTCGTTGTTGCGAGGCGTGAGCCTTTTGAGCTCGTTGCCGGGCCTGTGCAGCAGCACCGCACGCAGGGGGCCGACTTCGCTGTCAACTCGGGGTGGAGTCGTCTCGTCAATCACGGTTTCACACTAGCTAGGGAAGCCAGGAAACTCGCCCTTTGAGCAGCGCGTATCCGACGAAGGAAACGAAATCCAGCGCGGTGTGCGCGGCGATCAGCGGCCACAGCCGGTTCGTCTTCTGCCACAGCCTGCCGAACACCAGGCCCATCACGACATTGCCGACGAAACCGCCGAAACCTTGATACAGGTGATACGACCCGCGAAGCACCGAAGACGCGACCAGCGAGGTGTTCTCGCGCCAGCCGAGCTGCCGCAGCCTGGTCAGCAGGTACGCGACGACGAGCACTTCTTCGGCGAACGCGTTGCCGAAGGCCGACAACGTCAGCGTGATCGGACGCCACCACGTCTCGCTCAAAGTGGACGGTTGCACCGACAGGCTGAACCCGAGGCCGTAGGACAGGAAGTACAGCCCCAGCCCCGGAATCCCGATCGCCGCGGCGAGCAGCAGCCCGTGGACGACATCGCGGCCCGGCCGCTGTTTGTCGAGGCCGATCTCCGCGAGCTTCATCCCGCCGCGCCACAACAGGTACAGCCCGAGCGCGCCCCAGCCGACCAGCTGGCCGGCGCTCAGCAGCTGCTTGAGCAGGTCGACCAGGCTCAGTGTCGCCTGGGGAACGTTCAGCTGGGCCTGTTGCTGCGCCAGCGGCACCGGCTGCAGCAGCGAGTCCACAAGGGACAGCAGACTGCGCAGCCCGGACAGGCCGAGGGTGATGCCGAAGACGACGACCAGTTCGATGACGATCGTGCGGCGGCGCGCCGGATCTTCCACGAATTCCGGCAGCGCCGGGCGTTCGGGACGCAGCCAGCTCATCGGCCGCACGTTACCGTCGGGTCATGCCAAGGAGCATCGCGACCAACGAAACTCCTCGACCGCGCCGCGCTCGTCGACTTCCTGTCCACCCGTCACCGCGCCATCCTGATGACCACCAAGGCCGACGGCGGCCCCCAGCTTTCCCCGGTGACCTGCGGTGTCGACGCCGAAGGTCGTCTGGTGATCTCGACGTACCCGAAGCGCGCGAAGGTCGTCAACATCCGGCGCGAGCCGAAGGTGTCCGCCTGCGTCCTCTCCGACGAGTGGAACGACCGGTGGGTCCAGCTGAACGGCACCGCCGAGGTGCTCGACCTGCCCGATTCGATCGAGCCGCTGGTCGACTACTTCCGCGCGATCTCCGGTGAGCACCCCGACTGGACGAGTACCGCGAAGCGATGGTCAAGCAGGGCAAGAGCATCATCCGCGTCACCATCGAGTCGTGGGGTCCGATTGCCAAGGGCGGTTTCCCGGCAGAGCTGGCCTAACCCTGCGGAAAGTACGGGCAGCCGACGAGACGGCGGATCTCGCCGCTCAGCTGCTGCGGACCTTCGACCGGACGCGAGAACGCGAGCCGGACGTCGTGGTCGCCGGAGTCGGCCTCGACCCGCAGCCGCAGCCCGTAGCGGTCCAGCCCGAGCGGCCGGATCCACCCGCCGCGCAGTTCGGCGGGCACGTGTTTGGCGAGCTGCTGGACGACGTCGGCGTGGTCGGTCTCCAGATGCCGCAGCCAGTCGGCCTCGTAGTCGTGGAACGGATCCGGCGGCGCGGCGCTGAACATGTGCGGCCGGAGCGAATGCGTGCCCTCGGCGTCGGCGAGGACCAGTGACGCCGGGGTCAGCCGCAGCAGCGTCAGGCCGTGCCCGACGTCCAGGAGCCGCTCGTCCGGCCGGGTCTCGGCGATCGAGACCGCGCGGGCCCGCGCCGAAACCTCGGAGAGCGGGCGGAGCCAGCCCGTGATCCACAGCAGCCCGCGGATGGGTTCCCGCAGGTCGACCGGCGCCTGATCGGTCAGTTCGACCATCACCGCGAGCTCGCCGCGCTGGGCCTCGTGAGCGCGTTGCACCAGGTGGTGCTCGTCCGGCAGCAGGATGCTGACGCTGCCGCTCGTGTGCACGTGGTGCAGCTCGGGGATGACCCGGCCGTACTGTCCTGGCTGGTCACGCTGCTCCGCGGTCGGCATCAGCGTCGCCGGCCCGTTGCGGGTCGCGATCGTCTTCGCGCGTTCGGCGGGGTTCGGCGCCGGCGGGCGGCGGATGGACGTCGGTGTGGTCACGGCTCACCTCCTGGTTAGGTGAGCCTAACCTGATCTGGCCACCGAGTGGAAGTAGCCTGGATCACGTCTCACCGCATCCGTATACGTTGACCAGGTGGAAACCCACGGAATCCGGGTGCTCGAACCACCCGAAGGGATTCCGGCGACGAACATGCCGGTCCTGGTGCACCTGCTCGACCGCAACACCGTCACCGCCGGGACGATGGCCATCGCGACCGGACTGCTCGTGGCGCTGGGCGTCGTGCTCGCGGTGTCCGGGGGACACGGGATCGCCGCGCCCCTGGCCCTTCTGGTCTTCATGACACCGTCTTCGGTGTACCTCGGCTACTCCGCCCTTGCCGGATCCTCCTCGATGCGGAAGCTCACCGGCAAGCCGTTCCGCCTGGTGAACGGGCTGGACGGCGCCGTCGTCGCCGGTGCACGGGTGAGCATTCCCCTGGACGGGCGGTGGCTCGTCGTGCGGTTACCCGCTCCGCTCCGGGCGCAACTCGCGGCCCAGCGACGGCTCTGGGTGCTCGGCCCGTTCGTCGTGCTGCCCGGTGTCGTCGTCCCGCGCCGCGGTGCGTTCCGCGACACCGCGGTGAAGGGCTCGATCCCGTTCGCCGCGGAGCCAGTGTCGCCGGGCCGGATGCTCGCGACCCAGCGGCGTTTTCTCGCGGCGTACTACTTCAGCACTGTCGCGATGCTGCTCGTCGCGAGCGCGTTCGGCTTCTGGACGGCGGTCGACTATCCGCGGCGGGACAGCGTCGTGGTGAAGGTGACGTGGTTCTTCGGCTACGGCTGCGCGGTGGGCGCCCTCGGGCTCGCGATCGTCGCGGTGATGCTGCTCAGGAAGCTGCCCGAGCCGCGGTGGACCGAACTCGCCGTCGTGCCCGGGCCTGCCTCGGTCAACCAGTTCGGCATGGTCACCGTGAAGGGCAGGACCGTCCTGCCCGACGGACGCGAGGTCGGCGTCACCGCCGGTGGTTCGGATCCGTCGCTGGCCGCGAACATCGCCGCGACCGGACGGCTGTGGGTGCTCGGCGTGCCCGCGGCCGGGAAGACGGCGAAGGCCGGAGTGCCCGGTCACGCGGTTTTCGGACCGGTCCGATTCGGCCGGTGACGTCAGCCGAGCGAGCGCCGGGTCGCCTCCTCGGTCTCCACGACACCTCGCCGGATCCCTTCCAGTTGTTCGCTCAGCTCGCCGATGGTCGTCGTGTCGAGCAGCGAATCCCCGGTGGCGGCGGACAATTCGGCCGCCCTGGCGACCAGGCCGTCGAGTCCGAGCGCGCCGGATCGCAGCTGTGCCAGCAGTTTCCGCTGCGCGCTCGAAAGTCGCGCGTGCACGTCCTCCTGTGCTTGCACGGCTTCGAGCGACTGGGTCAGGTCGCCGCGGATGTCGTCGTCGGCGGTCTTCAAATCCTTCCGCAGCCTGGCTTTTTCGGCCGACACCGCGCCGAGGTCCACGCGCGCCAGCGCCTTCCCGGTGGCGGACGTGCGGGCGGCCAGGCGCCGGAGGGTGTCGACGGTTTCCCGCACCACCGGTTCCATGTCGGCCACCCGGCCGGCGAGCGGTCCGGTGTCGAGCGAAGCGGAAATCGACCGGAACCCGTCGGCCGCGGCCTCCGCGCGCCGCAGCCAATCCGCCTCCGGGGAACCGGGCTTGACGTCGGGGAATGGCCGTTCTTCGGGCTCTGGCAAGGGTTTCGGCCGCGTGGCGGCGGCGACTCCGGCGCGGGCGGCCAGCACGGTCACGCCGACGCCGAGCGCGGCGAGCACCGGCAGCTGCACGGCCCAGGCCGCCCCCGCCGACGTCGCCGCGAGGAGCAGTCCCCACGGCTCACCGAGTTCACGGACGAAACGCATAACCGAGGATCTCAGAAATTCGAGATCACGGCGGTGAAGACCTGGTCGATCGAGTCCGGTTCGGACGAGTCGTACCCGACCCCCTGGGTGGTCTCGGCGATCTCCTTGAGCACGTCCAGATCGGCGTCGGACCCGTACGCGATGGTGAACAGCCGCACCGCTTCGCCGCCGCCCTCGGCCCGCAGCCGTCCGACGAGGTTCGGCAGATCGATACCGCCGGGATCCTCGTTCCGGCCGTCGGTGAGCACGACGACCGCGTTGATCGCGTTCGGATCCAGCCGCTGCTTCATGAACTCGTACGCGGCGAGCGACGAATCGTAGAGCCCCGTGCCGTTCTGCGGGGTCAGCCCGTTCAGCCGCGACGCCAGCTCCTGCCTGCCCGGTTCACCGCCGATCGGCGACACCGGCCGCAGCTCCACGAAGTCCTTGTCGCCGTCGAGTTTCGTCGAGAACATCCACAGCCCGACCTTGTCCGCGTCGCTGAACTGCGGCAACGACGCCACGGCCGCCTGTTTCGCGAGATCCATCTTGTTCTTCCCGGTCCCGCCGACGCCGTCGCCCATCGACCCGGAGACGTCGACGACCAGCAGCACGTTCGCCTTCTTCCGCAGGTCCTTCCACGACTTCAGCACCTCGGTCAGCACCGGCGGGCTCGGCGGGCGGATGAGGTTGAGCTTCGAATCCGGCTCGGCGCCGTTCTCCTTCGTGGTCTGCGAACCGGGCTTGCCGTCGAACGTGCGGAAGCCGATGTCACTGAACTTCTGCTGCGCTTCGGCGCCGCGCAGATGCGCGAGGAAGTCCGCCGCGACCTGCTTGTGGAGATCGTCGGCCCAGTTCAGCACGGTGAACGGGTGATCGGAGTTGAGCGTGCCGTCGCTCGGATAGATCCCCACGAGCGGCACCTTCGGCGGCGCGTGCTGCCCGCGTTTCGCCGGGTCGTTGGTGGGATTGCCCTGGTTGTAGCCGACGAGCGAGTTCTCCTCGACCGTGACCGCCGAGATGTACGACATCGCGGCGCCGCGGTCGTCGGCCTTCTGCAGGTTCGTCAGGAACGTCAGCGTGTTGTCGCCGTAGTGGACGATGGCCTGCTCGACGTTCTGCACGAACGTCCGCGCCTCCGGCTTCGCGAGCGCGTTCGCGGTGAGGTCGGAAGACGTGCCCGTCGCCGCGTAGTAGGCGCCGATGGTGGCGTTGAGGCCGGAGGTCGAGATGTTCGGATTCGTCTTGCCCAGCCGGAACTTCCCCCATTCCGGGTGGCCGTATTTCGCCCAGCCCTGCGGATCCGTGGCCAGCGCGGCGAGATCCTTCCAGCCGATGCCCTTGCCCGGCCAGCCGAGCGCCTCGGCCATCGGTTTCGGCATCGCGACGACCAGCGGCGCGTTCGCGACCGATTCCGGGTCGCCCTCGGGCACCAGTGCGGGGTGGTCGGAGCCGGTGAGGTTCTGGCGCAACAGGTTCACCCAGCCCGACGCGGCGGGTGTCCAGACGTCCGGGCGCGGGCCGTCGATCGCCTCGTTCCAGCCGCGGGACAGCGCCTGCATCGCGGTGCCGGACGATTTCGACCGCACGAGCACGTCGACGCAGCGTCCGGCCACCGTGCGGCCGCTGTAGCCCTTGGCGATCTCGGCGACCACGCCCGCCTTCTCCGGCGACGACGACACCTGCAGCTTGACGGCGTCACCGGTGGTGCACTTCGCCTCGACGGCCTCTTCGCCGGAGTCGCTCGTGATCGCGCGCAAACCGATGATCAACCCGATCGCGACCACCGCGGCGGCCACGAACGCCAGCACCTTGCGGCCGCCGCGGGACTGCCCTGGATTCACGACCATGGAGAACCTCCCGGTGAGAAACACCGATTATCCGGAGGTTTCGCCTTGCCAGGCTTGGCGTTGCCGAACCGTTGCGGCCGTGGCGGTACTTATCCCGCCACGTTCCCGCATTTAGTCCTCTGAATGCGTGAGCGCCTGCTCGCGCCGGCCTTCGAATGCCGCATTCAGAGGACTAAATGCATGGGCACTAAGCGCCGGGACCCCGGCCGGACCAGGTCCACGCGTAGCCGGGGTCTTCCGACGCGTCGGCCGCCTCACCGAGGTCCAGCGGCGCGAAGGTGTCCACCATGACCGCGGTCTCGTCGAAGAACTGCGCCCCGATCGACGCTTCCGCCGCCCCGGGCTGCGGCCCGTGCGTGAAGCCGGACGGGTGCAGCGAAAGCGAGCCGACCCCGATCCCGGAGCCCTTGCGCGCCTCGTAGTTCCCGCGCACGTAGAACATCAGCTCGTCCGAGTCGACGTTCGCGTGGTTGTACGGCACCGGGATCGATTCGGGGTGGTAGTCGACCTTGCGCGGGCAGAACGAACAGACCACGAAGTTCGGGCCCTCGAACGTCTGGTGCACGGGCGGCGGCTGGTGCACGCGGCCGGTGATCGGCTCGAAATCGTCGATGTTGAACGCCCACGGGTACAGGCAGCCGTCCCAGCCGACGACGTCGAACGGGTGGGTCGCGTAGGTGTAGCGCGTCAGCCCGGCGCGGTGCCGCACGAGGACCTCGACGTCGGTGCCGTCCACGACCAGCGGCTCGGACGGGCCGCGGATGTCGCGTTCGCAGTACGGCGAGTGCTCCAGGAACTGGCCCTTCGCCGACAGGTACCGCTTCGGCGGGCCGATGTGGCCGCGCGCCTCGATGGTCAGCAGTTTGACCCCGCCGTCGTCGTGCGGGAGCACACGGTAGGTGCACGACGTCGGGATGACGAGATAGTCGCCGTCCCCGACCTCCAGGGAGCCGTAGATCGTCTCGACGGTCGCGCCGCCGCCCTGGACGTAGAACAGTTCGTCGCCCGCGGCGTTGCGGTACAGCGGCGACGGCTTGGTCGCGTGGACGAAGCCGATGGTGACGTCGGCGTTGCCGAACAGCCGCCGCCGGTCGGTGACCGCGTCGGCGTCGCCGAACTCGAGGTCCTGGGTCTTGAACGCGCGGGGCTTGAGCGGGTGGTTCGGGGTGATGGGGCCGCGCTCGTCCTCGATCGCGACCGCGTCGACGATCGCGGTGGGCAGCCCGCGGTGGTACAGCAGCGCCGAGTCCGCCGAGAAGCCCTCGACACCCATCAGTTCCTCGGCGTACAGGCCCCCGTCGGGCTTGCGGAACGCCGTGTGGCGCTTGTGCGGGATCTCGCCTACCTGCCGGTAGTAAGGCATCGGAATCTCCCCGGAACGTGTCCGTTTTGCGAACGATTTTGTCCTGATGTCGTACGCTACTAGCGTGTCAGTCGTGTCAAGCGCTGTGGAACTCACGCCACCCGGCCCCCGAGGAATCCCTCCCCTGTTCGCGCGGCTCGTCGACGACTCGGCGTTGTTCCCGCCCGGCGAGGCGTCCATGCCCGAAGCGCTGCGAGCGCACTTCGTGTCGAGGGCCGGTGAGCACTCCGGCGTCCTCGGTGTGTTCCTGTGCCAGGCGTCGCGGCTGCCCGAGCTCATCACGGAACTCATCAAGATCAAACCCAAGGAACCGCTGCCGCTGTCGCTCATCATCGACACCGGCCTCGGCGGCGTCCCGAAGGCGATCTCGATCGTCGAATCGCGCAGCGAGATCCTCAGTCTGCGCATGGTGGAGATGCCGGCGCCGTCGGACGTCGACGAGGTCTGGCTGGAGCGGGTCTCCGAGTTCGTGCCCGAGGACGTCATCCGCGTGGTCGAGCCGCGGCGCGGCGTCGGCTGGCTGGACGGCGTGCGGAAGGTGATCGAGCACGGCAGCTGGCCGAAGATCCGCTGCGGCGGCAAAGCGGGTGAGAACTTCCCCAGCGTCGACGAGGTCGCGGACTTCCTCGCGGTCGTCAGCGGCTCGACAGGGGCGTCGTTCAAGGCGACGAACAGCCTGCACCGCGCCGTCCGGCACACCGAGGAGTCGAGCGGCTTCACCCACCACGGGTTCCTGAACCTGATCGTGGCGTCCGCGCGCTGCCTTTCGGGCGGTGACGTGCGCGCGGCCCTCGAATCGACCGACGGCGCCGCGCTGGCCGCCGAGGCCAAGGGGATGTCGGACGAGGCGGCGAAGGCCGTTCGCGGGCTCTTCGCCTCGTACGCGGCGGCCTCGTTCGACGAGCCGGTCGCCGACCTCGGGGAACTCGGGTTGCTGTGACTCGTGAAGGGTCGCTGACCCTGGACCGGGGGCTCGCGCTGCTCCAAGCGGTCGCGGACGCCGGTGGCGAGGCGGCGACGATCTCCGAACTCGCCGTCGCCATCGGCGCGAGCCGGGCCGCCGTCTATCGGCTGCTCGTCCCGCTGTCCGAACGCGGACTGGTGTGGCGTGACGGCAACAAGGTACGGCTGGGGGTCGGCCTGCTCCGGCTCGCCGGACAGGTCCTCCCGCAGCTCCGCGAGGCCGCGAGGCCGGTCCTGCGTGAGCTGGCGGAGAAGGTCGGCGCGACCGCGCACCTGTCGGTCGCGCAGGGAGACCAGGCGCAGGCCGTCGCGGTCGTCGAACCGTCCTGGACGAGCTTCCACGTCGCCTACCGCGTCGGTACCCGGCATCCGCTGTCCGCCGGCGCCGCGGGCAAGGCGATCACGCTGCGTCCCGGCGGCGGCGAGGGCTGGGTCACCTCGTCGGGTGAGCTGGAAGCGGGTGCCTCCGGGGTCGCCGCACCCGTGCGCGGGGTGCCGGGCTTGAAGGCCAGCCTGGGTGTCGTGTCCCTGGAGCCGCTGGACGCGTCCGTGGTGGGTCCGGCGGTCGTGGCGGCCGCCGTCCGGCTGGCCGAGGTGCTGAAACAGCCCGAGTAGCGCTCAGTGTCTGTTGGTGAAACCCGCGTCCGCGATCGACGTCGGCAGGGCGCTGCCTGGTCATCCACGTCACGATGAAGCGAACAGGGCACCCTGCCACCGCGATAGCCGGGGCCTTCGGCCGGGGCGGGTACGTCTCAGCTCCGCCAACAGGCTCTCAGCGGTGGCTGAGCAGCGGGCGGACCATGGTCGCCAGCAGCGTGAGGTCGACCGCGAACAGCAGCCGCTCGAACAGGCCGAGCGTGACCTCCTGATGCGACGGGCCGGTGAGCATCGTCCAGACGAATCCGCCGAGCACGATCACCACCGCGGCGAAGCTGGCCACCGAAAGCCGCCGGATCGTCGTGCGGCGCGGCTCCCACGGGCATCGTGCCCGGCCGGGGCGGGTCAGCACCCAGGCGGCGGCGGGGAGCGCCAGGAAGGCCGCCAGCGCCGCGTAGTTGTGGATCTGCCCGGCCAGTGACCGGGCCTGGCCCTCGGGGTCGACGGGGACGAGCGCGAGGACGAACAGCCCGGCGCACCACACACCGAGGAGGACGAGAACGGACTCGTAGCCGCGCCGGTGCGCTTTCGCGATCCCGCCGAGCAGGGCGAGTGAGCCGAACCCCAGCGCCAGGCACATCGCGCCGAACAGCGGGGCCGCCGTCGAACCGGGCGAGAGGTAGCCGTAGACGTACTCGGACAGCGTCTGCCAGATCGGGCTGACCTGGCTGGACAGCCTCAGGTGCAGGTCGATCGAGATGGCGACCGCGACGGCCATGCCGAAGACCGCGAGCCTGCCGTGCACAGGGGAAACGGCGAGTGTCTTCGGCGAGGTCACGACCGGTTTCTCCAGGCACGTCGGGGCGGGTGTTCACCTTTTCGTTCCCGAAAGGTTACCCGGCGAACCTGTGAAGACCCCGTGCGCCTCAGAACGCCAGCTGGGCCAGCGCGAACAGCGAGAACCCGGCGAAGACGAATCCCGCCACGCGCTGGATGAGCTTGGGACGGATCCGGCTGCGGACCTTCGCGCCGATGAAGACGGCGAGCCCGGCGACGGCGACAAGCGCGACGAAGGAGCCGAGGGCGACCGCGAACGGGTTGCCGAAGCGAGCCGTGAGGCTGGCTGTCGCGAGCTGGGAGGCGTCGCCCCATTCGGCGGCGAACAGCACGCCGAACGACGTCAGCGCGGAGCGGAAGAAGGTCGCGGGGCTCGGCCCGGAGCGCGACGCGTCCTCTCCGCCGTCCTTGCCGGTACTGAACCCTTCACGAAGGAGCATGAACGCGCCGATTCCGAACATCGCGGCGACGATCACGGTCACCAGTGTCTCCGGCAGCAAAGTGAGCACGCTGCCGAAGGTGGCGGCGATCGCGGATTGCACGGCGAATGCGGCGGTGACCCCGACGAATACCGGCCACGCGCGGAAACGGGTGGTGAGAACCAGGGTGGCGACGAGGGTCTTGTCCGGTAGCTCCACGGCCATTACCAGGCCAAACGCGCTGATCAGCGCCAGCATCGAGCTCGACATGACAGTGCTTCACCCCTTTCACTGCAACGATAAAGGGGTGTTTCAGATAAAGGCAAGCTGATGGCTTTTCCGAATCGCATGGGATGTGCGGGCGAATTGTATTTCATGGCTGGGCTGAATTGAGTTTTCGGCAAACCGAATTCTTTTTTCCGGCTCCGCTGGTAGCGTCCGGGCGCATGGACGAGAGAGCGCGGATCGAAGACGTGTGCAAACGGCTGAAGGAGCACTATGTGTTCCCCGACGTCGCCGAGAAGCTGACGGTGCTCCTGCGGGCGAGGCTGAGTGACGGCGCGTACGCGGGCCTCGACGATCAAGCGTTCGCCGTCGCGGTCACCCAGGACCTGCAGTCGGTCAACGGGGACAAACACCTGCGGCTGCGGCATCACGTCGACCCGTTGCCCGAGGTGGACGGGGAGTCGTTCGATCCCGAGCAGTATCGGCGCGAGGCGGAGCTGAACGGCCATGGCATCGCGTCGGCGCGGCGGCTGGCCGGGAACGTCGGCTACCTGGAGACCAAGCTGCTCTACGGGCCGGATATCGCCGGCGAGGCGCTGGCCGCGGCGATGACGCTGCTCGCGACCACCGACGCGCTGATCGTCGACGTCCGGGAGAACCGGGGCGGGGATCCGATGGCGGTCGCGCTGCTGATCAGCTATCTGGTCGGCGAGCCGACGCATTTCAACAGTATCTATCTGCGCGACGGCGACGTGACCAACCAGTTCTGGACGCTGCCGTACGTACCGGGCCGCAAGTTCGGCGCGGACAAGCCGGTGTGGGTGCTGACCGGGCCGACGACGTTCTCCGGCGCCGAGGATCTGAGCTACTCCTTGCAGCAACTGGGGCGGGCGAAGACGGTGGGCGCGGTCACCGGCGGCGGGGCGAACCCGCGGCGACAGTACAAAGTGGACACCCATTTGGACGTCACTGTCCCGGGTGGACGGGCCGTGAACCCGGTCACGGGGACCAACTGGGAAGGCGTCGGCGTTCAGCCCGACATCGCCGTCGACGTCGAGGCCGCTTTCGACACGGCGTACGCGTTGGCGCTGGAACACGTGCTGACGCTGGGGGATTCGGGTGTGCGGCGGCAGGTCGCCGACGAGGCGAGGCTCACACTCGCCGGCCTCGGCTGACCAGGGCGCGGGACCTACGTCCCGGCGAGATCGGGACCACTTGAACTGGCGGGCTCATCGGGCGTTGAGCAGGCTTGAGGCGTGGAAGTTCTCGATCTCGCTCGGTGGCAGTTCGGCATCACCACCGTCTACCACTTCCTGATGGTCCCGCTGACCATCGGGCTTTCGGTCCTGGTCGCCGGGATGCAGACGGCCTGGGTCCGCACGGGTGATCAGCGGTACCTGAAGATGACCAAGTTCTGGGGAAAACTCCTGCTGGTCAACTTCGCGATGGGCGTGGTCACCGGCATCGTGCAGGAGTTCCAGTTCGGGATGAACTGGAGCGCGTACTCGCGATTCGTCGGTGACGTGTTCGGCGCGCCGCTGGCGATGGAGGGGCTCGTCGCGTTCTTCGTCGAGTCGACCTTCCTGGGGCTGTGGATCTTCGGCTGGGACAAACTGCCGAAGAAGGTCCACTTGGCGTGCGCGTGGGCGTACTCGCTGGCGACGGTGGCGTCCGCGTACTTCATCCTGGCGGCGAACTCGTGGATGCAGCATCCGGTCGGGGTCGAGTTCGTCGACGGGAAGCCGACGATGAACTCGATCTGGGCGGTGCTGACGAACAACACCGCGCTGGCCGCGATCCCGCACACGCTCGCGGGCGCCTTCTCGGTGGCCGCGGCGTTCCTGGTCGGTGTCGCGGGCTGGCAGCTGTGGCGCAAGCGTTCGGAGGACGACGAGCACCGCGCGGTGTGGCGTTCGTCGTTGCGTCTCGGCGGCTGGACCGGCGTGGTGGCGTTCGCGGTGCTGGCGATCACCGGCGACCTGCAGGGCAAGCTGATGTTCGAGCAGCAGCCGATGAAGATGGCGTCGGCGGAAGCGTTGTGCCACACGGAGAAACCGGCGAGCTTCTCGATCATCGCGATCGGCGACGTCCGTAACGCGAACTGCGAGGACGTCAAGACGTTCAACGTGCCCGCCCTGCTCTCGTTCCTGGCGCACAACGACTTCTCGACCGAGGTCAAGGGCGTTGAGAACCTGGTGACCGAGTACCAGGCGAAGTACGGCACGAACTACCCGGACGACCCGCAGCTCGGTTCGCTCGCGGGCAAGCCGATCGACTACGTGCCCAGCCTGCCGGTGACCTACTGGGGTTTCCGCGCGATGATCGGCTTCGGCGCGATCTCGGCCGGGATCGGGCTGCTCGCGCTGTGGCTGACCCGGCGTGGGCGGATCCCGGGGCAGCGGTGGTTCCCGTGGCTGGTGCTCGGCGGGATCGCGACGCCGTTCATCGGCAACAGCGCCGGCTGGATCTTCACCGAGATGGGCCGTCAGCCGTTCGTGGTGGTGCCGAACCCGACCGGTGTCGACGGGGTGTGGATGTTCACCGCGCAGGCGGTCTCGAAGTTGTCCACAGGCGAGGTCTGGACGTCGCTGATCGCTCTGACGACCGTCTACGCGGTGCTCGGCGTGGTCGAGGTCTACCTGATGCGGAAGTACGTCCGCGGCGGCGTCGACGCGGTCATGCCACCCAAGAAACCGGCCTCGACCAGCGAGAACAGCGACTCGAAAGGCGGTGACGGCGATGACGACGCGCTGGCCTTCGCCTACTGATCGCCTCTTTACGTCACCTACCCAGCCCCCCGCCCTTCCCGGGGGACGGCCCCGCACCCAGCGTATCGGGGGTATCGCTCAGGCGGGTTACCCACAGCCGATCTGTGGACAACTTGAGCGGTTGTGGATAACTCAGGGCGACCGGGGCATGAGGGGGCTGCTCGGGCGGGCTCGGGCGGTCACGAGGCTTTGTGAAAGCCACTTTCGCAACGTCCCGGCGCGGGAAGCGGCTCAGCGCCGAGCGAAGGCTGTCGAAGCAGTGCAAGCACTCGAAGTGAACGAAGCAAGCAGGAGTGCCCGATGACCCTCGAAACGATCTGGTTCTGCGTCATCGCCCTGTTCTGGCTCGGCTACCTCTTCCTCGAAGGCTTCGACTTCGGCGTCGGCATGCTCATGCCGGTCCTCGCGAAGGACAACACCGAGCGCCGCGTCATGGTCAACACGATCGGCCCGGTCTGGGACGGCAACGAGGTCTGGCTGATCGTCGCCGGCGGCGCGATGTTCGCCGCGTTCCCCGGCTGGTACGCGTCACTGTTCTCGGCCGCGTATCTCCCGCTCCTGGTGGTCCTGCTCGCCCTCATCGGCCGCGGCGTCGCGTTCGAATACCGCGGCAAGGTCGACTCCGATCGCTGGCGCCGCAACTGGGACCGCGTCATCGGCATCGGCTCGTGGATCCCGCCGTTCGGCGTCGGCCTCCTCCTCGCGACCACCGTCCTCGGTCTCCCGCTCGACGCCGACGGCGACCGCGTCGGCGGCCCGTTCGCCGCACTCAGCGTCGAAACGCTGCTCGGCGCGATCGCGGTCGTCGGGTTCTCGCTGGTCCACGGCGCCGCGTTCCTCGCGCTCAAGACCGAAGGCGACCTCCGCCACCGGGCGCGGAACCTGGCCACCCGCCTGCTCCCGGTCGCGCTGATGCCGTTGCTCGCGTTCCTCATCCTCGTGCAGCTGCGCTCGGGCGACCTGTGGACGCTGCTCCTCATCGGCGTCGCGGTCCTCGCCGCGGTGCTCGCGTGGTTCAAGATCCGCGCCGGCCGCGAGGGGCAGGCGTTCGCCGCGCTCGGCGGGGTCATCGCGGCGTCCGCCGTCGCGATCTTCGTCGCCCTGTACCCGAACGTCCTGCCGTCCACTGTGGACCCGGCGAACACGTTGACGATCGCGGGCGAGGCGTCGAGCCCGTACACCTTGACCGTGATGACCTGGGTCGCGCTGTTCGGCGCTCCCGCCGTCCTGATCTACCAAGGCTGGACGTACTGGGTGTTCCGCAAGCGCATCGGCACCCGGCACATCCCACCGGTCCACGCGCCATGACCGAACTTCCCGGCCGCGACACCCTTTCCGCCACGGAGTCCACAATGGACCCAGCGCGACCGGGGAGGGGTCCGCTCGGCGCGCTGGCTCCACTTTCGAGTGCGGCGCGCCGGGCGTTGATCCTCAGCGGGATCCTGTCCTTCGTCAACGCGGTCTTGCTGGTGGGACAGGCGTTCCTGCTGGCCGATGTCCTCTCCGCGGTCGTCCGCGGAACACCGGGGGACCGCACCGCCCAGCTGGCCGTGCTGCTCGCGCTCGTCGCCGGGCGCGCGCTGACCGGCTGGGCGGTGCGGATCGTTTCCGTTCGCGCGGCCGCCCGCGCGAAAGAGGAGCTGCGTGCCAAAGCCCTCGACCACGCCTTGAAACTCGGCCCGGAATGGATCGCGCGCCGCGGTCACGGCGAGCTGACGTCGTTGACCACCAAGGGACTCGACGCGCTCGACGCCTACTTCACCCAGTATCTCCCGGCATTGGTGACCGCCGCGATCGTGCCGCTCGCCGCCGGTGCCGCGATCCTGGTCGCCGACTGGCCGTCGGCCGTGCTCGTCGTGATCACCGTGCCGCTGGTTCCGCTGTTCGCCATCCTGATCGGCAAGCACACCGCCGAGCGGGTCGCCGAAGCCGCCGACGCCGAACAACGACTGTCGGGGCATCTGCTCGAACTCGTCCGTGCACTGCCGATCCTCAGCGCGTTCCGCCGCGCCGGGGCGCAGGCCGAGACGGTCCGGAAGATCTCCGAACGTCATCGCCGCACGACGCTCAAGACGTTGAAGGTCGCCTTCGCGTCGGCGTTCGCGCTGGAACTGATCGCGACGCTTTCGGTCGCGCTGGTCGCGGTCGTCATCGGTGTCCGCCTGGTCTCCGGCGAACTGTCGCTGGCCATCGGGCTCGGCGTGCTGATCCTCGTACCGGAGTGCTACCAGCCGCTGCGTGCGGTCGGCGCCGCGTTCCACGCCAGCGAAGACGGCGTCGAGGCCGTCCGCCGCGTCGCGGATGTGCTCTCGGAACCCTTGCCGGACAACGGTTCCGAGACACCCGCCCAGGGTGAGATCGACGTCCGCGGACTGCGTGTCGTCAGGCGGGGAGGATTCGCGCCCGACGGCGAGACGTTCAGCGTCCGGCCCGGCGAGATCACCTGGTTGCGCGCGCCCAGCGGCGGCGGCAAATCGACGACGCTCGCCGCACTGCTCGGCTTCGTGCAGGCGCACGACGGGTCGATCACCGTCGGCGGTACCGACCTCGCCGACGCCGATCTGGAGCGGTGGCGGGAGAACGTCGCCTGGGTGCCGCAGTCGCCGGTGTTCGGCGGGGGCACGGTCCGCGAGGAGGTCGGCGGCGAAGACGTCCTCGGCGAACTCGGGCTCGCCGGCCTCGCCGAGCGGCCGGTTTCGAAGCTGTCGCAAGGACAACGGCAGCGTGTCGCGGTGGCGCGGGCGCTGACGCGGGTCCGGTCGGGCGCGTGGCTGCTCCTGCTCGACGAACCCACCGCCCACCTCGACGAGGCCAACGCCGCACTCGTCATGACCGCGGTCCGCGAAGCCGTCGACGAGGGTGCCGCCGCGATCATCGCCGCCCACGAGCGCACCTCAGGTGTCGACATGTCGGCCAATGCGGTGCCTGAAGCCGGAGTCGTGGAAGAAACGCGGGCGACCCGGCCGCTGCCCTGGCGCGACCTGCTGAACCCCAGGTTTTTCGGCGGCGCGTTGCTCGGCGCCGCCGCGTTGCTCGCCGGGGTCGCGCTGACCGCGCTTTCGGGTTGGCTGATCGCCAAAGCGTCGCAACAGCCGCCGATCCTGACCCTGACGGTGCTGATCGTCGGCGTGCGGACGTTCGGTCTCGGCCGCGCGGGGCTGCGTTACCTCGAACGGCTGGTCACGCACGACGCCGCGTTCCGGATCGCCGGAAGTCTGCGCGTCCGGCTGTGGGATTCGCTGGTGCGGCTCGGCCCGGCACGAGCGCTTCGGGCCGGCGAGGAGCAGCGGCGGCTCGTCGGCGACACCGACACCGTGCGCGACCTGCTCCCGCGCGTGATCACGCCGCTGATCGTGGTCGCGCTGGTGGCCGTCGGCGCCGTCGCGGTCCAGGCCGTCGTGCTGCCCGAAGCCGGTCTCGCGCTGGCTGCGGCCGTGCTGGTCAGTGCGTTCGCGCCGCTGCTCGCGCTCCGGGCGGAACGCCGCGCGACCAGCGCGCTGGCCGCCGGACGGCGTTCGGTGGCGGCGCAGGTGCTGAGCCTGTTCGAAGCCGCCGCCGAACTGATCGCGTACGGGGCCGACAAAGAGCGACGTCGCCGAATCGCCACCACCGACACCGCGCTGACCGCCGAAGCCCGGCGACAGGCCTTCGGCGCCGGAGCGGCCGACGCCCTGATCATCCTGGCGACGGGGGCCGCCACCGTCGTGAGCACCGGGTTCGCGGTGAGCGCCGTCGCCGCAGGCGCGCTGAACCCGGTACTCGCGCCCGTGGTCGCCCTGGTGCCGCTCGCGCTGGCGGAGGTCCTCTCTCTTCTTCCGCCCGCCGCGCAGCACTGGGACACCCTTCGCCAGGCCCGTCTGCGCCTCGCCGCGTGCAATGAAGGCGTCCTTCATAGCAAAATTTGCAATGAAGGGGCCTTTCATAGCACCGGCGGGGTGCGGATCCGGAACGCCGACCTCGGCTGGCCCGGCACCGAGCGCCCGGTCCTCACCGGGGTCGACCTCGACATCGCGCCCGGGACGCACGTCGCCGTCGTCGGCCCGAGCGGCGCCGGGAAGTCGACGCTCGTCGCGGCCCTGCTCGGCTTCCTCAAGCCGAGCAAGGGTGACGTCGCCGTTCCCGAGAACGTCGCCTGGGCGCCGCAGGAACCGATGCTCGTCTCGACCACGGTCGCCGAGAACCTGCGTCTCGCTCAGCCGGCGGCGTCCGAGGCCGACTTGCGGAAAGCCTTGTACGAAGCCGTTCTCGAGGACGTCGAGCTCACGACGATGCTCGATAGCGCCGGCGCCGGGCTCTCGGGTGGACAGGCGCAGCGGGTCGCGGTGGCGCGGGCCGTTCTCGGTGCCGCCCGGGCCGATCTCGTGCTGCTGGACGAGCCCACCGCCCACCTCGACGAACCGACCGCGCGCAGCGTCCGCGAACGGCTCGGCGAGGCACTCGCAGGGAAGACCGTCGTCCACGTCACGCACAACGCCGCCGAAGCCGACGGCGCGGACGTGATCCTGGAGGTTCGGGAGGGCCGGGTCACAGCGCGAACAAGGGCCGGAGCGGTCTAATGTCGATAGCGCTCATGGATCCCACGCTTGCCGCGCGCGCACTGTCCGCCGCCACCGAGATCACCGGCACCGCCCTGTCCGGCGAAGACCCGGGCGACGTGCTGGAGACCGTTGTCGCCCGCGCCGTCGAACTGGCCGAGGCCGACCTCGGTCTCGTCATGGTGCGCGCGGACGACGGCCAGGTGGTCGCCGAGGCCGCGCACGGGGACACCACCCAAGGCCTCCGGGGGCTGGCCTTTTCCGCCGATTCCGCCGCGGGCCAGGTCGCCAGGGGCGGGAAACCGGTGGTCAGCGAGGACTTCACCGTCGATCCCCGCACGGCGCCGTTCGTACCGCCGGAGCTCCAGGGCTTCGGGCCTTTCGCCGCGTCGGCGTTCGGCGCGGGCGGGCGCGTCCTCGGCGCGCTCACCGTGTACCGCCGCCACGGCGGGGAACCGTTCTCCGCCAGCACGGTCGAGGTGCTCACGGCGTTCGCCGCGCAGGCGGGTGTGGTGCTGGCGCTGGCGGAAGGCGCCAACGCCCGCCACCGCGTGACCCTCTACCAAGAGCGCGAACGCATCGCGCGTGAACTGCACGACGTCATCGTGCAGCGTCTCTACGGCGCCGGGATGCAGCTCGACCGCGTCCGCAAGAACATGCGGAAACGCTTCGCGCAGGCCGATGGCGCACGGCTGTCCGAGGCGATCGACCAGCTCGACCAGACCATCGAAGAGATCCGCGGCACCGTGCGCGCCCTGCGCAGCCCGGAGCCCGCGAACCAGTCGGTCACCGCCACCGACCTCGCCGAGTCCGCGCGGGGTGAGGTGCGCATCGCGGGTGAGCTGCTCGGCTACCCGCCGACCCTCGAACTGTCGGGCGAACTGGCCGACATCCCCGCCGAACAGGCGGACCACATCCGCGCCGCCCTGCGCGAAGCATTGTCCAATGTGGTCAGGCACTCCGGGGCGAGCGAGACCCGCGTGACGCTCAGCCGCGACGCGGAAGGCGTCAAACTCCGGGTGCGGGACAACGGATCCGGTGTTCCGCAGGGAGTGGCCAAACGCGGCCTCCGGCATCTCGCCGAACGCGCGACGACGTCCGGTGGGCGCTTTTCGATCAATTCTTCCCCGAGCCTGGGGACCTTGGTCGCTTTCGACGTTCCACTCGATCAAACCGTGTGAAATTAACGGGTCTTTGCCGCTCGCTGGAGTGACAATTCGCGAATTCTGATTAATCAGTAACAGCTGGGGCCGGTGCGCGACTGTAAGTGTATCGAACGCGCTCAAAGCGCGAATTCCGAGTGAAAGGACTCCCCATGTCCTCGATTCGTCGCGCCCTCGGCACGGCCGCCATTCTCGCCGGATTCTCCTTGTTCGGCCCCGCTTCCGTGGCGTTCGCGCTGGCGGAAGCGCCCACGATCGCCGACCTGGATTGCGGGAACTTCCAGTTCCAGGAAGACGCGCAAGCCGTACTCGACAAAGATCGATCCGATCCGCACGGGCTTGATCGCGACAAGGACGGAATCGCCTGCGAAACGCTTCCCGAGCGCGGAACGGTGCCGTCCCGAACGAGCACGCCCACTCCGCCGCCGAGCACCACTGAAACGCGGGCACCGCGATCCACCGACAAGGATTGCGCCGATTTCCCCTCACAGGCCGCCGCGCAGGCCGAGCTCAAGAAGAACCCGCGAGACCCGCACAAGCTCGACGGTGACCACGACGGGTACGCCTGCGAATCCCGGTTCGGCGAACCCGCGAAATCGGGTCAGGTCAAGGTCAAACCCGTCGGCGGCGTCGCGACCGGCGGGGGCCCGGTCGAAACCAACGGCGGTTTCCCGGAGGTCGCCACGGTCGCGCTGACCGGCGCGGCGCTGCTGACCGCGACGGCCGCGGGCGCGTCACTGATGCTCCGGCGGCGTGCCGAGCGATGACCGGATCGTTCTGGCGCCGATGGCCGTTTCCGATGGTCATCGGCACCCTCATCGGGATGGTGTGCGCGGCCGTGCTGACCGCGTGCGCCGTCCCGCCGCCGGGCAAGGTCGCGTCGCCCGCACCACCCACCACGGTGGCCTCGGCGATGTTTTCGGCCGTGGAAGCGCCACCGCTCGCGCCCGCACGGCCGTCGAGGCTCGAGATCCCGGCGATCGGGGTCCGTACCGGCGAGATCATCGACCTCGGCCTCGCCGGTGACGGCACCCTGGAGGTGCCGCACGACGCGATCACCACCGGCTGGTTCACCGGCGGCCCGGCACCCGGTGAGATCGGGCCCGCCGTCCTCGCCGGGCACGTCGACTACAAGAAGGTCCCCGGCGTCTTCGTCCGGCTCAAGGAACTCAAGGTCGGCGACGAAGCCCTGGTCCACCGTGAGGACGGGATCACCGCGGTGTTCACCGTGTACGCCGTCGAACGGCATCCGAAGTCGTCGTTCCCCACGGAGAAGGTCTACGGCGATACGACCGGGCCTGAACTGCGCTTGATCACCTGCGGCGGTGATTTCGACTCCTCGACCGGCAACTACCTCGACAACGTCGTGGCCTTCGCGAAGCTGACCCGCGTTTAGATTCTCCGGATGCGCACCGTCTACGTCGTCACGCATCCGGAGGCCACGCACCACGTCGATCGCCTGGTGGGCGGGTGGTTCGACGCCGAACTCACTCCTGCCGGAGAACGCGCGGCCGCCGCCGTCGCCGAGTCGCTGCGGGCGAAGGTGCCGGAACAGGTGGAGCTGTACTCCTCGGATCTGCGCCGCACCGTCCGGACGGCCGAGTTGATCGGTGAACAGCTCGGCGTGACCCCGATCCTGGACCGGCGGCTGCGCGAGAAGTCGTACGGGGAAGCCGGTGGCAGGCCGCAGGAGTGGCTGGACAGCCGGTTCGTCCCGCCTCCCGCCGTCGGGGACCGGCTGGGACACGACGAAGGAATCCCGGGCGCCGAAACCAAAGGAGCGATGGCCGCGAGGGTGTACGCGGCCATGGAGTCGATCCTGGAAAGCCGTTGCGAACACCAGATCGTCGTCACGCACGGTGGTGCGCTCACCTTCGTGATCGCCGCGTGGATCCGGATGCCGCTCGAGTCGGCCGGGTACGTGGACTTCCGCGGTTCACCCGGGAGCGTCACGGTGCTGCGTGAGGACGACTACTTCCACAACCGGCAGGTCGTGACGCTCGCCGGGATCGGCCATCTCCCGATCGGGGAGGCCGATCGTTGATAGCCTCGGTACCAGCCGTGACGAGGGGAACACGCCGTGTGGGAAGCCGTTCTGGGTGAGGCCGTGAAAGCGCTGGCGGTCGGCGCCGGCGGCGGGGTGAAGGACCTGGTGGCCAAGCGGCTCGCCCGCCGCCGCACCGCACAGGACGTCGAGGCGCTGCTCGCGGATCCCGGCGGCGCCGAGCGGGCGGTCCGGGAACTGGTCGAAACCGATCCCGAATTCGCCGAGCGGTTGCAGGAGATCCTCGCGGGAGACGGCACCGGTGTTCGCGATGTGCCGGGCGCGCCCGCGCATTTCGTCGACCGGGACAGGGAACGGCGAAGCGCCTCGGGGCCGGGCGTCCACGTCATCACCGGTCCGCGCGGGGCCGGGAAGAGCGCGCTCGTGTACCGGCTCGCGGACGACCTCCGCGACCGGTACCCCGATCAGGTCTATGTCGACCTCTCGGACTATCGCGACGGCACCGTGCTGCGCCGCTCGGAGGTGGCGACCAGGGTCCTGCGCGCGCTCGGGGTCGAGACGAATCTGGTGACCACGAACACCGCCGAGCTGTGGGCCCAGTACCGGTCGGTCACCGCCCGGCGCCGGTTCCTCCTGGCACTGGACAACGCCGAAGTGGCCACGGACATCCGCGAACTGATCCCCTCGTCACCGTCGAGCCTGGTGCTGGTGACCGCCATCCGCCAGGACGACGACCTGCTGGCCGGCAACGTCGCTCCGCCGATCGAACTGGACTCCCTCGAACGGGACTTCGCGCTCGAACTCCTCGGCAAGGCGTCGGATCGGGCGGCCATCGAGGCGGAACGCGACTCCGCCGCCGAACTCGCCGCGCTGTGCGACCACATGCCGTTCGCCCTGGTGCAGGCCGGCGTCCGGATCCGCAAACGCCTGCGGCGCGGCCCCGGCGCGGTCGCCTCGGTACTGGCCGATTTCCGGCGGACCGGGGTGCTCGGCGGAGTCGACGTCATCGCGATGGCGTTCGAGCAGTCGTTCGCCGAGCTGTCCACCGACGCCGCGGAACTCTGCGAGGTGCTGGCGGCCCATCCCGGCCCCGACTTCACGACGGCGTCGGCGACCGCGGTCTTCGGCGAACCCGCCGAAGACGCGCTCGACGAACTCGCGGACGCCGGGTTCCTGGCGCCCACGGGCACTCCCCGGCAGCGGCTGTTCAACCTGATCCGCGAGGGGGCGCGCCGGCGCGGGAGCCGGGACGTCGTGACCGATCGCGCGTTGGTCTTCTTCCGCGACCAGGCCGTCGCCGCGGACCACCTCACCAGCCCGGACCGCCTGCGCCGCTACGCGCCGATTTCCGTGCCCACCCCGGATTTCGAGCGGAAGGCGCCGCTCGACTGGGTCGAGGACGCCCGGGAAACCTATGGCGCACTGGCGTATCAGGCCTTCGAGCGGGAACGGGACGTCGAACTCGGGCAAATCTGCGGCGCGCTGGAAGTGCTCATGCTCAACCGTGGGCACCACCGGCTCTTCGCCCACATCAACCACTGGGGCCTGCTCGCGGCGAGGCGGCATGGCGATCCGGCCCTGACCACGAGGATCCTCAGCCAGCAAGGCCGTACTTTCTTCCTGCTGCACGATTTCGACCGTGCTCAGCCGCTGCTGGAGGAGGCTCTCGAAACGGTCCGGACCCTGGACGACCCGGCGCTGGAGTCGTCCGTGCAGGAGTTCTGCGGCCGGTTCCACGAAGAGAAAGGGCTCCTCCCGGCCGCCGCGGACTTCCTCCGGCGAGCCGTGACGCTGGACCGCGCGATGGCCGTAGCGGGCCGCCGGTCACTCGGCATCCACAGCCGCATGCTGGCGAACGTACTGCTGAAAGCCGGTGCGTACGAACACGTCTGGGCGTTGCTCGCCGAATCCGCACGGCAGTTCCCCGCGTCCGACAGCCGGAACCTCGGCCGGGTGTCGATGGTGCGGGCCAAGTACCTCCGGACGATCGGCCACTACGACGACGCCGAACGCGAATTGCTCGAGGCGTGGCGGCTGGTGTCCGGTGCGACGCAGTACACGGCCGAGTTCGAGGAGGAGTTCGGCAGGCTTTTCACGGCTCGGGGGGACCACGGCCGGGCGCACACGCACTTCCAGCGTGCCTGGCAGACGTACTTCGACGCGGGGCATCCGCGGGAGGCCGAGTTCCGTTCGGTCTTGGCTAACACCGGGCGACGGTGACCGGCTGCCCGTTGACCGCGTGCGTCCCTTCCACGTCCGCGTGCGAGACGAGCAGAAGGTAGAGATGACTCGCCAGCAGTGTCGGATCCGTTTCCGCTGACAGCAGGAAATCGCCGCGATCCCGGATCCGCGCGAGACAGCCGCCGGGGGCGGGAGCGGCGACGAGCCGGGCGAGCGGCCAGTGGGTGAGCAGCTCGTCGAACCGGCCCGGGTCCTCGGCGAACACGATGGCCGCACCGTCCAGGTCACGCAGGGTCGCTTGATCGGCGTGGGCGAGAACATGCCGGTGACGCAGGCCTTCCGGCCGGGTGGACGCGGGAAACCGGACCACTTTCCCGGTTTCGTCCCATCCGGCGGCGAGCGCGGCCACCGGATGGGTCACCGGTGCCGGAGCGGGCACGGGCGGGAAGACGGGACGGGGATCCGGCCGCTTCAGATCGAGGAGGTCGTAGAGCACATCGCCCAGCCGCGGACCGCTCGCGGCGTCCTCGACGGCTTGGTCGATGATCGGCCGGTAGCGATCCGGCACATGGTTCGCGATGGTCGCGTCGATCTGCTCGCGCAACCCCGTTTCCGCCACTTCGGCCGTGGCCCGCGTCAGCATCGCGAGGGGCGAGTCGTCCACCGTCGTGATCGCGGCGGACGGGGCGAGGAGGACGGGTTTGCCCGCCGCGGCGGCGTACAACGCGGCGGAACCCTGATCGGAGAGCACGCAATCCGCCGCCAGCAGCGCGGCTTGCCAGCCGTGGTCCGGGGGAATGAGCGTGAGCCCCGCGGCGAGTTCCGGGCGCAGCCACGACTCCAGCTGCCACGGGCCGTGCGCCGCCCACACCCCGGGATGCAGGGTGAGGACGATCTGGTAGTCGTCGAGCGGCAGTTCGGTCAGCAGCCGGTGGGGCAGGTGCGGATACCTGGCGTAGAGCGAATGCCTGCCCCAGGTCGACGCGATCGCGACGACCTTCCGGTTCCCGGCGCCGAGCGCCGCGCGGTAGGTCGCCACCCGGTGCCTGCTCGCCATCATCCGGTCGCGACAGGGATCGCCGACGACGACCGCCCGGTCCAGCGCCTCCGGGCAAGCCGACTTCAGCTGTTCCCGTTGCACGGAGTGCGAAAGCGCGATCGCCGCCGGGATCACCCGGTCGTGGCGCAGGAGCCGATCCGGGTCCATCCCCGACGTGACTCGTCCGCCCGGGTAGTACTTCTGGTAACCGATCCCGTGCGGCACCAGCAGAATCGGCCCGTTCAGCTCGTGAAGGGCGTCGTTCTCGCTCGCCGCGAGGATGAGGTCGAAGGTGTTCTTCGCGGCCTGTTCCCACGGGGTGACGGCGACACGCAGGGCCCGCAGCGCGTCACTCACCCCGGCCGAAAGGATCCCCGGCCGCGCCTCGTCGAAGGTGAAGGTCGTCTGGACCCGGAGATCGGCACTCGTCAGGGTCAGGATGTCCTGAAGCCGGTTCAACGTCGTCAACGTCCGGACGACCACGAGGAGCTGTCGTTCGGGAGCGTTGGTCAACCAGGAGCGGAATCCCGGGTCAACCGGACCTTCGGCCAAAACGACGGGGGGATGCTTTTTTCGCGCACTACCTGTCCCGGCGCGCGATCCACGCCGCGGCCTGCGTGCGGCGCTGCATACCCAGCTTCGCGAGGACCGACGTCACGTAGTTCTTCACCGTCTTCTCGGCGAGGAACAGGCGTTCCGCGATCTCGCGGTTGGACATGCCCTGCCCGATCAGCTCCAGCACCTCGCGCTCGCGTTCGGTGAGGGAACCGAGTTCGTCCTCGGGCGGATGCCGCAGCTTGTCGAGCACCCGTGCCGTCGACAGCGGGTCGAGCAGCGACCGGCCGGCCGCGACCTCGCGGACCGCGTTGACGACGTCCTGGCCGCGGACCTGTTTCAGCAGGTACCCGGCGGCGCCCGCCATGATCGCGCCGACCATGGCCTCCTCGTCGTCGAACGCGGTCAGCATCAGGCACTGCGGCGGGTTCGGCTTCGAGCGCAGCTCGCGGCAGAGCGCGATGCCGTCGCCGTCGCCGAGCCGCACGTCGACCACCGCGACGTCCGGCTCGACGTGCATCGCCACGGCCAGGGCCTCGTCGACCCCGCTCGCTTCGGCGACGACCTCGATGTCGGGCTCGTCGGTGAGGAGGTCACGCAGGCCGCGCCTCACCACCTCGTGGTCGTCGATGAGCAGCACCTGGATCGGCATACCCCCACGTTACTTCGCGGCGGCCCAGTAAATCGCCTTGGCCACCTGCGAGTACAAGCCCTTCGGGTGATCGCGGAACAGCGGTTCGGTGCCGAACAGCACCGCCCGCCCGCCGAGTCCCGAGGTCCCGGACACGACCGCGGCCTGTCCCGCCGCCTGCAGCGGCCCGCCCGTCCCGTCGTCCTGTGTCCGCCAATGGCCCGCGACCAGCGGATTCCCGCTCGCGTAGCGTTGCTCGACACTGACCGAGGAGCCGAGATCGGTGAACCAGAACGGTCCGTAGACGAACGAGTCCGGCAGCGCGCCGCCACCCACCGGGCCGGTCCCGTTGACCACCGAGACGACGCCGTTCCCGTCCTCCCAGCCCGCGACCGGACGCGCTTCGAGAAGTCCCACGTCGGTGTTGAACCGCGCGCCCGTGGCACCGCGCGTGACCACGCCGCCGCGAGCGAGGAAGGCACGCAGAGCGTCCTTCGCGGCCGGGTTGAGATCGGTGTAGCGCAGTCCTGATGAGACGAACAGCAGGTCCACCCTGGACCAGTCGAAGCCGGCGTTGAGCACCGCCGCGGACACCGGTCGTACGTCGAAGCCCATGTCGCGCAGCGCTTTCAGCTCGTCCGGCCCGACGGCGGCCGCGATGGTCTTGCGGGTCAACGGCGCCGCCGTCCCGTGTGCTTCGGTGAACCGGACGCCGTAGCGGTCCGCCACCTCGGCGGCCGCCGGGCGGGCCGACGCGGCGACGATGATCGTGCCGTCGTCCGCACGTCCCAGCGCGAGGCCCCGGTTCAGCAGGTCGTTGACGGCGCTGACGTCCTTGCCGTCGACGAGCTTCAGCGCGAGGTCACGGCCGGGCGCGGCGTCGATGCCGCCGGTCGGCGACGCGGCGACGACGTCGTGCGCCCGGACGTCGAGCCTGCCTTGCTTCACGATGTCGACCGACGCGCCCCACAGCAGGCGGTGGCTCCAGCCGGAGATGTCGTACATGACCGGCACCTTCGCCGAGATGTCGCTGCCCTGTTCCAGCATCACGTTCGCCAGGCCGCGTTTCGGCTGGTGCATGTCGACCACGTACGAACCGGCCGGATACCGGCGCCCGGCCAGCGAGAACGGGCGATCCGCCTGCCGCACGCGGACGTCGTTGGCCACCAGGTGGTCGACGAGACGCGAAGCGGCGACGGCCGAACGCTGGTCCGCGCCGGCGGGGATGACGTACGCGCGCGGGAACTCCGTGCGGTAGCGGTCTTCCGGCCCGAAACCGGGCACGAATCCGTCGGGGATCTCACGCTGCGCCTCGCCCGCCGTGCCGCGGCGGAACATCTCGATCTGGTTCGCGATGAGCTCACCACGGTTGCGGTCGACGTACCGCAGCGTGCTGCCGATGGTGGCTTCGACGACCTCGGTGTTGATCACCGCGCGCCGCTGGAGCTCCGCCACCGGCCGCGTTTCGTAGTCGGCGTTGTTGACCCGCATCGGGAACTCGATCGTGAAGGACACCGCGCCGTGGTACATCGCGTACTGGGCGGTGTAGATCGGCGCCCAGCCGTCCCAGCTGCCGGGTTCGTAGTCGCGGAACGGGATCTCGGGTTTCGCCGTTTCCGGCCGTCCGAGCGCCTTGACCGCCTGCTCCATGCCGAGCCCGTTGGCGTACCCGTGTTTGATGTAGAGGTCGAAGTCGTAGTTCTGGCCGTGCGGCGGGGTGGTCGGTTCGATGAGCGTGTTCGCGACGTAGCCGTGTTCGTCCAGCATCATCAGCGGCTGCTTGCCGATGGCGATCCCGCGCATGGCCCGCACTTCCGGCTGCGACGCGGTGACGAAGTCGCGGTTCGGGTCGAACCCCTGCGACGTCTGCCGCGTACCGGCGACGCGACCGTCCGGATTGGCCGTGACGTTGAAGTAGAAACGGTTCCGTTTCAGCAGTTCGGCCGTCGTGCGATCGGTCGACGTCGCCAGCTTCTCGATGACGCGGAGCGCGCCGTCGGTGCCTTCCCATTCGTTGCCGTGGATGTTGTTGTTGATCCACACCGGCGCCTTGTAGCCGTGGCGCAGGAACGGGTCGCGCGCGGCGCGGGCCGGGTCGTTCTCGATCAGCGAGCGCCAAGCGTCCTGCCGCCGCGTCTCGGCGGGACTCTCCGGCGCGGTGAGCGTCACCAGGTAGAGGTCCCGGCCGAGGCCCGACTGTCCGGCGATCTCGACCGAGATCCGGTCGCTGCGCGCCTGCAACGCGTTCAGTTTCGGCGCGATCGCGTGATACGGCGCGAGGCCGAGCTTGATCGACTTGTCGGCCGTGTTCTCCGGGTACACGCGCAGCTGGGTCTTGCGCGGATAGCCGGAACGGTCGCCCGCGAGGTTCTCGCCCGCCGCGGCCCGCGCGACGCCCATCGGCTGATCGGTCGCGGCGACTTCATTGCGTTCCGGCCCGTTGCCGGGGTCCCGATGCGGTGCGGTCGGTGGCGGCGCCGCGTACGCCGGCGCGGCGACCGCGCTCAGGGACAACACGAGGGCCAGGAACACGGTGCGGGCCGAACGCGACAAGGGGCCACCTCCAGGGACGTCGGCACAGTGTTTCCGCCGAACGAACGCCCCACAAGACCCGAAAGGCGGCTAACCGGGCGCCGGGAAGCGGATTTCGTTCCGGTCGATCTTGGCGTTCGCCGCCTCGATCAGGTCCACACCGAGGCTGTTCGCGAGCTGGAGGAGGTACAGCGTGACGTCGGCGATCTCGTCGACGACGTTGTGTGCCAGTTCAGGGTCGGAGCGCCACTCCGCGGACTCCTCCGGGGTGAGCCACTGGAACAGCGAAGTCAGCTCGCCGACTTCGCCGGACAGCGCCATGACCAGGTTCTTCGGTGTGTGGAACGGTTCCCAGTCCCGTGCCGCGGCGAAGTCGCGGAGACGCTGGTTGAGGTCGTCGAGTGTCACGTGCCGTGCCTACCAGATCGTCACGGTGCGCTAACGGCCGTATGGCGGACGAGCGTTGACGTGCAAAGTGCAAATTGCATAACGTCGGCCGGCGTCGGGAGACCGATCCGGAAGGAAAGTCTTGACGTATCAGCGAAGCCTTCGGTCTCGCATGCTCTCCATCGCGTTCGTGCCGAGCGCGGCCTTGGTGCTCGTCGCGTTGTTCATCGGCGGTTTCCTCGTCCAGCAGGCCATCGAGGACCGCGACGACGCCGAGAACGGAGCGGTCACCCTCGCCGGGGCGAGCCGGGTGATCGCGTCGCTGCAGCGGGAGCGGGCGGTCGCGTTGAAGGCGCCGGGCAGCCGCTCCGCCACCTACACCGCGTACGCCGATCGCATCGACACCTCGCTTTCCTCCCTGCGCGAGATCGCCCGGGCCGCCCCTGACGCCGAGGTCGGCTACCAGCAGACGATCGCCGTCGAACTGCTCACCGCCGTCGAAGGCATGGACCGCAGCGATTCCCTCGCGGTCGCCGGGATCGACGACGCGGGGCGGCGCGACTACGCCGCCGCCGTGGGCGCCTACCGGTCCAGGCTCGACGCGATCGCCGGAAAACTCACGGAAAGTAGCCGGAAGACCTACCGGGATCTCGTCGGGAGCGAGGACTGGGGCCGGTTCCGCGCGGTCGAATCCGCGTTGAGCGCGGCCACGCCGCCGCCTGTCGGCCAGGACGCCTGGCGGGTCGCGGCCGGCGTCGTCGGCCGGACCCTCGGCGACCTCGCCGCGCGCCAGATCGAGTACTCGGCGCAGCTCGCGATCGACGGCGGGCGCCGGGTGCTGAGCGGCGCCCTCGCCGCCGCCGCGGCGATTTCGCTGCTCGCGGCGGTGGTGATGGCGATCGTCATGCAGCTCGCCCGCCGGCTGCCGATCCCGGCCGTCCGCTGCCCTTCGCGCCTCGAAGCGACGCCGCTGACCTGGTCACACCTGGTGAGCGATTACGCCGAAAAGAGCACGCTGTTGGCCCACACGAGTCGGCGAAGCGGTCGGGCAGACTTGTCCGGGTGAGTTCCCCGACGGATCTGCGCCCCTACCTGCGTACCTTGGACGCGGAAACGCTGGCGGACCTGCTGCACGCCCAAGCCGAGCGTGACCCTGCGTTACGGCAGGCCCTGGAGAACCGCTTCGCCACCCAGGGGAGTGACGTCGCCGAGGCGCACCGCCTCCTCGACACCGCCGTGCTGGCGGGCAACGTCGAGTACGCCGCGAAGGTCGGCTCCGTCCTCGACACGCTCCAGCGGCTTCTCGACGCCGGCAGCCGGGCGGATCTCGCTCCGCTCGCCCGCCGGACCGTGGACGACATCAGCGAGATGCTGGAGCAGATCGACGACGCCTCGGGCGAGGTCGCGGACCGGCTGGACCGGGCCGTCGAGCTGTACGCGCGGGCCTGCGTGGCGCACCCGCCGGATCCGGAGAGCCTGGCCGCCTGGATCCTCGAAGTGGAGTTCGACGGCCCCGGCTGGCCCGTCATCGAGCTGGCCGACTTCGCCTCCGCGTTGGGGGACAAAGGAATCGCGCGGATAAAGTCCACTGTGGATGGTGTGTTGGCGGAGCATCCGTCCGGGGCGAAACGCGAGACCGCCGAGCGGTTGCGCGAGGAGCTGGCGGAGGTGTCCGGCGACGTCGACGCGCTCGTCGCGATCCTCGCCGCCAAGCCGCCGCGGGTGGACGTCAGCCTCAAGATCGTGCGCGTGCTGCGCGCGGCGGGGCGGCACAGCGAGGCCATCGCGCATGCGGCGCGGGCGCTCACGCACGACAAGAAGGAGGAGGCGCCTCCGCTGGAGGAAGAGCCGGTTCCCTTGTCGCGTAGGGACTTCGACGAGAACCCCACGGCCGCGACGTACCTCGCGCTGCGCGCGGAGTCGCTGGAAACCGGGCGCTGGGTCGCGCAGCGGAAGACCGCGCTGGCCAGGTTGCGTGAACTCGCCGCCGGGAGCACGGAGGCCGCCGACGAACTCGTCCGCGCGTTGCTCGGCGAGGACCGCGCCGACGAGGCATGGCGGGCGGCCGTGCGCTTCGAGGCGTCTTTGCCGGTGCGTGTCGAACTCGCGGATTCCCGTTCCGTCGCCCATCCGGCCGAAACCATTCCCGTATACCGGGACCATGTCGAAGAATTGATCACGCGGAAGGATCCGAACGCCTACCGCGAGGCGGCCCGGCAACTGCGCAAACTGCGCACGGCGCACAAAAAGGCCGGTACAGCTGAAGAATTCAGCTCGTACCTCGGCACATTGGTGGAAATACACAAACGCAAGACCCGGCTGATCGCCGAGGTCAAAGCGGCGAGAATCGCGATTCCCAAACCGGTCAGGGCGTAACCGCGCCCGTCGCCTGTCGTTGTTCGCAGTGAACCGAGGAAACCCGGCGAAGAGGGTGAAGTCGCGGTGGTCGGTGAACCGGTGTCCGCCCGCGTCCGGGACTCCGTGTTCCGCGCCCGCGACCACCGCGACGAGCCCGGCCGGGTCCGCGTGAAAACATGTCGCCATGAGTCCGGTCAGCCGTGCGCGCAAGAAGGCAGCCCAGCCCTCCACTCCGAGTGTGACGGGCCTCTTCAAGGACGTCCTCCGGGACTTCTCGACCCTTGGTGCCGAACCCGAGGTGCTCGACGTCGAGCTGCTGACCTCCGAGGTGCTCGGCCAGTGGTGGGAGATCGAGCTCGAAGAGGACGAAACGCCGCTGGGCCTGGAGCTCATCGCGTTCGCCGAGCGGAAGATCACCCCCGCCGCGGCCGCGCTGCTCGCCGGGCTGAAGGTCTTCGCCGAGACCGAGGAGGAGCGCGAGGCGGCCGCTTCGGCGCTGAACACCGTGCTGGGCCGCGGGATCCCGGAGCCGGAATGGGTGGCGGAGCTGGCCGCGGTGACCATCGGGGAGTGCTGGCGGACCGGTGACGTCTTCGGCGACGAGTCCTCCCTCCTGTGCGTCTTCTCCCGCGGCGGTGCCGAGCACGGTTTGCTCGCGCTGGTCGACTTCACCGAGGGCGGCCGGATCCGCGACGTCGTCGTGGTCGACAAGCCGCAGGACGTGCTGGCCGAGATGCGGCAGCAGGCCGCCGACGACCCGGAGCTGGTCACGCTGGAGCGGGTGCTGCCCGAGCGTGCCCACCAGCTGCTCGCGGACGGGCTGGCCGCGACGGACGTCGTCGAAGAGCCCGACGTCAGCGAGGACTACGCGCGGTTCCACGCGCTCGCGCTGGCGTGGATCCGGGCGCTGCCCGCTCCCGAGCCGTCGCCCGAGATCACCGAATGGCCCGAGCAGGTCCGCGAAGAGGTCGTGGCCGACTTCATCGGGTCCGGACTCGTCGAGGACACGGAGGCGACGCGGTTCTACGCGCGCTTGCTCGTCGACTACGGCTGTGAGACCGAGCCGGGCAGCCCGCTGCGGGTCGGCCCCGAGAAGCTCGCCCGGTTCCTCGAATCACTGCTGGACGGCGAGTTCGAGATCGACGAGGCCCACGAGGACGCGCTGGAGCCCGCCCTGCTCGGCTGGGTCACCTGGGCCGCCGACCGCGCCGGACTCCCCGAGGCCGCGCGTGTCGCGCTGCTGGAGAGCGCGACCGAGTTCCTGGAGGAATTCGCGCAGGACGAGGATTCCGCGCTCGACGTCTACTTCGACGGCTCCGAGGGGATCGAAGACCCGGCGGACCTCGCGGAAGCCCTGGCGCGCCGGATGTTCGCCGTCCCGACGGTCTACGCGGAGATCGGTGACGAGGAGCTGGAGCTCGAACCCGCCGACCCCGAACAGCGCCGCCTGCTGGTGATCGGCGAGCACCCCGAATACCACGAGGCGCTGGCCGAGGAGAACTTCGACGGCGAACCGCGGATGCGGCTCGCGCTCAAGACCACGATCGTCGACCAGCTCTGGGCCGACGAGCCCGCCGAGGTCTGGCAGGCCGTGCGGCGGCTGAGCGAGACCGGGCAGGAGCGCGAGGAGATCTTCGACCGCCTCATCGACGCGCTGTCCGCCCAGCTCACCGAAGCGGGCGAGCACGAGATGGACTACGACATCGACGACTATCGGAAGGCGCTCGGCGAGCTCGCCTGACACCCGTTTTCCCCGGTCACACCCCTCCAGCCCTTGCCAACCCACCTAGTTCTGTCTAGTCTGTCTAGATGGAAGCAGCAACCTGGCAAGTGCAGGACGCCAAGCAGCGGCTGAGCGAGCTGCTGCGCCGAGCCGCGTCCGATGGGCCGCAGTTCGTCACGAAACATGGGGAGGAGGTGGCCGTGGTGCTGGACATCGTGGATTACCGCAGGTTGACCGGAAGTGGCGAAGCCGTCGATTTCAAGCTCGTGCTCTCCGGGGAGCAGCATCATCCCGAGTACGGGGAGGCGCTGGCCGACGTACTGGAGGAGATCGCCGCCGAACGAGCGGAAGACCTGCCGAGGGATGCCGTGGAGGTGAGCGGGTGAGCTTTCTGCTGGACACGAACATCGTGTCCGAGGCTCGGCGCCGCACGCCGAACCCGGGTTTCGCCCGGTGGTGGGGAGGGGTGTCGTCGAGCAGGCTCTATCTGAGCGCGCTGACGGTGGGGGAAATCGAGAGGGGGATAACGAAACTCAGGCATCGAGGGGAGCGGGACAGGGAGCGTGCGGAGGCGCTGGCCGATTGGCTGGCCGGGCTCACCGCGCAGTTCTCGGAACGGATCCTTCCGGTGACCGCCGAAATCGCGGCCGAATGGGGCAGGCAGTACGCGCCGCGGAAGGTGCCGTCGATCGACGGGCTGATCGCCGCGACCGCCCGAGTCCACGAGCTGACCCTGGTCACCAGGAACCTCGCCGACATGGCCGGGCTCGGCGCGCAGGTGCACAATCCGTTCGATTGAGCCGAGCTCCGCGGGGATCAAGACGTCCGGACGCCTTGATCGGCCGGAGTTCAGCTCACCGGGGTTCAGCCCAGCGGTGCCGCGGGAGTGCCCTTGCTCTCCGTGACTGGTGGCTTCTTCCGGCGACGGTCACCGCGGGCGTCGTCGAAGTCGACGACGAAGGCGCCGGCGGCCATGGCCACCAGGAGTGCGAGTCCGAGAATCGAGCCGACCCAGGTCAGGATGGTCGAGAACATCGTGAGCCTCCTCCCTGCTCAAGGTCCTTTCGAGACCTCGTGAACTCCTGACACAAGGGTCGCCTCGGGGGGCGGTAGCCGGTATCGGCCAACCGGTTACACGTACTGAGCGTGGATCGGCCGATCGGCCGAGGAAAGCCACCGGCCGACAGCGGTGCGCGACCGGCGGGCACCACCGGCTCTCCCGTGGTGCGAAGGCTGGTCCTTGTGAGGGAACAGCCGGAAGCCGACCGCGTGAACGGCTTACGGCGAAGTGATCTTGGCCGTCGTCGTGAACGTTCGCCGTGAGTAGAGAATCCGTGGGTGCCCGGTTACGCGGCGTTGTGGTCTCGAAGACGTGACACTCGTGATCAGAGCCGGAACTCGCGTACTGGGCGCCGGACTCTGGTGTGCGGAGTCCGATCACGCGAGTTACGCCTTCGATCACGCGAGTTCCGCCTTCGATCACGCGAGTTACGCCTTCGATCACGTGAGTTACGGGTCCGATCACGCGAGTTCCGCCTTCGATCACGTGAGTTGCGGCTCCGGCCTCAGAGCTTGCGCAGCCGGACCCGGTTGATCGCGTGGTCGGCGTCCTTGCGGAGGACGAGGGTCGCCCGGGGCCGCGTCGGTTTGATGTTCTCCATCAGGTTCGGCTCGTTGATCGTGCGCCACAGGTGGCGTGCCTCGGCACGGGCCTCGTCGTCCGGGAGGCCGGCGAAGTGGTGGAAGTGCGACGCGGGGTCCGCGAAAGCGGTGTGCCGCAGCTTGAGGAAGCGCTCGATGTACCAGCGTTCGATGTCGGTCGTCGGCGCGTCCACGTAGATCGAGAAGTCGAACAGATCGGAGACAGTGAGCCGAGGGCCGGGCTGAAGGACGTTCAACCCTTCGAGGATCAGGATGTCGGGCCGCTGAACGACCTGTTCCTCGTCGGGAAGGATGTCGTAGGCGAGGTGCGAGTACACCGGAGCGCTGACCCGGTCCGCCCCGGACTTCACCTCGGTGACGAACCGCAGCAGCGCCCGCCGGTCGTAGCTTTCCGGGAAACCTTTGCGGTGCATGATCCCGCGCCGCACCAGTTCCGCACGCGGGTAGAGGAAGCCGTCGGTGGTGACCAGGTCGACCCTGGGGTGATCCGGCCAGCGGGCGAGCAGGGTGCGCAGGATGCGCGCGGTGGTCGACTTGCCGACGGCGACACTGCCCGCGATCCCGATGATGTACGGCACCTTGGTGCCCCGACTGTCTTCACCGAGAAAGGTGGTGGTGGCCTCGTACAACCGTTGCCGGGCGGCGACCTGGAGATTGATCAGCCGGGAGAGCGGCAGATAGACCTCGGCGACCTCGGCCAGGTCGACCTGTTCGCCGAGACCGCGCAGCCGCAGCAGTTCCGCGGCGGTCAGCGGCAGAGGAGTCGACCTGCGCAACTCGCGCCACTGCTCACGGTGCAGCTCGACGTAGGGACTGAGCTCACGGACCCGCGGCATCGCACACTCCTCGCCCGT
Source organism: Amycolatopsis sp. NPDC043887 (assembly GCF_056435665.1). Lineage (NCBI taxonomy): Bacteria > Bacillati > Actinomycetota > Actinomycetes > Pseudonocardiales > Pseudonocardiaceae > Amycolatopsis > Amycolatopsis sp. NPDC043887. The sequence continues at coordinate 614,991 of NZ_JBWKEB010000001.1, forward strand.
CGCCTGCGCTGGCGCCGTACAAAACCGTGTTGACGAGTTCTCGGCGGGTGAACGTGCCTCGAACCGGATGAAGCCGCTTTAACGGTAGGGCTTACGGCTCGTGAACGCGCTGCGATGTGATGTACCCCGCTTCAGGGCGTTACCATCCGTTACGGGTACGGCCCGGCGTGAAGACCTCGTTCCACGCGGCGGCGACCTGCCGTGCGCAGGACGCGGGCGCGACCTCGCCGAAGCCGGTACCGAGTCCGGGCATCGCGATCGTGTGCACGAGATCACGGACCCGGCCCTGGTCGAGCCTGCCGTCGCGCCACTGCTGGAACACCGCCCTGGCGGCCAGGTACGGATGCACGGTGTCACGCGGGAGGCGTTCGCCGGGTTCCCGCGTCGTCGGCGCGCTGATCAGCCAGGCGGGCTCGGCCTCGCCGGTGGGCACGATAACCGCTTCGCCGATCGGGAGCTCCCCGCCGTGGTAGGCGAGCACGGCGCTGCGCACGTTCTGCTCGACCTCGGGATAGGCGCGGGCGTACACGGCGTCGATGCCGCCGCGCATCCAGCCGTAGGAGTTCGCGGGGCTGACGACGGCCTGCGCGACGACGTCGAGAACGGACCCGCGGTGCACGAAGACCCGGCCGTCCACAGTGTCCGCGACGGTCGTCCAGGCTTGTGCGAGCAGGTCATCGACGGCGCAGAGCACCAGCTCCGGAGTGGGGCGGTCCGACGGGGGAGCGAAGGAGGAGCCGGTGTCCTCGTGGCCGGTGCGCGTGCCCGGTTCGGCGGTCACGCGCTAAGCATGGCAAAAAAAGCCACCCGGCGTAACCGGTGCGCGTACCGGCTGTCCGAGTGAAAGTCGCCATCCACGCCGTGCGTAATCTGGCGGGGTGTCACGGATCGCTTACTTCGGCCCCCAGGGAACCTTCACCGAACAGGCCGCGCGCCGGCTCGCCCCCGGGGAGGAGCTGATCCCGGCGGAGACCATCCCGGCGGCGCTGGCCGCGGTGCGCTCGGGCGCGGCCGACGCCGCGTGTGTCCCGATCGAGAACTCCGTGGAGGGCGCGGTCACCGCCACCCTCGACAGCCTGAGCGAGGCCGAGCCGGTCGTCGCGGTGGCGGAGGTGCTGCTGCCGGTCCACTTCAGCGTGCTGACCCGGCCGGGCACCACCGAGATCCGCACCGTGGCCAGCCATCCGCACGCGCTCGCCCAGGTCCGCCACTGGGTCGAGGCGAATCTGCCGGGGGCGCGCCCGGTCGCCACGTCGTCCACGGCGGCGGCCGCGGTCGCGGTCGACGCGGGCGAGTTCGACGCCGCCGTCACCGCGCCGGTCGCCGTCGAGCACTACCCGCTGGAGGTGCGGGCCACCGAGGTCGCCGACGTCCGCGACGCCAAGACCCGGTTCATCCTCGTCCGCACGCCCGGTGAGCTGCCGGAGCCGACCGGGGCGGACCGCACGTCGATCGTCGCCGCCGCGACGAACCGGACCGGCGCCTTGGCGGAACTGCTCACCGAGCTGGCGGTCCGCGGGATCAATCTCACCAAGCTGGACGCCCGCCCGACCAGGAACAACTTCGGCGAGTACCGCTTCTTCGTCGACTTCGAGGGACATGTGGCAGAGTCCCGGATCGGCGACGCGCTGGCCGCGTTGCGCCGCCGGTGCCGGAACGTGCGGTTCCTCGGCTCCCACCCGCGCGCGGACAACGGCACGACCGAGATCGAGCCGGGCGCCGCCAACGAGGATTTCACCGACGCGATCGCCTGGGTCGAGTCGGTACGGAAGGGAGCACAGGCGTGAAACTTCTCCTCGTCCGCCACGGCCAGACCGACGGCAACGTGCGGGGCGCGCTCGACACGGCGCTGCCGGGGCCACCGCTCACCGAGCTGGGCCGCGAGCAGGCCCAGGACCTCGCGAAGCGGCTGGACGGCGAGCCGATCGTCGCGGTCTACGCCTCGCAGGCGATCCGCGCCCGGCAGACCGCCGCGCCGCTGGCGGCGAAACTCGGCTTGGACGTCCAGGTCCTCGACGGCGTGCACGAGGTCGCGGCGGGCGACCTCGAAGGCAAGACGGACAAGGACTCGATCACGACCTACATGAGCGTCGTGCGCCGGTGGACGCTCGGCGAGCTCGACCCGCCGATCCCCGGCGGCGAGACCGGTGCGCAGGTCCGCGCCCGCGTGCTCGACGCGGTCGCCCGTCTGCGTGCCAAGCACGAGCAGGCCGACCCCGACGGCACGGTGGTGCTGGTGAGCCACGGCGGCGCGATCCGGCTGGGCGGCGAATGGCTCGCCGGGAACGTGACCGCCGAGGTCGCCAACCAGGGGCTCGTGCCGAACACCGGGATCGTCGAGCTCGTCGCGACCCCCACCGGCTGGAGCTGTCTCACCTGGGCGGAGGCCCCCGTCGAACCCTGACCAGGGACGTTTGCCTCCGCGCCCGCCGGGGAATACACCCCACAAGATCGATTAACACCTTGTGGGGAATTAACCGGTGGAGCGCAACCCCCACGGCGGACAACACGTCTACTGGACGGTGGGTCACCCGGCAGCGTCGGACTACAGGGAGGCGAATGACCATGGTTCGTTCGAAACTGATCTCCATCGGCGGTCTCGTCGCGGGTACCGCCGGGCTTCTGCTGCTCAGCGCCTGCGGTGCGGAGACCGCGCCCGTCGCGCAGAACACGTCCGCGTCGCCGTCCGGTTCGGCGCCGGACACCTCCGCCGCGCCCAGTGCGAGCTCTTCGAGCCCGGCGCCTGCCCCGCAGCCGGTCCAGCCGCCCGCACAGGCGCCGAAGAACGACGGGCTGTGCAAGGCCGGCGACGTCAAACTGTCCATCAAGGACAGTGACGCCGCCGCGGGCACGGTGTACCGCAAGCTCGTCATCACCAACGCGAGCGGACACCCGTGCACCGTCCAGGGCTTCCCGGGCATCTCGTACGTGACCGGCGCCGACGGCCACCAGGTCGGTGAGGCCGCGTACCGCGACGGCGCCAAGGGTGGCCCGGTCCAGCTCGCCAATGGGGAGAGCGCGATCGCCGACGTCGGTTTCGTGAACGTCCGCAACTACGACGAGGCGGTCTGCAAGCCCACCGAGACCCGAGGGCTGCGGGTGTACCTGCCGCAGGAGACGGCGTCGAACTTCGTGCCGGTGCAGGGACTCGGCTGCGCCGGGAAGATTCCTGGCAATCAGCTGACCGTCAAGACCGTCCACAAGGGCTAGAGCTGGGCGCAGAGCTGTTCGGCCTGCGCCAGATGCCGCTGTCCCGAAATCTGGTTGAAGTGCAGGCTGAACACCATCCGGCTGACCCCGTCGATATGTTCGGCCAGCGGCCGGTAGATGTCCTTGGCGGCGGCCGCCGCGGCGGAGAGTTCGCGTGCGGCCGTCATCCGGTGCAGGACTTCGGGGGCGAGGACGGCCACGGTCCGTTCGCCGGGTGCGGAGTCGGTGGTGTCCGGGATCGTGCCGACCCTCGCCAGCGCCGAGCAAGCGTGCTTCGCGTCTTCGAGCGCCCCCGCGTTGACGCCCGAGAGCGCCCACAGCATGCCGATCACGCCACCGCCGATCACGAAACCGGCGACGGCGGTCAATACCTGCGGCCTTCTCGAAGGTTCTGTCGTCCCCACGCCGGCCTCCGGCACCAGTGTCTGCTGCATCGCGGACCTCCCCGTCACCCGTGGCGGTGATGGGCTATTTCAGCACCAAAGGCCTTTGTTTTCACCGGTCTCGGTGGAGAACCCGCTCCTCCGTGGCCGATTCGTCATCGAAGGTTCCTTGCCGTAACGAGACGAACGCGAAACCGGCTACTCCGAACAGCAGCAGCCCGGACGTGAGGAACGTCCTGGCCGGGGAACCGAGGGCGTGGGTGAGGACGCCGCCGAGCAGGGCGCCCACCGGGATCGCACCCCAGACGACGGTGCGCCACACGCCGAGGACCCGGCCGAGCAGGTCGCCGGGGACGAGCGTGTGCCGCGCCGTCCCGAGCACGATGTTCACCGCGACCACGGCGGCCGCGAACAGGCCGAACAGTGCCGCACCCGCCACCGGCGAGCGCGTCAGGCCCATCCCGGTGAACGCCGCGCCGCAGCAGGCCGTGCCCCCGAGGAGCACCGCGCGCCGGCTGGTCGCCTTCACCAACCGAGGGGCGAGGGCCGCGCCGAGCAGGCCGCCGATGCCGCCGACGAACGCGAAGAGCCCGAAGGCCGCTTCGCTGAGACGCAGGTACTCGATCGCGTAGAGCACCAGCTGCGCCTGCGCGAGTTCGCTGACCAGGCTGATCAGCCCGGCGATGACGACCAGCCGCAGCACCAGCCTGCTGTGCTTCAGCCAGCGGAAACCCTCCGCCAGTTCGGTGCGGAGGCCGGCGGGCGCGTTGCCGGTGGCTCTCGGCCGATAGCTCCCGGCGAGTCCGATCAACACGGCGGCCGCGATCGCGAAGCCCACCGAGTTGAGCAGGAACGGGAACGTCGCGAAGAGCGCGAAGGTGGCGCTGCCGACCGGCCCGCCCAGGAAGGTCTGCCCCACGATCTCGCACGCCTGGAGCTTGCTGTTCGCGCTGTCGAGTGATCCCTTGCCGACGACCGCCGGGATGAGCACGTTCGCGGCGCTGTCGGCGACCACCTCCGCGAAGCCGATGAGCAGGGCGGCGGCGTAGACCAGCCAGATCGTCACTCCGCCCGCCGCGACCAGGGCGGCCGTCCCGCCGACGACGACCGCGCGGACGCTGTTCGCGAGGATCATCGCCCGCCGCCGGTCGATGCGGTCGAGCAGCGCGCCCGCCGGGAGCGCGAACAGCAGCCACGGCAGGAACTGGGTCGCCGAGAGGCCGGCGATGAGCAGCGGATCACGGGTCAGGGTGACCGCGAGCAGCGGGAACGCGACCTTGCCGATCCCGTCGCCGAGGTTCGACGCCGCGCTGGACGCGAGCAACCAGCGCAACCGCCGGTCACTCCTCCCTCGTGTCGCCGACTCGGTCATGGACCGCCTCCCCCGGGCATTCGCCGGCGCAGGCCGGCGACAACGTGTCGAAAAGTTTAGCGGGGGCTGTCGCCCAAAGTGGCTGGGTTGTTACGCCCAGTTAAAAATCCGGAGTACCCTTGGTGCTTCACGCACGAAAATCACCGACCATGCCGCCTTCGGCACGGAATCCACTGTGTACGTCTCGGGGGAGCAAGGGACCTTTGCTCTCGTCCGTCCGGCGGGCTCAGCCCCACCCGAGTTCGTGCAAGCGCGCGTCGTCGATGCCGAAATGGTGGCCGACCTCGTGGACGACCGTGATCAGCACCTCCTCGACGACGTCCTCCTCGGTGTCGCACATCTCCAGCAGCGGACGCCGGTAGATCGAGATCCGGTCCGGCAGCACCCCGCCGTACTCGTGGGTCCGCTCGGTCAGTGCGACCCCGTGGTACAGGCCGAGGATCGTGGGCGACTCCTCGTTGAACTCCTCCACGAGTACCACGACGTTGTCCATGGCGTCCGCGAATTCGGGCGGGAGCTCGTCCAGTGCCTCCGAAACCAGCTCCTCGAACCGCTGCTGGGTCATCTCGACGGGCACGCGATCACCCTCCGGTCTTCGGGGCCGAAGACGACGACGGCGGCGGGGTCTCGCCGGTGCCGACCTTGACGCTCCCGGTGACCGGCGCCAGCCCCTTGTTCTCCGGCAGGACCGCCGCCACCTTGCAGTTCACCAGCGTCGACCCGGCGTCCCAGCTCTCCTGCTCGCGGACGTCCCAGCTGAGGATGAGCTTCTTCGCCGCCAGGTCCGCGTTGCCGGTGTACTCCTGCGCGGCCGTCGAGCACTCGGTGTCCAGCCAGGTGTTCTGCTGCTCCTGCGACGGGTAGCCGTCCTTGAACTTCGTCTTGAGATCGAGCGTCGCGATGATCTCGTACGAATGCGTCTGCGCGCAGTCGATGGGGTCGCCGAAGCTGTTGTTGAGCAGCGCGAGGCAGGTGCCCGGCTCCCAGACGGCGGACTGGTCCTGTTCCTTCGCCGGCCCCTTGGTCGGCTGGAGCTTGCCGCCCTGGCCCGCCCACTGCAGACCGCACCGCAGCTGCCGGTCGCCGTCGGCCCACTGCGCGGGCGTCGGCCGGAGCAGGTTCATGCTCAGCTTGCCGTAGGGATCGAGGTTGCGGCCGAGGTACGGCTTGACGTCGATCGTGCACTGCGACCTGGAGATCTCCTGCCACTGCTCCAGGTTCGGGCTCGGCGCCCCCGGCGGGTACTGCGCGCCGATGTCGACGATGCTGGTGACCTCGAACAGGTGGGCCTCGGCGCACGGCACGCGCCGCGCGTCGGTGGCGTCCGGATTGTTCCAGGTCAGACAGGTGCCAGGAGGAGATTGGAACGCCTCGGCCGCGGCGGGCGACAGTTTGGGGGCGCCGCCGCCCGCACCGCCCTCCGGGCCCACGTTCCACGAAAACGCCACACTCAGCGAAAGCGCGATGATCGCGCCCGCGAACACACCGGCCATGACGAGCCGGGTGCGCAGGGTGCTCAGCGCGTTTCGCGGATCACGGAACCGCTCGGCCTGTTGAGACATCCACTCCATGATGCCCGCGCCGCACGTAAGGTGCGCGTACCGGGTGGTTAGTGTTGAGGTACGGATACTTGGCGGGCCGTCGATTACGGAGCTTTTGATGACGCAGGATGACAACCAGGGGGCACAGCCGCCTCAGGAGCCACCGAAGCGCGGCAGCATGCGGTTTCAGGACGAGACGACGCGGGTGCGGCAGCCGTCGCTGGCCGAGCAGCGGGCACGGCAGCAGGCGCTGGCCGAGCAGGAGCGCCAGGAGGTGCTCGCGGCCGAAGCCGCCCGCGCCGCCGAGAAGAAGTCTTCGACCAAGAAGAAGATCCTGATCGGCACCGGCGTGACCGTCGGCCTGGTCGGCTTGGTCGCGACGTTCTACACGGTCGCGAAGCCGGAAGAGGTCACGGCGGTCTGCGCCGCCAAGGACACGGAGATCATTCAGGACGACCGGAACTGCGACGAGAACTACGTCCGGTCGCAGGGCGGGTACGTCAGCGGCGGGTTCTTCTTCCTCCCCATCGGCGGTATCGGTGGGCCGACGCAGAGCTACCGCTACAACTACGGCGGGACCGGTCAGGTCGGGCAGCGCGTGTCCGGCGGCTCGTACACCGCGCCGTCGGGCGCGAACATCAGCACCAAATCGGGCAAGTCCGTCCAGCGCGGCGGGTTCGGCATCAGCGGCAAGAGCGGCGGCAGCGGCAAGAGCGGGGGCTCGTAGGTGTACCGGGATTCCAAGCCGCCCCGGCGGGACTGGCAGAACATCGTCGAAGAGCAGGGGCTGGTCTTCGGCACGCCCGCCCGCGACGGCTCCGGCAAGTCCCGGCCGTACTGGGACGAGTCGGTCCACTACGTCTTCGACATGGACGAGATCCTGTCCGTCGAGGCTGACGTCGAACTCCTGCACTCGATGTGCCTCGAAGCCGTCGACAACGTGATCACCACCGAGCAGTACCACCGCTTCGGCATCCCCGAGTGGGTCTGGCCGCATATCGCCGAGTCGTGGAAACGGCAGGATCCGCACGTCTACGGCCGCTTCGACCTGCGCTACGACGGCAAGAGCCCGGCGAAGCTGCTCGAGTACAACGCCGACACCCCGACCTCGCTGCTCGAGGCCGCGGTCCTGCAGTGGCACTGGAAGACCACGGTCTTCCCCGAGGACGACCAGTGGAACTCGATCCACGAGAAGCTGGTCGAGCGCTGGGGCGAGCTCGCCGACAAGCTGCCGTCCAACGAACTGCACTTCACCTGGTCGTCGGCCGATCCGTCCGGTGAGGACCACGTGACGACGGCGTACCTGCAGGAGACCGCGGCCGAGGCCGGGCTCGACACCGTCGGCCTGTCGATCGAGGAGATCGGCTGGGACCCGGTGCTCAAACGGTTCGTCGACCTCGAAGAGGCGCAGATGGCGACCGTGGTGAAGCTCTACCCGTGGGAATGGGTGGTCGACGAGGAGTTCGGCCGCTTCGCCGTCGAGACCATGCCGCGCACGCTGTGGGTCGAGCCGCTGTGGAAGATGATCCTCTCCAACAAGACGCTGCTCGCGATCCTGTGGGAGAACTACCCGGGGCATCCGAACCTGCTGCCCGCCTTCGCCGACGACCCCGGCCTGCTGACCGAGTACGTCCGCAAGCCGAAACTCGGCCGCGAGGGCGCGAACGTGCAGATCGTCGCCACCGGGTACGAGACGCAGACCGACGGTGTCTACGGCGCGGAAGGGTTCGTCTACCAGGCGTTCGACCCGCTCCCGGAGTTCCAGGGCTACCGGCCCGCGCTCGGCGCGTGGATCGTCGGGGACCAGGCCGCCGGCCTCGGCATCCGCGAGACCGCGGGTCTCGTCACCGACGACGGTGCGGCGTTCGTCCCGCACCGCATCGTCGAGACGTGATAGAAGCAACCGCACAAACCTGACATTCCTGACTCCTGGAGAACCCCTGTGACCACCACCCTTGCGCTGTCCGACACGTTCGGCTCCGACCTCGTGCGAGGGATCGGCGCGATCCTGTTGTACGGCGTCGTCGGCCTGCTGATGATGTTCGCCGGGTTCTGGGCGATCGACTGGACCACGCCCGGCAAGCTCGCCCAGCTGGTCACCCGCGGCCTGCCGAACGCGGTCATCGTCACCGCGTCGGGCCTGCTGTCGATGGCGTTCATCATCGTCGTGGCGATCGCGAACTCCGCCAGCGACCTGACCGAGGGGCTCATCACCTCGCTGGTCTACGGCCTGCTCGGCATCATCGTGCAGGTGCTCGCCGTCCGGCTGCTGGAGTGGGCGACCCGGATCGACGTCCGCTCGACGATCGAGAGCGAGAAGTTCGCCCCGGCCAGCATCGTCGTCGCGGCCGCGCACCTCGCCCTCGGCCTGGTCGTGGCCGTCGCCATCTCGTGATTTCCTGACGCACTGAAACCGGCATGGGCGCACGATTCCCACTAACGTGGGAGTCGTGCGCCTTTTAAGGACACCGGACGACCGGTTCTCGGACCTGCCCGATTTCGACTTCGAACCGCGCTACGCGGAGCTCGTCGACCTTCACGGCGGCGTGATCAGAGTGGGGTACGTGGAGGCCGGACCCGAGGACGGGCCGCCCGTTCTCCTGCTGCACGGCGAGCCCACCTGGTCCTACCTCTACCGCAAGGTCATCCCGGTGCTCGCCGACGCCGGGCTGCGCGCCATCGCGCCCGACCTGGTCGGCTTCGGCCGATCCGACAAACCCGGCGACATGGTCGACCACACCTACCAGCGGCACGTCGAGTGGATGCGCGCGTTCGCCTTCGACGTCCTCGACCTGACCGACGTCACCCTGGTCGGCCAGGACTGGGGCGGCCTGATCGGCCTGCGGCTGGTCGCCGAAAACCCCGACCGCTTCGCGCGGGTCGTCGCGGCCAACACCGGCCTCCCCACCGGCGACACCGACATGCCCGAACTCTGGCACAAGTTCCGCGACGCCATGGAGAACGCCCAGGTCATCGACGTCGGGCGGTTCGTCCAGTCCGGCTGTCAGACCAAGCTGTCCGAGGAGGTCCGCGCCGCCTACGACGCGCCCTTCCCGAACGAGATGTACAAGGCCGCGCCGCGCGCGATGCCGTCCCTGGTGCCGATCACTCCGGGCGATCCGGCCGCGGCCGCCAACCGGGCCGCGCTGAAGGTGCTTTCGGAGCTGGACAAGCCGTTCCTGGTCTCGTTCTCCGACGGCGACCCGATCACCGCGCCGTGGGGCCTCGAACTGCGGGGTTCGATGCGCGGTGCCCGCGAACTCGAGCATCCGACGATCACCGGCGCCGGTCACTTCCTGCAGGAGGACGCCGGTGGGCGGCTGGGCGAGGTCATCGCCCGCTTCGTCCGCTCCTGAACGCCAGGAAGGGACCTTTCCTTGCAAAATTTGCAAGGAAAGGTCCCTTCCTGGCGTTTGTCAGGAGATGGCGGCCAGTGCGTCGGTGATGATCCCGAGGCCTTCGGCGGCCTCTTCGGCGGTGAGCGTCATCGGCGGCGCGATCCGCAGCACGTTGCCGTGCAGCCCGCCCTTGCCGATCAGCAGCCCGCGTGCCTTGGTCTCCTCCATCATCCGCGCCGCGGCCTCCGGGTTCGGCGTCATACCGCCCGGCTCGACCAGCTCGACACCGATCATCAGGCCCTTGCCGCGCACGTCCCCGATCAGCGGGTTCCCCGTCGCGCGCAGGCCGTCGAGCAGTTCGTTGCCGCGGGCCAGCGCGTTGGCCTGGAGGTCGTGGTCGGCGATGTGGTCGAGTACGGCGGCCGCGCCCGCCATCGCGACCGGGTTGCCCCCGAAGGTCGAGATCGAGTTCGCGGTGAGGCAGTCGACGAGGTCGCCGCGCGCCACGAGCCCGCCGATCGCGAGACCGTTGCCGAGGCCCTTCGCGAAGGTCATCGCGTCGGGGACGACGTCGTGCGCCTGGATCCCCCAGTAGTGTTCCCCGGTCCGTCCCCAGCCGGTCTGGACCTCGTCGGAGATGAACAGGATTCCGTACTGGTCGAGGACCTCCTTCATCGCCTTGAACAGGCCGTCCGGCGGTGAGCTGAAGCCGCCGACGCCCTGAATCGGCTCGGCGATCATGCACGCGACGTCGCCCGATGTGCCCGTCTCCAGGACGTCGACCAGGTCCGCGACGCAAGCGTCGATGTACTCCGTGTCCGAAAGCGCCCGGAACGGGCTGCGGTACCGGTAGCCGCCGTGCACGTAGCTCACCTTCACCGGGCTGAGCGACGACGCCGACCAGCCGCGGTTGCCGGTGATGCCGACCGTCGCGAACGACCGGCCGTGGTACGAGTTCCGCATCGCCAGCACCTGATTGCTGCGCCGGTACTGGGTGGCGAGCATGAGCGCGGTGTCGTTGGCCTCGGTCCCGGAGTTGGTGAAGAACACCTTCGCGTCGGGGATGCCGGAGAGCTTCGCGATACGTTCGGCCAGTTCGACCTGTGACCGGATCAGGTACAGCGTCGACGTGTGCAGGATGCCGGTGTCGAGCTGCTTGCGCACGGCGTCGCTGATCGCCGAGACGTCGTAGCCCATCGAATTCGTCAGGATGCCCGCGAAGAAGTCGAGGTAGGTGCGCCCGGTCGAGTCGATGACCCGGCGGTCCTGCGCGTGCACGATCTCGATCGGCTCGTCGTAGTAGAGCGCCAGCCACGACGGCAGTACCGCCTTGTGCCGCGCCAGCAGGTCCGCATCGGTCATCGGGTTTCTCCGTCCGCAGCAGGGAGATCTCAGTATGGGGACGGCCCGAAACGGGCGGCAACGATCAGACTGTCGGGTTATCCGCGTGGACCCGCACATTTTGTGCGGCTCGCACGGACTACTCTCAGCACTCGTGATTGACCCCAGGACTCTGCGCGATGACCCGGACGTCGTGCGCGCTTCGCAGCGCGCCCGTGGCGAGGACGAAGGAGTGGTCGACAAGCTGCTCTCCCTCGACTCCCGCCGCCGCTCGTCCATCGCCGCCGCCGACAAGCTGCGCGCCGAGCAGAAGTCGCTGGGCAAGCTCATCCCCAAGGCACAGGGTGACGAGCGGGCCGAGCTGCTCGCCAAGGCGAAGGACCTCGCCGCCCAGGTCAAGACGGCCGAGATCGAGCAGACCGAGGCGTCGGAGGAGTTCGAGCAGCTGCACCGCCTGGTGCCGAACCTCGTCCACCCCGAGGCACCCGAAGGCGGCGAGGACGACTACGTCGTGCTCAAGCACGTCGGCGAGCCGAACAAGTTCGACTTCAAGCCGAAGGACCACCTCGAACTCTGCGAGGGCCTCGGCGCGCTCGACATGGAGCGCGGCGCGAAGGTCTCGGGCTCGCGGTTCTACTTCCTCACCGGCATCGGCGCCCAGCTGCAGCTCGGCCTGCTGAACATGGCGATCGCGCAGGCGACCGCGAACGGGTTCACCCCGATGATCACCCCGACCCTGGTCCGGCCGGAGATCATGGCGGGCACCGGCTTCCTGGGCGCGCACTCGTCGGAGGTCTACCGCCTGCGCGACGACGACCTGTACCTCGTCGGCACCTCCGAGGTCCCGCTCGCCGGCTACCACGCCGACGAGATCCTCGACCTGAACGACGGCCCGAAGCGGTACGCGGGCTGGTCGTCCTGCTACCGCCGCGAGGCCGGGTCGTACGGCAAGGACACCCGCGGCATCATCCGCGTCCACCAGTTCGACAAGGTCGAGATGTTCGTCTACACGCGTCCCGAGGACGCCGAAGCCGAGCACGCGCGCCTGCTGGACTGGGAAGAGCAGATGCTCGCCAAGATCGAGGTCCCCTACCGGGTGATCGACACCGCCACCGGCGACCTCGGCACGTCCGCGTACCGGAAGTTCGACTGCGAGGCGTGGGTGCCGTCGCAGGAGACCTACCGCGAGCTGACCTCGACGTCGAACTGCACGACCTTCCAGGCCCGCCGCCTCGGCATCCGCTACCGTGACGACGACGGCCGCCCGCAGACCGTCGCCACGCTGAACGGCACGCTCGCCACCACCAGGTGGATCGTCGCGATCCTGGAGAACCACCAGCTCGAAGACGGTTCCGTCCGGGTGCCGGAGGCGCTTCGCCCCTTCCTCGGCGGAACCGAGGTGCTCACGCCGACATCCAAGTAGCGGTCGGCGGTGAGGGGAAGAGGACGCATGCGGTATCGGAATTCGCTCGCGATCGGGCTGGCGGTCCTGACGCTCGGCGGCTGCACGTCGGTCATCGGCGGTACGGCTTCGCCGGTGCCGGGGCAGGGGCCGGTCATCACGAAGGCCGAGCCGTGCAAATTGCTCTCGCAGGAGCAGGCGGAAGCCATCGGGGTCACCTTTCCCGGCAAGGAACGTCCGGCGGACAAGGCACGGAAGATCCCCGGGACGTGCCGGTACCCGGAGCTGGAGGACGCGCCCGACGGGGTCGCGCTGGAGGTGTCGCAGAGCTTCGACCTCTCGCTGGTCGACTACGTCAGCGGTGCTCTTCCGGGGGAGAAGTTCGGCATCGGCGGGTTCACCTGGACCCGGTACGCGTCCATCTTCGGCCCGAGCCACTGCTCGCTGATGACCGAACTCGATCCGAAGACCTTCGTCGAGATCACGAGCCAGGCCCCCGGCGAAGACGTCACCAAGGCCTGTGACCTGGCGAAGGCCGCGGCTCCCGCGGTCGCGTCCCACCTGCCCGGCGGACAGCCGAGCCCGCCGCTCACCGCGCCCCCCGGCCAGAAGCCGATCGAGGCTTCCGGACCGCTCGTGACCGTCGATCCGTGCTCCCTGCTCAAACCGGACCAGGTGACGCCGTTCAACCTTCAGGCCGCGCGGCCGATGAACGGTTCGTCGAGGGATCCGAAGAACGGCTGCCAGTGGGACGACAACGACGGTGACGAGGGCAAGAAGGCCCTCGACCTGTGGCTCTACACGGCGACGAAACTCGAGGACGTCCCCGGTCTCGACGGCACCCCGGTCGAGCAGATGGTGGCGGGCAAGAAGTGGTTCGTCTACTCGAGCCCGGACAGCCCGATCTGCGTCGCGATGCTGCCGGTCACGGAGACCTCCTCGGTCAAGATCGACACCGGTGACCTCAGCGACAACGCCAAGGCCTGCGAAATCCCGCAAGCCGTGATGCCGCTGGTGACCGGGAACATGCCCGCCTTCTAGACCAGTTCGTCGGAGATGTGCTTCGCGATTTCCAGCGCGCTGGTCGCCGCCGGTGAGGGCGCGTTGAGGACGTGCACCTGGTTCCGCGCGGTCTCGATCAGGAAGTCGTCGACGAGCGCGCCGTCCGGGCGCAGCGCCTGCGCGCGGACGCCGGAGCCGTGCCGCACGATGTCGTCCTCGGTGACGGCGGGTACGAGCCGCGCGAGGCTTGCGGCGAAGCGGCGGCGCGAGAACGACCGGCGGACCTCGTCGAGCCCGGTCGGGTACGCGTACTTGCGCGCGAGCCGCCAGACGCCGGGGAAGCGGGCGACTTCGGCGAGGTCCTTCGCCGAGATGTCGCGCCAGGTGTAGCCCTCGCGGCGGAGCGCGAGCACGGCGTTGGGGCCGGCGTGCACGCTGCCGTCGAGCATGCGGGTCAGGTGCACGCCGAGGAACGGCAGCGAAGCGTCCGGGACCGGGTAGATCAGGCCGCGCACCAGATGACGGCGTTCCGGCTTCAGCTCGTAGTACTCGCCGCGGAACGGCACGATCCGCGCACTCGGCGTCAGCCCGGCGAGCCGCGCGACGCGGTCGGCGTGCAGGCCCGCGCAGTTGACGAGGGCGTCCGCGTGGATCACGTCGTCACCGGTCGCCACCTCGACACCGCCGGAGCGGCCAGGGCGGATCCCCAGCGCGGGAGTGCCGAGACGCAGGTCGGCGTCGGATTCGTCGAGCAGCCGCACCAGGGCGGCGCAGACGGCGGGGAAGTCGATGATGCCGGTGGACTCCACGCGCAGCGCGGCGACGCACGAGACCTCGGGTTCGTACTCGCGGGCTTCGCTCGGGGTGATCAGCTTGGCCGGGACACCGTTCGCCTCGGCGCGTTCGGCGAGCACCTTCAGTGCCGGAAGCTCCGCTTCGGAGGTGGCGACGACGAGTTTGCCGCAGACCTCGACCGGCACCCCGTACTGCCGCGCGAAGTCCACAATGGACCGGTTGCCCGCGCTCGCCATCCTGGCCTTGAACGAACCCGGCTTGTAGTAGAGCCCCGCGTGCACGACGTTCGAGTTGTGCCCGGTCTGGTGGGCCGCCCAGTGGTCCTCCTTCTCGAGCACCGTGACGTCCAGACCTCGTTTGGTCAGCTCCCAGGCGGTGGCGAGACCGACGATCCCGCCTCCGATGACTACGACTGTGCGCACGATCGACCAGGTTACCCGGAGCGCTACCTGACAGCTGTCAGGTTCGGTGGTAGCGTACCTGACCGATGTCAGGTAAACGACTGGGCAGGGAAGAGCGCCGGGAGCGGATCCTCGCCGCGGCGGCGCGGGTGTTCGCCGCGTCCGGCTACGACGCGGCCGGGATGCGCGAGGTCGCGACGGCCGCCGGCATCAGCACGCCCGTGCTCTACGACCATTTCCGGTCCAAGGCCGCGCTGTACGCCGGGCTCCTGGAGTCCGAAGTGGACAGTCTGCTGGCCGGCTGGGCGGAGCTGCCGCCGTCGGGCACCGCCGAGGAGCTCCTGCGAGGCCGGGTGGCGGCGATCTTCGCCTGGATGGAGACGAACGAACGCGGCTGGCGGATGATCTTCGCCGAGACGCCGTCCGACGAGGCGGTCGCCGAGGTGCACCGGCGCGGACAGGCCAGGGCCACGGGGCAGCTGACCGAGGTGTTCGCCCGCGTCCCCGGCCTGGCGCTGACCGCGGACCTGCCGCGCGACCGCGCGAACGAAGCGCTCGCCGAAGCGGCGAAGAGCGCACTGAACGCCATCGCCACCTGGTGGTGGAGCAACCGCGACATCCCGCGGGAACAGGTCGTCGCGCTCACGGCGGATCTGTTGTGGCGCGGGCTGGGGAACCTGATCCAGGAGGACGCATGAGCACCGAAACCGCCGAGCGGTACCGCCGGGCCCTCGAAACCCGAGACGTCGAACTCGCGCTGAGCGCCTTCGCGCCGGACGCCGTCGTGCGCTCGCCGTTGACGAGCCGCGTCCGGTTCACCGGGCACGCGGAACTCAGGCCGCTGCTGGAGGTCGCGTACTCGCATCTGCGCGACGTCCGGTTCCACACCGACACCGGCGACGAGGCCACGCGGGTCGTCGTCTACACCGCGCGCATCGGCGGCGAGGAGATCGAAGAGGCGGCGGTGCTGAAGCTCGGCGAAGACGGGCTCATCGCCGAAGTGACGCTGTTCGTGCGGCCGCTGCCGGGGCTCGTCGCGCTCATGGACGCCTTCGGCCCGGACATCGCGCGCCGCAACGGCCGCACGTTCGCGGCCCGGCTGCTGAAGGTGGCCGCGAAACCCTTGCTGGCCATGGTCCGGTCGGGCGACAAACGCGCGGTCCCGTTGGCCGGGCCCCGAGTGTCCACAAGGGACACTTTACGGCGATGAGGCGTCCCCTTGGTGCCCGTGGGGTCGTGAGTGGCAAGGGTCGTTCTAACCGTCATTATCACTCACGACCCCCCCGCGGAACCGCGCATAGCGCCTGGTCCCCTTCAGCCCACCGGGGTCGGAACCGGAGCGGGCTCCTCTTCGGGATCTTCGAGGACCTTCGGCACCCCGCGCAGCGTGAACAACGCGCTGACCGCCAGCAACGCCATCAGCCCCGCAGAGCACACCATCGTCACCTGCAACCCGTCGACGAACGCCGACTTCGCACTGGCCAGGACCAGCGCGCCCTGCTCGGGCGGCAACTGTGCCGCGACCTGGACGGCGCCGCCCAGGGTGTCCGAAATCGCCGCCGAAGTCTCCGGCGGTACGCCCGCCGGGATGACGAGTTCGCTCCGGTACAGCGCGCCGAGCGCACTGCCGAGGACGGCGATCCCCAGCGCACCACCGAGTTCGGTCGCCGTCTCGGAGATCGCCGACGCCGCGCCCGCCCTGGCCTTCGGCACGACGCCGAGCACCGTGTCCGTCGCGACGGAGAGGATCAGCGACAGCCCGACGCCGAAGATGATCATCGCGGCGAGCAGGTCGGTGTAGACGATCGTCACGCCGACCCCCGCGTACAGCGCGAACCCGGTCGCCGACAGGGCACAGCCGAGCCCGATGGTGACAGCGCGGCCGAAGGCCTTGATCGCCAGTGGCGTGAGCATGCCGCCGAGGATCGCGCCGCCCATCCCGGGCAGCCCGGCGAGCCCGGCCTTCAGCGGCGACCAGCCCGCCACCAGCTGCAGGTACTGCGCGAACATCAGCGAGACCGCGAGCTGCGCGAACATCGCCAGGATCGTGGTGCCGACGGTCGCCGAGAACGCCCGCTGAGCGAACAGCTTCAGGTCCATCAGCGGTTCGGCCAGCCGCGGCTGCCGCAGGATGAACGCCAGCAGGCAGCCGAGGCCGAGCACGGCGGCGACCGCGACGTCCCAGTGCCCCCAGCCCTTGTACGCGACTTCCTTGATCGTGTAGACGATCCCGACCATGCCGACGAGCGAAAGCAGCACGCTGGGCACGTCGATGCGATGGGACACCGGGTTCTTCGATTCGGGCAGGATCAGCGCGCCCGCGATCACCATGACCACCACCACCGGCACGTTGACCAGGAACACCGAACCCCACCAGAAGTGCTCGAGCAGGAAACCGCCGACGAGCGGCCCCATGCCGAAACCGAGGATCGTCAGCCCGCTCGAAACCCCGATCACGGCCGCGCGTTCCTTGCCGGTGAACACGTTCCGCACGATCGACAGCGTCGACGGCATCAGTGTCGCGGCGGCGATCCCGAGCAGCGCGCGGGCGGCGATCAGGAGCTCCGCCGTCGGCGCGTACGCCGTGATCACCGAAGCGACACCGAACAGCGACGCCCCGATCAGCAGCAGCTTCTTCCGCCCGACCCGGTCGCCGATGTTCCCCATCGTGATCAGCAGCCCGGCGAGCGCGAAACCGTACGCGTCGGCGATCCACAGCAGTTCCGTCGTCGACGGGTGCATCTGCTCCGAAAGCGACGGCAGCACCAGGTGCAGCACGGTCAGGTCGATCGCGATCAGCAGCTGCGCCAGCACGCAGACCGCGACGGTGCCGATCTTGCGGCCCTTGCCGATGGTCACCGCGAGACCCCGAACGTGAGTTCCGGCGTGTGCCGCGCGGTGCCGTTCTCGCCGTCACCCAGGTAGAACCGGGTGCTCAGGGTGCGGGCCGCCGGGTCGAGGACGCTGCGCCACAACGTCCGCCACGGCGCGCCGGGCTCGACCGTGAAGGACACCGCGTCGAGCGCGTCGCGCGGCCCGGCGTCCGCTTCCTTGGTGACGGTGCGAAGCCGCTCGTAGGTGCGCATGGTCTCCGGGGTGTCCTCGGGCAGCGCGCCGAGATCCGGATGACGGTGCAGCAGGTGGTTCGTGACGCACAGCGGCCCGTCGGCCACCTCGACGAAGTACTCGACGTCGTGCGCTCCGCGTTCGTAGACGAAGCCGCGGCCGGAGGCGTCGGCGACGATGTAGTGGCAGGGCGCGCCGTGCGCGTACTGCTTGGCGAGCATCAGCGCTTCCTTGGCTTCGCCGACGGTTTCGCAGGTGTCCAGCAGATACCGGCACACCTGCAGTACCGACAGGCCCGCCTGCGGGCCGTGCTCCAGCGGCATGGCGGTCTCGACCTCGGCCATCAGCAGCGCGACGACGAGCCCCGCCTCGTTGACCCCCTCCGTTCCTCCGTCCATTGTGGACATCGTGAGGGACGTCGAGGCGATGCCGTCGTCGGGGATCGTCGTCAGGACGTAGGGCCGTGACGCCATCGGCACGGTCCCGTCGTCGACGGGCTCCTCCCCGGCCAGCACCGCGCCCAGCTGAGTCCAGCTCATGGTGAAGAAGTCGTAGTTGCGGCCGAGTTCGCTCCCCGTCCACAGCGCCGAACAGCCCGATCCGGCGGGCAGGGCACTCGCGTCGTCGAAGGAGACGGCCGCGTCGGCGGGGAATCCGTGGGCCTCGGCGAACCCGGCGGTGCGCGCCGCGTACTGCGGCCAGTTCCGCGCGAACCAGGTACGCCGCGCCTTGGCCACGGCCGGGTCGAGCGGCGACGGCGACCAGTCCGAGCGCGCCTTCACCTCGGCGCCGAGGGCATGGCCGATTTCGGCCTGGGAGCCGCGCAGGGTCAGATGCCGCACGGCGAGGAAGTCTTCTGGAGATCCGGCTACGTAGGTCATGTCCGGAGGGTGTCCGCCGCCGCTGACCGTCCACGCACCGAACGCTGGCAGCGTGTCATCCGAATGTCATGTGCCCCGAGCGAAAGTGGTCCCACCAGGCAACGACGAACGAGGGAAACCATGCTCAGCAACAAGGTGTACATCATCGGCGGGGCGGTCATCAGCGTCCTCTTCCTCGCGCTCGCGATGGTCGAGTTCTCCACCGGCTACCCCGACGACGGCCTCCAGGACCTGCTCTACGCCGCCGTGAGCGCCGGCGCCGGCGCGCTGCTGTACGTCCTCGACCGCCGCCAGCGTGAGCGCCGCGCCGCAGCCAACGACGCAGCGCAGCGTGACGCCCGATGAGGAACATCGACGGCGGCTTCCTCGCCACACCCGACCAGGCCTCGCTTCAGCGCCGCGAACAGGACGTGCGCAAGGGCAAGCTCGCACTGCTCCTGACCGTCGCGGGCGGCTTCGTCACGCTGGTCGCCGGCTACCAGGTCTTCGCGGACTTCTCCCCGGTTTCGCTGGTGGTGACGATGCTCGCGCTGGCCGCCGCGATCGGCGGCGGGCTGCTCACCAAACACCTGATGCGCGCCGTGCGGTTCCGGGTGCACAAACCGAACGCGGGCCTGGTCGGCGCCGCGAAACTGACCGGGATGGTCGTGGCCGTCCTCGCGTTCATCGGACTGGTCGGCGCGATCGAAGGCCCCGGGGTGCTGCGGATCATCGCGATCGCCGTCGGCTGCGCGGCCATCGGCTACGTGAAGTCGCTGCACGACCAGCAGTGGGTGCTCTTCGAACTGGACGCGGTGGGCGTCCGGATCGAGCGGACGGTCGTGCCGTGGCGGGACGTCACCCGGCTCACCATCGACCCGGTCGGCCCGGGGATGACCCGCCTCGGCGCGGTGCCGGTCAACGCGGCGCCGCTGTACGTCGCGGTCGAGGACACCGAGCTCGACCAGCGGCTCCTCGCCGAGGCCGTCGGCCGCTTCGCGCCGCAGGGCACGCAGCTGACCCGCGCCTAGGCCAGCTGAGTGGCGCCCCGCAGGCCGAGCCCGCGGCGGTAGGCCCGGTCGAAGTCGTCACCGAGCCGCTCCCGCACGGTCGTCCTGAGCAGGGCGGCGTCCAGATCGACGGCGAACGGGGTGCCCCGGATGGTCACCGCCGCGCCGATCAGGACCGCCGCCCGCTCGGCGTCGCCCCGCACCAGCGCGACCCCGGCGAGACCCTCGGCGGCGCAGGCCATGGTGGTGCTGTCGTGCCAGCGGTCCGCCGCCACCAGCGCCAGCCGGTGCAGTTCCTCGGCCCCGTCGAGGTCACCCTCGGCGGCAAGGACCCAGCCGAGAGAGATCTTCGCCCCGGCGCGCACCCCTTCGGCCGCGAACGAACCTCCGGAGCACTCCGCGAGCGCGCGTTCGCTCAGCGCGCGAGCCGCCGCCAGATCGCCCTCGTGCCGGGCGAGGAACGACAGCCCGACGTACCCGGCCGCCCGGCTTTCGGGCATCCCGGCGCGGCGCGCGATCTCGATGGCGAGTTCGAAATCCGCCCGCGCGCCCGCCGCGTCGCCGTGGAGCAGCTTGCTGCCGCCGCGACGGCACAGCAGGTCCGCGTTGTCGTCGGACGCGCCGAGTTCCCGCATCAGCCGCAGGGCCTCGTTCATCGTTTCGAGGGCTTCGGCCTGCCGGTTCGTCCAGATCAGGATCTGGGACAGATGGTCGAGGGCCATCGAAAGGCCCCAGCGTTCCCCGATCGAGCGGAACGCCTGGGCCCCTTCGAGCAGGAACTCTTCCGCCGTGTCGAGTTCGCCCTGCAACAGCGCGCGAAGGCCGTAACCGGTCGGCGCGAGGGCGAGACTCCAGGCCTCGCTGTTCGCCAGCAGCACCCGGCTGCGTTTGATCAGCGCGTCGTCGTCACCGGGCGGGCCGGACACGACGCCCATCAACAGCAGCAGTGCCGGGTTCCGGGGCGCCTTGGTGAGATTCAGCATGAGGCCGTCCACCAGCGGCAAATGCCGGTCGAGCGCCTCGTGGCCCCGCAGTCCCGCGGCGGCGGTGAGCACGCAGAGCTGGTACTCCTCTTCGAGACCGTCCGGCGCCCGTTCGCCGAGCCGTTTGACCACTTCCAAGCTCAGCGTCGAGCCTTCGAACCGGCGGCCGCGCATCCACCAGTACAGCACCAGCGAAGCCGAAAGCCGGAGCGCGATCCGCACGTCGGACTCGGCGGCCCAGCGCAACGCGGCGAGGAGATCGTCGTAGGCGGCGTCGAGCCGATCGAGCCAGACCAGTTGGTCGCCGGTGCGCAGCAACGGATCGGCTTCCTCGGCGAGGGCGAGGAAATGCTCGGCGTGCGCGCGCCGCGAGCGCTCGGTTTCGCCCGCTTCGGCGAGTTTTCCGGCGAAGAAGGCCCGGATGGTTTCGAGCATCCGATACCGGTCCCCGGTGCGCTCGACCAGCGATCTGTCCACAAGGGACGGAAGCAGCTCCGCGATATCCGGCACGGCGCAGACCGCTTCGGCGTCGGCCAGGGTCGTGCCGCCCGCGAACACGGTCAGCCGCCTGGCGAGCAGGCGTTCGTCCTCGTCGAGCAGATCCCAGCTCCACTCGACGACGGCGCGCAGGGTGCGATGACGGCTCTCGGCGACCCGGCTGCCCCGCGAAAGCAGTCCGAACCGGTCGTCCAGCCGGGCGGCGATCTCGCCGACCGGCAGGGTCCGCACCCGCGCGGCTGCGAGCTCGATGGCCAGCGGCAGCCCGTCGAGCGCGGCGCAGATCCGCTGGACGTCGCCCGCGGTCTCGTCGTCGACCACGAAGCCCGGATCACTCGCCTGGGCCCGGTCGGCGAACAGGCGGACCGCGGCGAACTCCAGCGAGCGGGCGGGAGGCGTGCCCGGCGGCGGCACGGCGAGCCGCGGCACGGGGGAGACGACCTCGCCGGTGATGCCCAGCGGTTCGCGGCTGGTGGCGAGCACCCGCAGCGCGGGAGCCGCGCCGAGCAGCCGGGCGGCCAGTTTCGCGGCGGCCTCGACCAGGTGCTCGCAGTTGTCGAGCACCAGCAGGACCGCCCGTTCGGCCAGCGCGTCGATCAGCCGCTCCAGCGGCGCGTTCTCCACCGGTGCGGTGACCGTTCCGAGCGGGACCGTCCGCAGGCCGAGCGCGGTCAGCACGGCGTGCGCGACGTCGGCGTCTTCGGTGTACGGCGCCAGCTCGACGAAGACCGCCGGGAGGTCCATCGCGGCCGCGGTCTCGATGGCCAGCCGGGTCTTGCCCGCCCCGCCCGGTCCGGTCAGCGTCACCAGCCGCGAGCTCTCCAGGCTGCCGAGCACGTGCCGGAGATCGCCCTCACGGCCGATGAAGCTGGTGAGCTGCGCGGGGAGCGCCGCGGTCTCGAGGGGCGCTGTCTTGACCGGCGGCGTCTCCCCGCGAAGCACGGCCAGATGCGCGGCGGCGAGTTGCGGCCCGGGGTCCATGCCGAGTTCGTCGGCGAGGACGCGGCGGGCGTCCTCGAACGCGGTGAGCGCGTCGGCCTGACGTCCCGCGGCGTGCAGCGCGCGGATCAGCAGCGCGCGGGTCCGTTCCCGTAGCGGCTGCTCGTCGATGACCTCGCGAAGCTCGGCAAGGACGTCTTCGTGTCTTCCCAGCTTGAGCTCGGCCTCGGCGCGGTCCTCGATCGCCGACGTCTTCAGCTCGTTCAGCCTGGTGACCTGCGGATCGCGGAACGGCGCGTCGGTGATGTCCGCGAAGGCCGGGCCACGCCAGAGCCCGAGAGCGTCGCGAAGCAGTTCCGCCGCCTTCGCGGCGTCCCCAGCCGCGAGAGAGCGCCGTCCCTCGGCGGCGAGCCGCTCGAACCGATGCACGTCGACGTCGCCGGGGTCCACGGCGAGCCGGTAACCCGCCGGGCTGAACTCGACGGGCGCGAGCTCCTTCAGCGCGCCACGCAGCCGCGAGACCTGCGATTGCAGCGCGTTCGCCACGCCTTCGGGTGGCTGTTCGCCGTAGAGGCCGTCGATGAGACGCTCCGCCGGGACGATCCGGCCGGCCTCCAGCGCGAGCAACGCGAACAGCGTGCGGACCCTGGGCCCGCCGATCGGAACGGCGGTGCCGTCCCCGCGGCGCACCTCCGTCGCCCCCAGAACGCCGAATCGCATGAGTTAGAGGTTAGGGATGGAAGCGCAGCTTCTCCATTGAGGGCGGTGGCGGGGGCATGGATGGACTAGGGCGTCGTTGACCTGGGCGGATCCAGCCCGCCCGAGATCGGCCGAATGGCGTCTATACACTTCGCCGGGTCCCCACGCAATGGGAGAGGTATGTCTGAGCAGGAACCCGTCGTTCTGGGTCAGCCGACCGTCGGCGACGAAGAACTCGCCGCGGTGGCGGAGGTCTTCCGGTCCGGCTGGCTGGCCGGAGCCGGCCCCGCGTGCCGTCGTTTCGAGGAACGCTTCGCGAAGACCGTCGGCACCGCGCACGCCCTGACCACCAGCAACTGTGGGTCGGCACTCTTCCTCGGGCTGCGTGTGCTCGGCGTGAAGCCGGGCGACGAGGTCATCGTCGGCGACTACACCTTCCCCGCCACCGGCCACGCCGTGCTCCAGGCCGGCGCGACGCCGGTGTTCGCGGACATCCGCCCCGACGTCTGGAGCGCCGACCCGGCGTCGATCGAAGCGCTGATCACCCCGCGCACGGTCGGCATCCTCGCCGTCGACGTCGCCGGTCAGCCCGGTGACTTCGACGAGTACCGCGCCATCGCCGACAAGCACGGCCTGTGGCTGTTCGAGGACGCCGCCTGCGCCGCGGGCGCGACCTACAAGACCCGGCCGGCGGGCAGCCTCGCCGACCTGGCCGCGTTCTCCTTCCACGGCCGCAAGGGCATCACCGCGGGCGAGGGCGGCGCGCTGGTCTCGGACCGCGAAGACCTCATCGCGCACGCGCGCAAGCTGCACACCTACGGCATCGAGCCAGCCATCACCCGCGAAGGTTCCGGCGCGCTGCCGATCCCGGAGTTCCACGAGCTGGGCTACAACTTCCGGCTCTCGGACGTGCAGGCCGCGATCATGAACGTGCAGCTGGACCGGCTCCCGGACCTGCTCTCGGCCCGCCGTTCGGTGGCCAAGCGCTACCACGAGGCGTTCGAGAACCTGCCCGGTCTCGACGTCCCGGTGGAACTGCCGGACCGCGAGCACCCGTGGCAGGCCTACATCCTCACCGTGGCCCCGGAGATCGACCGCGACGCGCTCGCGTTGCGGATCCGCGAGCAGGGCGTGCAGTGCAACTTCGGCACGTACGCCTCGCACCTCCAGCCCATCTACGGCAAGAAGCAGACCTTGCCGGTATCGGCGGACCTCTTCGCCCGTCATCTCGCCATCCCGATGCACGCCAACCTCACCGATGCCCAGGTCGACCGGGTCATCGGGACCGTCAGCGCCGCACTGCCGAGCTAGGAGAGAAATGCCCGACAAGAAGGTCCTCTTCACCGGGGGCGGCGGTTTCATCGCCGCGCACGTCATCCCGATGCTGATCGAGGGCGGGTACACCGTCCGCGTCTTCGACAACATGACCCGCGGCGACCGCGCCCGGATCAACGAGTTCGTCGCCACCGGCAAGGTCGAACTGGTCGAGAAGGACGTCCGCTACGGCGGTGCCGTGCGCGAGGCCATGCGCGGCTGCACGCACGTCATCCACTTCGCCACCGTGTCGATCAACAAGTCGGTCGCGGACCCGCACGAGTCCATCGACATCAACATGGTCGGTAACCACAACGTCTTCGCCGCCGCGGCGGACGAGGGTGTCGAGCGGCTCGTGTTCGCCTCGACCGCGTCCGTCTACGGCGACCCGGAGCGGCTGCCGATGCACGAGGACGACGAGCTCAAGCCGCTCACGCCGTACTGCATCTCGAAGCGCGCGGGCGAGGACATGCTCGGCTTCTACGAGCGCACCAAGGGCCTGTCCTGGAACGCGCTGCGGTTCTTCAACGTGTACGGCCCCGGCCAGAAGATCGAGGCCTACTACACGTCGGTGATCAACCACTTCATCCAGCGCCTGCGCGCCGGTCAGCCGCCGATCATCGACGGCCGCGGCGACCAGTCGATGGACTTCGTGCACGTCACGGACCTGGCCCGGGCCGTCGTCGCGGCGCTCGAGTCGGAGAAGGCGAACCTGCCGATCAACATCGGCACCGGGATCGACACCTCCATCGCGACGCTGGCGACGATCCTCATCGACGCCGTCGGCGTCAACGTCGAGCCGCTGTTCAACGAGCGCGACGTGCTGGTCTCGCGCCGCGCCGCGGACATCACCCGTGCCCGCGAGGTCCTCGGCTGGGAGCCGAAGATCTCCGTGGAAGAGGGCATGTACGAACTGGTGAAGGCCTCCGAGTGAGTTCCGTCGACGCACTCTTTTCCGCGGAGACGGCATGGTGATGGCGCCGGGGGAAAGCCGTCCTCTTCGTATCGCCGTGGTGAACAACTTCTTCCCGCCGCGGGTGGGCGGAAGCGCGCACATGGCGGCCTCCCTGGCCGGGCAGTACGCGGCGCGCGGGCACGAGGTGCTCGCGATCACCGCCGCCTACGCCGACGCCCCGGCCGACGAGACGAAGGACGGCTACCGCGTCGTCCGCCTGCCCGCGGTGAAGATGCCGCAGCTGGGCCTGTCGATCGACTTCGACATGAGCTTCGCCTCGCTGCGGCCGGGGAACTGGCGGCGGCTGTGGAAGCTGCTGGACGAGTTCAAACCGGACGCCGTCCACCTGCACGGGCAGTTCTTCGACCTCTCGTGGCTGGCCGGCCTGTACGCGCGGCGGCACAAGCTGCCGATGCTGCTGACCATCCACACCCTGCTGATCAGCGACAACAAGCTGTACGGCGGTGTGTTCCGGTTCCTGGACAGCGTGCTGGTGAACCCGATCCTGCGCTACCTCAAGCCGCGCTACGTCATCCTCGACAAGCTCGGGGTCGACTACTGCGTCGAGCGCTACGGCACGAGCGACGCGAACTCGGACTACTTCCCGATCGCCGTCGACACAGGGAACTTCGAGAAGCCTTTGACGCTCGATGTCCGGGCGGAGCACGGGCTCGGCGACGGTCCGGTGATCGTCTCGCTCGGGCACGTGATCCCGCTGCGCAACCGGCTCCCCCTCGTCGAGGCGCTGCCGTCCATTTTGGACAAGCACCCTGGCGTGAAGGTGGTCGTCGTCGGCCGCGTCTACCACGACGTCTTCCTGAAGCGGGCGGAAGAACTGGGCGTCGCGGACGCCATCATCGTCACCGGCGCCGTGCCGAAGGCCGACGTCCCCGCGTACTTCGCCGCCGCCGACATCGTGACGCACGACCTCAACGGCGGCTGCGGTACCGCGTCGCTGGAGGCGATGCTCTCGGGCACCGCGACCATCGCGTCGGTCACCGAGGACAACTACCCGGGTATCGAATTGCGCAACGGCGAGAACATCCTGCTGGTGCGGCCGGACGACAGCGAGGCGGTGGCGAACACCGTCATCGACCTGCTCGACGACCCGGAGAAGCGGGCTTTGGTGGCACAGCGGGAAAGCGCGATGGTGCGGGCCAACTTCGGCCTCGACGTCGTCGCCGAAGAACACCTGCGTACCTTCGAGAAACTGGTGACCGAGGCCGATGTTCTTCGATGACGAGCGCAGCAACCGCCTGCGCCCGCAGATCCTGACCGAACTCGTCTCGCAGTACATGAACGACGCCGAACGCGCCCGGTTCTACGGACTGCCGGAGACGACGAGGGTCCGCGAACGGGTCAAGATCATCAGCCCGGAGAACCTGAAGATCGGCGAACACTGCTGGATCGGCGAAGGCGCCGCGCTCGACGCGAGCGGCGGGCTGGAGATCGGCGAGCACACCAGCATCGGGCTCAACACGCTGATCTTCACGCATTCCAGCTGGCTCGCGAACATGACGCTGCAGAACCACTCCGGCAGCGACCTCATCGAGCGCAAACCCGTGAAGATCGGCAAAGGCTGCTTCATCGGCGGCCTCGTGGTGATCGTGGCCGGGGTCACGATCGGCGATTTCGCCACCGTGCAGCCCAATTCCGTGGTCGCCAAGGACGTCCCGCCGCGCAGCCTGGTGGCGGGCAACCCCGCGCGCGTGTTCCAGAAGTACGACGACGAGTACATCCAGTCCGAAGTGGAGCGTGTACGCGCCGAGAACGCGCGGCGGCGCGCGCTGGCGGAGGAACGTGGGGACGCCGCTGGTTCTTGGGGCGCGCCGGCGGGCGACTTCACGGAGTAGCCCGGCCCTGATCACAGCCTGTCGGCGAACAGTTTCGCCAGCGTGGCGTAGACGTCGGACCTGGTCTTGTACAGGTACAGCGTCGCCACCCTTGTTTCGCCATGGCCGCGTTTCCCGACGCTCACCAGGATGTCGAGGTCCGGGCCGTCGGTGGGGATCTCGCACCACAGGGCCTGCTCGCCGATCCCGGGTAGCTGGGTGGCCGGTTTTTCGCATTCCTTCGCGAGCTTGTCGATCGTCGCGCGGGGCGGCTGGTTTCCGGGGATGGCCGCGACGAAGAGCTCCGCCGATTTCCCGTACTTTCCTTTCGGGTCTTCGTAGGCGCACCGGTAGGCCTTGCCTGCGCCGACCCGTTCGGACTCGCCTTCGTTGGCGACCAGATCGTCTGATCTCCCGATCACTTGAAGGAATTCGGTCACGCCCAGTACGGGGCAGGCCGCGGTGATCTTGGTGAGAGGCGCCGGTGGCGTCGTGGCCGGGCTGGGTGTCGCGCGACTGGCCGGTTTGCTCGACGACGGTGTCGACGACATCGGCGCGGGCTCGGTCGCGGTGCCGCTCGAGCAAGCCGTGACGGCGAGCAGCAGGCATACGGTGGTGAGGATTCCCCTCGATCTGTGCACGCCGGGAACGTAGCCAATGTGGGGCGGTCGTGACCAGGCGTTTCTTTCCGTCCGGTCAGAGAATGCACCGACAGTCAAGAACCTCCAGGGTTCTTCGTTTCTCGAAAGGAAGACGACCTGCGGAAACGCAGGGAGCACGATGGTGCACCCCGATGCGGGCCTTGCTTCCGCGCAACTCCTCACCGTAATGATTCACTACTTTCCGTGCTGATACGTTCTCGGGGAAACCGTGGGAAGATGGTCTGGTGATCACCGGCGAAGGAGGAGTTCGATGAGTGTCGTGGAGTGGCCTCACCGATTCCTGACGCTTGACGACTGGGCCGCGTTGCCGGAAGACCCGGAACACCGCGCGGAAGTCGTCGAAGGAGTGCTGGTCGTGTCACCCCGTCCGTTGTTTTTCCATCAGCGTGCGGTCAATCGCCTGACATATTGGCTCGACGAACAGACGTCGCCGGAGTACAGCGCGATGGGTGAGGCCGAAATGGTCGTCGCCACCGCGCCGCTGACGGTCCGAGTTCCCGATGTGCTGGTCACCTCCGCCCTCGTGGCCGACGAAAACCCGGCGAGAGTCTCCGCCGAGGAAGACGTGCGGCTGGTCATCGAGGTCCTGTCCGAGGGCACCGTCCGCACCGACCGGGTCACGAAGTTCTCCGAATACGCGGAAGTCGGCATCGAGCACTACTGGATCGTCGACCTCGACGATCCGGCGAGCATGACCACCTACCGCCTGATCGACGGCGAGTACGAGAACTTCGGCGAGCACACCGGCAAGGTGAGCCTCGACTTCGACGGCACTCCGCTCACTCTCGACCTCGACGCACTGACCACCCGCCACGCGCAGCGCCCGTGATCGCCCTCGTGAGTGGCTAGGACGGTTAGAACCGTCCTAGCCACTCACGACCGGGAACCACCACCCCCCGCTCGACCCGACTACTAGGCTCGGCGGGGGAGTTCCCCGGTGAGAAGGGTGTCAGATGAGGTTCAAGCGGTTCGGTGCGTCGTTGCTGGTCACCGGGTTGGCCCTGCTGGGCACCGCGTCCCCGGTGCTGGCCCACTCGGAGCTGAAGAGCAGTGACCCGGCGAGGGGCGCTTCGCTGGCGACGCCTCCGACGCAGATCAAGCTGACCTTCTCGGGCCCGGTCACCCTCGCCGACGACAACCCGATCCAGATCACCGGCCCGGAGAACGCGTCGTGGACGGTCGGCCGCGCGGAGGTCGCCGGAGCGGTCGTCACGGCGCCGGTCCAGGCCGTCGGCCCCGCGGGCGAGTACACGCTCCGCTACAAGGTCACCTTCGAGGACACGCACGCCGCGAGTGGCTCGGTGAAGTTCAACCTCAGCGCGCCGGTACCAAGCCCGACGAGCCAGGCCCCGACGAGCAGCCAGGCCCCGGCCGGCAGCGCGTCCCCGGCGCCTCCGGCCGGCGAGACCACCCCCGAAGATCTGGTACCGGCCTGGGTGTGGATCGTCCTCGCGGTGGCCGTGGTCGTGGCGGGGATCGTCGTCGCGCTCCGGTTCACTCGTCGGAAGGACTAAGCGGTCAAAGCAACCTTTCAGGTGGTCAACCGTCGAACGGAGATGAGGACCAGGGTGGCTCGCGGCGATGACGAGTTCGTCGAGTTCGTGCGGAACTCGGCGACGCGTCTTCAGCACGCCGCCTACCTGCTCACCAGCGATCGTCATCAGGCCGAGGACGCCACCCAGACGGCGCTCGCGAAAACGTATGCGGCCTGGTCGCGCGTACGCCGTAAGGACGCCTACGCGTACGCGCGACAGGTCCTCGTCAACCATGTGATCGACGGCTGGCGGCGTCCGATCCGCGAGAACGCCACGGAGGACATCCCCGAGCAGCCGAGCGGCCTGGACGTCGCCGGTGCCGTCGTCCAGCGGAAATGGCTGCTTGACGCGTTGCGTACGCTCACAGACCGGGAGAGAGCCGTCGTGGTGCTCAGGCACTTCTTCGACTTGAAGGAATCCGACGTGGCCGGCGAACTGGGTGTCTCGATCGGCACCGTGAAGAGCACCAATTCCCGCGCCCTGACCAAGCTGCGGATCACCGCGGAGGACGGAACGGAACTGATCGGGGGGCTGGGACGATGACCGACCTCGAGACGCTGCGTTCGGCCTTGCGGGAGCCGCCCGCCGAAGGGTTCGCCGAACCCGACCTCGGCGCGATCATGACCAAGGGCAGGCGTATCCGCCGTCGCCGCCGTCTCGCGACCGGCGCGGGCGGGGTCGCCGCCACCGTGGTGACGGTGCTGGTCATCGTCGGCGCGGTCGCGCTCAAAGGCTCTTCGTCCGAACAGCAGCCGCTTCCGCCCGCCGCGAGCGCGCCGGCCGCGCCCGTCCCGACCCCGGCACCGGCGAGCCCGTCGATCACGGCGGCCCCGTCGCCCTCCCCGCTCGGTGACGTGATCCCGCTCGGGTTCAAGGGTGAAGGTGGCCGCGAGCTGGTGATCTACGCGTCCGAGATCGACGAGCCGTCGATGCCGGACGTCCGGTTCGGTCTTCAGGTCGCGTACCGGGACGGCGCGGGCGACTACGACGCGCTCCTGGCCGCCAACGAATTCAAGGGATCCGATCGGTCGTTCGGCTTCCACGCCGTGGACGGCGGCGACCTGATCCGGGGCACGTTCGTGCCCGTGTTCGGCTACTTCTCGGGTCCGGCGGTGCGGATCACCAGCACCGTCCGCGGGAAACCGGTCGAGGCCAGGGCCATCCCCTGGAGCGAGGACCCGTCGGTCGTCATCTTCTGGTTCGACCCAGGCCAGGTGGAGTCGCCGTACGTGCTGACCCCCCTCGTCGCGTACGACGCGAGGGGCCAGCGCCTCACCAAATAACGCATTTAGTCCTCTGGATGTGGTAGTTGCCCACGCAACTACCGCATCCAGAGGACTAAATGCGAGAGATCAGGCCGCGGCCTGCGTCAGCACCTGGTCGACGACGGCGTGCGACGGCAGGATCAGGTCCCGCTCGGTGTCGGCGTCGATCGTGCCTTCGAGCAGGTCGACGAACCGGTCCAGCTGGGTCGCGAGCGGCTCGCGCGCGGTCACCAGTTCCGGGATCTCGATGACGGTCTGCTGGCGGTAGCCGAGGCCGTCCTCGGTGACCGAGTCGTGCGAGACGTGGCGGTAGATGGTGACGTCGCGGCGGAGCAGGTCGATCTCGATCATGCGGTCCAGTTCGGACACCCAGAGCGAGCGGACCTTGCGCTGGCCGAGGCGGGACGCGGAGACCGTGGCGAGCCCGGATTCGAACGACAGCACCGTCTCGATGGTGTCTTCGGCGCCTTCGACCGAGCTCGGGTGGAAGTAGCCCGCACCGGAGGCGACCCGCTGCGGGGTCGCGCCGCCGAAGAACTGGATCGCCAGGTCGACGTCGTGCACCAGCAGGTCCCACGCGACACCGGTCTTGATCCGCGGCGCGTACGGGCCGTGGCGGCGGGCCATCAGGTGGATCGGCTCGTTGACCAGCGCCCGCGCGGTCATCACGGCCGGGTTGTAGCGCTCCAGGAGCCCGCACATCAGCGGGACGTCCTTCTTCGCCGACAGCCCGACGATCTCCTGGGAGAATTCGAAGCTGTTGCACACCGGCTTCTCGACCAGCATCGGCTTGCCCTGGCCAAGGATCTCCTGCGCCAGCTCGTAATGCGCCTCGGTGGCCGAAGCGAGCACGACGGCGTCCACATCGGACAGTGAGCCGATTTCGGGCGTCCACTGGGTTTCGTAGCGTTCGGCGACCTTGCGGCCCGCCTCTTCGCGCGGGTCGATCACGCGGACGAGGTCCACGCGCTCGTTCGCGGCGAGGACACGGGCGTGCAGCGAACCCATGTTCCCGGTGCCGATGAGGGCGATCTTGTGGGTGGTCATGCGCCGAGTAGCTCGCGAACCGTTTCGATGATGGTGTCCAGGTCGGACTCGGAAAGGTGCGGGTGCACCGGCAGGGAAAGCGCCTGCGCGGCGACGGAGGCGGCCACCGGGAAGTCCTCGAACTTCGCGTCGGGGATCAGCGGGTTGTCCCGGTAGCAGTCGTAGTCGAAGACGATCTTCGGGTAGTAGATCCCGTTGCCGATACCGCGTTCGGTGAGCGCGGCGGCGAGTTCGTCACGCGAGAGGAAGGCGTGCGGGCCGACCAGCACGGTGTACTGGTGCCACACGTGCTCGCGGCCCGGCAGGACCTGCGGGAGGTCGAGGCCCGGGGTGCCGGCGAGGCCTTCGGTGAGGCGCTTCGCGTTGGCCTGGCGGGCGGCCGTGAGCTGGTCCAGCTTCTCCAGCTGTGGGA
The DNA here is from genome assembly GCF_056435665.1 of Amycolatopsis sp. NPDC043887. NCBI lineage: Bacteria > Bacillati > Actinomycetota > Actinomycetes > Pseudonocardiales > Pseudonocardiaceae > Amycolatopsis > Amycolatopsis sp. NPDC043887. The sequence goes on from NZ_JBWKEB010000001.1 coordinate 646,853, forward strand.
TGCCGACGGCGGCGTGCAGGTCGGTCATCCGGTAGTTGTGCCCGGCGACCTCGTACTGGTACCGGGCACGCATACCCTGGTTGCGCAGCACCCGCAGCGCGTCGGCCAGCTTGTCGTCGTCCGTGGTGATCACGCCGCCCTCGGCGGTGGTGACGTTCTTGGTGGCGTACAAGGAGAAGCAGCCGATCCCGAACGAGCCCGACGGCTTGCCCTGGAACGACGCGCCGACGGCCTGCGCCGAGTCCTCGATGACCTTGAGACCGTGCTCGGCGGCCAGCGGCGCGAGCTTGCCCATGTCCGCCGTCTGCCCGTAGAGGTGCACGGGCATGAGGACCTTGGTGCGGTCGGTGATCGCGGCGGCGACGGCGTCCGGGTCGATCGCGAAGTCGTCGCGCCGGATGTCGGCGAAGCGGACGGTCGCGCCGGCTTCCAGGATCGCGTTCAGCGTCGCCACGAAGGTGAACGGCGAGGTGACGACCTCGTCGCCCGGCTGAAGGTCGAGCGCCTGGATGGCGGCGACCAGCGCGGTGGTGCCGTTGTTGACGGCGATCGCGTGCTTCGTGCCGGAAACGCTCGCGAACGCGCCCTCGAAGCGCTTGACCATCGGTCCCTGTGCGATGGCGCCGGATCGCAGCACCTCGACGACGAGGTCCTCCGCGTCACGGACGTCGACCACGGTAATGGGGATCATCTGCAAGTCTCTCTCGACTGGGCGTTCTGGTGCGTCCGGTACAGTGAGCCGCCGGTTCTGCGCCCGGCCGCCCTCTCTGGCGCGGGCCACACGCTACCGGGACCGCCGAAGCGCCCAATACCCCAGGCTGTCTCCGGCCACGACGAACGGATCTTCACGTGGTGAACCGCATCCACCCGACAGCAGTCATCGGCGAGGGTGTCGAGTTCGGCGAGGACAACGTCATCGGACCGTTCACGGTCATCGTGGGCCCCACCCGGATCGGGGACGGCAACTGGATCGGCCCGCACGTGACCATCGGTACCCCGGGTGAGGATCGCGGCCGCGAACACCCCGCCGCCTGGGAGGCCGCGCCGGACGGTGATCCCGATCACGACGGCCACGGCGTCGTCATCGGCAGCCGGAACCGGATCCGCGAGTACGTCAGCGTCCACCAGGGCACCTGGCGCACCACCAGCATCGGTGACGGCGGCTACTTCCTCCGCGGCAGCCACATCGCCCACGACTGCATCGTCGAAGACGCCGTCACGGTCGCTTCGAACGTCATCACCGGCGGCCACTGCCACATCTGGTCCGGGGCGAACCTGGGCATGGGCGCGATCCTGCACCAGCGGGTCGTGGTGGGCCCCGGCGCGATGGTCGGGATGAGCTCCGCGGTCCGCAAGGAGGTGGGCGCGTTCACCATCGCCGTGGGCAACCCCGCACGGGTGACTGGCGTCAACACCGTGGGCCTGTCCCGCCGAGGCCTGGACGAGGCCGCCATCGAGGCGCTGGGACCGTGGTTGAAGGGTAAGGCCGGTCTCCCCGAGGACGGGCTGGCCGACCGGCTGCCCGGCGACCTCTCTACCTTGGTGAAGGCGTGGGACGCCCGTCCACGCGACGATCATTAGGAGTACGGACATGGCGGAAGTCGCCGGCAAGCTGCGTGAGGTCTTCGTCGAGGCGCTGGACCTCGATGGCGAGGTCGATGTCGAGAACCTGAAGTACCGCGACATCGAGGCCTGGGACTCGGTCGGTCACATGGCGCTGGTCGCGGCCATCGAGGACGAGTTCGATGTGGAGTTCGACACCGACCAGGTGATCGACATGTCCAGCTTCAAGGTCGCCGTCGACATGGTGACCGACCTCCAGTCCAAGTGATGCTGGACGGCAAGGTCGCCCTGGTCACCGGGGGTACCCGGGGCATCGGGCTCGCGACCGCGCGGGCGCTCGCCGAGGCGGGCGCCACCGTCGTGCTGACCGGCCGCGACGAGGCGAAGGCCAAGGAAGCGGCGGCCGCGGCGGGGGCCGCGAGCGGGCTCGCCCTGGACGTCACCGACGCCAAGGCCGTGTCGACGCTGGTCCGCGGGGTGGCCAAGGAGCACGGCAAGCTCGACATCGTGGTCGCCAACGCCGGGATCATGGAGGACGCGCTCCTCGGCATGATCCGCGAGGAACTGGTCGACACCACGCTGAGCACGAACGTCGCCGGCACACTGCACACCGTCCAGGCCGCGGCCCGGGCGATGATGCGCAAGAAGACCGGTGCCATCGTCGTGCTGGCCTCGATCGTCGGTGAGTACGGAAGCGCAGGTCAGACGGTGTACGCGGCCTCGAAGGCGGCGGTGGCGAACATCGCGCGTTCGGCCGCGAAGGAGCTCGGCCGTTCCGGGATCCGGGTCAACGCGGTGGCGCCCGGCGTCATCGACACCGACCTGACCTCGGGCCTGACCGAGGACGCCAAGGCCGAGAACATCGGCAAGACCCCGCTCGGGCGGCTCGGCGCGCCCGAAGACGTGGCGAACGCGATCCGGTTCCTCGTCAGTGATGACGCTTCGTTCATCACCGGGCAGGTGCTGGGCATCGACGGAGGACTTGTTCTGTAATGACCCTTCTGGGTGTGGGTGCGCGACTGATCGACGTCACGAGCGGCAGGACGCTCGAGGGCGAGGAACTCGACACCGAGGTCACCCGCGTGGGTGCCGCGTTGTCGCTGCTGCCGCCGGGCGCGCTGTTCGCGCGGATGTCGGTGGACCTCGAAAGCGTCCTGAACTACCTCGGCGCGTTCGAGGCGGGCCGCGCGATCGCGTTGATCGACCCGGCGCTGGACGCCGACGTCCTGGTGGGGCTCATCGAGCGTTTCCGCCCGGCCGCCGTGCTGTCCGCGCCGGACGCACCCGCACCCGAGGGGTACGGCGTTTCCGACGGCCACTGGGTCCGGAAGTCCCCCGAGGGCGTCGAGCCGCATCCGCATCTCGCGGTCCTGTTGCCGACCAGCGGTTCCACCGGCAACCCGAAGCTGGTCCGGCTCTCGCGCGGCGCGATCTTCGCCAACGCCGACGCGATCGCCGAGGTGCTCGGCATCGACCGCCACGAGATCGCGCCGACCAGCCTCCCGCTGCACTACAGCTACGGCCTGTCCGTGCTGAACTCGCACCTCGTCCGCGGCGCGACCGTGGTCATCGAGCCCTCCGGCGTGCTGGGGCGCGGGTTCTGGGACGCGGTCAACGAGCACAAGGTCACCTCGCTCGCGGGCGTGCCGTACCACTACGAGATGCTGCGTCGCCTGAAGTTCGACCCGGCGAAGTACCCGACGCTGCGCACGCTGACCCAGGCGGGCGGCAAGCTCCGCGACGACCTGGTCGCCCAGTTAAACGACAAGATCCGCGAGGTCGGCGGGCGGATGTTCGTGATGTACGGGCAGACCGAGGCCGCCCCGCGGATGACCACCGTCCCGGCGGAACGGCTCGCGGAGAAGCTCGGCTCGGCAGGGCCCGCGCTGCCCGGCGGCTCCTTCGCGATCCGGCGCGAGGACGGTTCCGAGACCACGCATCCGAAGATCGTCGGCGAGGTCGTCTACCGCGGGCCCAACGTGATGATGGGCTACGCCGAGGACGAGGCGGGGCTGGCCGCGGGCGACGAATACGGTGGCGTCCTGGCCACCGGCGACCTCGGGTACCTCGACGAGGACGGGTTCCTCTACATCACCGGCCGCCTCAAGCGGATCGGCAAGGTCTTCGGCAACCGCGTCAGCCTGGATGATCTCGAGCACGCCGTGCGTTCCGCCGCGGTGGGGATCGACGTCGTGGCCGCCGTCCCGGCCGGGGACAAGGTCGTCCTGTTCGCCGAAGGCGCCGACAAGGACATCTGCAAGGACGCCGCGAAGGCGCTGTCCGAGCGGCTGCACCTGCACACGAGCGGGTTCGACGTCCGCGCATGCGACACCGTGCCGCTGCTGGCCAGCGGCAAGATCGACTACCGGTCGCTGGAGGCCCAGGTATGAGTAGCCGCGGCACACGAGCCGACCACAGAGCGCACTCGTGCACAGGTACGCGCGAGCTCGCGGAGGAAACAGTATGAGTGTGTTCACGCTTTCGCAGGCTGAGCGCGAGAAGCATTTGCTTCCGCAGCTCGCCGAATTGACCGCGCACCACCGCGAGAACTCCGAGGGGTACGAGCGCATCCTCTCGTCGCTCGGCATCGCGCGGGACGCGTCGTTCGGCTCCATCGCGGACCTGCCGTGGCTGCCGGTGCGGATGTTCAAGACGCACGACCTGCGCAGCATCCCCGAGTCCGAGATCTTCAAGACGCTGACCTCGTCGGGTACCACCGGCGCGGGCGCGTCGCGGATCTACCTCGACAAGGCCGCCGCGGGCGCGCAGACCAAGCAGCTCGGCGCCACGCTGCAGGAGGTCCTCGGCGGCGAGCGGCTGCCGATGCTGATGGTCGACACCATCGGCATCATCAAGAACCGCCGTTCGTTCTCCGCACGCGGCGCGGGCGTGCTGGGCATGGCGAACTTCGGCCGCAAGCACACCTACGTCCTCGACGAGAACGACCAGCCGGACGTCGAGGCGGTCAAGACGTTCCTGGCGACGTACGGCGACAAGCCCTTCCTGATCTTCGGCTTCACCTTCATGGTGTGGCAGTACCTCTACGAAGTCGCGCGTGAGCACAAGCTGGACCTGTCGAACGGGATCCTGATCCACTCCGGCGGCTGGAAGAAGCTGATCGACCGCGCGGTGGACAACACCGAGTTCCGCCGTCGCTTCAAAGAGGACACCGGGCTCACCCGGATCCACAACTACTACGGGATGATCGAGCAGATCGGCACCGTGTTCCTCGAAGGACCGTCCGGGAACTCGTTGTACTGCCCCGATTTCGCCGATGTGGTGATCCGGAACCCGGAGACCTGGGAAGAGCAGCCGGTCGGCGAGCCCGGCGTGATCGAGGTCGTCAGCACGCTGCCGCGCTCGTACCCGGGGCACGTCCTGCTCACCGAAGACCTCGGTGTCTACAACGGAATCGACGACGGTGACTGGCCGGGCAAGCACTTCTCGGTCATGGGCAGGCTGCCCAAGGCCGAGGCCCGCGGCTGCTCGGACACCTTCCAGGGAGCGGCGGCATGAGCCTGAACCAGCGTTTTCCGCTCGCGGACGCGATCGAGGTCGGCAAGCTCGTCGAAGAGCTGCGGGCCGAGCCGGTCGGCGGACGGCTTCGCGTGGGTGATCCGCGTGTCGTCGAGTTCCTGACGAAGTTCGCGCGCAAGCTGCTCGCCCCCGCGACGGCCCGCCGCTTCCCGGAGCTGGCGTCGCTCGGTTTCTTCCTGCGCAAGGGAGAAATCGCCAAAGCACTGTCCACTTTGGAGACTTCCGGTGACGCGCGGCGCTTCCCGCGTGGCCTCGTCTTCCACGTGCCGCCCGCCAACGTCGACACGATCTTCGTGTACTCGTGGGCGCTTTCCGCGCTCGCGGGTAACCACAACGTCGTCCGGGTGTCGTCGCGTTCGGCCGGTGCGGCGGAAACGGTGCTGGAGGCACTGAACGCCGCACTGTCCGAAGTAGACGCCGACACGGCCGCCGCGATCACCGCGACGCAGCGCATGGTCACCTACGACCGCAGCGACGCGATCAGCGGCGCGCTGTCGGTCGCCGCGGATCTGCGGGTCATCTGGGGCGGCGACGCCTCGGTCGCCGCGCTGCGCAAGTACCCGCTCGCCCCGCACGCGCGTGACCTGACCTTCCCGGACCGGTCGTCGTTCGCGGTCGCGTCGGTGCGCGGCTGGCAGAACGCCTCCGAGGCCGAGCGCCGTGGCGCGGCCGAGGGCTTCTACAACGACTCGTACTGGTTCGACCAGGCCGCCTGCTCGTCGCCGCGCGCGGTGTTCTGGGTCGGCGACGAAGACGGCGCCCGGGAAGCGGGTCAGGAGTTCCGGAAGCTGCTCGCCGAGGTACTGGCGACGAAACAGCACGTCACCGAGCCCGCCATGGCCGTGCAGAAGCGGGTGTCCGCGTACGGCGCGGCCGTCGACGGGCTCGTCAACGGCATCGAATTCCAGGGCAACGGCATCGCGACACTCGAACTGGCTGACCCCGCAGTCCTGCCGCGCGAATGGCTCGGCGCGGGCACTTTCGCCAACGCGCGGGTCGACACGCTTTCCGACCTCGTCCCGATCGTGCTCCGCAAAGATCAAACCGTCGGTCAATTCGGCTTCACCAAAGAAGAATTGGCGGAATTCGTGACGGAATTGGCGGGCCGCGGCGTCGACCGGGTCGTTCCGTTCGGCTCGGCCCTGACGTTCTCCGCGATTTGGGACGGCTACGATCTGCTGACCGAGTTCAGCCGCTTGGTGACCGTACAGGCCTGACCTGCGGTGACGAGGTAGCAGCAGAGGAGGAGGTTCAGTGACGACCGTCGAAACGCCCGAAGAGGACACTTCGGTAGCTCTAAAACAGCCGAAATCCACGAAGGCGAAGATCCTCGACGTCGTCCGCTGGGTCGCCATCCTGCTGGTCGTCGGTTTCGCGGCCAAGACCTTGGTCACCAATTGGGGTGAATTCTGGCGGACCTTGTCCGAGGTCGCGTGGGAATCCTCCACCTTGAGCCTGCTCGCGCTCATCGCCGCGATCATGGTGTCGACCTACGGCTGGCAGGTCATGGTCGACGACCTCGGCAAGCCGATCGGCTACGCCCGCGGCGCGCAGATCTGCCTCGTCGGCTCGCTCGGCAAGTACGTGCCGGGTTCGGTGTGGGCGTACTTGCTGCAGATGGAGCTGGGGCGCAAGGCCGGGCTCGCCAGGGCGCGGATCTTCACCGGCTCGCTGATCCAGCTCGGCGTCGGCGTGGTGTCCGCGCTGGTCGTCTCGCTGCTCGCGGCTCCCGCGGTGTTCAGCAACAGCCCGCGGGCGCTGTGGCTGTTCGTGCTGATTCCGGTCGGCCTGGCGATGCTGCACCCGCGCGTGCTCACCTGGGGTACGTCGCTGGTGCTGCGCATCCTGCGCCGTCCGCCGCTGGACCACCGGCTGAGCTGGTCGGTCGTCGGGAAGGTCTTCGGCTCGTCGACCGCGGCCTGGGCGCTTCAGGGCGTGCACCTGTGGCTGCTGGCGAACTCCGTCGGGACGCCCGGGTTCAGCGGGTTCGTGCTGTGCGTCGGCGCGATGGCCGTCGCGATGACCGTCGGGACGTTCGCGTTCATCCTGCCCAGCGGGGTCGGCGTCCGCGAGGTCGCGCAGGTCGCCGTGCTGACCGCGTCGGGCCTCACCGTCGTCCAGGCGACGGCGTTCGCCATCGCCTCCCGGGTCATGTTCACCGTCGCGGACCTGATCACCGCCGGCGGCGCCGCCCTCTCTGCCCGCCTCGTGACCAGCCCCCGCAATTAGTCGACTAATTGCGGGGGCTGCGTCAGGGGTTCAGCCGGTAGATGACGGCGTCGGCGTTGCGGTACACCTCGGTCACGAAGTTCAGCCCGTCCAGATCGCGCAGCCCGGCCTGGCGCGGGGCACCCGTCGGGTAGCCGTATTGCCCGAGGATCACCCACCGCACGTTCAGCCGCGCCACCGCCGCCCGCACCTGGGCGTTCGACGGGTACTCGCGGAAATGCCACTCCAGCAGCCGCGCGTCCGACGGCGACAGCGTCTCGTCGAAATGCCCGGAGGTCGTGCGGACGCCGGAGAGCGCGTAGGTCCACACCGTCCCGTCCAGCCGGTCGTTCAGCGCGCGCTCGCCGGGTTTCACGAACTCGGCGAGCTTCTCCATCGCGACGACCTCGTCCGGGCTCACCGGCAGCTTGTGCGGGTCGACGCCGGGCGTGTTCGCGTAGCCGGGCGCGACCTTGTCCGCGTTGGACGGCGCGTAGAAACCGTTGCTCAGGAAGGCGAACGCGCCGAAGACCACCACCGCGACGGCGAACGCGGGCACCTTCCGGTGCGCCACGTTGTCCCGGAGCCACGCCTGCGTTTCGGCGAGGCCGTGTGCCGCGATGATCGCCAGCGGGATCGCCGCCATCGACATGAACCGGTACGGGTCGTTCCACCACGGCCGTGACAGCGCCAGCACGAGCGGCTGCTCGGACGACGTCACCGCGATGTAGGCGAGCCCGGTGATCAACGCCGTCACGCCGATCCAGCGCAGCCCGCCCAGCCGCGAGAAGAAGATGAAGCCCAGCAGCAACGCGGCCGAAAGCCAGACCTGCGGATACGGCTCGTGGTGCTGGAAGCCCAGCAGCGCGCCGAGTGCCGTCGTCGCCCGCCATTCGACCGGCCAGCTGCGGTAGGGCACCTCGCCGTTCGCGAGCCCGATCGCGCCGAACAGCTGCAACCACGCCACCAGGATCGCGACGACTCCGACGATCGCCAGCGCGCGCAGGTCCCGGCCGATCCGCCGCCACCGTTCGCCGGGCGCGATCCAGCGTTGCAGCAGCAGCGGCCCGGCGAACAGGATCGAGCCGAACAACGCGGACGAGTGCACGCACAGCAGCCCGACAGCGGCGGCCAGCAGCACGAAACCGGTGTCGGGAGCGGGCCGGTCGAGGTAGCGCTTCACCGCGACGGCGGCCAGCGGGGTCAGCGCCAGGCCGAGCAGGAACGGGAGCAAAGGCCCCCTGCTCATCGATTCGTACAGGCCCATCACCGGCGCGATGGAGACGAGGGCGGCCGCGCCCGCGAACACCGCGCGCCCCCGGAACACGCGCACCATGGTGACCAGCGACAACGCCAGCAGCGCGGGCAGCAGCGCGGTGTTCACGTCCAGCGTCAGCGGGATGCTCGCCGGGCTGAGCAGGTACACCACGGACGCGAGCAGGTGGTACGCGTTCGGGTAGAACACCGGTGCCGCGTCGCCGTACCAGTTGACCTCGCCGGTGCCGAACAGGCTGCCGTCCCCGGTTTCGGCGATCTGCCGGACCCCGTTGGCGTGATAGACGGCGTCGAACCCCTGCGGGATGGCGTCCAGCCTGCCCATCCCGCGCACCACCGCGTACATCCCGACGGCCGCCGCGAGCAGCAGGCACGCCCCGACCGCGAGATGACCGGACCGTCCCCACAGCGGTTCGTCGGGCTCGGGCGGCCAACGGCGCAGGGTGAGCCGCCGCAGGCCGTACGCGAGTCCGGCGAACAAGGCCGTCGCCACCGCGTACGTCACCGGGTTGAACGGGAGTCCGAGCGCGGCCGCCCACGGCCCGGCGAGGCCACCGATGGCGTAACTCAGCAACGGCGTCATCCCCGCGAGCACCCAGCCGCGCAGGCCGGCGGCGAGCCCGGTGAGCAGACCGGGGAGGCCGATGACGAGCAGCGCGACGCACAGCGAGACGACGTCGGCGGACAGGGAGGTCTGGGTGGGCACGGGCTACCTCGGGTGGGGAATCCGCACAGAACCCCCGAGGTGCGGAACGGAATGGGAAGCCAGATTAACCGCCGGGGACCGTTACCCGAAGGAGTCACATCCTGACAGGCAAAACGGTGGGCCGTTGCCTACTTTGTGCACACTTGCTGGACCATTCGTGTCAAATGACTGCGCCGAAAGAAACACACCGGCGCGGTGATCGATACTTGACCGTAGTCTTTCGTCAGGGGAGTGGCCGGCCCGGGAGGGTGGGGGATCAGGTGGTGATCGCGCTTGTCGTCGCCTGGTTCGTGGTCGCGGTCTTCGTCCTGGTGGCCTGGGCCAGAATCGGCGCGGACAAGGCGTGGCGCGCCGTCGCGCTGATGCTGACCCTCGTTTTCTCCCTGGTGCACCAGTTGATGTTTTCGACCATCTCGGAGGACGCGTACATCACTTTCCGTTACGCCCAGAACATCGCCGACGGCAATGGCCCGGTGTTCAACCCCGGCGAGCGGATCGAGGGTTACGCGAATTTCCTCTGGATGATCGTGATCGCGTTGCCGAAGGCCGCTTTCGGTGCCGACATCGAGAATTCCGCGATCGTTCTCGGCGTTCTCGCCACGCTCGGCGCGGTCCTGCTCGCCCACGTGACGGTGAACCGCGTGGTCGCGCGGGCGGCCGGTGAGGCGCGCCCTGCCTATGGCGTGGCCGCCGCGGTGCTGGTCGCGGGCGCCGGAGGCCTCGCCGCGTACGGCGGATCGGGTACCGAGACGCCGTTGTTCGTGCTGCTCGTGTTCGGTGTCTTCGCCGCGCTCGCGGCCCGGCGGCCGGTGGTCGCGGGTGTGCTCGTCGCCTTCGCGATGATGACGCGCCCAGCGGGGTTCCTGCTCGCTGTGCTGGTCGGGATCTGGCTGGTCGTCGCGGCCCTGCGCGGCCGCTACACCTGGTGGTCGCCGGTGGGGTCGCTGCTCGGCGGGTTCGTCTTCGCGGCGCCGTGGATCGCCTGGCGGGTGACCTACTACGACCATGTCCTGCCGACGTCGGTCATCATCCCCTTCGACCTCGAACTCGCCGCCCGGATCGACGGCGGGTGGCGGTATCTGTCGGGTTTCTCGCTGGTCCACCAGGGATTCCTGCTGCTCGGCCTGATCTCGGTGGTGGCCCTGCCACTGCGCCGCACCGGCCGGACGCCGCACGAGGCCGAGGCCAGGTCGCTGACCTGGCTGATGCTGGCCACCGCCGTCGCGCTCACCGCTTTCGTGGTCTTCTTCGGCGGCGACGCCGGGCCCGCTTGGCGACTGCTGGCGCCGATCCCGCCGCTGCTGTCGATGGCGGCGGTGTCGATCTACGGCGTGCTCGTCTCGGGCGCGAAGCCGAGCCCGTGGCCGCGTCCGCCGGTCCAGCGGCTGATGCCCGCCGCCGCGGTGGCGTTGTCCGGGCTCGCGGTGCTGGTGTCGGTGTTCAGCCCGGAGATGCTCGCCCGCGTGCGCGCCTGGCACGACCACGGCGCGCAGATGGAGGAGATCGGCCGCTGGCTCGACGCCTATCTGCCGCCCGGTTCGGTCGTGAGCACCTCCGCGCCCGGCGTGCTCTCGTACCACGCCGGGACGCAACTGCAGATCGTCGGCGTCCGGGGCCAGACCGAGGAAGCGGGCGAGGCCGTCGTCTCCCGGCGGCGTCCGACGATCGCCGTCATCACCGACAGTGGCTACTCGGCGAAGCAGACCTGCGTGATCGACCCGGCGTACGCGGCGAGGTACCGCGTCGCGACCTTCGCGCGCGAAGGAACTTCGTCGTGGATCACCGTCTTCATCCGGGCGGACGTCGAGCGGGCGGTCACGTCGGCCCTCGACCGCTCGCCCGATTTCCGCCACGTACCGTGCCTCTCGTGAGTGTCGACGAACGCGTTTCCCCCAGCAGACCGGCAGCGCTCGAGGCTCGTTCGCGCCTGTTCGGCCTCGGTGTGTTCGCCGCCGCGCTCACCGTGCTCCTGGTCCGCTTCCTCGTGCCGCGGCCGATCGCGATGTCCGACAACGGCGACGGTTTCCGCGTGCTCTGCGGCGCGGGCATCCCGTGGAAGGGTGAACCGGAGGGATTCGTCCACCTCGCCTACACCGTCCCGGCAGGCGAATGCGACGCCACCTATCTCCTGACCCAAAGCTGGTTCGCGCGGATCGCGCGGTCGATCGGCGGGTTGCTCGGCCTCGAATCGACGCTCAGTCTGGTCGTCCTCGGCGTGCTCACCAGCGTCCTCGCCGCCGCGGCGGTCGCACTGATCGTCGCCGGACTGCCGTATTCGCGCCGTGTCCGCGGTTTCGCGGCCGTGGGACTGCTGCTGGTCGTCGCGGACTCCGCGTTCTTCGGCTACTTCGCCTCGGTGCTCGGCGAGGGGGCCGCCTTCCTCGGCCTCCTGCTCGCCGTCGGCGGCTTGCTGGTCGCCGCGCGGCCTGGCTGGTGGCGCTACGCGGGTCTCGCCGTGCTGCTCTTCGGCGGCCTGATCGCGGTGAACGCCAAGGTCCAGACGCTGATGATCCTGCCGTTGCTCGCGCTGGCCGCGCTGCTCGTCCGTCCGGCGGGAGTCCGCGGCCTGAAGCGCTGGCTTCCCGTGGTGTTCGTCATCGGCGCGCTCGCCGGGGGCACGGCCTACGCGCAGCAGACCGTCGAACCGGCGAAGCTGCCCGACGGCTCGCTCGCCGCGCGGCCGGGCGACGATTCGCGGGAGATCAACATGTTCAACACGATCTTCCTGACCATTGTGGACGGTCGGCACGACACCGGGGCCGATCTCGCCGCGCTGGGGCTGCCCGCCTCGTTCGGCCAGTACGCGGGCAACGGCTGGTGGCATCCGAAGCCCGCGACGCAGGATCCCGAGTACCCGAAGTACCGCGAACAGATCAGCAGGCGCAACGTCGTCGGGTACTTCGCGACGCACCCCTGGCGCACCGTCGAGATCCTGGACCGCGCGGCGGGCGATCTGCTCACCGCGCGGCCGCCCTACCTCGGCAGTTTCGACCGTTCGGCCGGCTTCGCCCCGGAGGCGCAGGAATACCGCGTCCCGGTCGTTTCGATCGTGACGAAACTGCTGGCACCGCTGGGTTTCTTCGCCCTGCTGCCGATATGGGCCCTGATCGCCTGGCGTGGCTGGAAGACCCGGCGCGCCGCGCTGGGTGTCGCGCTGGGCCTCCTGCTCGCCGTCGCCGCCGGGCAGTTCGTCCTGGCCGCGCTGGGCGACGGCTTGGAGAACGTCAAGCATCAGGTGATCGCGCTGTACTGCACGGTGCTCGGCGTCGCTCTGGCACTGGTGACCTTCGCGCGGCAGGAACGCTCGGAGTGATGTGACCTACGCTACCGTAGGTTGGTTACCCTACGGTAGCGTAACCTGAACGAATGGCTGAGCTCGTTTACCCGCCCGTCATCATGGCGGCGAAGTTGATGTTCCGGGTGCTGGACAACCGCATCCGGGTGGAGGGGACCGAGCACATCCCGTCGACGGGCGGGGCGGTCATCGCCTGCAACCACGTGAGCTACTTGGACTTCATCTTCTGCGGGCTCGGCGCGCAGCCCGCGAAGCGCCTGGTCAGGTTCATGGCGAAGAAGGAGATCTTCAGCAACCGTGTGGCCGGGCCGCTCATGCGCGGTATGCACCACATCTCTGTCGATCGCGGCGCGGGTCTCGCTTCGTACCGCGAAGCCGTCGAGCGCCTGAAGGCCGGAGAGATCGTCGGCGTGTTCCCCGAGGCCACGATCAGCCGGTCGTTCACCGTGAAGGACATCAAGTCCGGCGCGGTCCGGATGGCCGCCGAGGCGGGTGTCCCGGTCGTGCCGATGGCGCTGTGGGGCACGCAGCGGCTGTGGACCAAGGGGCGCCCGAAGGACCTCACCAGACGCCACGTCCCGATCTCGATCCTCGTCGGCGAGCCGATGCACCCGAAGGCCGACGAGGACGCCGAAGTCCTCTCGAAGGACCTTCGCGTGCGGATGTCGGCGCTCGTGGACCGCGTCCAGGCCGGCTACCCGGAGAAGCCGTCGTCCGACGACGAGCGCTGGTGGCTGCCCGCGCACCTCGGCGGCACCGCGCCGACGCCGGAAGAGGCCGCGAAACTCGATCGCGAAGGCCGCTAGACCGCCTTGCTGTGGGTCGTGAGTGGCGTTTCGGGTCAGAACCCGAAACGCCACTCACGGCCACGGTGACCGATCACTTCCTAGAACCAGCGTTCGAGCACCTGCGCGACACCGTCCTCCGAGTTCGGCGCGGTGATCTCGTCGGCGACGTCCAGCACGGAGCGGTGCCCGTTGGCCATCGCGACGCCGTGCCCGGCCCAGCCGAGCATCTCGACGTCGTTCGGCATGTCCCCGAACGCGATCACGCGTTCGGGCGGGACATCCAGCCGCTCGGCGACCTCGGCCAGCCCGATCGCCTTCGTGATGCCGTGCGCGGCGACCTCGATCAGGCCGGTGTTGGTCGAGTAAGTGATGTCGACCGAGCCGTCGAGCACCTCGCGTGCCGCCCGCGCCATCTCGTCGGAGTTCATCCCGCGCCTGCTGATCAGCAGTTTGATCGCCGGATGCCCGAGCACCTCGGCCCGCGGCGCCTCCGTGCCCTCGTGGTTGCCCCACGGATTGTGGTAGTCCGGCTCGATCACGAAGTTGCGCATCTCGGGGTCGAGCGCGGACTCGCCGACCCGCTCCGCGGCGAACCGGCAGCCGGGGAGAGCGTGATCAAGAGCACTCACCGTGTCGTGCAGCAGCTGCGGTTCCAGCAGGCCGTGGACCGCCGCGATCCGGTCCGTCCCGATCTCGTACAGCACCGCGCCGTTCGCGCAGACCGCGTACCCGGTGAGGCCCAGCGGGTTCGCGATCGGCGCGATCCAGCGCGGCGGACGGCCGCTGGCCAGCACGAACGGCACTCCGGCCGCGGCGACGCGCCGGACGACGTCGATCGTGCGTTCGGACAGGACCTCCAACGGGCCGAGCAGGGTGCCGTCGACATCGGAGGCGATCAAGAGAGGCATTTCCACCGGCACATCATCCCCGAAGATCCGCCCATCGGGCGAAGTGTCGGTCTGGACCAGTACCTCCGCCTTCCTCCCCTCCGCCACCCTCGACGGAGGAGCTTCGCTCCGCTGTTACTTTCGCGGTGTGCGCGTAGGCATCGTGATCCTTCCGGAAGATCGTTGGTGGGCGGCCGAGCCGAAATGGCGGGCCGCCGAGGAATACGGCTTCGACCACGCTTGGACGTACGACCACCTCGGCTGGCGGAGTCTCGTCGACGGCCCGTGGTTCAGTGCGATGCCGACGTTGACGGCGGCCGCGATGGTGACGTCGCGGATCAGACTGGGCACCTTCGTCGCCTCACCGGTCGCGCGGCACCCCGTGCCGTTCACCCGCGAGCTGACCACCCTCGACGACATCTCCGACGGCCGCTTCATCCTCGGCGCGGGCGCCGGGGTCACGAACACCAGCTACGACGCCGTCGTCCTCGACGGCCCCGAGCTGTCGGTCAAACAGCGCACGGACCGCTTCGCCGAGTTCGTCGAGGCGCTCGACGGGCTGCTGATGACCGACGGCTTCGACTTCGAGGGCGAGTACTACCGGGCCAAGGGCGCGCGGAACCAGCCGGGCTGCGTGCAGCGGCCGCGGCTGCCGTTCCTGGTGGCCGCGAACGGTCCGCGCACGATGACGCTCGCCGCGCGGTTCGGCGCGGGCTGGGCCACCACCGGTATCAAGGCGGACACCCAGGACGAGTGGTGGAAGGGTGTCGCGGAACTCGTGAAGATTTTCGACGAGCGGCTCGACGTCGTGGGCAGGGACAAGGCGAGCGTGCAGCGGTTCCTGAGCCTCGACTCGGCGCCGGTCTTCTCGCTCTCCAGCGTGGGCGCGTTCACCGACGCCGCCGGGCGGGCCGGGGAGCTCGGATTCACCGACATCGTCACCCACTGGCCGCGGTCCGGGGACTACTACGTCGGCCGTGAGTCGACTCTCGAAGAGGTCGCGAGCGACGTACTCCCGGTACTGCAGGGAAGAACTTCTTAGGCCGATCGGGTGACGTTGGCGGGTCGGGTAAACCACTTCCGCCTAATGGTCGTCTGACAGACAAGTACTGCGAGTGGGCGCGGCCGGCGACGGCTGCCCCTCATGGGTCACCCCGGGGGTGAATGGGGGACTGAGGCTCGCGTGGTCGCGGCAGGGGCAGTCCGCGACCACGCGAGCCTTTATCTTTTCCGCCCCGGCACCGGTCCGGATGTCATGAAAGGGTCATTCGTGAAGGGCGGCCGTCAGCGGGTCAGTGTGTAGATCGAAGCCCCCGCGTTGGAGAAGTCCTTCCGCAGGAAGCCCAGCCCGTCCAGATCCCGCAGCCCCGGCGCCGGCGGCTCGCCGATCTTGATCGGCGTGCTCCCGATCAGCACGTGCTTGATGTTCAGCCGCCGCACCGCGGCCCGCACCTCGGGGTCGGTGTCGTACTCCCGGAAGTGCAGCGCCAGGTACTTCGCGTCCGGCGGCGGCACGCCCGGGTCGTAGTGCCCGGCGACCGGGTGGATACCGGTGATCGCGTACAGCCAGGCCGTCCCGTCGAAGCGCTCGTTGAGCACCTTCTCGTCCGGTCCGATGTTCATCTTGGCCAGCTCGTTCATCGCGGCGAGCTCGTCGGCGCTGACCGGCGGCGTGACCTCGCCCTCGGGCCCGTTGTAGTACAGGAACGACACCGCGTGCGCGTTCGACTCGGTGTAGAAACCCTTGGTCAGCACGGCCGAAGCGGCCACGACGAACACGGCGGTCGCCAGGCCCAGCCGGGCGGGCAGCGCGGGACGGCTCTTCACCCACGAGCGCCCGCTCGCCCATTTCGCGAACCAGCGCTGCAGCTCCGCCATCCCGTGCCCGGCCAGCAGGCACAGCGGGATCGCGGCGAGCGCCATCAGGCGGTACCGGTCGTTCCACCACGGCCGCGAGAGCGAGATCACCCACGGTTCGGCGCCGAACGACGCGACCAGCACGAACAGCGCCGAAAAACCGATCGCCGAAAGACCCACCCAGCGCATCCGGCCGAGCCGGAACAGGCTGAGCACGCCGATCACCAGCAGTACCGTCAGCCACACCTGCGGGGCGCTCAGCACCTGCCGGAAAGTCACCAGCAGCCCGAGCGACTTCACGACCGGCAGGTCGGAGCCCCACGCGTAATAAGGGTATGAACCCGAAGTGAATTTCAGGGCGCCGAGAATATGCGGGGCCGCGAGCAACCCGCTGCCCACCATCACCGGCACCATCTTGACGACGTCGCCGCCGATCACCCGCCGGCCGCCACGGCCTTCGGGCACCCCGTCGAGCGGTTTGTGCCGCAGCGCGCGGTACCAGCGCTGCACCACCAGCGGGAAGGCGAACAGCAGCGCGCCGAACAGCGCCGACGAGTGCGCGGCCAGCAGCCCGACCGCGGTCAGCGCGAGCACGTAGCCGGTGTCGAGGCCGGGCCGCGCGAGGAACCGGGCCAGCGCGACGACGGCCAGCGGCGTCAGCACGATCCCCAGCGCGAACGGCAGCAGCCCGCTGGACACCGACTCGTACGCGCCGGTGGTGGCCGCCGCGGCCACCAGCGCCGTGCAGCCCGCGAACACCGCCCGCCCGCCGAGCTGGCGGATCAGCGCGACCATCGACAGCGCGAAGACGCCGGCCACCGGCATCGTGATGGCGTTCAGCGTGACCGGGATCGTCGTACCCGAGATCGAGTACACGAGCGAGCCGACCAGGTGATACGCGTTCGGATAGAACGAGCCGTCCGGGTACCAGTTGATGGTGCCCATGCCGGTCAGGGAGCCGTCGCCGGTCTCGGCGATGTAGCGGATGCCGTTCGCGTGGAACACGGTGTCCCAGCGCTGGAACACCGCCGTCGTGCCGCCGCGGGCCGAGAGCACCACGAGGATCGAGATCCCCACGGCCAGCGCGACGCAGGCCGCGACGGCGTAGTGCGCGCGCGGGTGCCACTTCGTCGGCGGCTCCTCGGCGCCCGGCTTGATCCAGCCGCGGCTCTGTCCCAGCTTGCGCAGGCTGAAGCCGATCCCGGCGAGCACGGCCGTGACGGCCGCCACGGTCAGGGGGTTGTACGACACGCCCGCGAGTGCCAGCCACGGACCGGCCAGTCCGGTTACCGTGTAGGACAGCAGCGGAGCCAGCCCCGCCAGGGCCCAGCCACGCAGGCCGGCGGCCCGGCCGACGAGCCCGCCGGGGACCGCGAGGACGGCCAGGTAGGTGAGGGTCGCACCGAAATACGACCAGAAGGTGTCCGGAGTAGGCACTGCTTCCTAAATGTGTCTGTCGAAGGTGAAAACCGGTGCTCGCTGCAGGGCACGGAGTCGACGTGCGTACCCTCGACGCCCGTGAGCGCGCACACGAACCCCGACAAGATTACTGAAGCCGATTTCACCGGCTACGACCTCATCGTGGTCGGGTCCGGATTCTTCGGGCTGACCGTCGCCGAACGGGCCGCGGCCGAGCTCGGCAAGAAGGTCCTCGTGCTGGAACGGCGTCACCACATCGGTGGCAACGCCTACTCCGAGGCCGAGCCCGAGACCGGGATCGAGGTGCACCGTTACGGTGCGCACCTGTTCCACACCTCCAACAAGCGTGTGTGGGAGTACGTCAACCGCTTCACCGAGTTCACGAACTACCAGCACCGCGTGTTCGGCAAGTACCAGGGTCAGGTCTACCCGCTGCCGATGAACCTGGCGCTGATCAACCAGTTCTTCGGCAAGTCGCACACGCCGGACGAGGCCCGCGAGCTGATCGCCAAGCAGGCGTCGGAGTTCGAGACCGCGAACGCGCAGAACCTCGAAGAGAAGGCGATCTCGCTGATCGGCCGTCCGCTCTACGAGGCGTTCATCCGCGGCTACACGGCCAAGCAGTGGGAGAACGACCCGAAGAACCTCGGCGCCGACATCATCACCCGGCTCCCGGTCCGGTACACCTTCGACAACCGCTACTTCAACGACACCTACGAGGGTCTGCCGGTCAACGGCTACACCGCGTGGCTCGAGAAGATGGCGGAGCACGAGAACATCGAGGTGCGGCTGAACGTCGACTACTTCGACGTCCGCGAGCACATCCCCGCCGGCACCCCGACCGTCTACACCGGGCCGCTGGACCGCTACTTCGACTACTCCGCGGGCCGCTTCACCTGGCGCACCGTGGACTTCGAATCCGAGGTCGTCGAGACGGGTGACTTCCAGGGAGCCTCGGTCGTCAACTACAACGACGAAGAAGTGCCCTACACCCGGATCATCGAGTTCCGGCACTTCCACCCGGAGCGCAAGCACTACCCGAACGACAAGACGGTCGTGTTCCGCGAGTACTCCCGCTTCGCCGGCGAGGCCGACGAGCCGTACTATCCGATCAACACCCCGGAGAACCGCGAGAAGCTCGAGGCCTACCGCGAGCTGGCGAAGGCCGAGGCCAAGAACAAGAACGTGCTGTTCGGCGGCCGTCTCGGTACCTACAAGTACCTCGACATGCACATGGCCATCGGCTCGGCGCTGTCCGTGTTCGACAACAAGATCGCGCCGCACCTGACCGATGGCGCGCCTCTGGACGGGTCCCTCGATGCTTGAGAGGGGCGCTCCCACCGGCGAGGTGGCTGTTCTCGCTAAGGCTCAGGGCGTCCTGAAGAGCGACGTCACGGTGAAGGCGGCACGCGGTCTTTCGCACTTCGGCGAGCACAGTGCGGGATGGTTCGCGCTGGGGCTCGTCGGGGCGGCGGTCGACAAGAAGCGCCGCAAGGACTGGCTGGTCGCGGCGGCGGGCGTCGTCGGCGCGCACGCCGCGTCCATCGCGGTGAAACGCGTGGTCAGGCGGCCCCGCCCGGACCACCCGAGCGTGGAGGTCCTGGTCTCCACGCCGAGCAAGCTGAGCTTCCCGTCCTCGCACGCGACCTCGACTACGGCGGCGGCGGTGCTCTACTCCGGATTGACCGGGCGTAACCTGGTCCCGGCCCTGGTACCGCCGATGCTGGCCTCCCGGCTCGTGCTCGGCGTCCACTACCCGACCGACGTTCTGGCCGGAGCGGCCCTAGGGGGCGTAGTCGGCGGCCTGATACGTAGGAAGCTGAAGCGACGATGAGTGAAACGACCGAGAAGGCCGATTCCAAGCCTGACGACGTAGAACCCGTGGCCGCGACAGAGGCCGTCGAACCGAAGAAGGTCGCCGGCGGTCTCGTCGGCGGCATCATCAAGACGGCACGCCCGCGCCAGTGGGTGAAGAACGTGCTGGTGTTCGCCGCACCGTTCTTCGCCTTTTCGAAGTCGACGGACCGGACCGGCCTGCTGATCGCCGCGCTGATCGCCTTCGCGGCGTTCTCGCTGGTGGCCTCCTCGGTCTATCTCATCAACGACGCGATCGACGTCGAGGCGGACCGGGCGCATCCGACCAAGCGGAACCGGCCCATCGCGGCCGGGATCGTGCCGGTACCGGTGGCGTTCGTCGCGGCGGCCGTGTTCTTCGCGGCGGGCCTCGGCATCTCGTTCCTCGCCAGCTGGCAGCTCGCGGTCGTGCTGGCGGTCTACGAGGCCGTCCAGCTCGGCTACTGCTTCGGGCTCAAGCACCAGCCCGTGGTCGACCTGGCCATCGTCGGCTCGGGCTTCCTGATGCGGTCGATCGCCGGTGGTGTCGCCGCGGGTATCGCGCTTTCGCAGTGGTTCCTGCTGGTCACGGCGTTCGGCTCGCTGTTCATGGTGGCGGGCAAGCGCTACGCCGAGATCATGCTCTTCGAGCGCACGGGCGCGAAGATCCGGTCTTCGCTCAAGAAGTACTCGGCGAGCTACCTGCGGTTCGTCTGGGCGACGTCCGCGGCGATCCTGATCATGTCGTACTGCCTCTGGGCGTTCGAGATCCGCCAGGTCGAGCACGACTCGGTCTGGGCGGTCGTCTCGATGGTCCCGTTCGTGGTGGCCGTCCTGCGGTACGCCGTCGACGTCGACGGCGGCAACGCGGGTGAGCCGGAGGAGATCGCGCTCAAGGACCGCGTGCTCCAGGTGCTCGGCGCGAGCTGGGTCATCACGCTGTTCCTGTCGTTCTATCTCTGATCGACAGCTCGGACACAGCGCATCCACAGGATGCGCACGCATCCTCGGTGGTGGGGGGTGGGCACACAGCCCGCCCTCATCGACTTGAGGAGCGAAGAGATGAGCGACCCGCAGCGGCCGTCCGATGACGAGGACAAGACGGTCGAGCAGCCCTCCGTGGCGGACGAGAACCCGAAGAAGCCCGCCGAGGCTTCGGCCGCGCCTCCGCCGGTGCAGCAGGTCCCGCCCCGGAAGGGCGGATTCCGCCGGTTCGCCGGGCATCGTGCGACGCAGCTGGTCGCGGTCGGCGCCCTCGGCTTCCTCCTCGGCGGCGGCATCATCGGCACCGCCGTCGGCCTGGCCTCCCGCGACGGTGATCGGCGGCCCGGTATCTCCCGCGAACACCGAGGTCCGGGCGGTCCCGGCATGCACAGGGACTTCCGTGACGGCCATGGCGACCGCGGCCGGCGTGACGAGTCCCACGGCGGGTAGATAACGGAATCATCACGCCGCCGTGTACGGTGTCCGTGATGCGAAGCGCCTCCGCCGATCTGCCCCAGGCTCCCGGTGCGCTGCCGGGAGCCGCCGTCCTTACCCGCACCTGGGTGCTCCCGGCCGGGGCGGCGGTCGCTTCGGCTCTGGTGTTCGTGCTGGTCAGCGGGCATTTGATCGACGACACGTACATCACGCTCTCGTACGCGAAGAACCTCGCCTTCCACGGCCACTGGGGCCTGATCGAAGAAGGCACCGCCAACACCGCGACGTCGCCGCTGAACGTCCTCGTGCTGGCGCTCGTCACCTTCATCGTGCGGGACGCCGTCTTCGCCGCGGGGGTCGTCTTCGTCGCGAGCCAGGTGGCGCTCGTCCTCGGCCTGCGCCGGATCGGCGCCGCGACCGGTCTCTCCGGCTGGTTCGCCCCGCTGGCGCTGGGCATGCTGCTGGTGAATCCGCTGCTGCTGTCGTCGGTCGGGCTGGAAGTCGCCCTCGGCGCGACCGCCGTCGTCTGGTCGATGGTGTTCCTGCACGAACGCCGTCCCGCCGCCGCGGGCGCGGTGATCGGCCTGATCGCGCTGATCCGGATCGACCTGCTGCTGATCGCCTTCGTCCTGTTCCTCGGGCGCCGCGAATTCTGGGTGGGCATCTGGCGGATGACGTTCGCCGCGCTGGGGGTGATGCTGCCGTGGTTCCTGTTCAGCTGGCTGGTGCTGGGTTCGGCGGTGCCGGACACGCTGGTCATCAAGATCATGCAGCGCTCGTGGGGGCCGTTCAGTTTCACCAACGGCCCGCTGCTGTACCTGCGCAACTTCCCGCTGGCGGCGACTCTTTCCTTCCTGCCGCTCGTGATCGGCGCGCTCGTCGGTCTACTATGGACATTCCACTTCCGGCGCGGTTCGGAGCGGGCGAAGCGGCTGCTGCCGTTCGCCACGCTCGCCATCGCCGGTGCGGCGCATTACCTGGCCTATTGCTGGCTGAACGTCCCGCCGTACCACTGGTATTACGCGCCCAGCATCATCGGCGCGACGGTCCTCCTCGCCGCCGGAGCCTGCGCTCTGCCCGGCCGGGCGCGGCTCGGCGCGGGGATCCTCGCGGGCGCGTTCGTCCTCGTGAGCGCCGTCGCCTACGCGGCTCCTGAGCTGCCGCGCCGGTTCGCGCCCATCACCAGCAACCACGCCGCGTCCGACGAGTACCGCGCGATCGGCGCGCAACTGGGTGAACTGACCAAGGGGCGCAAGGTGGAGAGCGCGGGCGAGGTCGGCGCGCTCGCGTACTCCTGCGATTGCGACATCGTCGACCAGTTCTCCGACCGCGGCTCCGTCGACCCGGCGATCGTCGAGACGAAGAACCGCA
Source organism: Amycolatopsis sp. NPDC043887 (assembly GCF_056435665.1). Lineage (NCBI taxonomy): Bacteria > Bacillati > Actinomycetota > Actinomycetes > Pseudonocardiales > Pseudonocardiaceae > Amycolatopsis > Amycolatopsis sp. NPDC043887. The sequence goes on from NZ_JBWKEB010000001.1 coordinate 669,011, forward strand.
GCAGCGATCTGGGCAAGGCCCTGCTGGCGGCGAATTTCCGGTTCTTCGACCACAGCGTCCCGCCCGCGACCCCGGATCTCGTGCTGGCCACCACCCGCAAGGCGCCGCCGCCGAACGCACTGGCGACCTGGACGATCAGCTCGCCCTGGATGGGCACCCAAAGCCTGTACCTCCTCCCGGCCCGCTGACCTCCCGCATTTCGTCCTCTGAATGCGGTAGTTCGCGATGCCAACTACCGCATTCAGAGGACGAAACGCGAGGGGGTCAGCGGCGGGAACGGGCCCGGTCGGCTTTCGTGACGGCCAGCATGTCGCGCTGGTAGACCACGGACCCGTCGGCGAAGACGAACTGAAGCACCGGCCGCGCCGGGAAACTCCGCCCCAGGTAGAGCGCGGACACCGAACGCACCACTCCCGGCGGCATCTCCTCGAAGGTCCGGAACGGCTGCGCGGGATCCTCGCCCTCCAGCATCCGCGCCGGGTACACGACGGCCAGTCGCCGGTCGGACAGCGTCAGCCGCGCCTCGCCCTTCCCGCCGGCGAGGTGGTCCGCGAGCCGCGCGGCGGTCTGGTCCGCGGTCCGCGCGACGGCCCAGTAGGCGATCGTCGGGTCGTCGGTCCAGTCGGCTTCGAGCACATCGGGAGCGGGCAGCGGCCACCGCGGTTTCCCCGTCACCGCAGGGGTTTCCCGAGACGGCGAATAGGGCAGCGTGAGCTTGCCGTCGAGCACCAGGCCGACGTACCCGTGCGCGGGCGGGCAGCCGATGATCAGGCGCTCGCCGGGCGCGAGCCAGAACTGGTGCAGTTCCCGTTCGACGATCTCGTCGACGGTCTTCGCGGTCAGTGGCGTGTTCTCCATCAGCTCACCGTCACCGAGTACAGCCAGGCGAACTGCCGGGGATCGTCGCAGTCGAAAAGGAAATCCATCCCAGATCCGTCCACAAAGGACGCGCGAAGACACGGGCGCCGCTTCTTGCCGTGCTCGGCGACCGCGAAACCGGCGATCCGGTCGCGGGGGATCTCGGCACACGGCACCATCTCGTGCCGCGCGATCGGGACGCCCTCGGCGTTCTCGCCGTAGGTCTTCGTGGTCATGATCGCCGCGATGTCCTTGCCGAACCCGATCGCCTTCGACATGAACGACTTCTTCGAGGGCTTCTCCGGAGCGACGAACTTCTCCAGCACCAGCAGCCGCGCGCTGGTCAGCGCCCAAAGCCGCGAAAGCGAGCCGCTGGTGGGCAGCTCCCGCACCGCCGCGTGCGCGAGGCCGCCCTGTTCGCCGAGCACGACTACCTGCGGCGATGGCGGATTCGACTTGCCGCCGTCGTCACCCCCGCCCAGCGCCGCGCCGACCACGTCGCCCGCGAAGTTCGCCGCGCCGGAGCCGATCTTGCCCAGCACGCTCTTCTTCGGCACACCCCAGGGATCGAGGCCCCGCACGTCGTAGTTCACCGTCCGGCCGTACGCGGCCCACAGCAACCGTTCGCCCGGGTACAGCGAAGGCAGGGCCTGCGACGCGGCCCCGAGCGGGTAGCCGAGATTCATTCTTCGATCGTGAACCCTCTGTCGGTCGCCGCGCGGCGCTCTTCCTCGGACGACGTGTCCTGTGACTCGTGGTAGCCCGCCTTGACGCCCTGCTCGACGCCCAGTTCGGCCAGGTTACCGGCACTGCCGCGGAAGGCGGCCTTGCCGACGCTGGTCGTGCCGCTCATGCCCATCGCCCGCAACCCGGCCTCGGTGAGGTTCGTGGTGAGCGCGTCCGAGCCCTCGCCGCCGACGCCGTACCGGTCCGCGAACCTGTTGGCCGTCTTGGAGGCGCCGGTCGCAGGGTTGGCCTTCGTGACGATCTTGGCCAGTGGGTTCTTGTCGATCTGGTCGGCGAGCCGCTTCTGCAGCCAGTTGCCGTCGCGCAGCCCTTCGGTGCGCTCGACGACCTTCTTCAGCGGCCCGTTGCGGAGCGCCTTCAGGATGTCTTCGAGCTTGTCGATCAACGGCTTGAGCTTGCCGAGCAGCTGCTTGACCTTCATCCCGAGCCGTCCGCCGGTCACCGCGACCTGACCGGCCGTGGCCGCGCCCGCCGCGCCGACCGAGGCGCCCGCCGTGATCCACGAGGCGGCCAGCGCGGCCAGCCACTCGATGATCAGGCCCATCACCAGTTCCTGGATGATGTCGATGACGATCTCGACGAACGCGTCGAACAGGTCGGCCGCGATCTCCAGGATCTGCCGCAACCCGCGGACGTCGTTCGCGAACGCCTTGGCGCCGCCCGAGAACTCGGTCATCTGGCCGCGGAACGCGTCGCCCGCCTGGCCTTTCCAAGCCTCCTTGGTGCCATCGGCGCGCTTCTGCTCGTGCTCGGCGACGCCGTCGAGCCACTTCGCCGTCTGCTCCCAGCCCTTGGCGGTGCTGCGCATCTGCTCGGGGTCACCGATCGCGGGCTCCAGCACCAGCTCGACCAGCGGGCTGATCACGATCCCGATCAGGAAACCCAGCCCGTTGTCCACAAAGGACTGCCCGGGGCTCGTCACGAGCTGGAGTTGTTCCATCCGAGCGTGCACCGTCGCGATCGCGACGTCCGGCGGGCTGCTCGCCCTGGCGACCTCCGAGGAGGTGCTGATCCACGAACTGCCGTAGCCACCGTTCTGCTCCCAGAACCCCTTGCGGCCGGAGTCGCCGGCGCTGTTGAGGTCGCTCAGGCTGCCGGGGCCGCTGCCGCCGTCGTCCAGCCCGGCGCCGAGGCCGGTGATGACCTCGGCGGTGCCCTGGTTGTGGTCGAGATAGGTCTTCGCCGCGGTGGTGGTCTTGTCGGCGATCTGGTCCATGAAGGACTTCGCCTGCTCGGCGAGGTCCTGGCACTCCTGCAGCCCCTCGAAGTACTTGAAGGCCATCAGTTCGCCGAGCGGGCCGAAGCAGTCGTCCGAGACCCTGGCCTGCTCCAGCAGGCCGGCGAGGCTGCCGAAATTCCCCGAGGCCTCTTTGGACCCCGTCGCGTGCGCGGTGAGCGCTTCCGTCTGTACGCCGAAGCCGGTCAAAACGAGTCCCTCCGCAGGATCGGGCCGCCGAAGTCGTCATCGTCGGCGCGAGCGGGGCGTGTCGGACGAGACGTGCGGACGGGCTGCTGGAGAGCGGGCCCGGCGAGGGATTCCGCGGGCGGGGGAGCGCTGGGCCCGAGCGGTTCGACGTGGGCGTTGAACGCCTCTTTGAACTGGTCCGCGCGGTCGCCGAGGATCGGCTGGACGGTCTGCTGCATCGCGGCCGCCGCCTGCTGGGTCGCTTCTCTGACCGCGGTGAGGATCTCCTGCCGCAGTGCGGTGTGCGTGCGGTTCATCGCCTTGGGGGACAGCTGGAGTCCCAGCAGGGCGCCGGACGGGGCGACGGTCACCGTCACCGAGCCGTCGGCGTTGCGCGCGGATCCGCGCAGCCCGGCGATCTTGTCCTTCAGTTCCGCGGCTTTGGCGGCCTGCTCCTGAAACGACCGGATGGCCGCGTCGAGCCTGGCTTCCTGGTCAGCCATCGATTCCTCTCAACCCGGGGACGGAGGGAGTCCGTGCCCGGGTGAGACGAATGGAGTAACGCGCTCGTTCCCTAGATCGGAAGTTTGCGGAAGATCGGCCGGGGGATGTGCCGCAGGGCCGACATGACCAGGCGGAACGGCGCGGGCGACCACACCAGTTCCTTGCCGGCGCGCGAGGCGGCGACCGCGGTCTCCGCGACCTGCTCGGCGTCCACCGTCAGCGGGGCGTCCTTGAGGCCTTCGGTCATCTTGGTCCGGACCTGGCCGGAGCGGACGACGGTGATCCGCACGCCGAACTCGGACAGGGCCTCGCCGAGGCCCAGGTAGAAGCCGTCGAAACCGGCCTTGGAGGAGCCGTAGACGAAGTTCGACCGGCGGACCCGCTCACCGGCGACCGACGACAGCGCGATGACCTTGCCGTGGCCCTGCTTCTTGAGCTTGTTCGACAGCGCGACACCCACCGAAACCGCGGCCGAGTAGTTCACGGTGGCCGCCTCGACGGCCTTCGCGTGGTCCTGCCACAGCTCTTCCTGGTCGCCGAGCAGGCCGAACGCCACGACGGTGACGTCGATGTCGCCACCCTCGAACGCCTTGTCCAGCACGGCGGGGTGGGTGTCCGTGGCCTTGGCGTCGAAGTCCACAGTGGACACCTCGGCGCCCTTGTCCTTCAGGCGCTGCGCGGCCGCGTCGAGCCGCGGCGACTGGCGTCCGGCCAGCACGACCCGGAGGGGCTTCTCGGACAGGTACTTCTCCGCGATCGCGAGCGCGATGTCGGAGGTTCCGCCGAGCAGCAGCAGGGACTGGGGGTTGCCCACAGCGTCGATCACAGTTCCAACCTTCGGGACATGTCAGAGGCGAAAACGCCTTCGGGGTCAACGGAAGCGCGGACCTTGCGCCACTCTTCGAGCCGCGGGTACATCTTCGCGAAGTTCTCCGCCGAGGTGCGCGAGTCCTTCGCCGTGTACAGACGGCCGCCGAGCGCGAGCACGTCCTCGTCGAGTTCCTGGCAGAACCGGCTCAGCCCGTCCTTGATCGGGAAGTCGAGGCAGACCATCCAGCCGGGATGCGGGAACGACAGCGGCGCCGCGTTGCCCTCGCCCATCTGCTTGAACACGTTGAGGAACGACACGTGCCCGGAATCCGCGACCTTCTGGATGATCCGGCGCAGTGGCTCGTGCGCGTTCAGCGGCGTGCTGAACTGGTACTGCAGGAAACCCTTGGTGCCATACGCGCGGTTCCACTCGCCGAAGAGATCCAGCGGGTGGTAGAAGGCGGTCAGGCTCTGGATCTGGTCGCGCGCGTTCTTCGCGGTCTTGCGGTAATACAGCTCGCCGATCGCGGTGAACGACAGCTTGTTAGCCAGCCCGTTCGGAAAGATGTCCGGCAGGGTGGCCAGCGTGCCCGGGTTGAACTTGAGCGGATCGGCCCGCAGTTTCGGCGGCAGTTCGTCCAGCTTGGCGAGCGAGCCGCGCTGGAAGGCGGCGCGGCCGAGCTTCGCGCCCCGGGAGATCGAGTCGAACCAGCCGGACGAGTACGTGTAGTTGGCCTCGGAGCCGTCGGTGACCAGCGCCAGGGTCTCGTCGAGGTTCGCCGTGCGCTGGATGTCGGCCTTGAAGTAGGCCGTCTCGGTCTTCGTCATCCGGATCTTGGCGCGGACGATGATGCCCGTCAGGCCGATACCGGCCACGGTCGCCCAGAACAGCTCCGCGTCGGGGCCGTCCGGCGTGAGCGTGCGCACCTGCCCGTCGGCGGTGATCAGGTCCATCGACACCACGTGGTTGCCGAAGCTGCCCGCCGAGTGGTGGTTCTTGCCGTGGATGTCGTTGGCGATAGCGCCGCCGATGGTGACCTGGCGCGTCCCCGGCAGCACCGGCACCCACAGCCCGTAGGGCAGGCCCTCGCGCATCAGCTTGTCGAGGCTGACGCCCGCGTCGAGGTCGACGATGCCGGAATCCGGGTCGATCGAGTGGATGCGGTCCAGCGCGGTCATGTCGACGACCAGGCCGCCCGCGTTCTGCGCCGGGTCGCCGTAGGACCGGCCGAGACCGCGCGCGATGACCCCGCGTTCCCCGGCCCGCGTCACCGCACGGGCGATGGCTTCCACATCGGGGGTGCTCAGGACGTCCGCGATACTCGGCGACGTCCTCGCCCAGCCCATGAGCGACTGCCGCTGTGTCTTGGGTGCTCGGGTCACGCCGACCAGGGTAACCACGCCGAACAATGCCCGGAACGTGACCCTGAAGTGCTCGCTTCTACACTTTGCGCATCAGCCCCAGCAGTTTATGAGGTAGAGCAGTGGTGGCGACCGACCCGAAAGCCGGCGTGACGGCAGCAGCGCCGTCCTCTCCTGGGCTGCTCGGGCAGCTCATCCGCTTCGGCCTCATCGGCGGCTTCTGCGCCCTGGTCGATTTCGGTGTCTACCAGGGGCTTCGCGCCCTCGGAATGGACGCGACACCGTGGGTGGACATCGCCCGCGCGCTCAGCTTCATCGTGGGCACCACGACCGCCTTCTTCCTGAACCGCAAGTTCACCTTCGCCGGTGGACGCCAGGAGGGCGCGCGTCAGATCGGTAGCTTCGTACTCCTGTACGCCGTGACGTTCCTCGTCGCCGTCGGCGTCAACCGCACGATGCTGCACGTCCTGCCGGAGTCGGCCTGGAAGGCCACCTTCGGTTGGGTCGTTTCGCAGGCAACCGCGACCATGATCAATTTCGTCATGCTCAAGTGGGTCGTCTTCCGTGAGCCCCGCGCCATCGCCACCAGCAAAGAGGAGAACTGAGGATTCATGCCCGGTAAAGCCGCCGTCACCGGAGAGGCCCCGAGCGCCATGGTGAGCACTGTCGACGACACCCGCTTCGCGGAACGCACCCCGCAGGGCCGTCTCACCGCGCAGCGCGGGCTCTATGCCGGCCCGGCCCCCATCGTCAGCAAGGACCTCTACGCCGAACTCGAATGGGGCACCGCCGTGCGCGAGCGCGCGGGCATCTCCATCGAGCCGGCGTCGAAGGTGTCCGGCAACACGTATTTCGGCCGTTTCCCCGCGAGCTACTGGCAGCGCTGGACCGACGTGACCGAGGTCCAGGTCGAGGCCGTCGTCACCGGTGACGGCCAGCTGTCCGTCGGCGCCTCCGACATCGAGGGCGACTCGCGTGTGGTCGCGGCCGAAGTCGTCGCGGGTGCGAAGCAGCGGAAGGTGACGCTCACCGCGAAGCTCGACAAGTTCTACGACGGCGGCGCGCTCTGGCTCGACCTCGAGACCGAGGGCGGCCAGTCGCTGCGTGTCGAGAAGGTCCGCTGGACGGTCGAAGCGCCGGAGAAGATCCGCCCGACCGCGGTGACCATCTGCACGATGAACCGCGCCGACGACTGCCTGTCGAACCTGCAGGCGCTCGCCGCCGACGTCTCCTCGCTGGAGACGCTCGACGCGATCTACGTCGCCGACCAGGGCACCGACCTCGTCGAGTCGCGTGACGGCTTCGAGCAGGTCGCGAAGGACCTCGGCGACAAGCTGCACTACATCAAGCAGCCGAACCTCGGCGGCGCCGGCGGGTTCACCCGCGGCCTCTACGAGGTCGCCGGGCACACCGAGACCGAGCACGCGAACGTCCTGTTCATGGACGACGACGTGCTGCTGGAGCCGGATCTGGTGATCCGGATGACCGCGTTCTCCAACCGCACGGTCAATCCGGTCATCGTCGGCGGGCAGATGCTGAACCTGCTGCACCCGAACCAGCTGCACGTCGGCGCCGAATACGCCCGGCTGAACACGCTGGAGCCCGGCCAGCCGGTGCAGCACTCGCTCTCGACCGCCGACCTGCTCGGCGTCGACGAGGAGACCCTCAAGCCGAACCGCCAGGAACGCCGCCTCGACGCCGGGTACAACGGCTGGTGGTCGTGCCTGATCCCGTACGAGGTCGTCAAGGCCACGGGCTACCCGCTGCCCTTCTTCTTCCAGTGGGACGACGCGGAGTACAGCTACCGTGCCCGCGCGCACGGCTTCCCGACGGTCACCCTTCCGGGCGCCGGCGTCTGGCACGCCGACTTCCACTGGAAGGACTGGGACGAGTGGCACCGCTACTTCAACCTGCGGAACTCGATCATCACCGCCGCGCTGCACTCGCCGTTCAACCTGAACCTGCTCTCGCGCGTGCTCATCGCGCAGCTGGTCCGGTACCTGCTCGGCATGCAGTACGGCCTGTCCGCCACGCTGATCAAGGCCGTCGAGGACTTCCTCGAGGGGCCGGAGGTCCTGCGTGACGGCGGCGTCGCCGCGATGAAGGAGATCCGCCGGATCCGCGACGAGTACCCCGAGACCAAACGGCACAAGGCCACCGACGTCCCGGGTATCGCGTCGAACGACATCGGCATCATCAACAGCGCGCCGCGGCCCAGCATGCAGCGCCTGGTGCTGATCAAGCGGATCCTCGACCGGGTGCTCGGCCGCAGCCGCCACTCGCTCGGCGCGATCCCGATCGACGAGGCCCACTGGTGGCACGTCGCGACCTTCGACACCGCCGTCGTCACCGACGCTTCGCAGGAAGGCGTGCGGGTCCGCTCGTACGACCGCGCGAAGATGTTCGACCTGGCGCGCCGGGGCGCGAAGGTGATCCAGCGGCTCCGCAAGGAAGGCGCGGCGGTGCAGGAGCAGTACAAGCGCGCCATGCCCGAGCTGACCTCGCGGGACAACTGGAAGCGCCTCTACAAGCTGTAGCACCCGCTTCGCGCGGCTTCGATGTCCCCAATGTCGCATTAGAGACGCTCAGTGTCTCCAATGCGACATTGGGGACACTGCTATCTGGGGGCCAAAAGGGGAGCAAGGGACCTTTAGTAACGCTAGCTTTCCTAGCGGCGCTAGACTCACAACAGGTCAAGTAAGGGTAGCCTTACTCTCATGACGGATCTGGTCGCTCGAGCCCACGCCCTCGCCGATGATCTCCTCTTCCCCGCGGCCACCGAAGTCGACCTCAAGGGCGAAGTGCCTTCAAGTCACTTCGACGCCCTCGCAGCCGAAGGCTTCTACGGCCTCGCGGCGCCCAAGGAAGCCGGCGGTCCGGGCGCAGAACTCCCGGAGATCGTCCAGGTTCTCGAGGCACTGGCGGGCGGCTGCCTCAGCACGATGTTCACCTGGATCCAGCACCACGGCCTGGTCACGGCACTGACCGGCGCCGTCGACACCGAACTGCGTGATCGCTACCTCCCGTCGCTGATCAGCGGGGAACTCAAGGCCGGCGCCGCGTTCGCCGCGGTGATCCCGACTCCGCCCAGGCTGCGTGCGGAACGCGTCGACGGCGGCTACCTCCTCGACGGCGAGGCCCCCTTCGTCAGCGGGTGGGGCGTCATCGACCTGCTTCAGCTTTGCGCCCGCGACGGCGACACCGTCATCGGCGCGATCATCGATCCGGTCGCGGGGGAGCGGCTGGAGGTCCAGCCGCTCGACCTCGTCGCGGCGCAGGGCACGTCCACCGTGCACCTCGGCTTCACCCGCTACTTCCTCGCCGACGACCGCGTCTACGGGAAGACCCCGCACGCGGACTTCGTCGCGGGCAACACCTTCGCCTCCCGCCTCAACGGCTGCGCGCCGCTCGGCCTGGCCGCCCGCGCCGCTCGGCTCATCGAGGACCTCGGGAAGGCCGACGTCGCCGCCGGGATCCGGGCCGAGATCGACGTCGTCCGCGGCAGGCTCGACGCGGCGCTCGCCGATCCGCCGTCGCTGCCCGCGGCCAGGGCGGCGGGCGCGGAACTCGCGTTCCGGGCCGCGGGCGCGCTGGTCGCGGCCAACGGCAGCACGTCGGTACTCGTCGGACGACACCCCCAGCGGCTCGTCCGGGAAGCCGTCTTCCTGATGGTCGCCGCCAGCCGCCCGGAGATCAAAACCGGTCTGCTGGAGCTCTTCTCCCGGAGCTGACCGCCTGGGCGAAAGCGCGAGTGCGGCGCCGCCACGTGATCTAGTGGAGGCCGAACACGCGAGTCTTGCGGTTCAGGTCGTCGATGTAGGCGGCGGCGACGTGGGAGAAGTTGATCGCCACCTCGGAATCGTCTCTCGTCCGGATCGTCTGTACCGCGCCGGTGCGGACGAAATGCGAGAGATCCTTGGTCAGCCGTTCGGTTTCTTCCGCCGTGAGCGCGAAGAGCAGCGGCTCGCCGCCGGCGGCGAGATGGAGGACGAGCGCGGGTTTCCGGTCTGTCATGAATCCATGGCACCAGCGTTGATCACGGCCGGGCAAGCGGGTTCGCTGCGGGCGTATCGGGTGCGTGGACTACGTTCATCCCGACGAACAAGACACCCGCGGGGGGAAATGGCGATGCCGCATTCGTTCTCGCTGTCGCTGGCGGCGGTGGACATCCTGCTCGAACACGGCCGGTTCGGTCCGGCGCCCGTCCCGTTCGAGGTCCCGCACATCGGCACGACGACCGATCAGCGCGCGATGGTGCGCGAGGCCGTCTTCCGCGACCTCGAAGGCCGCGGCATGATGCGCGGCGGCAGGCTCGACGCCGACGTCGAACTCGCGCTCGCCACGTTCGTCACCCCGCAGCTCGCGGTCTGGGCGGTCGCGCAGATGGACAAGGACAAGCAGCTGTTCGCGCGGGCGGCGACGAACGGGCAGTTCGCGGTGCTGGTGCGCCAGGACGAGAACCTGCTCGTGTTCGAGGAGACCCGGCCGACCGCGATCGTCGCGTCGATCGTCGATCTCCTGCCCCTCACCCCGGCGGGCCCCGGCCAGTCGGTCACCATCGCGAAGCCGGTGAGCGCGCCGAAGCGCCCCCGGAACGACGACGCGTACGACCCCTTTGCGCAGGTCAGCGGGCCCCGGTCCCACGGATCGAACCCGCAGCAGCGGCAGGTGGAACGGATCTTCGAGAAGCCGATGAAGCGAGTGGGCCAGTTCAGCGTGTTCATCCGCGGTGGCCAGGTCTTCCCGCCGTTGGCGTGGTTCGACACCGAAGCGGGCCGGTTCATGATGACTTCGCGCCAGGCGACCGACGGGCAAAGCTGGCTGACCTACGCTCCCGCGGACAACGCGAGGATCGCGCAGCAGCTGTACGCCCAGCTCGAAGGCCAGTTCTGAACCTTCGGGAACCGGCGTGACGCCCGTTTCGTCACAGTTCCGGCGGGATCTCCGGTGATCGGGGAATCACCGTTGCGCTGAGTGCCCGGCTAGTAGACTTCCGGGCGAACGCACGGGCGAGCAGACGATGCAGTGGGGCGGGCGATGGCTTTCGAAGCGGACGGCGGACAGGCGGCACCGGACTTCTCGATCGGCTCCGCCATGGGGGCGGCGGCCAAGTACGTGGAGGCGGGTGGCCTGAACCAGGCCGCGATCGCCAAGGTGAGCGCCGAGACCCAGAAGCTGGTTTCGGCCGCCAAGAGCGGCGGCTTCAAGATCACCGCCGAAGGCGTCAAGCCGCTGCGTGAGGCGCTCGCGAACATGTCGGAAGAGCTCAGCGCACTCGGTAACCGGACGACGCGGCTTTCCGAGGCACCCCAGCTCGGCGACCACCCGTACGGCAAGGCCGTCGCGGCCCACGACCACAAGGGCGCCGCGCAGGCGAGCAACTCCGCGAGCGCGGTGCTCGAACAGTTCAAGCAGGTCGTCCGGGACGCAGACGAAGCGCTGGCCAGGGCCGCGGGGCTGTACAAGGGTGTCGAAGACCGCGCGATCGACGCCACCAAGAAGATTCAGGCCTGAGGGACGATGAAGAAACTCTGCGTGCTGCCGCTCGCCGCGGCCGCCCTGGTGTTGGCCGCGTGCTCCAGCGAGAAGCCGGGGAGCGCGAGCCCGGCACCGTCGGCGCCGCCCGCCCAGACCGGTGGATCCAGTTCGGCGCCCGCCACCGGCGGTGGTGACACCAAGTCGATCGATCCGTGCTCTCTGCTCAGCGCGGCCGACCTCTCGTCCTACGGGGCGTTCAAGGATCCGGTGACGCTGAACGAAGGCGGAGCCCGCGCCTGCCAGTTCTCCAAGGAGGCGGCGAGCGCCTCGGACAGCCTGACCGTCTCCGTCGACCTCCGGGACACGCAGAACATCGACAGCGTCAACGACGGCGGGAACGGCAAGACCACCGGGAACGTGAACGGGCGCAAAGCGGTGCTCGTGCCGAAACCGCCGTCCGGCTGCTTGATGGCACTCGAACTCACCGCTTCGGCGCGGGCCGATGTCCTCGTGGACGCCACCGACCCGAAGCAGGCCTGTGAGGTCGCCGAGAAGGTCGCCGACACCGTCGAACCGAAGCTTCCGAAGGGCTAAGGGGGAACCAGGATGACCACCAAGACACCGAACCTGACCGAGCAGCAGGTCTCCGACCTTTCGCCGGCGGCTCGCGACGCGTACTTCCAGCAGAAGGCACAGGAGGGCGTCGACCCCAGTGACGGCTGGCTGTTCGGCGCGGTCAATCAGTTCATCGCCTCCGGCAGGGCCCACCAGCAGTCGCAGGAGGTCGGCGACAAGAATGTCGACCAGCTGACCAAGAACAAGGACGTCCAGTACGTCGAGGGCCTGGAGCCGTCGAACGCGGACTACCAGGGCTACGACCACGAGAAGCTCGAACAGTTCGTCAACAGCAACCTGAACGTCGAACAGGTCTCCGACGTCTCGACCGCCTACCACGAGATCCACAAAGCCTTCGACACCTTCGCGAAGACGATGGACCAGGCCGTCACCGCGTCGCAGGGCACTTGGGAAGGCGACGCGGCGGGCAACGCGCAGGGGTACTTCAAGAGCCTCAGCAAGTGGTCCGAGACGAACTCCCAGAACGCCAAGCTCGCGTCCGAGACGATCTACGACCAGGGCACCGCGGCGTCCACCGTGAAGAACACGATGCCCAAACCGATCCCCTTCAGCTGGAAGGAAGAGGTCGGGGGGTGGATGACGTCGAACCCGTTCAACCTCGGCGAGAACATCGACAAGTCCATCCAGAAGCAGAAGGACAGCCAGGAGGCGCACACCGAGGCGGCCTCCGCCATGCACAGCTACGACAAGGCGCTGTACGACGCCGCGTCGAAGCAGCCGGCCTTCGCCGAGCCGCCGAAGTTCGGCGAAGGCGGTGGCGAGGGGACAGGCAAGCCCGGCATCTACGAACTCCCGCCCGGGTCGAAAATGCCCTGGGACGAACAGCCTGGTGGCGGCAACACCTACATCCCGCCCGGCAGTGGCGGCGGGGGTAGCGGCGGCGGTGGTGGCGGTGGTGGCGGTTACGGCTCGCCCAACCTCCCCGGCCCCGGCAGCAGCACCGGCTCCGGCAGCATCCCGTCGGGGACGACGCCGTCCGGCTTCCAGAACGGGCCGGCGCCGATCAGCACTCCCGGCCCCAACAACAACACCGCGATGCCGGTGAGCCCCATGCCGATGGCGCCCATGATGGGTGGCGGCATGGGCGACTCGGACTACAACAGCCGCACCGGCCGTGGTGGAGGCGGAAGCGGGTTCGGTCCCGGCAGCGGTGCGGGCGGCTCCACGCCCGGCTCGGGCTCCGCGTCCGGCGCGGCCCGCCCCGGTGGTATCGGTGCCGCCGAAGCGGCGGCAGGCCGCGGTATGGGCGGTCTCGGCGGTGGCGCCGCCGGGCGCGGCGGACCGGGTATGGGTGGCGGCATGGGCGGCCGCGGTCAGCACGCGGACGGGGACGAGGACACCGAGCACCAGCGTCCGACGTATCTCGTCGAGGGTGACCCGGACGAGGTCTTCGGGACCGACATGCGCACCGCTCCGCCGGTCATCGGCGAGTAGACGTGACAGAAAGGCCCTTCCTCGCGCCACGCGCGAGGAAGGGCCTTTCCGCTGCCGATGGGTCACACGTTCGGTTGGTAGTCTCCGGTCAGCGGCGCTCGCACGGAAGCCGGCATTTCCTGGATCTCGGGCCTGGCGAGGGAACGCCTCGCGGACGCGATCTCCTCCGCGGGCACCACGCCCTCGGTCGCCGAGGACAGCTCTTCCGGAGTGCCCCGGCCGGCGTCCGCGATAGTCCAGGCGACCGAGAGCAGCTTGTCGTGCCCCATCGGCCAGCCTCGGACCGAGAGCGAGTGCGACGCCAGCGGGCCTGCCAGCCCGAGGTCGTCGACCACCTTGGTGTCGTAGGGCAGCATGCCGGGGAAGCCGAGCGCGCCGGGAGAAGAGACCACGGTCTGCTCCCGCGCCGGTACGACGAACCACCGGTGGCCGACCGACACCGCGACGACAGGCCCTTGCTTGCCCTCCATGGCCTTGGCCAGATCCGGCAGGTAGCCGGGGACCTGAGCGGCGTCCTCGGCCAGGATCGGATGGGACTTGCCCGTGGTGTCGGCCCAGAAGACGCGGGAATCGGTGATGGCGTTGGCGCCGATCTTGTGCGTGATCGCCGAGGGTGCCCGCAACCAGCCCCCCGCTCACCACGGCCCAGATGCCGAGCACCAGCAGGGGCACCGCGGTCCACTTGCTGAGTGGTACGGCGAGCACGGGGAGAAGAAGCAGCAAGAGCGACGGAAGCAGCATGCGGCCGTGCATGTAGTCACCGCCGACGCGGGTGACGTAGAAGAGCAGGCCGAGCGCTGCGACGACGGGCATCAGAACGACGATGGTCGTCGCACGTGTCAGCTTCCGGAGCGCCAACGCCGCGACGACCACCAGGGTGAGCAGCGGGATCACCAGCAGGTACGGGTCGAGCAGGTCGACGATGTAGTAAAAGCCCGGTTCCAGCGGGTCTTCGAGGCTGGTGCTCTGTGTTCACGACCGGAGCCGGACACAGGTTGCCTGTCCACCGGATGTCCGGCGGACAGCTCCGGTTCCGTACGGCTCCCTGAGCGACAGCAGCCACCCGTGCCGCCGAGTTCCCTCGCCGGCACGGGTGGCCACTGTGATTTTCCCGTGTATCTCAGTAGCGGTAGAACTTCTCCCTGCGGCCCTGGCGTACGAGCTTGAGCCACTGCAGGAAAGCCTTCGGGTCCCGCTTCACGCCGACGAAGTACAGACCGAAACGCACCACTTCGAGCGCGCCGATCTTGCGCATTCCCGGCTGGGACAGCAGGTACCCGCGGTTGCGGTAGGTGTAGTAGCGCTTGACCTCGTTCTCCGGGTCCTGCGCGTGGAACCGGCCGCCCAGCATAGGCTTGAACTCGTCCGAGCCGTCCGGGTGCAGGTACGCGGTCTTGAGCGAGGTGCCGAACGGCAGTCCGGAACGCACCAGGCGCCGGTGCAGTTCGACCTCGTCGCCGCGGAAGAACAGCCGCAGATCCGGCACGCCGACGACGTCCAAAGTGGACGCGCGGAACAACGCGCCGTTCATCAGCGAGGCGATCCCGGGCAGGAAGTCGACGCCCAGCTCCGACGACGAACGCTTCCAGGTCAGCCCGCGTCGCAACGGGAACGCGAGCTTGTCCGGCGCGTCGATGTTGGTGACCACCGGGGAGATCTCGGCCAGATCGCGCTTCTCGGCCTCGTCCAGCAGGATCGCGAGGACGTTCTCGTCGGCGGGACGGCCGTCGTCGTCGGCCAGCCAGACCCAGTCCGCGCCCATCGAGAGCGCGTGCAGCATGCCGAGCGCGAACCCGCCCGCGCCACCGAGGTTCCGGTGCGAGGGCAGGTACGTGAACGGAAGCGGGTAGTCCTCGACGATGTCGCGCGCCGACTTGTCCGGCCCGTTGTCGACCACGACGAGGTGGTCGACCGGGCGCGTCTGCGCGGCGATCACCTTGAGCGAGTCCGCGAGCAGTTCCCGCCGATGGCGCGTGACGACGACGCCGACGACGGCGCCTTCGGGCAACTGCCGGGTCTCGCTGGTCATCCTTGGCCACCGTTCGTCGTCGCCACCGGCTCGGGTTCGATACCGAACCGCTCCAGCGTCTCCTTGCTCATGTTCTCGAACGGGTCGCGCCCCTTGTAGCCGGTGAGCACGTCGCGCAGCGAACCGCGCTGCTTGACGTGCCCCTCGTCCATCCAGATGGCGGAGTCGCAGAGCTCGAAGAGGAACTCGTCCGAGTGGCTGGCGAACACCAGGATGCCCGACCGCTTCACCAGGGCCTTCAACCGGTCCTTCGCCTTGTTGAGGAACGCCGCGTCGACCGCGCCGATGCCCTCGTCGAGGATCAGGATCTCCGGATCGATCGAGGTGACCACGCCCAGCGCCAGGCGCACCCGCATACCGGTCGAGTAGGTGCGCAGCGGCATCTGCAGGTAGTCGCCGAGTTCGGTGAACTCCGCGATGTCGTCGACGCGGGCTTCCATCTGCTTCGCGGTCATCCCGAGGAACAGACCGCGGATGATGATGTTCTCCAGTCCGGAGATCTCCGGGTCCATGCCGATGCCGAGGTCGAAGACCGGCGCGATCTTGCCGGAGATCTTCGCCGAACCGCGGGTGGGCTCGTAGATGCCGGACAGCAGCCGCAGCAGCGTCGACTTCCCGGCGCCGTTGTGGCCGACGAGGCCGACCCGGTCGCCTTCCCGCAGCTGGAGCGTCACGTCGTGCAGGGCTTCGATGATCGGGACCTTGGTCTCGGTGCCGATCTTGCCGCCGACCTTGCCCAGCACCTTCTTCTTCATGGAGCGGGTCTTCGCGTCGAAAATGGGGAAGTCGACGTAGGCGTTGTGCACATCAATGCTGACCATCTGTCACACCCAATAAGAGACGCGGGAACGGTAATTGCGCATCGCGACCAGCGCGAGGACCCAGCCGACGACGGTGATGCCGAGCACCACGTACCAGCTGTTGATGCTGACTTGCTGCCCGATCAGTGGTGCGCGCACGATCTGGATGAAGTGGAACAACGGGTTGCCGTGGACGAACGGCAGGGCCCACGAGGTGGAGGCACGCGCGCCGCCCGCCAGCAGCTGGTCGATCGGCCACACGATCGGCGTGAGATAGAACAACAGCTGGATGACCGAGCTGATCACCTGCGGGATGTCCCGGTAGCGGGTCGAGATGATGCCCAGCAGCAGGGTGACCCAGCCGGCGTTCAAGGCGAGCATGAAGAAACCGGGGATCGCGGTGAGCGAGTACCAGCCGATACCGGGGTGGCAGATACCGGAGAAGCCCTCGTTGCAGTTGCCGGTGTTCAGCGAGTACTGGTGGTTGAGCGAAGTGAAGAAGATCGAGACCACGATGACGTAGACGATCAGGTTGTGCATCAGCATCAGGGTCTGGCGCCACACCGTGCGCAGCACGTAGACCGACAGGGGCGCCGGGAGCTGTTTGATCAGCCCCTCGTTGGAGATGAAGGTCTCCATGCCCTCGGACAGGCAGCCGCTGATGAAGCCCCAGATGATGAAGCCCGTGCTGATGTAGGGCAGGAACGTCGACGTCGGCATGCCGAACAACTGTGAGTACAGAAGCCCCAGGCCGAGCGCGATGACACCCTGGCTGATGGTGATCCAGAACGGGCCGATCACCGAGCGGCGATAGCGCTGCTTGATGTCCTGCCAGCCGAGGTGTCCCCACAGCTCTTTGGCGGCGAAACCGGTCTTGATATCGGCGAACGCGCGCGAAAAGGTCTTGCTGTCCGAAATCGGCGGAACCGAGGTCGGCGCAGCACCGTCGGCGGCGTGAACCGTGCTGGTGGCATGCACGGGAACGAGGGTACCGATGGAGCCGTCGATGCCTGGGCCGCCCCGCCCCGACCACGGAAAGCTACCGTCGGATTCGAACCCGAACGCGGTGCGTGTGCTGGTACTTTCTGCCCTCATGACTGCTGCACTCGGCGACGCGAGCCTGATGGTCAATCTGCTCGCCGCATACGCCGACCGGCCGGAGCCCCGTTCGGTGGCCGTGGTCGGGAATCAGCCGCTTCCGCCGGACCCCCGGCGAGCGAAGGCCATCGACGCGTGTGACCTCGTGATCCGCGTCAACGGCTTCGTCGTCGACGAGCCGGGTGGCCCCGAAACGGTCGGCAGCCGGGTGCACGTCGTGGTGTTCAACCGCGCCGTCCGCGCCACCAAGCACGTCTTCCGTGACTACCGCAAGCGGCTCTACCTGCTGGTCGAGCCGGGGCGGATGCACTGGGAGCCCGAAGACATCCCTGGCTGGTGGCCCGGTGACCTCGGTTACGTGCCGGTGCCGAACCGCGAAGTCGTCCTGCCCCTTTCGGACGCGCTCGGCCTGCCGAGCCGCGAACAGGGCCTGTGGTCGACCACCGGGACACTGGCCGCCTGGATCGCGCGCACGTCGTTCCCGCACGCCAACCTGCTCCTGTCCGGGTTCTCGTTCATCGACGACCCGAACCAGACACACTGGGAGCACGCTGCGGGCGATTCCTGCATCGTCGGCCCCGAGCACCGGATCGCCGCCGAGGGCAGGCTGCTGGACTCGTGGACGAAGACCGGCGAAACCGAACTCCTGCGCTGAACCACAGCCAGCCCACTCCGAGAAGGAACCACCATGGCAGTGCAGAAACTCCGTAGCGGCGTGATCGGCCGGATCGCCCGGCTCATCGACTTCCGGATCGACGAGCGGCTCCGCGACCTCAACGGGCGCGTCAACGACCTCGAACACGCCACCGCGGACCACCGCCGCCGGCTCGACAGCGCCGAGAGCGGCCTTGAGCACGCGCGGGGCGACCTGCGCTGGACCCGTGCCGAGCTGGATCGCCTGATCCCGAGCGTCGCGGCCCAGGAGGCCCAGCTGGAGGATCTGCGCGAGTCGCTGTCGCTGCCGGTGCACGCCGACAAACCCGAGTTGGCCGAGGCGCGCAGCCTGATCCAGGAGATCCAGCGCCAGCACGCCCAGATCCGCGTGCGGCTCGCCGGAATCGCGCGGTACGAGGACCGGCTGCGCCGGATCGAGGACACCATCACCGTCCCGGCAGGCGAATGACCGGCTTGCTGGTCGAAGCCGGGGAAGACGACCTGGACCGGATCCGGCGGTGGCGCAACCACCCGTCGGTCCGGCGGGTCAGCTTCACCACACACGAGATCGGTGTCGAAGAGCACCGCGGCTGGTTCGAGGCGGTCCGCGAGGACCCGAGCCGTCGTGTCCTCGTCTACCGGCACGCCGGAGTGCCCGTCGGTGTCGTGCTGTTCAGCGAAATCGATACCGAGGCCGGAAGCGCGGAATGGCACTTCTACCTGGACGTCGAGGGCCTCGGCCGGGAAATCCTCCCGGCTTGGTTGACGCTGGAGAGCGCCGCCATCGACTATGGCTTCGACGTACTCGGCCTGAAACTGCTGGGCGGTGCGACGCTCGCGGACAACCGGCAGGTCCTGCAACTGCACAAGCGATTCGGCTTCACCGAAACACGCAGGTATGTTCGAGAGGTCGACGGTGAGCCGCGTGAGGTCGTCTGGACCGAACTGCGTGCCGCCGACCGCCGGACCAGGAAGAAGAGGTAGTCCTACTCCGATGACCGCCAGCGAGGTGCGCATCGGCGCACATGTTCTCTCGACGGCGCGTCCGCCGTTCGTGATAGCCGAAATGTCCGGTAACCACAACGGTGACCTCGGCCGGGCGCTGGAGATCGTCGACGCGATCGCCGAAACCGGCGCGCAGGCGGTCAAGCTGCAGACCTACCGGCCGGACACGATCACCATCGACGTGGACACGCCGGACTTCCGGATCGGCGACTCGCATTCGCTGTGGGGTGGAGAGAACCTCTACAAGCTCTACGAGCGTGCCCACACGCCGTGGGAATGGCACGAGCCGCTGTTCGAGCGCGCCCGCGCCCACGGTCTCGAGATCTTCTCCAGCCCGTTCGACCCCACCGCGGTCGACCTGCTCGAATCACTGGACGCGCCCGCGTACAAGATCGCGTCCTCGGAGATCGTCGACCTGCCGCTGATCGAACTGTGCGCGAAGACCGGTAAACCGTTGATCATCTCGACCGGGATGGCCAGCGTCGCCGAGATCGATGCGGCGGTGCGGACCGCGCGTGAGGCGGGCAACGACCAGCTGGTCGTGCTCGGCTGCACCGCCAGCTACCCGGCGTCGCCCGCCGAGAGCAACCTCCGTGGCCTGCCCCTCCTGGCAGGCGTGACCGGGACCCTCGTCGGCCTGTCGGACCACACACCCGGTATCGGTGCCCCGCTGGCGGCCGTCGCACTCGGCGCGGTCGCCATCGAGAAGCACGTGACGCTGGCGAGGAACGACGGCGGCGTCGACTCGGAGTTCTCGCTGGAGCCCGCCGAGCTGGCCGCGTTGGTCACCGAGTCACACCGTGCCTGGGAGGCGCTGGGCGCGGCGGTGATCGGGCCGCGTGAGAGCGAGAAGGAAGGTCTCCGGTTCCGGCGTTCCCTCTACGTCGTCGAGGACGTGCGTGCCGGGGACACGGTGACGAGGGAGAACGTCCGCTCGATCCGGCCCGCCGGTGGGCTGGCGCCCGCCGAGATCGTGAACGTGCTCGGCCGCACCTTCTCTTGCGATGTCCCGAAGGGCACCGCGCTCACCTGGGGTCTGATCTAGCCGAAGAAGCCGTGGACCTCGTCGATGACGCGGTCCACATCGGCGTCGGTCAACGCGGGGAACAGCGGCAGCGAGAGCTCCTGGCTGTAGTACAGCTCCGCGTTCGGGCACATCCCGCGCTGGTACCCGAGGTCCTCGAACACCGGGTGCCAGTACGCGGGGATGTAGTTGACCTGCACGCCGATTCCCTTGCCGCGCAAGTGATCGAACAGTGCGCGGCGGCGTCCTTCGAGGACTCGCAGCGGGTACAGATGCCACACCGGGTCCGCGCCTTCACGCACCGCGGGCGTCAGCACTCCGTCCAATGAGGATAGTGCGGTGGTGTACCGAGCATGGATCTCCGCTCGGCGCTTCTTGAACTCGGTGAGCCGCCGGAGCTGGCTGCTTCCCAAGGCGCACAACACATCCGGCAGCCGGTAGTTGAGGCCGAACTCGTGCACTTCTTGGTGCCACGCGCCCTCATCCGGATAACGCTGTGCCGCCTTGTCCCGCACCAGGCCGTGATTGCGGAAGCCTCGGGCACGCGCGAGCAGGTCTTCCGAAGCGGCGACGACGGCGCCGCCTTCTGCCGTGGTGAGGTTCTTGGTGGGGAAGAAGGAGAACGTGGTGAGGTCGGCGAGCGAGCCGACCGGCCTGCCGTGGGAGCTCCCGCCGACGGAATGCGCGGCGTCCTCCAGCAGCAGCGCGCCGTTGTCGCGGGCGATGCGGCCGAGTTCGTCCACTTCCGCCGGGTGGCCGGCGTAGTCCACGGCCGCGACGACCTTGGTCCGCGAGGTCATGGCGGCGGAAACCGCCGCCGGGTCGAGGTTGCCGGTGTCCGCTTCGACATCGGCGAACACGACCTTGCCGCCGAGCAGAGCCGCTGTCGCGGCGGTGGCGACGAAGGTCATCGGCGAGGTGACGACCTCGTCGCCAGAGCCGACCCCGGCGGCCGCGTAAGCGACGTGCAGTGCTGCCGTGCCCGAGGTGACGGCCACGGCGGGCGTGCCGCCGGTGTGCTCCGCGAGGTCAGCTTCGAAGCGCGTGACGGCGGGGCCGGTGGTCAGCCAGTCGCCGCGCAGCACCTCGGTGACGGCGGCGATGTCCTCGTCCGAAACGGACTGGCGGCCGTAGGGGAGGAAGTCCGTCGACGTGCTCTTCCCCGCGGAGACGGCATCGGACTCAGCCATACTGCTCGACCAGGTCGCGCAGTTCCTCGGCATCGAGCCACAGGTCGTTGGTGTCCGAGCGGTACGCGAAGTTCTCCGGCACTGCCTTGCCGTTCGACGGAGGCTCGTAACCCCAGCCCGCGATGTGCGGCTGCACTACGTAACGGTCGCTCAGCTGCACCGTCCGGCGAGCGTCGTCGGGGGCGATCATCTCTTCGTGCAACTTCTCGCCGGGCCGGATGCCGACCTCGTGCATCGGCGAACCGGGCGCGATCGCCTGCGCGAGCTCGACCAGCCGCATGCTCGGGATGCGCGGCACGTACAGCTCGCCGCCGTTCATTTGGTCGAACGAGTCGACCACGAACTGCACGGCCTGCGGGAGCGTGATCCAGAAGCGGGTCATCTCCTTGTGCGTGATCGGCAGTGACTCGCCCTTGGCCGCGAGCGCGCGGAAGAACGGGATCACGCTGCCGCGCGAACCCATGACGTTGCCGTAGCGGACCACGGAGAACCTGGTCGGATGCGTCGCGGCGTAGTGGTTCGCGCTGATGAACATCCGGTCGGCGCACAGCTTCGTGGCGCCGTACAGGTTGATCGGGCTGGACGCCTTGTCCGTCGACAGCGCGACGACCTTCTTCACGCCCGTGTCGATCGCGGCCTCGATGACGTGCTGCGAGCCGACAACGTTGGTCTGCACGAATTCGAACGGGTTGTACTCACCCGTGTCGACCTGCTTGAGCGCGGCCGCGTGCACCACGTAATCGACGCCGTGCATCGCGCGCTCGAGGCGGCGGCGGTCCCGGATGTCGCCGATGAACCAGCGCAGCCGCGGGTCGTTGTCGAACTGCTGGCGCGCTTCGTACTGCTTGAGCTCGTCGCGGGAGAGCACGACCAGCCGTCGCGGGTTCAGCTCGGCCAGGGCGTAGGTGATGAACGCCTTGCCGAACGAACCGGTCCCGCCGGTGAGCAGGATGCTGGAGCCATCCAGCTCGGACATCGTTGACCTCCGCGTTTCGGTGCTACTGCCGCAGGACATCATGTCACCCATGGATCCAGACCCCGGGGCCCACGTGGTCAACGCCGTCATCCAGGCTCGAGCGTCGTCCACCCGGCTACCTGGCAAAGTCCTCCGCCCGCTGGCGGGCCGGAGTGTGCTCGGCTGGGTCATCCGTGCCGCGGCGGCATCGCCGGGGATCGACAACGTCGTGGTCGCGACCTCGACGGAGGCCGATGACGACGCGGTGGCCGAGGAGGCCGCCCGGCACGGCGCCCTGGTCGCGAGAGGGCCGCTCGACGACGTCCTCGCGCGCTTCGCGATCGCTGTCGAGTCGTACCCGGCCGATGCGGTGGTGCGGCTTACGGCGGACTGCCCGCTGCTGGATCCCGAGCTGATCGGGCAGCTCGTCACGTTGTGGCGGGCGCGGCCGTCGCTGGACTACCTGAGCACCACCCTCGTGCGAACGCTGCCTCGGGGGTTCGACGCGGAACTCGTGCGCACGGGAGTGCTGGCCGAGCAGGTCGAGACCGCCTCCGGCGCCGATCGGGAGCACGTGACTTCGGGTATCTACTCACGCCCAGAGACATATTCGTGCTCCGGTGTCGTGGTCAGCCCGCCCGCCGACGACCTGCGCGTGACCTTGGACACCGGCGAGGACTGGGCAGTCATCGACGGTGTCGTGGCGGAGCTGGGAGACCGTGTCGGTGACTGGCGTGAGGTGGTCGCGGTACTGCGCTCACGGCCCGATCTCGCGCGGCTCAACCAGCATGTCGAGCAGAAGAAGGTGGCCAGGTGACGAGGCTCCTGTTGCGAGCCGACGCCTCCGGGACGATCGGCGCCGGCCACGTCTCACGCATGGTCGCCTATGCCGAACGCGCGGTCGCGCGCGGCTGGGAGGTCGTGTTCTCGGGCCAGGTGGACAACGCCGAATGGCTGGCCGCCCGGTTCGGCGAGTTGTCGGTTCCGGTGGTGCCGTCAGTGCCGTTCGATGGCTTCGACGCGGTGGTCGTCGATCACTACGGCCTCGGCGAGCTGCGTGAAGAGGTCAACGCCGCGGGCGCGCTCCTGGTGTCCATCGAGGACGACGTGTTCGGCAGGCGTGCGGCGGACCTCGTCGTCGATTGCGGGTTCGACCCGGCGCCGAGGCCCGACGACGGTTCCGGGGCGCTGCTCAGAGGCGTGGCTTACGCGCCGATGCGGGACGTCGTCCGGGACGCCAGGGAGAAGCGCCGTGGTCGCGAAGCCGCCGAGCGGGCCCATGTGACCGTGGTGCTCGGCGGCGGGACGGAATGGGCCGGAACGGTCAGCGCGCTCCTGCACGCGTTGCGTGACACGGGACTGCCCTTCGTCGCCGACGTACTCGTGCGCGGTGAACCCGTCGTGCCGGAGGCGCTACCGGGGCAGGAGTTCCGCGTCCAGCCGCCCGGTCCTGGCCTGCTCGACCTGGTGGTGGAGACCGACGTGGCGGTGAGCGCGGCCGGGGTCACGCTGCTGGAGTTGTGCTGCCTCGGGGTGCCGACCGGCGTCGTGAAGCTGGTCGACAACCAGGAGACCGGGTACCGGGGAGCGCTGGATCTCGGGCTGGCGGCCGGGCTGGGGAGTGCGGCGGCGCTGGACGACGACGCCGTGGAGACGCTACGGACCTTGTTGCTGGACGGGGAGACGCGGAGGCGTTTCTCGGAGACGGCGTCGTCCGTTGTGGACGGCCATGGGGTGGACCGCGTGCTGGACCGAATCGAGACAATGGGGACGACGGAATGAAGTCCACGACGGAGTACGCCGGAACTCCTGCCGGTCAGGAATCGAAGTCGCGCAGGGGACTCCTCGCCGTCGTCGCGGGCTTCGGCGCGCTGTTCCTCGTCGGCTGCTGGGCGGCGTGGTTCTTCACCATCGACGACGCCTTCATCACCTTCCGGTACTCGGCGAACATGGCCGACGGCCACGGTCCGGTGTGGAACGTGGGCGAGGATCCGATCGAAGGTTTCACCAACTTCCTCTGGATGCTGTGGCACGTCCCGTTCGCCCTCGCCGGTCTCCCGCTCGAAACCGTCGCGAAGGTGACCTCCGTCGTCCTGGGCGCGGGGATCCTCGTGATGCTCGTCCGCGCCGGGAGTCGCGCCGCCGGCGTGCTCGGGGCGCTCGTGGCGGCCGGTGCGCTGGTGCTGTTCGTGCCGACGTACTTCCATGTCACCGCGGGTCTGGAAACCATCGCGTTCGCCGCCGTCGTCCTGCGCGCGGCGATCGTCGGTGCCGAGCTCGTCCAGGGCCGTGCCGTACGGGACTGGGAACCGCCGCTGTTGCTGCTGCTCGCCGGGATGATCCGGCCGGAAGGCGTGCTCGCGACACTGCCGGGCTTCCTGGTCTGGTGCTGGCTTCGCCGTCGACAAGGCCGGACATGGGCGCTGGTCGCCGCAGTCGTGGTCGTGGGCGGCGGTTACTTCGTCTGGCGATGGTCCTACTTCGGGCACCTGTTCCCGAACACCTTCTACGTCAAGTTCGGAAACCTCGATGCCGGTTCGGCGTGGCTCGAGACGACGGCGCTGCTCTTCCTGCCGTTGCTGGTGCTCACCGCCGCACTCCTGATCAGGAAGGCGAGCAGGGGAACGGGGCTGGTGCTGTGCTCGGTCGTCCTCCTGACCGGGATGACCTATGCGGTGTCCGGGCCGAGCATGGACTACCTGTACCGCTTCGCCTTCCACGCTTTCCCGGTGCTGTGCCTCGGCGCGGGGCTGGCGACGGCGCACCTCGGCCGCCGGGTGATCGCGGCGACGGCGGGCATCGTCGCGGTCGGCTGGGTGGCGGTCGCCGGTGTGGCGTCCGCGGAGCTGCCGGTGGCCGCCAACTACGGCCCCGACCTGCAGCGGGCACATGTCGCCATCGGCAAGGGCCTCGCCGCCGCGCGGGTGCCCGAGACGGCGCGCCGTCTGGCGGTCTCCGACGCGGGGGCCATCCCGTACTACAGCGGCTGGAACGCGATCGACTACATCGGCCTCAACGACGAGGCGATCGCGCAAGGCGCCCGGCCGACCGACGTCGTGAAGGCCGCGCGTCCGACGGTCATCGTGGTCACCGCCCACGGTCCGAGGGCGACCCCTGGCGTCGTGTACGGCATGAGCGTGCCCGAAGTGACGAAGGACTACGACTTCGTCGTGGACGTCCAGATGCGCGAGGGGTATTTCCAGGAGATCTTCGTCCTGCCCGAGTACGCGGCCGAAGTCAAGGCCGCCGTCACCGCGTCCGTCGACGAGGCCCAGCGCCGCAACGACCCCGGCCGGTACGAAGACACCATCGACCGTTGGCTCGACCGGCTGCGTGCCCAACTGCCGGGAGGCTGAGGACATGCAGGGGAACGGGGATTTCCGGGCGAGGCTCCTGGAGGCTGTCGCCGCGAGGCTGACCATTTTCGAGATCCGGCCCCTGCTCGCCGCGGAGCTCGATCGGGGTGTCTCGCGGGAGAAGCTGTATCAGGAACTGCTCGACACGATCTTGTTTCTCCGCGCGCAGGGCCGGGAGGCCGAAGAAGAGCGAGTCGAGGATGTCGCGGATCTGATGTCGGACTGGGTTCCACCGGAACATCGCCTGTAGCGGCGGAACCGGCCCCGGATCGAGGACCAATACTGTCCTCGATCCTCCCTACCGTCGGCCGCATGACCGATGAGATCACGCCGTTCACGATCGCCGTCCCCCAGCGCGACCTCGACGACCTCGCCGCCCGCCTGGCGAACACCCGCTGGCCGGACGAGATCGACGGCGTCGGCTGGGGGCTCGGGACGCCGCTCGGGTACCTACAGGAGCTCGCCGAGTACTGGCGGCTCCGCTACGACTGGCGCGCCCACGAGGAGCGCCTCAACGGGTTCCCGGGTTACCTGACGAACATCGACGGCGCGAACGTCCACTTCCTGCACGCGCGGTCACCGGAGCCGGACGCGATCCCGCTGGTGCTGACGCATGGCTGGCCGGGGTCCATTGTGGAATTCCTCGACGTCGTCGGCCCGCTCTCCGACCCGCGCGCGTACGGCGGCGACCCGGGGGACGCGTTCCACGTCATCGTGCCGTCGCTGCCGGGGTTCGGCTTCTCCGGGCCGACGACCGAGGTCGACTGGGGCACCGGCCGGATCGCGGACGCCTGGGCGGTGCTGATGTCGCGGCTCGGGTACGAGCGGTTCGGGCTGCACGGCGGCGACTGGGGCGCGATCGTTTCGCGCGACGTGGGCGTCCGGTGCCCGGAGCGGGTGATCGGCGCGCATCTGACGATGTTGCCGCACGCGGTGCCGGAATCCGAGGCCGATCTCGCGGGGCTCACCGGTGACGAACTCGCGCGGGGAGAGGCGGCGCTGGCGCGTGGGCGGGAGTTCCAGACCGGGGAGCTGGGCTACGCGATGATCCAGGCGACCAAACCGCAAACGCTTGCCTACGGGCTCACCGACTCACCGGCCGGGCAGCTCGGCTGGCTGGTGGAGAAGTTCAAGTCCTATTCGGACTCGCGGGACGTCCCGGAAGACGCGATCGATCGCGACGATCTGCTCACCAATGTGATGCTCTACTGGCTCACCGGCACGGCGAACTCGTCTTCGCGGATTTACGCCGCGCTGGGTCCGGCTTGGGGCGAGGGGCCTGCGAAGTCCACAGTGCCCACCGGGGTGGCCGTGTTCCCGAAGGACACCGGCCTGCCGATCCGGCACCTCGCCGAGCGCACCGACGACATCGTGCACTGGTCCACTCCGGACCGCGGGGGTCACTTCCCCGGGCTGGAGGTGCCGGACCTGCTCATCGACGACCTGCGGACGTTCTTCCGGCCGCTGCGCTGACTCCCGGCTGCCATGAAAGGTCCTTTCCTTGCAAATTTCGCAAGGAAAGGACCTTTCATGGCGCGTGTCAGAGGTACTGGCCCGGCCCGTGCGACTCGCCGCCTGCCCCGTGCCCGCCGAGGGCGCCGCCCGCGGACGGCCCGGCCGGGAGCCCGCGCCGCATCTGCTCCAGCTGCACCCGCGCGGCCATCTGCTGCGCGAACAGCGCGGTCTGGATGCCGCTGAACAGCCCTTCCAGCCAGCCGACCAGCTGCGCCTGCGCGATCCGCAGTTCGGCATCGGACGGCGTCGAGTCCTCGGTGAACGGCCGCACCAGCCGCTCCAGCTCGTCCTGCAGTTCCGGCGCAAGCGCCTGCTCCAGTTCGCGGATGGAGGTCTGGTGGATCTCGCGCACGCGCGTGCGGCTGGCGTCGTCCAGCGGCGCGGCGCGGACCTCCTCCAGCAGCTGTTTGATCATCGTGCCGATGCGCATCACCTTGGCGGGCTCTTCGACGAGGTCGCCGAGCGACTCCTCCTGTGACGTCTCGTCGTCGGAGCCGGGGGAGGCGATGCGTGCGGTGCCGACCGGGGTGCCGTCGGGACCGACGACCACCACATGGTGTGGGGAGTCTCCGCCGCCGTCACCGGGGGTGGTCGATTCGCGGGAAACTGGGTCGGTCATGTGCTCCATCCTGGCCTACGTCGGGCACGAAGCGCAGTGTGGTTTTCGGTGCCGTCTCCGAGCGTAGCGGGAATCGTCGCACCCCGTGGTCAGGCAGCCAACCCCGGGTAAAGCGCCAAACCGCACGTCCGTACGGTGTCCCCATGGCGTTCGACGTCGCTCGTATCCGTGGGTTGTTTCCCGCGCTGGGTGACGGCTGGATTCACTTCGACGGCGCCGCCGGAATGCTCGTACCTGAACAGGTCGCTTCGGCCGTATCCACGGCCATGCGCGCTCCGGTGTCCGGGCCGGGTGGAGCGTTTCCGGCCTCCCAGCGTGCGGAAAGCATTGTCACGGCCGCTCGCCGGGCGGTCGCCGACCTGGTCGGCGCCGATCCGGCCGGGGTCGTGCTCGGCCCCAACGCGCCCGATCTCATCCGCCGTCTCGTCGACGCGATGGCCGATCGCTGGACGATCGGCGACGAGGTCGTCGTCTCCCGGCTCGACGAGGAGGCCAACCTCGCGCCGTGGCGCCGCGCGGCGAAACGCGTCGGCGCGGTCGTGCGCTGGGGCGAGATCGACATCGAGACCTGCGAGCTGCCCGCCTGGCAGTACGAGAACCTCGTTTCCGCGCGCACCAAGGCCGTCGCGGTGACGCTTGCCTCCGGTTCGGTCGGCACCCGGCCCGATGTCCCGACGGTGATCGAGTTCGCCAAACGGGTCGGCGCGCTGGTGGTCGTCGACGCGACGTACGCGGCGCCGTTCGTGCCGCTCGATCTCAACGAGCTCGGCGCCGACGTGATGGTGGTTTCGGCGCAGGCCTGGGGCGGGCCGTCGGTGGGGGCGCTGGTCTTCCGCGATCCCGAGCTGCTCGAACGCCTGCCGTCGGTGTCGCTCGATCCGGCCGCGCGCGGTCCGGCCCGGATGGAGCTGGGGCCGCACGCGTACCCGTTGCTGGCCGGTCTGATCGCGTCGATCGACTATCTGGCCGGTTTGGACGACGCCGCGATGGGCTCGCGGCGCGAGAAGCTGGTGACGTCGCTGGGTTCGGCGAAGTCGTACCACGCGGGACTTCTGGCGCAGCTGTCCACGGAACTGCGTTCGCTGCGGCACGTCATGGTCATCGGTGACGCCATGCGCAGGATCCCCGCGCTCGCGTTCGCCGTCGCGGGGAAGAAGGCGCCCGAGGTCGCCGAATACCTGGCGTCCCAGGGACTCTGCGCCTTCGCCGACGACGGTACGAGCGGTGTCTTCGGGTCGCTCGGCGCCGCCGAAGTCGGCGGCGCCGTCCGCATCGGACTCGCGCACTACTCGAACGTCTTCGAGGTCAATCAGCTCGTCCGGGTGCTGGAAGAGATCCGTTAGGACTTCGCCGCCAGCAGGACCTTGCCGAAAACCGTGCCTTCTTCGAGCGCGCGGTGCGCGGCGGCGGCTTCGGCCATCGGGACGACCTGTCCGACGATCGGCTTCACCGACCCCTGCGCCACCAACGGCCACAGCCGCTCGCGGACGTCGGCGACGATCGCCGCCTTCTGCTCCAGCGGCCGCGACCGCAGGCCCGCGCCATAGAGGCTCGCGCGTTTGCCCATCACCTTGCCGATGTTGAGCTCGCCCTTGACCCCGCCCTGCATGCCGATGATCACGAGCCTGCCGTCCATGGCCAGCGCGTCGATGTTGCGGCCGAGGTACTTGGCGCCCATGTTGTCGAGGATGACGTTCGCGCCGCCGGTCTCGGCGCGCAGGACCTCGACGAAGTCCTGCTCCTTGTAGTTGATCGCGATGTCGGCGCCGAGCTGGCGGCAGCTCTCCAGCCGGTCTTCGGAGCCCGCTGTCACCGCGACCGTCGCGCCGAGTGCCTTGGCGACCTGGATCGCGTGCGTGCCGATGCCACCCGCGCCGCCGTGGACGAGCAGGACCTCACCCTCGGACAGGCCGGCGTGCATCACCACATTCGCCCAAACCGTGCACGCGACTTCGGGCAGTCCGGCGGCCGCGAGCAATTCGACTTCGGCGGGCAGCGGAAGCAGTTGTCCGGCCGGGACGGCGACCTTTTCCCCATAGCCACCACCGGCGAGCAAAGCACAAACTTCATCGCCGATTCGCCATCCTTCGACGCCTTCGCCGATTTCGGCGATCGTGCCCGAACATTCGAGTCCGATGATTTCGCTCGCCCCCGGCGGAGGCGGATAGTTCCCCTGGCGCTGCAGCAGGTCAGCCCGGTTGACGGCGCTCGCGGCGACCTCGATGACGACTTCGCCTTCACCGGCCACGGGATCGGGGACCTCGGTCCATTCGAGAACATCGGGATCGCCAGGCTCACGGATGGTGATCGCGTACATACGAACGACCCTATCCCGGTGTCATAAAGTCCGCCGAACGTCGGTTGACCTGTGGTGCAAACCACACAAAGGTGACGCCCATGTCATATTCGCGAAGAAGCATTGTTCCCTCGATCGTGGTGGCGGCCACCGCCGCGCTCACGGTCGGAATGGCTCCCGCTGCGACAGCCGCCACGGGGATCGACGGTCCCGCACTGGCGAAGCAGCTCGTCAACAAGGTGAACGTGAACAACGTCAATCGGCACCTGGTCGCGTTCCAGCGGATCTCGGACGCCACCGGTGGCCGTCGCGCCGCCAGCACCGAGGGCCACAAGAGATCCGCGGAGTACATCGCCACCAAGCTGGAGCAGGCGGGCTTCGCGGTCACCCGGCAGGAGTTCCCCTTCACCTACGCGGAGACCCTCGCGGAGGAACTGACGGTCGCGGGCGCCGACGTCCCGGTCATCATCATGGCCTACAGCCCGTCGACGCCCGCGGGCGGAATCACCGCGCCGCTCGCGGTGGTCCCGGTCGACGACACCAGCGGCTGCGAGGCGGCCGACTACGCCGGCGGGGTCGCCGGCAAGATCGCGCTGATCCAGCGCGGTGGCTGCTCCTTCGCGCAGAAGCAGGCGACGGCCGCCGAGGCGGGCGCCCTCGGCGCGATCGTCTACAACAACGTCCCTGGCCCGGTCAACGGCACCCTGGGCGACCCGGCCGCGGGCAAGATCCCGACCGGTGGCATCACCCAGGCCGACGGCCAGGCGCTCGCCACCAAGGCCGGCTCCTCGGTCACCCTCGACCTGCGTGCCTTCCAGGAGGAGCGGACCAGCTACAACGTCCTCGCCGAGACCAAGAGCGGCCGCAAGGACAACGTCGTGATGCTCGGCGCCCACCTCGACAGCGTCACCGAGGGCCCCGGCATCAACGACAACGGCACCGGTTCCGCCGCGCTGCTGGAGACCGCGCTGCAGCTGGGCAGCAAACCCAAGGCCAACAACGCCGTCCGCTTCGGCTGGTGGAGCGCCGAGGAGTTCGGGCTCGTCGGCTCGACGCACTACGTCAACTCGCTGACCTTCGAGCAGCAGCTCGACATCGCGCTCTACTACAACTACGACATGATCGGTTCGCCGAACGCGGCGTACTTCGCGTACGACGGTGACAACTCCGACGGTGTCGGCGAGGGCGCGGGCCCGTACGGCTCGGGTCAGCTCGAAAAGACCTTGGTCGACTACCTGCAGCTCGGCAAGGGCGTCCCGGTCGAGGGCACGGACTTCACCGGCCGCTCGGATTACCAGGGCTTCATCCGCGCCGGTATCCCGGCCGGTGGCCTGTTCACCGGTGCCGAAGGCGTGAAGACCGCCGCACAGGCCGCCAAGTGGGGCGGTAGCGCCAACGTTCCTTACGACAAGTGCTACCACCAGGCGTGCGACAACCTCGGCAACGTCGACCGCGTCGCGCTCGAGCGCAACTCGGACGCCGTCGCCTGGGCGCTGGGCGTGTACGCGATCAGCACGGAGAACATCAACGGTGTCTCGGGTGCCAAGGCCACGAAGGTGCAGGCACTGCGCGCGGCCGAGCGGTCGCAGCAGCGAAGCCTGACGGCTTCGGTCCACGCTGACGACCACCACGTCGCCGCCTGATCCACAAGATGCCTCGTGAGTGGTAAGGACGGTTAGAACCGTCCTTACCACTCACGAGGCTTTCAGCCCAGGCTGTTGGTCGCGAAGGTGTCGCACCGTGCCGGCTCGCCGGTCTGGAAGCCGGTGGTGAACCACTTCTTCCGCTGCGCCGAAGTGCCGTGGCTGAACTTCGACTCGTCGACCCGGCCGCCGCCGAGCTTCGACTGGATGTAGTCGTCACCGATCCGCGAAGCGGTGTCCAGCGCGGAGTCGATGTCCCCCTGGCTGACCTCGGTGATCAGCGGCCGCCCGGATTCGGTCGGGGTGGTGGTGGCGTGGTTCGCCCAGACGCCGGCGTAGCAGTCGGCCTGCAGTTCGAGCCGCACCGAGCCGGACGCCGGCCCGCTCCCGGTGCCCTTTTTGGACACTCCGGTGAGGTTCTGTACGTGGTGTCCGTATTCGTGGGCCAGCACGTACGCCTCCGCGAACGGCCCGCCCTGTGCGCCGAACCGGGTGCGGAGTTCGTTGAAGAAGCCGAGGTCGATGTAGACCTCGGAGTCGCCAGGGCAGTAGAACGGCCCGACGTCCGAAGTCGCGTTGCCGCAGGCGGTGTTCACGCCGCCGTTGAAGAAGTTGGTGACGGCCTTGCGGTAGGTCGACCCGGACCGCTGGAACTCCTGCGCCCAGTAGTCCTGGATCGAGTTGATGACGGCGACGATCGCGCAGTCGTGGTTCCGGTTCGCGTCCGCGCCGGTCCTGCACTCCTGCGACAGCGACGTGTTGTCCATCTGCTGCCCGGAGCCCACGCCGCCGAGACTGCCCGAAGACGGGTTCAGGCTCACGCCGCCGAACTGGGAGATGAGGAAGTAGATGACGAGGCCGACCACGCTGAGCCCGCCGCCGCCGAGGGCCACCCGGCCGCCGATACCACCGCCGCCACCACCGCCGCGCAGGTCCTCGACCTCGGAGGTGTCCAGTCCCGCGCCTTCGTCGAATCGCACCGGGAAAGCGTAGCCGGAAGACCCCGGATATGCCTGGGTGCGGCCACCGGAGCGGCCGCACCCAGGACTACCGAGGTTGTCTTGTTCCGATCGCCGGTTGGCCGCGATCACCGGGCCGGCGCCGGGCACTGCCGAGGCGGTCGAAGAGGCCGCGAACCCGAAACAGGCCGGAGTGACGCCGAATGCGCGAGAATTGTCGAGCGCATCTTGAGATGCCCGCGCTCATCGCTGTTCTCAGTCGCGACCGACCCGGTCCTTTCCGTTCCGGTCGCGGGGACACAGCAGGCGGTCAACCGCGAGAATCACCCGCCATACCACCACCTGACCCTTCCCGGCTGGGGAGCAGGTCCGGCGATCCTTCGAGGAGATCGCCCGTTACTTGCCCGACCATCCGCTGACAAGCAGAATGCGCCTTTTCGCGCCGAGTCTCAACCTTTTCGTAACCCTCCTTCGGGCGAATGTCCCACCGGGTTTTTCACGGGCCGAAAAGTGACCGGTGGGTATGCGCCTTGTGCGATCAACGCTCTACTCTGCGTGGATGGCGGTGAAGCAGAAGGAAGTGCGCTGGCTGTCCGAGTCCGAGATGGTCGCTTGGCGCTCGTACATCGTCGCCACCATGCGGCTGCGGCAGCGCCTGCATCGCGAGCTCTCCGAGCGCCATGGCGTCACCCTCGCCGACTACGAGGTCCTGGTCTGTCTTTCGCTCCAGCCCGACCGGCGGATGCGGATGACGGAGCTGGCGAGCATGCTCGGCTCGACCAAGAGCAGGCTTTCGCACCAGATGGTCCGGCTGGAGGCCGACGGGCTCATCCGCCGCACGCGTGACCCGGCGGACAAACGCGGTGTCGTCGCGGAGATGACGGAACGCGGCGCGGAACTGCTGGAGGGTGCCGCGCCGACGCACGTCGAGGGGGTCCGGGAGCATCTGATCGACCTGCTGAGCCCCGAAGAGCAGCGGGTGCTGGGGCAGGCTTTCGGGCGGGTGCTGGATCACCTGTCGGAGATCGACGGCCTTCCGCGCCTGCCGCCGATCACTTCTTGAGGGTGTTGAGCCGCGCGGCCTGACGGGTCAGGTGCGCGCGCTCGGCCAGGTTGGCCGCCTTGCCGGCCGCCTCGCCGTACAGCCGCGCCGCCGTCGCCAGGTCGCCGTCGCGCTCGTGCAGGTACGCCGCCACCGCCGCGTACCGGGGCAGCGAGTCGTCCAGTTCCGCGAGCGCGGCCAGGCCCGCGCGCGGTCTGTCCGCCTCGCCGACGGCCACCGCGCGGTTGAGCCGGACGACCGGGCTGCCGGTCAGTCGCGCGAGCTCGTCGTACCACTCGACGATCTGCACCCAGTCGGTCTCCCCGGCGGTGGGCGCGTCGGCGTGGAGCGCCGCGATGGCGGCCTGTGCCTGGAACTCGCCCAGCCGGTCGCGGGCCAGCGCGGCCCGCAGGATCTCGACGCCCTCGGCGATCAGGCGCGTGTCCCATTTGCCGCGGTCCTGTTCGGCGAGCGGCACCAGCTCGCCGCCGGGAGCCGTCCGCGCGGCGCGCCGGGCGTGGTGGAGCAGCATGAGGGCGAGCAGGCCCGCGACCTCGGGATGGTCGATCGAGGCCGAGAGACGGCGGGTGAGCAGGATGGCTTCGGCGGCGAGGTTGACGTCGCCGGAGTAGCCCTCGTTGAACACCAGGTAGAGCACGCGGAGCACGGTGGCGACGTCGCCGGCCTGGTCGAAACGCACTCCGGAGACGGTGCGTTTGGCCCGGCTGATGCGCTGCGCCATGGTCGCTTCGGGCACCAGGTACGCCTCGGCGATCTGGCGGGTGGTCAGCCCGCCGACGGCGCGCAGGGTGAGAGCGACCGCCGAAGACGGCGTCAGCGATGGGTGGGCGCACAGGAAGTAGAGCTGCAGCGTGTCGTCCACCTCGGGCACAGGACCGGAGGCGGGCTCCTCGTCGACGAGATCCTCGCGCCGGCGACGGGCGGCGTCCGACCGGGCCATGTCGAGGAACTTGCGCCACGCGACGGTGACGAGCCAGCCTTTCGGGTCCTTCGGCCGGTCGCCGGGCCAGACGCGGACGGCTTCGATCAGCGCTTCCTGCACGGCGTCCTCCGCCTCCGCGAAGCCGGCGCCGCGGCGGCAGAGGATTCCGAGGACGTTCGGTGCGAGGCTCCGGAGCAGGGCCTCGTCCAGCTCGGTGTTCACTCCGTGATGACGAGCTGCTCGCTCAGGAGCGGACGCAGTTCGAGCCACTCGTGGATCGGCTTCCCGCCGGCTCCCGGTGCGGCCGACAGCTCGGCCGCCAGGCCGAGCGCTCGCTCGTAGCTGTCGACGTCGATCACCATGAAGCCGGCGATGAGGTCCTTGGTCTCGGCGAAAGGGCCGTCGGTGACCGGCGGCTTGCCCTCGCCGTCGTACCGGACGAAGGTGCCTTCGGGGGCGAGAGCCTGCTCCTGGACGAACTCGCCGGTCTCCACGAGACGGGCGGCGAAGTCCTTCATGTAGTTCATATGCGCCGTGATCTCGTCCGGGGCCCAGTGGTCCATCGGCACGTCGTTGACCGCCGCCGGAGCGCCGCGGTAGTGCTTGAGCAGCAGGTATTTGGGCATGCCGGAAGGATAGTGGCAGTCTGCCGGGTTTTCTGCCTGGTGGTCTATACCTCCGACCTCTAGCGTCCTTGTCGCGTTCCTCCCTCGCGAAAGGAAGAGCCCTTGTCGAAGGCGAAACGGCTGCTGGTCCTGGTCGGTCTCCTCGGTGGTTTGCTCGTCGGTGAGGCCGCGGCCTCCGATAAATTCGCTGCATTCGCGGTTTCCGTGGCCAAGGACCACAGCCATCCGCTGCCACCCGGCGCGGCCCCCGTGGCCCCGCTCGCTCCCGCCGTCGCTCAGGCGCAGGTCGCCGCCAATCCGGTGGTCTGCGAGGGCGACGGGGTTTCCGGCAAACGCGTCGAGCTGGTCTACGTCCGCGAGGCCGGTCAGCCCGACCGGTACGCGACCGTCGTGCCGTCTCTGCGCGCCTACGCGTCCGGGGTCGACGACGCGTTCAACGACAGCGCCGCCGCGACAGGCGGCAGCAGGCACCTCCGGTACGTGACGACCGCGGGCGCGGGCTGCCAGGTCGCCGTCGCGAACCTCGTGGTGCCCGACGGCACGTACCTGTCCGGCGCCATCCGCGACCGCGCCATCCAGGCCGGTTTCTTCAACGCGGACCGCGATTACATGCTGTTCTCCGACAACCCGCACACCTGCGCGGGAACCTGGGGCGACAGCGACGACCAGCCCGGTCCCGCCAACGCCTTCAACAACGGCAGGCACTACACGGAGATCGCCGTCCCCTGCTGGGGTGTCAACGCCGCCGCCCACGAACTGGGCCACATGCTCGGCGCCGTCCTGCCGGGCGCCCCGCACTACCAGGGCGGCGGGCACTGCTCCCAGGAATGGGATCTGATGTGTTACGGCGACACGCAGTCCTTCGACTGCACGGAACGCGACTTCGATCGGCTGCTGGACTGCGGCAACGACGACTACTTCAGCACGAACCCCACGCCGGGCAGCTGGCTCGCGACCCACTGGAACGTCGCGAACAGCGCCTTCCTGATCAAGAAGGACGCCCCCGACAACGACGACGGGCACGCCCGGGGCGGGAAGACCTACGTCATCACCGGTGCGAACGGCGACGCCATCGACGTCGTGGGTTCGTCGACCGGCGGCCTCGCCGACCTCAGCCACCGGCCGCGCAACGACTCCATGAGCCAGAAGTGGATCCTCGGGTACAACACCGGATTGCAGCTGGTCAACGCCAACAGCCAGCTGTGCGCCGACAGCGCGCAGAGCGGGACGGCGCCCGGCACGCCGATCCTCCAGTACAACTGCAACGGCCAGAACGGCATGCGGTGGGCGTTCCAGCCGCTCGGCAACGGCAAGGTGGCGATCTTCAACTACCTGACCGGCTACGCGATCACCGACGGCGGCGCGTACCCGGCGCCGTTGGTCCAGCGGCCCTACACCGGGGCGGCCGACCAGCAGTGGACGCTGAACCCCGTCACCGACCCCGGCCCGAAGGCGGGCAAGAAGTACTACCTGACGGTCGCCACCAACGGCAACAGCGCGGCGGTCGTGGACGGTTCGTCGTCGGCGGGCGCGAAGATCACCAACGTCGCGCGGCAGAACGACAACGGCCAGAAGTGGCGGCTCACCGACGCGGGCGGCGGGTACTGGAAGATCTCCAACGAGCGCAGCGGTCAGTGCCTGCGGCCGGTCTCCGGCAGCACCGCGGAGGGCGCGCTCCTGGAACAGACGCACTGCGGCTCGGCCACCGACCAGCAGTGGAAGCTGCTCCGCAGCGCCGACATGCGCTACGGGCTGGTGAACCGGGCGAGCAAGCTGGCGGTGCGGCAGGTCAACAACGGGACGGCTTCGCTGCTGGAGCAGCGGCCCTTCCACGGCGGCCGCGGCGACGAGACCGTCTGGGCTCTCGTACCCGCGTAAACGCGACGCTCCCCAGGTCTGTGGACCTGGGGAGCGTCGGTTTCAAGAATGGCGGTAGCGGTGGGATTCGAACCCACGGAGGACAGAGCCCTCGCATGTTTTCAAGACATGTTCCTTCGGCCGCTCGGACACGCTACCGCTGTCGAGGGTATCCGACGGCTTGTACTCGGAATGCTTCGGATCCAGTCGAAGCGCGGCTTTCCGTTGGACTAGTCGAAGTCCCAGTCGGTCAGGATCCCCACGAAGATGAAGCCCGCCAAGAGCAGGACGACGATGGCGACGCCGATGTAGCCGATGATGATCGCCGCGAGCGCCATTCCCTGGCCGCCGGCTTCCCCGCGTTTGGCCTTGGAATGCGCGATATGCCCCATGATGACGCCCGCGATCGACGGCAGCCCGCTGCAGGCGACCAGGCTGGCGATCGACACGACGAGTGCCGCGATGGCCAGGCCCTGTTCCTGCGGCGGTTGCGGCGGGCCGTACCCATAGCCCGGTTGCTGGTACGGCTGCCCGTACGGGGGTTGCTGGCCGTAGGGCTGCTGGTGACCGTAGGGGTCTTGCGGGTATGTCACCCGCTCACCGTAACCGCCGGAGTTCAGGAAGCTTGGCTCTTCGCGGCCTTCGCCGCGATTCGCGCCTGGACTTCGGGGCGGCGCAACGGTGGCACCGTCGTCGGCGGCTGACGGCGTGCGGGCAGTTCGGCCAGCAGCCGCCGGGTGATCTCGGTGACCTCGGCGACGGCGGCCTCGAAGGGCTCGCGGGTGGCGTCGGACAGGCTCTGCACCCCGGACACCTTGCGGACGTACTGGCGGGCGGCGGCCTCGATCTCGTCCGGCGTCGCCGCCGGCTCAAGCCCTCGAAGCGTCGTGATGTTCCGGCACATGGCCCGATGGTACGTCCGCCCACCGACGTTTCCGAGTGAGCAGATCACGTTTCCGAGTGCTTCGATCACACAGTCGGTTAGAAGCTGCCCTGGTTCGTTGACGCCGAAAAACGCGGTTGGGCACCCTCGGCGGAGTGCCCCTCAGACCCCGCTCTCTTCGCCGTGCGCCCGTCGAGCCGATCCCCGAACCGGCCGAACCCTCCCCGATTCCGGAACAGGTCTGGCAGCGTGTCCCGATCGACGCCCTGATCGACCTGGTCACCGAGGTCTTCACCGCGCACGATCTGCCGTGGTCGCGCGCCAGGATGGCCGCCGAGGCGTTGTGCCATGGCGATCTCACCGGAACGCCGGAGTCCGGCGTCGCCGAGCTGACCCGGCTGCACCTGCCGATGTTGGTCGACGGCACGGTGCGGCCGAGGGCCGAACCGCTGATGATCGCCGACCGCGGCGCCGCGGCCCTGATCGACTACCGCCGCGCGCCCGGGCTGTGGGCCGTCGGCGACGCGATGGACCGGGCGGTGTCCCGGGCGGGCCGATACGGCGTCGGGCTCATGTCGGTCCGCGGCGTCGGTCCGTTCGGCCGTGCCGGGCACCATGCGGCGAGGGCGTTGCCGCACACCATGATCGGGCTCGTCATGGCGGCGGGCGGTGAGCTCGGGAGGGCCGCGAACCCGCTCGGGATGGCCGCCCCCGCGGGCGCGTACCCGGAGTTCGTCCTCGACCTCGACACCCTGGCGGATGTCGACAGCGCCGCCGTCGCCGGCTTCGCCCTGCTGGTGGAGATCTTCGCCGGGGTGCTTTCGGGCGTCGGCGACCACGATCACGACACCGGCCTGATGGTGATGGCCATCGCGCCGACGACGCTCCGCAGCGCCGACGGGTTCTACAAAGCCGCCAGCGCGCTGTTCGGCAGCCTGCTCGGCTGGGAGGGCGGCACGCCGGTCCGCTACCCGGGCTGGCGCGAGGCGCAGTACCTCGAACAGTGCCAGGCGCTGGGTGTCCCGCTGAACGAGCCGGTGCACCGCGAGCTCGAAGAACTCGCGAGGGCGTTGCGCCTGGCTCCGTTGCAGGGTCGCTAGTTTCGCGTGATCAGACGGACGACACGGCGATCGAGGGCACGCGCAGCTAGCCCAGGACGACGCGGCCGCCTTCGCCGCCGACCTCCACGACGTCGCCGTTCGTCAGCTGACGGCCGCGCCTGACCTCCACCTCGCCGTTGACCGTGACCTCTTCGGCGTCGAGGAGGTCTTTGGCGTGCGAGCCGTCTTCGGCCAGGTTGGCCAGTTTGAGGAACTGACCGAGGCGGATCGGCTCGCCGGTGATCGGGACGTCGTGGATGCTCATGGGGAGATCATCCCCGTGCGTCCATCTTCCGGTACAAGGTGGCGACGTCGGTGTCGAAGTAGCTGCTGTAGGACGTGTCCGGATCGTCCCCGCCGTACAGGTAGCCGCCGATCACGCCGACGACGGTGCCGAGTTCGGTCGCCGGGTCGGTGCCGACCACCCACGGGCCGCCGCTGGTACCGGTCGTGAAGCCGGGGCACGCGACGCGCATCTGGTAGGTGTCGGCCTGTGCGCTGGAGCCGTGGCAGACGACCGGCGCCTCTCGTTCGTCGGGATAACCGGTCAGGGTGATCGCATGGGCGAAGCCGCCGCCGGTCAGCAGCGTGTTGGCGCCTGTGATGCTTTCGAGGGGCTTCGTGGTGCCCGCCTGGTGGGCGGTCGCGAAGCCGACGTCGAGGTCCGGATCGGAGGACTCGGCCCAGCCGTCGGGAACCTGCGGATCCGAGACGTCCCAATAGCCGTAGGGCGCGACACCGTCGTGATAGCCGGGCGCGAACGAGATCCCCGTCGCGTACTGGCCGCCTTCGCCGTCGTGGAGGCAATGCGCCGCCGTGAGCAGGAGGTCGCCGGGGGCGCTGTGGACGACGCTGGCCGTGCAGAAATGCGTTCCGTCGACGAAGAGCGCGCCGATCGCCGGATTGGTCCGCGGCGCGGCGGGCGTGGCCGCCACCGTCGCGCCGGCGCCGTCGCCTTCGGTCGCGGCAGGATCCGGCACGGCGGAGCAACCGGACAGAACGACACAGAGCACGAGCAACAGGGCGCGGCGCATCGCCTTCCTTTCGCTCGTCCACGGCCGTCCGGGTTCCAGATCACCATAAGTGGTATGCGAACACAGCCCGAATCGATCAACGCACAGCAAGCTCACAGCCGTAGTATGTGTTACCTCCGGTAACAGTCGAGCGGGTTGGAGCGGGTATGAAGTCGTTCACGGACAAGGTCGTGGTGATCACGGGCGCGGGCTCGGGGATCGGCAAGGCGCTCGCGATCGAACTGGCGGGGCGGGGCGCCAGGCTGGCGCTCTCCGATGTCGACGCCGTCCGTGCGGTGGGCACCGTGGCGGAGTGCGAGAAGGCCGGCGCGACCGCGAAGGCGTACGCACTCGACGTCGCCGATCGTGACGCCGTCCTCGCGCACGCCGAGGAGGTCGCCGTCGATTTCGGGGGCGCCAACGTCGTGGT
This sequence comes from Amycolatopsis sp. NPDC043887, assembly GCF_056435665.1. Taxonomy (NCBI): domain Bacteria; kingdom Bacillati; phylum Actinomycetota; class Actinomycetes; order Pseudonocardiales; family Pseudonocardiaceae; genus Amycolatopsis; species Amycolatopsis sp. NPDC043887. The sequence continues at coordinate 709,282 of NZ_JBWKEB010000001.1, forward strand.
GAACAACGCCGGGGTCGCGCTCGGGGCCACGGTCGAGGAAATGACCTGGGACGACTACGACTGGCTGATGGGGATCAATCTCGGCGGCGTGGTCAACGGCACGAAAGCCTTTCTGCCGCAGGTGATCGCTTCGGGTGACGGGCATATCGTCAACCTTTCGAGCGTGTTCGGCTTCATCGGCGTGCCCACGCAGAGCGCTTACAACGCGGCGAAATTCGGGGTGCGGGGGTTCACCGAGGCGCTGCGGCAGGAAATGTTGATCGCCCGGCATCCGGTCAAGGTCAGCTGCGTGCATCCCGGTGGCATCAAGACGAATATCGCCCGTGACGCGCGGGGCGGCGTCGAGCGGGACATCGACAAAGCCGCCGAAGGATTCGAAAAGATCGCGAGGACGACGCCGGAGAAGGCCGCGCAGACCATCGTGCGCGGTATCGAACGGGGGACGGCGCGCATCCTGATCGGTCCGGACGCGTACGCCATCGACGTGATTCCCCGCGTGCTCGGCTCCTTTTACCAGCGGCCGCTCGCCCTGTTGGGGCGCTTGGGAATGAAACGGCTCTGAATGGAGTAACCCTCCGTGGTCCGGACGGCTCGGGATAACTCGATCGGGGTGCGTTACTTACGGCGGCGTCGGAAATGCACCACAATGCTCAAGTTCGTGATTCCGCTTCCGGAGGTCCCCATGCCGCGCGCCGCCCAGCGCCGTCCGTCGACCGACGCTTTCTCGGCGCCTGTCGAAACCGTCGAACTCCTGGACCGGACGGGGATCATCGCGGCGAGCCTGCCGAAGCGGCGGCGCAGCCCGGAGAACGAACCCGAGCCAGAGCCGATGCCGGTGCGTCCCCCGGTCTGCGAACCGGTCGTGGACAAGGATCTGCGGCCCAAGGCCGTCGTCATCCACCGTCGCGCCCGCTCGTGGCTGGTCGGCGGGGCGGGGGTGGCGCTGCTCGCGATCGGCTGGTTCGCCGGCACCTTCACCGTCGAGCCGGTCGACGACACCGCCTTGCCCGAGCAGCCGCTGCCCGCCGTGGCGACGCAGCAGGCGCCGCCGCCCGCGCCGCCCGCGCCGCAGGCCGCCCCGGTGACCGTCTACGTCCCGGTCACCGTGAAACAGCAAGCGCCCGTGACGAAGAAGAAGCCCGCCAAGGAGCAGGTCGTCGCCCTGCCGCCCGCCGAGACCAAACCGCCGGAGCAGCCGCGTTCCGACATCGGATCGCGGGACAAGGCGGCGGACGGTCTCCGGAGCATGATGGATCCCGTCGTGGCGAGTTCGCTGGCGATGGAGATGGCGCAAGGGATGATGAGTTACGGCCGCTGACCCGTCAGCGCGGCGGCCAGCGCGGAGCCCTCGCGGGGGTCGCCGTGCACGAGTTCGGTGCGGTGCACCACGCGCGGCGAGGACAAGGAAAGCGTGCTCACGCCGGTGAGCACGTCCGCCGGGAGCAGCGCCAATCCCTGACCGGCGGTGACCAGGCCGAGCAGCCCGCGGACGTCGGTCCCGGTGTACCGCAGCCGACCCCGGAACCCGTCGGTCGAGGCGGCCTTCCTCAAGCGCTCCAAGGGAATCGCGGTGTCCGGTGCGTCGATCCAGCCCGCGTCGGCGAGTTCGGCCAGCCGGACGGTCCGTCCCGTCATCGGATGGTCGGCGGGTACCGCGACCGCGAGCGGGCGTTCGCCGACGACGGTGGTGCTGAGCGGGCCGACGTCCGGCAGCGGCAGCGGATCGCTCGGCGCGGTCATCCCGTCGACGAGACCGAGGTCCAGTGCGCCCGCCGCGACCTCAGTCAGCACGTCTTCGCTGCCCAGGACGCGCACGTCGGTGCCGCGCGGCACGGCGGCGGCGACTTCGGCGGTGAGCGACAGCGGGGTCAGCCCGAGGACGACCCGGCCGGTGGGCGCCGCGGTGAGCCTGGCGAGATCCGCGCGGGCGGCGTCGAGCCGCGTCAGCAACGGACCGGCGTGTTCGAGGAGACGTTCCCCGGCGCGGGTCGGCGCGACGGGCCGCCGGGTCAGCAGTGTGGTGCCGAGATCCTGTTCGAGCGTGGCGATGTGCTGGGAAATCGCGGACTGCGTGTAGCCGAGGTCGCGGGCGGCGCGCGAGAACGAGCCGCCGCGCGCCACCGCCACGAAGGTGCGGAGCAAGTGGGTCTCCATGGTCATCAGTATCGCTTATCGATCCAGCATGGATCATCGTTGGCGCTGAACTCGGTTCGCGGGTCAGGATGGTCGCATGACAGAGAAAGCCCGGGTCGCCCTGGTCGGTGACCGTTCGGACGGCGTCCGCTCCCACGTCCGGATCCCGATGCTCTTCGCCCGTCTCGCCGAGCGTGACGGCATCGAACTCGACGCCTACTGGCTCCCGACGGACGCCGTCGGCGACCTCGCCGGTTTCGACGGCGTCTGGCTGGTGCCCGGCAGCCCCTACCGGTCCGAAGCCGGCGCGGTGGACGCCGTGCGCGCCGCCCGCGAGAACGGCATCCCGTTCCTCGGCACCTGCGCCGGCTTCCAGCACGCGCTGCTGGAATTCGCGCGGAACGTCTGCGGTCTCGGCGGGATCGGGCACGCGGAGAACGCGCCGGAGTCGGCCGAGCGGCTGATCGTCCCGCTGGCGTGTTCGCTCGTCGGGCACGAGGGTGCCGTCCACGTCACGCCGGACACCCTGGCGGCGCGGATCCTCAGGGCGGAACGTTCCGTTGAGCGGTACCACTGTTCGTACGGCCTCGACGCCCGGCATCTGGACACCTTGGCGGCGAACGGGGTTGTCTTCAGTGGATTCGACGGCGAGGGCGACGCGCGGATCGCGGAACTTCCGGAGCATCCGTTCTTCCTGGCGACGCTGTTCCAGCCGGAACTCGCCGGTGACGGAACCCGGCCGCATCCGCTCGTCCAGGCCTTCGCCCGCGCCGCCGTGGAACACGCGAAACTGTCTGTCCACAGTGGACACTGACGGACGTCGTGGTCCGGATGGCCGCTGACACTGCGGAAGTGATCGACTACCGTGAGCCAAGGGGAGGGGCTCATGGAGAAGGGGGATTCCGCTCGGAGCACCGCGTTCAAGGCCGCTTTCGCGGTCGGCGAGTTCCGTGTGTTGTGGGCGGCCGAGGGGCTTTCGCAGGCCGGTGACCAGCTGGCAAGGGTCGCGTTGTCGGTGCTGGTCTGGGAAAGAACGGCGTCGGCGGGGCTGACCGGGCTCACCTACGGCCTGACGTACCTGCCGACGCTGATCGGGGGCACCCTGTTCGCCGGTTTGGCGGACCGGTATCCGCGGCGGACGGTGATGATCGTCTGCGACCTGCTGCGCGCGGTGATCGCGGCGCTGATGGCCGTACCGGGAATGCCGCTCTCGGTGCTGGCCGGACTGCTCGTGATCCTGACGATGGCGGGCGGTCCCTTCCGGGCGGCGCAGCTCGCGTTGCTTCCGGACGTCCTCGAAGGCGACCGGTACGTCGCCGGGCTCGCGGTCCGCACGATCACCATCCAAACGGCACAGCTCGCCGGATTCGGTGCTGGCGGGCTGGTGATCGGGTTCGTGACGCCCTACTGGGGCCTGGTGATCGACGCGGTGACCTTTGTGGTCTCTGCGCTGCTGGTGTCCACAGGGGTTCGCCGCCGGAAGCCCGTCGCCACGGAATCTTCGGTGAAAAGCCGGGTGGCACGGGCTTTCAGTGGTGAAGGTGCCCGAGAACTGTGGCAGGGCAAGGGAATCCGGGTGCTCTTCGGGCTGAAGATGCTCGCCGGGTTCGCCATCGCGCCGGAAGGGCTCGCGGCGCCGCTCGCAGTCGGTCTCGGCGCGGGGACTTTCGCGGTCGGGCTTATTCTCGCGGCTGATCCGGTGGGTTCGGTAATCGGGTCGTGGATCTTCACGAAATGGGTTCCGGCGCGACGGAAAACGCGAATTGTCGGCATTCTCGCCATCGCATCCGTCGTTCCTTTGGTCTTTCTCTTCTTTCGCCCGTCGCTGCCGGTGTGCCTGGGGTTGATCGGGCTCAGCGGCGCCTTCGCGGCGCCGTACCACCTGCAGGCCGTCGCGTTGATGGCCCGCGCGGTGCCCGACGGTGTCCGGGCACAGGTGATGGGCCTGACCTCGACGAGTTTGGTGACCGTGCAAGGAATCGGGATCATGCTCGCGGGCGGTCTCGCCCAGTTGACCGGTCCGTTCGTGGCCGTCGGGGTGGCCGCGACGGTGGCCGTGGCCTCGGCGGGGCCGATGGCGATGGCCTGGAAACGCGCCATCGCCACCGGACCCGATGTGTGGCTCCCTGCCGGGAGCCGGACCGGCTGAATTGGTGGGATCAGTCCTCGCGACCGTTCATGATGGTCCTCCCTCCCACTGCTCCATCTGTGTGTTCCGGAATTGACTCGAGCCACCCTCAGTACTACCTCGGATACATTGAATTATGTACGGAAGGGGGACCGGTGACGATGATTATGGGGGATACGGAACTCGCCGGAGAAGGGGCCGGTACACGTCTGAGAGCCTGGGTCCGGCACTGGGACTTATGGTCCGGACCACGCGGTGTTCCCGCGGTTTTTCTTGTGGTGGAAGGACTCGCGGCGGCAGTCGCCGTAATCGTCCTGCTCCGATCGAACTACGAGACTACGGAATTCGTCCGATTTGGATCACTGCTCGGCCTCGCCATCCTGCAGGCCGAGCTTTCGCGTTCGGTGGAACGGTTACGGCGCACGCTTTGTGACCGGCCGCATATCAACATGACTTCGGTGTGGACGTTCGCGGGGGTGCTCGTCCTGCCGCAGGGGCTCGCGCTGGCCCTCGGACTGCTCATCTACCTGCATCTTTGGTTCCGGGTGTGGCGGGGGATGAGCCACCGCCCGGCGTACCGCGTGGTGTACTGCGCGGCGGCCATCGTGATCTCCTGCCTGGCGTCGGGTGCCATCGTCTCCGGGCGGAACGGCCTGCCCGTCGGGTTCGCCGGCTCGCTGAAGATCGTCGAGGCGGCGGCCGTGTTCACCGTGGTCAACGCCTTCATCGTGGCGCTCTCGGTGTACCTGCACACCGGGGCAAGGGCCCCGCGTGCGCTGTTCGGCACGGGCGACGACAACCTGCTGGAGATCACCACCCTGGTGCTCGGCACCTCGACCGCGCTGGGCATCGTGCACGCGCCGGCGCTCGTCCCGTTCGTCCTGCTGCCGGTGCTGGTGCTGCACCGCAGTGTGCTGGTGCGGCAGCTGGAGATCGCGGCGAACATCGACGGCAAGACCGGCGTCCTGAACGCGCACGCGTGGCACGCGCTGAGCGAGCGGGAACTCATGTCGGCGGCCAGGGCGAAGAGCAAATTCGGCGTGCTGATGCTCGATCTCGACCATTTCAAGCAGGTCAACGACGTCTACGGGCATCTCGCCGGCGACGTCGTGCTCAAGGCCGTCGCGAAGACGATCTCTGAGCACGTACGCGACTACGACTCCGTCGGCCGCTTCGGTGGCGAGGAGTTCGTCGTGCTGCTTCCCGGCGCGACGGAGACCGACGTGCTCCCCGTGGCCGAGCGCGTGCGGCGGGCGGTGATGGCGCTCGAGGTCGAGGTCGCGACCGCTTCGGGGCCGCGCGTCGTGCGGGGGCTTTCGGTGTCGATCGGCGCCGCGGTCTACCCGTCCGGCGGGACCGTGCTGGAACGGCTGCTGCACGTCGCCGACTCCGCGCTCTACCAGGCGAAGAACAGCGGGCGGAACCGCGTCGTCGCGCTCGCCGCCGCCTGACGACCCGCATTCAGTCCTCTGGATGCGGTCCTTGCGCGTGCAACTACCTTCTTCGTCGGCTTCGAGGGCTGACACGAGGAAATCGACAACGCCCTAAATGTCTGTCTGATGCCTATATGCGCGATTTGCCGGGTAAGGCACTGTCCATAAAGGACGCTAGTGGAGATCAAGATGCCCGATTTAGGTGCTTTGCGCGGCTTTGGGGCCGGGTCGTGAGTGATAAAGAGGGTTCTAACCCTCCTTGCCACTCACGACCCCTGGAAAATCGTACGTAAGGGCATCAATCGGGCATCAAGTCGCCAGGAAGTGTCCTCTGTGGACACATCGGGTACGAAGAAGGCCATCCGGCAGTCGCTCCACCACGACACCCTTGCCTCGCCATCCAGTTACGCGAAAACCGGGACGTCAGTCCACGTCCATCGCGTTCGGGTCCTTCTTGCCGGTGTCGAGCGGTCCGAAGCCGCCGGCGTCGAGCTTTTCCCAGTCTTCCTTGGTCGGCTTCTTGTACGTCTCTTCGTGGATCCGATCGACTTCCTGCTCGTAGGTCTCGCGGTTCTGCCGCTTCATCTCCTCGGGCCAGTCCCCGTCCCGGATGGTGTCCCGGGTCATGTGCAGTTCCTTGACGTCGTGGCTGGACAGCGGCGGGGTGGTCGCGGTCGTACCGGGGCCGGTCGAGTAGGTGAGGCCCTTGCCGCTGGCGTGCGCGTCGTCGATCATCTTGTGGTAGGAGTCGTCCGCGATCTTGCCGTCGAGGGTGCCGTCGGTGTTCTTGAACCCGTCCCGGAAGGCGTAGTCGAGCTGGTTGAGCTGGATCGCGGTGTTCGGGTCGCCGCCTTCCAGTGCGTTGCGCTCGGAGTCGCGGTACTCCTGGCTGTTCTTGAAGCCGCTCGGGTTCGCCGAACCTTCCGTCAGGTCCTGGTCGCCCTTGTTACCGGTACCGATATGCGACTTGTGCGCGGGTTTGGCCTCCTGATACGCCCAAGCGTGGTTTTCCAGGTCCTTCTGGTCGTGGCTCGAACCCCGCGCGCCGCCACTGCCGCGGCCGATCGCCTCGTAGGGGATCGGGTGCTCGGACTCGTGGGACTGCCCGGAGACCTTCTCCCGGCCGTCGGCCTTGAGTTCGTTGTCGTACTTCGCCGTGAGCCGGTTCTGCTCACGGTTCTTCGCGCCGTGCGTGCCGTCGAGGTAGCTCTGCGGCGGACGCCGCGGCTTCTTCGGCCCAGGCGTCGGCTTCGGCTTGGTGACCCGGTTGCCCGGCGATTTCGTCTTGCCGCCGCCACCGCGGGTCCCCTTGCCGCAGGTGCCCGTTTTCGGTTTCGTCGGCGCCAGGCCGAGCGGGTCGATCATGTCCGTCGGGTTGCCGACGTAGGCCAGCGAATCCGACGCCGGTTCGAGGCCGAGCGGGTCGTGCGAGAGGTACCGCCCGGTGGCCGGGTCGTAGTAGCGCTTGAAGTTGTAGTGCAGCCCGGTTTCCGGGTCGTGGTACTGGCCGGGGAACCGCAATGGCGTGTACGCCCGCCCCGGCGGCGAGAGCACCTTGCCCCACAGCGAGGTGTGCAGATGCCAGGCGACATCGCCGGATTCGTCGAGCAGTTCGCTCGGTGATCCGACGAGGTCGGTGACGACGGCGTGGAACCGGGCGTCCTGTCCGGGGATCCGTTCGATCTGCGTGATCGGCCGGTCCGTGCCCGGCTCCAGGTCCCAGACGACGGCGGTGCCGCCGCGGATCTCTTCGGCGAGCTTCGAACCGTCCCAAGTGAAGTCGATCTGTTCGAGGATCCGGCCTTGGACGTCGAGGTGCTGCTTGGCGATCCGCCGTCCGAGCGCGTCGTAGTGGTAGAGCCAGCGCTCGCCTTCGGGGGTGACCACGCCGGTCAGCCGGTCGTCGGAATTCCACTGGTACGTCCAGGCACGGCCGGGTTCGCGGCGCGCGATCGTACGGCCTTCGGTGTCGTGCAGGTACGACGTCGCCCCGGCGCCGGTCATCAGGGTGCCCTGGTAACGCCGCGGTCCGACGGCCGGATCCGCACCCGGCCAGCCCGCCTGCGTGATCGCGCCCGCGAGGTTGTAGCCGTAACTCTCCCGCCAGCCCTGACCCTGGACGTCGACCACGCGGCCCGCCCGGTCGACTCGCAGCGACCGCGGCCCGGACAGCGAATCCGAGATCGACGAGACGAGCCCGTCCAGCAGGTAGCCGTACTCGCGGTGCTGGACGACACCCCTGCCGGTGGAGACGGTCTGGGAGGTCAGCCTGTCGGCGGCGTCCCAGCCTTGGCGCAGCTCGACCGGCGTGCCCTCCAGCCGCCGCGACACTTCCCGGCCTGCCGGGTCGTACTCGAACCACATGGTGCGCCCGGCGGTCCGCAGCGCGACGGGGCGGCTTGCCGCGTCGTAGGCGAAGAACGACTCGGCGCCCGAAGGGGTGCGCCGCGCGACGCGACGGCCGATGGCGTCGTATTCCGAGCGGACTGCCCGGCCGTTGAGGGTTTCCGAGACGATCCGGCCCAGCGCGTCGTAGGTGATGGTGACTTCGGAATGCGCGTTGCGTGCCGAGGTCATCCGGTCGGCGCCGTCGTAGGTGAACGTGGCGACGTCGTCGCCCGCCCGGCGGGCGACGACCCGGCCGAGCGCGTCGCGTTCGATGACGACCGTCTGGCCGAGACTGTTGGTACGCGACACCATCCGCCCGGCGGCGTCGTAGCCGTAGCGGGTGGTGCGACCGTTGAAATCGGTCTCGCCGACCAGGTTCCCGGCCGGGTCGTAGTCGTAGCGCCAGACGAGACCGTGTTCGTTGGTGACCGACACCAGTCGCAGCTCGGTGTCGTACACATAGGACAGTCGATCGCCGTCCGGGCCGATTTCGGCGGTGGGCAGGTCGAACTGCGAGTACTCGGTGCGCACCGCGAGCCCGCGGGCGTCCACGGCTTCGTCGGCCGAACCCGCCGTGGTGCGGTTCCAGCGCCAGACGGAGCCGTCGGGGTCGATCTGCTCGGCGATCTCGCCGAAGCCGTCCCACTTCGTCCGGGTGACGCCGCCGAGCGGGTCGGTGACCGAGGTGGTCTGCCCGAACTCGTCGTAGGTGTACCGCGTGACCGCGCCGAGCGGGTCGGTGACGGAGACCGGCAGGCCCGCCGCGTTCGACTCGATCAGGGTGACGCCACCGAGCGCGTCGGTCACGACCGCGACGTTGCCCGCGTCGTCGTAGCCGTAGGTGGTGGTGGCGCCGGTCGGATCCGTGGCAAGCACGAGCTTTCCCCGCTCGTCGTACTCGCGGCGCCAGACGGCGCCGTCCGGCCCGGTCCTGCTGGTCCAGCGGCCCGGCGCGGAGTACTCGGCGAGCGCGCGGCCGCCGTCCGGCTGCAGCACGGTGACGACGTTCCCGTCATCGTCCATCTCCCACCGCGTGGTGCGGCCCAAGGCGTCGGTGCGGCTGAGCAGCTTGCCGAAGCGGTCGATTTCGGACCGCGTGGTGTTGCCCAGCGGATCGGTCTCCGCGACGATCCGGTGCAGATCGTCGAGCTGATACCGGGTGACGTGCCCGAGCGAGTTCGTGACCGAGGTGACCAGGTTTTCCCGGTCGTACTCGATGTCGACGTCGAGGAAGCCGCCGGTGCCCTGCGCTCGCACGACGCGGCCTTCGGAGTCGAAGCCGTATCCGTACCAACGCCCGTTGACGTCCTCCCAGCGCACGATCCGGCCTTCGGCGTCGTAGGTGAACCGCAGGGGCTGACCGGTGACGTCGGCGATCTCGACCAGGCGGCGCCGCTCGTCGTACCGGTAGCTCCGCAGCGCGGTTTCCGCGCCGGGCAGCCGAAGGGCCGTGACGAGTCCGTCCTTCGACTCGACGAGCAGGCGGTAGCCCGCGGAGTGTTCCAGCTCGCGGGGGACGCCGTTGTCGTCGTAGTGCACGGAGATCCGGTGACCGTCGCCGTCCACGATCGCGCGCAGGGGAAGGCTGTCCCCGGGGCCGGAGAAGAACAGCATTCCGTCCGGAGTGGTCACTCCGTAGCCATCGTCCACTTTGGACAAGGGGAGCCGCTGCCCGGATTCCGGGAGGACAGGGCGGCCGGAAAGCGGTACGGGGTAAGAAAGAAGCGTCCCGTCGGCGAGCGCGAGGTGCAGGCCGTCGTCCTCGATCTCGATCCGCTGGTCCACAGTGGACGCCCAGGATGAGCCGAAGAACCGGCCGAGACGGTACGACGAGAGATGCGTCCGCGACACGGTCAGCGGGAGGACGCCGGCGAACACGACGTCGTCCTGCGTCAGCATCATCGAGCCGGTCGCGACGTCGATCGGGTCGCCGCAGCCGCCGCGGTCCTTGGGCGGGACGCGGTCCCCCGGGGTGGTTTCGTTGTCCTTGATCCGGTTGTTCGTCTCGGGTTTCGGGGCGCCGCGGTCCTTGGGCGGCGGAGGCGGCGAGCCGGACGGCGTGGTCGATCCGTCCGGGGTCTCGTTCTTCGGCGGAGGCGGCGGATCCGACTTCACCGGCGGTGGATCGCTCTTCGGCGGCGCGCCGGACGGTGTCGTGCCGTCGCCGTCGGGGCTGCTCTTGGGCGTCGTGCCCTCGTCCAGCTTGTTCGGCTTCGGCGCGGGCGCGCCCTTGCCCGGCTGGAGCTTCCTCAGCGCCTTCGCCGCGCTGTCGAACAGGTCGTCCGCTCGCTTCAGCAGCGGCATCAGTGCCTGGAGCGCCTTGACGGTCTTCTTCGTCAGGTTCGCGATCTTGCTCGCGGTCTTCGCCACGGCGTTGACCACCTGCGGGACCACCCAGGTCAGGCCGATGCCGAGTGTGAACAGCACCTGGAGCGCCCAGCTGATCAGATGCCCGATCAGCTCGGCGATGATGTCGCGCACCAGCGCGCGGATGGCGGCGACGACCTCACCCGCCGTCTTCACCCCGCTGGAGGCGCCTTCGCACCCCGCCTTCGCCGACTCCAGCAGCGTGACCGTGTCCTTGGCCTGGGCACGGTAGGCGTCGGCCGAGACCCCGGTCCAGCTCTGCAGATCGGCGGAGACCATCCCGGCCAGATCCGCGCCGACGTCACCGAGTTCGGTCGCGATGTTCATCCAGGTCTCGGCGTTCGCGGCGATCTCGTCGGCGTTGCCGGTGAGCGCGTCGAGCGCTTCCTTGAGCGGGCCGACGTGCTCCATCAGCCAGCCGACGCCGTTCGCGAGGATCGCGCCGAAAGGGTCCATGGCCATCGACAGCGCGTCGAGCGCGGTCCCGACCGCGCCCAGCGCCACCGACGCCCAGTCGCCGCTTTCGATGGCCGATTTCAGCTCGAACGCCGACTCCAGCAGTGACGAGCCGGTGTACGCCTTCGTCGAGTCCTTTACGTCGGCGACAAGCGGGTTACCCACGGCGACCTTCCTCGTGTTTCAAGGACGAGGACCTCACCAGGGCGAGTTTTCCTCGTCGTCCGGCGCTTCGTGACGCTTCTCGCGAGGCGCTTGCGGCGGGGGCGGCGTGTCGGCGGACGACGCCGGGGGAGCGGGCGGGTCCGAAGACTCTTCCTCTTCGATCTCGGGGAAGCGGCTGCGCAGGGTGCCGATCATCAGCGCCCTGGTCTCCTGGTCCTCGTCGCCGAGCGATTCCTGCATGACCTCGGCGACCTGGCCCGCGATCCCGGACTGCGCCTTGTGCATGGTCTGGAGGATCTGCCGCGACAGTTCCTCCAGCGGATAGGTCCTGGCCTTGTTCCCGAACTCGATGTCCGTCACGCCGCCGTCGGCCCCGACGGTGATCTTGACGGCGCCGTCGGAGCTGGACGCGGTCAGCCGCAGCTGCTCCGTCCGCTCCTGCGCGGCCGCGTAACGCTGGGCCTTCTCTTCCAGCCCCGCGGCCCATCGGTCCATTTTGCGCTGGGCCTCGTCGGGGTCCAGCATGAGCTCGCCGAGCTCGTTCCCGCCGGTCACTGCTTTCCTCCGATGTCCAAGGCCTTGAAGTCCGCCTTGAACGGTTCCGCGTTGGTCTTGTCACCGTCTACATAGGACTTGGCCGCGGTGCGGACGTTGTTCGCCGTGGACTGGATGCCTTCGGCGGCCGCCTTGATCGTCTCCGCCGCGCGTTCGCCCGCCGGGTTGACGATCGGCGGCAGGAACGCGCACAGCAGGCCGTACGCGTCCGAAGACATCGCCGAACCGGTCGCGCCGTGCGCGGTGTTCAGCCGGTCGACGAGCCCTTCGAGATGGCTCGCGTGCGCGGTCAGGTCGTCCGGATCGACCTCGAACGAGGCGGTCACTTCCAGTCCTTGTTCTTCCAGTCGCCGATCACCGGCGGCGCCACGACCTCGTCGGCGGCGAAGAAGGACGGGTCGTCGGACTCGACGTAGTCGGCGACCTTGTGCTCCTTGTCCTCCTGGCCCTGTCCCTTGCCGGCACCGGGGGCCATGCCGCCCATCGGGGCCATGCCGCCGGGCGTACCCGGCTTGCCACCGGAGCCCGCCGCACGGGCCGCGGCCGCCTCGGCGTCCATCGCGCCCGCGCCGACGGCGCCGCCCATGCCGAGCGAGCCCGTCGCCCGTCCGGCCCCGCCGAGACCTCCGCCGCCCGCGCCACCGGCACCGCCCGTGCCGGCACCGCCACCGCCACCGCCGAAGCTGCTGGTGCCACCGGTGCCGCCACCGCCGGGGATGTTCGGCATGCCGAGCTTGGGCGCGTTGTACGGCGTGCCCTTGTAGGAGTTGCCGTCCGGGAACGAGGGGCCGGTGAGCCGTTCGCCGATACCGCCGGGACGCGGCATCGGCGGGATGTTCGGCATGACCGGCCTCGGCCCGCCGCTGTTGGGCCCGTTCGGGACGGGGATGTTCGGCGGCGTGAACGGAAGACCGCCACCGGGCCGCGGGCCGCCGCTCTCCGGGATGGGGATGTTCGGCGGGGTGAACGACGGCGGGGTGACGGACGGCGGGGTGTAGCCCGTGGTCCGCGTGCCGTCGTCGATCTTGGGCATGTCCGGGAGGTGGGGGCTCGTCGACGCCGCGGGCTTGTAGGTCTCGCCGCCGGTCGGCCCGTTCGGGATGCCGATGTTGGGCATGGTCGGGCTGGAGCCGGGGCCGCCGCTACCGGGACCGCCACCGCCGGGGAAGCCACCGGGGCCTCCGCCCGGACCACCACCGGGGCCGCCGCCCGGTCCGCCGTTCGGCGAGCTGAACGGCGACACGCCGCCAGGACCACCGGCCCCGCCCTGCGGCGTGCCGTCCATCGAAGCGACGAGGCCGTCCGGGCGCGTACGGTCCGAGGCGGCGTTGAAGGGGCTGAGCTGCCCGTCGGCGCCTTCGGGCGACATCCGGTCGCGAAGCGTGCCGGCGGGCGAACCCGCGCCACCGCCGGCGGGGCTGCCTTGGAGCTGTCTGGTCGCCGTCGCCAGCTTCGGCGGGGCGGGGAACGCCGGGGTGGCGATCGCCGAGCCGACCGTGGTGTCGAACTCGGTCATCACCTTCGCGGCCTGGTCCCGCGCGTCCTGCTGCTTCTTGAAGGTGGTGAGGTCCTTCCCGAGCTGTGCCATGTACACGTACGGGTCGGTGATCTTCTGCAGGTTGGCGTTGGCCTCCTGCACGTTGAACGCCACCGGCGGGTTCGCCGCCATCTGCTTCTGCGTCTCGTTGAGCGTCTGCGAGTGGATCTGCTGCTGCCGTCCGGCCAGCGTCGCGCCGTTCGCGGTCGAGCCGAGCCATTTGCCGACACCGGCGAGGTGCTCGCGGGCCGCGTCGCCGCCCTCGCCCTCCCAGTTGGCCGTGCTCGCGCTGATCGCCTTCGCCAGGTTGCGCTGATGCGAGGCCAGGTCGTTGCCCGCCCGGATCCACTCCTCGGAGGTCTCGGCCACCGCGGCCGGATCCGCGTTGTCCGCGATCGCGGTCTGCATCTGTTCGTGGGTGGCGTTCGCCCAGATCGTGGACGGCGGCTCGCCGGGTTTGCGGATGTCCAGGTTCTTGTCGAGACCCTCGCGCGCCTTCTCCAGCTGCCCCTCGTACATCTTCTGCGTGAACATGTCCTTGAAGCCGTTGAGCGCCTTGTCACCCCAGCCGAGGATGTTGAAGAGAAGGTCCGTCCCGGCCGAGGCCCCGGCCCGGATCTCGTCGCCGGAGGCGGCCTTGTCCGCCAGCGGCCCGACGTAGTAGTCGGACGACGAGTCGGCGGTCGGGTCGTAGTGCGAGTCGAGCTTGTTGTAGTCGGGCGAGTTCGGGTCGGAGACCTTCGCCGTCTTCTCCTCGGATTCGGTCACGGGTCTCTCCTTCAGATCTCGGTGTCGATCTGCTTCAGGTCGCGCTGGTTCTGGGTGTCGCGTTCCCGGTAGTTCCGCTGGGCGAGTTCGATCGCCTCGATGTAAGTCGGGAACTCGGCGCGAGCGGCCTGGAGCTGGGTGAGCAGACCTTGAGCGTCGGTCGCGGTGCCGTGCATGTGCTCGGACACCCAGCGGGCGGTCGCGGTGGAGCTCATCGGCGGCGACTTCTGAAGTTTGGTCAGCGCGCTCCAGCGCTCTTCGAGGCTGTCGATCACGCCCTGGAGTGAACGGATCATCTCCTGGCCGGTGGTCTCGTCGACGGCGAAGCCACCTTGCACCGCCATGCGCTTCAGCTGCGTGCCCGAGAGCGCGACCTGCGCGGGGGCAAACGCCGCCGCCGGCTTCAGTTCTTGTGCTTCCTCGGTCAACGGAGGGTCCTCTCGCCGGGTTCAGGAGGGGTCAGTAGATGTCCGCGATGGCGTCCCGGATCGCGTTCGCCACGCCCGACTGACTGGCCGGGTCGTAGTGACCGATCACGGCGCCGGAGGCTTCGTCGGTCTCGGTCCAGACCAGGTACCGGCCGTCTTCGGTGTCGAGCCAGCTCAACGGTGTCGACCGGAGCCGTTCGCCGCGGCGGCCGATACCGCTCACGATGATGTACCCGCCGCCGAGGCGGGTCCCGGACAGCACCTTCTCCAAGACCTCGACGTCGCTCTCGTCGCTGCGCGGTGCCGGGGCCTCCGGCCGGGCGCGGACGACGCCGGTGAACTGGAGGTTGCCGAACGCGTCGGTCTCTTCCTCGTCGAACTCGGCTTCGGCCTGGCGGCGCGCGGCCATCGCGGAGACGGCGCGCTCCTCCTTCTGCACGATCGTGCGGCGGCCGGTCGACGCGGGGCGCATCCGCGGCAGCACCCCGGAGAGGACCTCGACCAGCTCTTCGTCGGAGAAGAGCGCGAACTGCAGGAGGTCTTCGCCGTGGGCCTGCGTGATGCCGAGCGCCTGCCTGCCATCGGTGAGCGCGAGGACGGCGATGTCCTGGCCGATACCGTCGATACCGTTGATCGAAACGGTGATCCGGTGGTTCCCGAGCAGCGCGAACGCGGTGCGGACGGCCTGGTTCAGCTCGCCGTCGATCGACAGGCGGCGCCGTTCGAGATCGGTGTAGACCTTCCGGACGATCGCGGCGTACCGCTCCGGGTCGATCGAAGTGTTCTGGACGCGCAAGGGAAACAAGCGGGCATCGACGCCAAGCGCCCGCCCGACCACTGTCGCCTCGACCGTCCCCAGCGCGAAATCGGCTCGCTCAGCCATGCTTCTGCGCTACTCCCTCACGGGGTCGGGCCCCGACTTTGTTAATGGCCAAAACAAACTAGCACAGCGCATGAACCTACGGAACCATACGCACACCGCTGAACCCGATGGAATGGATCACCGTGCCCGATCGGGCACTTTTCTTGCCCCTAAAGGAATAACGGTCCCGGTGACCGGCCTGCTCAGCTGGTCGCCCGGCGGGTGTGGGCTCGTACGGGCCGGGGGTGCCGCGAAGGCCGCTTTCGCGACGTCTGATGCCCCGAAAGTGGCTTTCGCGACACCCCCGGGGCCTCGTCACAGTGGCATGACGCTTCTCGACTGTCCACAAGGGACATTTCCGGGCCGGTCGGTCCGTGAAGGCCTCCTTCGTTACCTTGAAGGTAGGGATGGAGGCCTTCGCCACCTTGGCGACCGCCACGCGCGCCCCACCTGCATCAACAGGCACAACGGCCGCGCGTGAAGGCCCCCTTCCCTCGGCTCAGCCGAAGAAACTCGGCCTTCACACCCTGCCCAGCACATGAAGGCTCCTTCCTTGCGCCTAGGTACAGGAAGGGGGCCTTCATGTACCTCAGGCGGAGAGCAAGACCCTGGCTACCGGTCCGCCGAAGCGGGCGCGTAGGTCGTCATCCGGCGGGCCACGTCCGTCCGCGAGCGAGCCCCGAGTTTCCTCAGGACTTTGGCGACGTGCTGTTCGACCGTACGCGGCGAAAGGAACAACCCGTCCGCTATCTCCCGGTTCGTCCGTCCGTCGGAAAGCATTCGCGCGACCTCGAGTTCGCGGGGTGAGAGCTCCTGGCCGTAGCCGCGCCGTCCGCGCTGTGAGGGGGCCCACGCGCCGTGTTCCCGCAGCTGGTGGCGGCAGCGGCCGGCGTCCCTGGTCGCGCCGAGCCGCTCGTAGGCCTCCGCGGCCGCCGCGAGCTCCTCGATCGCCTTGCGGTCGCCCGCGGTGTGACGACCCGCGTTGAGCCGGGACAGGGCCGCCCGCTCCCGGGCGCCGATCGCCTGATACGGCATCGGCAGCGCCTCGTAGCCCGCCGCCGCCTCGTCGAAAACCGTTGCCGCGGCGGGATGTTTGCCGCGCGCGTCGAGCAGGATCGCCTGGCCGGCGAGCAGCGCGACCCGGGAGACCGGCGAGTCCTTGCCGTCGATCCCGCGGGCGAATTCCTCGACCACGGCGTCCGCCTCCGACCAGCGCCCCGCCCGCGTGTAGGCCTCGGCCGCGGCGGGGACCAGCGCCGCCGCCCACACCCAGACACCCTTGCGCCGGGCCGCCGCGACGGCGTTGTCGGCCGCCGCGCACGCGCCGTCGACGTCGTCCGTCGCGAGGAGCACCCTGATCAGGACCCCCGCGGCCGAGAGGACGACGGGGATGGGCCCGTGTTCCGGGGCGTGGACGCCCGCCGCGGCCAGATGTCGTTGCGCGGCGGCGAATTCCCCGCGAACGGCGGACAACCCGCCGAGGACGAGCGAGCACTCCATGACGATCGGGCCGAGGTCGGGATAGGCGTCGCGCAGCTGTTCGGTGGCCTCCGCGAGGCCGGACCAGTCGCCGCGCACCCAGTCGAGCCGGACGCGGGTGCCCTGCGCGAGCCCGGCGGCGTAGAGCGCGCCGGCGTCGGTCGCGCGGCGGATCCCTTCCGAGACCAGTTTTTCCGCTCTGGCCAGATGGCCTGCCCAGGACTGCGCGTCGGCGAGGTTGCACCACAGCCGCGCCAGCTGGACCCGCTCGGCGACCCCGCTGCCCTGGTCCGGCAGCTCGGTGAACTCGGTCCAGGCCGACCCGTCGCCGATATGCGCCTGGGTGGAGATCCGGTCGCCGAGGAGTGCGAGCCGCAGTTCCGGGTCTTCGATCCGGCCGAAGACCTCGCGTGCCCGCTCCATCCAGACCTCGTGCCAGGACAACGGGGTCAGCCCGTCGATCGGCTGGGCGAGCAGGTTGATCCCGCGGGCGGCCAGCTCCGGCTCGTCGACCAGTTCGGTGATCGCCTTCTCCACCTCGACCCGGCCGCGGCCGAGGCGCCCGATCGTGCGGACCAGCAGCATCCCGAGGCTGAGCCGGATCGTCCCGCGCACGCTCGGGCGCAGGCCGGTGAGGTCTTCGAGGATTCGCTCCAGTGTCTCGATGACGTCCGGGCGGAACCCGCGCAGCGCGACCTGGCTGAGCTTCGTGGCCAGCCGGGCGATGTCGTCCTCGCCGAGCCCCGCCTCGGCGAGCACGGACTGGAGCAGGTCGATGGCCCGTGACGTGTCGCCGTGGGCGATGGCCTCGTCGGCGGCGGCTTCGGCGTAGTGGCGCCACTGTTCGGCCCGCCCCGCCGCGCGCGAGTGGTTCGCCAGCAGGGTGAGCGGCGGGACCGGCTGACCGGCGAGCACCTGGATGGCGCGCGAATGCAGCAGGGTGCGCTCCGGGCCGCTCACCGTGTCGTAAACGGCCTTGCGGGACAACGGATGCCGGAAGCCGTAGCGGTCGCCGCCGAGTTCGCCGAGGACACCGCCATCCAAAGTGGACAAAAGGGCCGCGCGGAGCGCGTCGCCGTCGAGGCAGGCGAGTTCGCCGATCACCGCGGGCTCGGACGGGACGGCGAGCACCGCCGCCGCGCGGGCCAGCCGGACGGCGGGCTCGGGCAGCGCTTCGAGCCGTTCGGTGATGGCCTCGCGCAGGGAGACCGGGACCTCGAGGCTTTCCAGCAGCCGGTCGCTCAGCACCTCCCCGATCGGCAGGCGGCCGGCCGCGTCGCGCAGCGCCCGCAGGGTCTCCTCGACCACGAACGGGATCCCGGCGGTGCTTTCGTGGAGCTTCGCGGTGAACGGCGCGGAGACCCGCGGCAGGTCCAGCAGTTCCTCGGCCAGCTTCCCGACGGCTTCGACGTCGAGCGGGCCCAGCGTCACGCGGGCGGTCTGGACGTTCGGCGGGGTGCGGAACGGGATCCCCGCGCTTCCGTGTCCCGACGGCGAGCCGGTCCGGTACGCCGCGACGACGGCCAGTTCGGGGGGCATGGCCGCGGCGAGGAACCGCATGAGGTCACGGGTGCCTTCGTCGGCCCACTGGAGGTCGTCGATCAGGACGAGCGCGGGCCCGCAGGCGATCAGGACCTCGCGGACGGCGCGGAACTGGCGGTGCCGTTCGGCGCACGGGTCGGCGAGTGGTTCCGGTTGGGGCGGAAGGCTTTCCGCCAGTTCGGGCAACAAGGGTCTCAGCACCCCGGCCACCGGGCTGAGTGGACCGAGCGGCCGGTCGCCCGCCGAACGCAGCGCTTCGAGCACCGGTCCGAACGGGAACGGCTCGCGCATCGGCTGGCAGGCTCCCGAGAGCACCCGGCCCGCCGCGAACTCACGGCGTCCGGCCAGCTCTGCGAGCAGCCTGCTGCGGCCCATCCCGGGTTCGCCTTCGATCAGCACGGCGGCGGGACGGCGCAGCAGGATCTTCACGATCGCCGAGACCTCGACGTCGCGGCCCACGAGCGCCGTCGATCCGGCGCGGACCGAAACCGAGGTCGGGCGAGGGGTGGCAAGCCACATCATGCGCTCCTCGGTGGGGAGTTCCCGCTGAGCCCGACACGATCTCGTGCGTTGTCCTGCGGAGCCTAAGCACTGCCCACCGGGTCGTAAACCACCCAACACGGACACCCCGGGCACCCCCTGAGGCCGTTCGTGGACGCAGCGTCACCGGTTGGCTGACGGATCGTCGGTTGGAAAATCACCGGACACCCGAAACGTCGGCGAAAAACCCGATTCGGCGATTCATCCCACGTTCAGGGGGTGGCCATGACTACGCAAGGTATTTGCTTCGAAACCCTACTTACGGACGTGCCCGTCCGGGTGCCTGCACTAGGTGGCCGCTCGTGGAGCAGGGGATTCGGTTCCCGAAGAATGGGTATACCTATCCCGCGCCGACCCGGATTGCGGCCTTCGTCCGAGTCCAGAATTCTCACCCGTCAGGGGAGGGCCATCGCATGGCGAACCGGAGCCGTGCGTGATGACGAGGGAGAAGCATGAAGATCACGAAGCTCCTCGGTGTGGCCGCCACGGCAGCACTGGCCACCGGCGCGCTCGTCACGGGTACCCCCGCGGCAGCGTCCTCGGACACTCTGCTCAATCAAGACATGGTTCCCGCCCTGCAACGGGACCTCGGCCTGACCGCCGGCCAGGCACTCGCCCGGATCCAGAGCGAGACGGCCGCCGGCGCTCTCGAACAGTCACTCGCCTCGGCGCTCGCCGGCAGCTTCGGCGGCGCCAGCTACAACGAGGCCACCGGCAAGCTCCGCGTCGGCGTCACGGACGCGGCGAAACTGGGCCAGGTCCTCGCCAGCGGCGCGGAAGCGGAACTCGTGCGCTTCTCGGCCGCCCAGCTGGATTCCACTGTGGACAAACTGAACGCCAGTGAGCGCACGGCGGACGGCGCGATCACCGGCTGGGGTGTCGACACCAAGACCAACCGCGTGACGGTGAACGTCCTGCCGGGCAAGAGCGGCGTCGTCGACTCGTACCTGGAGAAGGCCAAGGTGGACAAGGCCGCCGTCGCGGTGGTCGAGACCACTTCGGTGCCGACCCTGAAGTACGACGTCCGCGGTGGCGACGCGTACTACATCAACAGCTCTTCGCGCTGTTCGATCGGCTTCTCGGTCAACGGCGGCTTCCTCACCGCCGGGCACTGCGGTCCGGGCACGGTGACCGGTTACAACCGGGTCGCGATGGGCTCGTTCGCCCGCGCCAGCTTCCCCGGGAACGACTACGGCCACGTCCGGGTCAACAGCAACTGGGTGCCGCGCGGGGTCATCAACAACGGCACCCGCGTGAGCGGTTCGACCGAGGCGGCCACCGGCGCGTCGGTCTGCAAGTCGGGGTCGACCACCGGCTGGACCTGCGGCACCGTCGGCGCCAAGAACCAGACCGTCCGCTACGCCGAGGGCACGGTCTACGGCATGACCGCCACCAACGTCCGCTCGCAGGCGGGCGACTCCGGCGGCTCGTTCATCGCGGGCAACCAGGCACAGGGCATGTTGTCCGGCGGCAACAGCTCGGTGACGTACTTCTTCCCGGTGCGGCCGGCGTTGTCCGCGACCGGGACCTCCCTGGTCCTCGGCTGACCTCAGCCCCGGTCATCGGGGGACCGTGAACAGGACGAAGGGCGGACCGAGTGCCTCCAGCGCACTCGGGCCGCCCTTCGTCTTCGTGCCGCGGGAAGGTCTCAGACGTTGCTGATCTCCTCGATCAGCGCCTCGACGTCGAAGTGCTCGCTCTCGGAGCCGAGCGGGACGAGCTCGTAGGTGGACTCGAGGAACGACTCGACGTCCTCACGCTCGAGCTCGAACGACGCGTAGCCGTCGGGTGACTCGATTTCGAGCGTCAGCAGCGCCTCGTCCTCCGAGAGGTCGGGGCGGACGCGGACGTCGCCGAGCCCGGCGGGGTCGGTGAGGCCGGTGACGAGCAGCTCACGCGCGAAGGTCCACTCGACCCACCGGCCGCGCTCCGTCCGGAACGACACGGTGACCGCGAACGGTTCGCCGGTGTGGAAGGACAGGCGGGAAAGAACGGGCGTGCTGCTGTTGTTCAGCAGAACGAACTGGCTCTGGTGAATTGCGTCGGTGTGCACGGCCACTCCTAAGTGCTCGTGGTTCGCGCGGCGCGAACTTTTCGTCTCGGGGAGGAGATGGCCGGACACGCGCCGGATGACGCGACTGCGACGACGTTCACGCTATCGGCTGCATATGTCCATAGTGGTGTAACGCCGGGCACAGACCCCTTGCGTTCGGGTGGATACCCGTGGTGACGAGGTCGTGAGCCGGCGTTGCGCAGGACGCAACTCGCGAAGTGGGCTGTTCTCGCGAGGCCTCCCCGTCGCGGGGTCCACTGAGGACTGTCCTCTTTGGAAGCGGTCGAAATTGACGCCGTCGTCCCCTTCGGCCCTCAGGGCTCCAGTGGCAGCGTCAGTCCGGTCTTGACCCGGTCCATCGCCACCGACGTCGTGAAGTGCCGCACGTTCGGGTTGTCGAAGAACATCCGCCGCGTGAACGTCTCGAAATCCGCCATGTCCCGGCAGGTCACCACGAGCACGAAGTCCGCGTTGCCGGTGACGTAGTAACACTGCTGGACGTTGTCGTCCGCGAGCACCTGATGCCGGAACCCGTCGAGGACCGCGAGGTTCTCGCGTTCCATCTCGACCATCACCACGAACGTCATCGACAGCCCGAGCGCGCGCGGCGACAGCACCGCCACCTCGCGTTCGATCACCCCGGTCTCCCGCAGCCGCTTGATCCGCCGCTGCACGGCGGCCGCCGACAGGCCCACCTTCGCGCCGATGTGCTCGGCGATCGTGCGGGCGTCGGACTGGAGGCAGGCGAGGATGGCGACGTCCATGCGGTCGAGGTCGGGTGTGTGCACCAGGTCAGGCTAACCGGACGGCTCTCCAGGGCGCCTGTTCTTTGCTCGCGCCTCGACGCGGTGTGCGTCACCCGATCGGGTGTTCGGCCCGTGCGCCTGGCCACTCCGGGAAGAAGATGAGAATTCTTTGAATTGTGACCCGGAACACAACTGGCGGGTCTACTGAATGGTAGCGCTTACAAGTGAATGGCAGACCTCTCATTTCCCCGCGAAAGGATTCCTTGGTGCCCTCATCTCAGGCCGCCGTTCTCGCCGGTCTCGGCTCATGGCTGCCTCCGCGCGTGGTGGGCAACGAGGAGATCGCCCAGCGGCTGGACACCTCCGATGAGTGGATCCGCTCGCGGACCGGCATCGCCGAACGCCGGGTCGTCGATCCCGGAACGTCCACTGTGGACCTCGCGGTCGAGGCGGGACGCCGGGCGCTGGCGTCGGCGGGGGAGACCGCGGCGGACGCCGTCGTGCTCGCGACCTCCACGGCCGACCAGCTGTGCCCGGCCAGCGCGCCGCAGGTCGCGACCGAGCTCGGGCTGAACGGTGTCGCCGCGTTCGACGTCAACGCCGTGTGCAGCGGGTTCGTCTACGGGCTCGCCACCGGCGCCGGGCTGATCGCCGCCGGGATCGCGCGGCGGGTGCTGGTGATCGGCGCCGACGTCTTCACCTCGCTCGTCGACCCCGAAGACCGCGGCACGGTGCCGATCTTCGGTGACGGCGCGGGCGCCGTCCTGCTGCGCGCGGGCGACCCGGACGAGCTCGGCGCGCTCGGCCCGTTCGACCTGCACAGCGAAGGCGCGCTCGCGGAACTGCTCTGGGTCGAGGCGGGCGGCGCGAAGAACCGCCGCTCGGACGACCCGCGCGACCATTACCTGGTGATGCAGGGCCAGACCGTCTTCCGGCACGCCTGCGCCCGCATGGCCGAATCGGCGCGCGCGGTGCTGGACTCCGCCGGCTGGGCGGTCGGCGACATCGACCGGTTCATCGGGCACCAGGCGAACATCCGCATCCTGCAGACCTGCGCGAAACAGCTCGGGCTCGCGGAGGACGTGATGTACTCGAACATCGAGAAGGTGGGCAACACGAGCGCGGCGTCGATCCCGATCGCGCTGGCCGACGCGGCCAAGGAGGGCGCGCTCCAGCCGGGGCACCGCGTCGTGATGGGGGCCTTCGGCGCCGGGCTGACCTGGGGCTCGACGCTGCTGCGCTGGCCGGACGTCATTCCGGGCTGAGCGCGCTCGCCTCCCAGGCGTGCGTCGGCTCCTGGCGCCCGCGCAGCTCGAGTTCCGCGTACGGCTTCCAGTGCGCGCGCTCGCTCTCCAACGCGGCCTTGAGCACCGTTTCGCTCGCCAGGATCCGGCCGTCGGCGGATTTCGCGTCCTCGGTCAGGCGCGCGGCCTCGTTCACCGCGTCGCCGATGACGGTGTACTCGAACCGGCTGCTGGTCCCCAGCTGACCGGCGAAGACCCGCCCGCTCGCGACGCCGATGCCGAGGTCGAGCTCGCCGGTCTCCTGGACGGCGTCCCGGATGGCCCGCGCGGCCGAAAGCGCCGCCGTGGGCGCGTCCGCCAGCCTGGTCGGGGCGCCGAAGACGCAGAGCGCGGCGTCACCCTGGAACTTGTTGACCAGCCCGCCGCGTGCCCCGACCGCGTGCACCACGCTGGTGAAGAACCGGTTGAGCGTCTTCACGAGGTCTTCTGGCGGGGTGCGGCTCGCCAAGGCCGTCGAATCGACGACGTCGACGAACAGCGCCGTCACCTCGCGCACGTCACCCGAAAGGGAGGCGCCGTACTCCAGCGCGTGCCGCGCCACCTCGTCCCCGACGTGCCTGCCGAAGAGATCCCGCATCCGATCCTGCTCGCGGAGCCCGGCGGCCAAGTCGTTGACCGAGGTCTGGAGCAGGCCGATCTCGCTGGAGTCGTCGACCTCGACCACGATCTCCTTGTTGCCGCGCGCGATCTCGTCGAGCGCCACCCGCAGCCGGTGCAGTGGTGTCGCGACGGCCTTCGCGAGCAGGCCCGTCCCGATCGCGCCGACACCGAGGCCGATCGCCGAAAGCATGATCAGGCTCGCGACGTGGTCGCCTTGGCCGAGGTCCGGCGGGGCGGCCACCAGCAGCACCCCGAGGAACGGCACGCCGCTCGCCAGCGACCAGGTGACGACCACCCTGGTCCGCACGGTGACCCTGAGCGTCCCCTTCGGCGGGGTCACCTTGAGCGCGATCGTCATCACCGGCCGCGCGACCCATTCGGCGGCGAGGTAGGTGAGGCCGACCGTGGTCAGCCCGCCGAGCCCGATCACCAGCGCCATCCCGAGCGCGTCCATCCAGGACCCGAGCACCCGCGCGAGCGCGCCGAGCACGATCGTGCCGATCAGCCAGAGTGTCCCGCTGACGATCCCCATGTCGACCGGGAGCCGGAGCGCCCGCTCGGCCTCGGCCTTCGTCGGCGGGCGGCCGAACACGAACCAGACCGCCGTGCGCCGCTGGAGCCACGCCGTCCACAAGGTACCGACGATCAGCGACAGCGCGACGATGCCGGCGGCGGTGACGCCGAGGATCCAGCCGCGATCGCCGACCTCGCTCGGCAGGCCCTGCAGGAGCAGCAGCAACGCGACCACACCGGCACCGCACACACTGGAACCGACGCCGAGCGCGGCGAAACCGAGACTGGTCCTGAGCACCAGCCGGAACCGGCTCGACATCGTCTTCCCGCGCACCCGGTGATCGTATGACCTCCGGCGGAAAACGGTTCGCCCGTTCTCGGGTGCGCTGGTTACCGTGCGGGTATGGAACCGCTGGGCCAGGACGAGATCAGAGCGTCCTTCGTGAACTGCACCCGAGGCGAGGCCAAGGGGGTCACGCTGCCCGCCCGGCCCGAAGAGATCCCCTGGGAGAAAAGGGAATTCCTCGGCTGGCGCGATCCGAAGGCCGCCTCCCGGGCGTATCTCGTGCTGCCGTACCGCGGGGAAACCGTCGGGCTGTCCCTCCGGGCCGCTCCCCGGCCGAAGGGCCGTGTCCTGCTGAGCAACATGTGCGGCCTGTGCACAACGACACATCCGCTGTCGGACATCGCGCTGTTCTCCGGCCGCCGCGCCGGGAAATCCGGCAGGGAAGGGAACACGCTCGGCATCTACGCGTGCGCGAACCTCGCGTGCAGCCAGTACATCCGCGGCGAGTTGCAGTCGGACGTGCCGCAGCCGTTCGAGTCCCTGACGCTGGAGGAACGCGTCTTCCGGCTGGAAGACAAACTGCGCCGATTCGTCGAGCGGGTGCTGGAGTCACGCTGACGCCGCCGGGGTACCGAGCGGCCAGGCGTTGCGAAAGCCACAGCAACCTTCAACGTTGCGAAAGATGCTTTCGCAACAGACGCCCAGACCATGAGGCTCGCCAAAGCCCCGTCGGCGGCGTAGCGAAGGGCCCCCCTTCGCTACCTTCAGAGTCAGGGTCCCGGCGAAGTCGTCTATCCGCTGGTCAAATGGGTGGTGGAGGGGCTCGTCACGGTGGCCTGGCATCTTCTCGACCGTCCACAGGGGACCCTTTCGGGGCGGCCGTGCCCGATTCGGGTGTTTTGCGAAGGGGTCGTGAGTGGTAAAGAGGGTTATAGAGGGGTAAGGCAAACGTGGTGTTCCGGAGTTGGCGGCGGGAGCGGGACTCGCCGACCAGGCGCCTTTCCAACTGTTCATTACGGACTTTTTCCCGGTGACAGTGTCCGACTTGGGTGATTTGCACGGTTCGGCGAGGGGGTCGTGGGGGGGGGTTTTTGGTTTCCCCCCCAAACACCCCCCCCCACGACCCCCCTCGTGACATCGCCCATCTGAGCATCACTCGGACATCGAGTCAGCGAAAAGTGTCCTTTGTGGACATCGTCTGTCAGGAGGTCCAGTTCGAATCGCCAAGAGCGACACTGGCCGGCGTTCATGCGACTTCGCCGGGATCCTGACCTTCAGAGTGGGGAAGGAGGCCCTCAGAACCGGAACCGCAGGATCCGCCCCATCTTCTTGAACGCCGGGAACAGCCCCGCGAACCACAGCTGCGCCCGCATCGACGGCGAAATCCGCGCCTTCACTTCGGGCGTCGCGTAATCCGTCGAGTCGAGCTTCGAGACCAGCGTCAAGCCGAGTCGTTCCAGTTCGGAGATCTCGTCGATGCCCCAGTACAGCGTCGCCTTGGCCTTGCGGACCACCGGATTCAGCTTCTGCAGCTTGATCCCCAGCCTGCTGAAGATGTCGAAGACCATTTCGCCGCCCTGCGGGAAACGCGCGATCAGCCGCCGCAGCAGTTCCTCGCCTTCGGACGGCCTTAGGTACATCGTCAGCCCCTCCGCGATCACCAGACCGGGTTTGTCCGACGGGATCTCGTCGAGCCGGCCGAAGTCCGTCACGGACGAGCCGATGGTCCGGTAGCCGTCCCGCGCGGGGTAGATCCGGGCGCGTAGATCGACGACCTCCGGGTAGTCGACGTCGAACCACCGCACCGAAGGCGGCGGGTCGACGCGGTACACGCGGCTGTCCATCCCGCAGCCGAGCTGGACGACGGTCGCGTCCGGGTGCTCCCACGGGAACGCCGCCGCCCAGTCGTCCATCGGCTTGGCTCGCATCGCGACGGTCAAGCCCATGTCGGCGTTCACGCCCAGCGAAGCGAAGTCGTAGTCGATCTGCTTGACGGCCTCGTCGGCGGCTTTGTCGCCGAGGATCGGCAGGTCGCTGCGGGCGTCGAGTGCCCGGCCGTACAGCGTGGCGAGCATCGTCGCCTTCTCTTCGCTGAACCGGACCTTCTCCATCGCACACCCCCGTCAGAAGTTTCACAATCTTCTGAAAACTCTACTCGCGCGGATCCGCGAACGCCATCAAGGAAGCGTCAATCCCGGGTCGTGTAGTCGTGGACGTAGGTCTTGGCGTCGAGCAGATGCCGCAGGGTGATCTCCCGCGCGGCCGCCGCGTCCGAACCGCGGATCGCCTCGAGGATCGCGCGATGCTCGTCGACGGCCTTCCGGATCTGCCCGGGAAGCCGCAACGCCGCCCGCCGCTCCTCGCCGACCAGCGACAGCACCGAACGCAGCAGATCGGTGACGTCGTCGTTGCCGGCGTTCTCCGCGATCACCCGGTGGAATTCGGCGTCGGCCGCGATCACGCGCAGCATGTCGCCGTCGGCCGCGGCCCGGTCCATCTCGTCGACGGTGCCCTCCAGCCGCTCGAGCACCCGTGGCGTGTGGTCGAGCGCGAGCCGCTCGGCCAGCGTCGGCTCGACGGTGGTCCGCAGGTCGAACAGCTTCTCGACCAGGTGCTCGTGCTCGGAGAACCAGCCGCGCAGGGGTCGCTCGTCGAGCTTCTCGCGAACGTACGTGCCCGACCCCGGCCGCACCTGCACGTAACCGATGGAATCCAGCACCCGCAACGCCTGCCGCAGCGAACCGCGGCTGATGCCGAGCTGTTCGCAGAGCGCCCGCTCGGCGGGCAGTCTCGATCCGGCGGGGAGCCTGCCCGAGTCGATCATCGCGCGCAGATGGTCGACCGTCGCACTCCACACCTGTTCGCGCTCGTCGCCCGCCACGGTGCCATCCTCGCAGGTTCGGCGGAACGCCAGGAATTGTCGGTGCGGGGTGTCATCATCCGAAGATGACTGGGGTGGCAGGGCTGATCAAGGCATGGGTGCACGGCTGGGCGCTTTCGCGCGGCGTCGGGGTCCCGGTTGCCGAACCGGACGGCTACCGGCTCGACGTCGGGCGTCCCGGGCACCGCGTGAGATACGTGCTGGCGGACGCCGGATCGGTCGCGCGCCGGGCGCGTTCGCTGACAGAGCCCGGAACATGGCTGAAGGTGAGTGGTTCGCGTGACGAGGTGGCGAAGACGGTGCCGCCGGAATGGGAGGTCGGCCCGCCGGAGTACCTGATGAGCGCCCCGATAGCGCTGCGGCCGGTGATGGCCGCGCCCGAGCCGTACCGGGCGGAGCTGGTCGGCGATGGCGTGGTCACCGACGTGGTGGTGCGCGCGCCGGACGGCTCATGCGCGGCAACCGGCCGGGTCGCGATAGCCGGCGGCACGGCGGTGATCGATCAGGTCGTGACGGAGCCCGAGCACCAGCGGCGAGGGCTGGGCAGGTTCGTCATGCGCAGGCTCGACGAAGTGGCGGTCGCCGCCGGGGCGGAGCGAGCGGTCCTGGTCGCCACGGAGGAGGGCCGCGCGTTGTACCTGACGCTCGGCTGGACGGTCGACGCGGAGATCACCGCGGCTCATCTACCGGAGGAGAACTGAATGACGGCGGTGTTCGAGGACATCTGCCTCGACGCGAACGACCACCAGTTCCTCGCCGACTGGTGGTGCGCCGCGATGGGGTACGTCCGCCGCGACCAGCGGCCGGTGGAGTGGCCGGTGGCGATCGAGGATCCGGCCGGTCGCGGCCCGCTGATCTGGATCAACCCGGTGCCCGAGGCGAAGACCGTGAAGAACCGCATGCATATCGACGTCTTCGGCTCCGCGGCCGAGCTGGTCGCCGCCGGGGCGAAGCTCGTGCGCGCCAAGGGCGGAGACGTCGAGTGGGACGTTCTCGAGGACCCCGAGGCAACGAGTTCTGCGTCTTCGCACCGAACGAGACATAACGGGCTCGTTGAATGTTCGACTAGACACATCCGGAGCGCGAAAGGAGGTAACGGTGCTTAGGGTGCGGACGTGAGCGCTTTATGACGTGGTGGCACGCGGTAGTGATCTTCGTCGCGGGGCTCTGGGCGGGCACCATCAACACGGTCGTCGGTTCGGGCACGCTGGTGACCTTCCCGGTTCTGGTCGCCCTCGGCTACTCGCCGCTGACGGCGACGACGTCCAACGCGATCGGCCTCGCCCCCGGCACGGTCAGCGGGGCGATCGGCTACCGGGAGGAGCTCAAGGGCTACTGGCCCCAGGTCGCCAAACTCGCCGTGGCGTCGTTCCTCGGCGCGATCTGCGGGACGATCCTGCTGCTCTCGCTGCCGAAGGACGCTTTCGAGACCGTCGTCCCCGCGCTGGTCGGCCTCGCGGTGGTGCTCGTGATCGTCCAGCCGCGAGTGGCCGCCTGGGTCGCGAAGCGCCGCGAGGTGAACGGGACGGTCCACAAGATCGGGCCGCTCCTGCTGTTCCTGATCTTCCTGATCGGCATCTACGGCGGATACTTCACGGCCGCGCAGGGCGTGATGATGATGGCCGTGATGGGGATGCTGATGTCGGAGTCGCTGCAGCGGCTCAACGGCGTCAAGAACGCCCTGTCGGCGGTCGTGAACATCGTCGCGGGCGCGATCTACGCCTTCATCGCGCCGGTCAGCTGGCCCGTGGTCGCGCTGCTCGCGGTCGGGTCGACGATCGGCGGCCAGATCGGCGCGAAGATCGGCCGCAAGCTCTCGCCGAAGGTGCTGCGCGGCGTGATCGTCGTGATCGGCCTCGCCGCGATGGTGCAGCTGCTCCTCAAATAGGACCGGCCCGATGCGCGTGCCGACTCGTCCGCGGTGCGGGATTCCCTTGCCTTGCCCTCAAAGAGGAACGGCCCGCGCTCCGTGGACGAAGCGCGGGCCGGCCGAAAGTGTGCTCAGCGCGGGAAATCCCCGGCCGCTTCGAGGAAGAGGTCGTTCTCTTCAGGTGTCCCGATGGTCACTCGCGCGCCTTCGCCCGCGAAGGGACGCACGATCAGTTTGCGCTCCAGTGCGTGCTCCGCGAACTCGGTCGTCCGCTCGCCCAGCGGCAGCCAGACGAAGTTCGCCTGCGTCTCCGGCACCTCGTAACCCTTGGCCACCAAGGCATCCCGGACACGCGTGCGCTCCGAGACGATCTCCTTGCAGCGTTCCAGCAGCTCGTCGGCCGCGTCGAGCGAGGCGATGGCCGCCGCCTGGGCGATCATGTTCACCGAGAACGCGACGTAGACCTGCTTCAGCGCGACGGTGATCGCTTCCGGGGCCACCGCGTAACCCACGCGAAGACCGGCGAGGCCGTACGCCTTCGAGAAAGTCCGCAGTACCGCGACGTTGTCCCTGCCGCGCGCGAGTTCGACGCCGTCCGGCACCTCGGCGTCGGTCACGAACTCCTTGTACGCCTCGTCGAGCACGACGAGCACACCCGAGGGCACAGCGTCGAGGAAGCGCTCCAGTTCCGCCCGCCGCACGACCGTCCCGGTCGGGTTGTTGGGGTTGCACACGAAGACCAGCCGCGTCTTGGGCGTGATCGCGGCCAGCATCGCGTCCAGGTCCAGCCCGTGCCCGGCGGTCAGCGGCACCTTCACGCTGACGGCGTTCGCCACCTGCGTGACGATCGGGTACGCCTCGAACGAACGCCACGGGAAGACGACCTCGTCGCCAGGGCCGCACAGGGCCTGGATCATTTGCTGGCAAAGGGAAACCGAACCGCAGCCGACGGCGATCCGCTCGACCGGCTCGCCCAGTTCGCGGGCCAGCCGCTCGACGAGCGCGGAAGCGGTGATGTCCGGGTACCGGTTGATGCCCTGCGCCGTCTCGGCTATGGCCTGCGCCACACTCGGCAGTGGCCCACCGGGAACCTCGTTACTCGCCAGCTTGATCGCGCCCTGGATTGTCCGGCCAGGGACGTACTTCGGCAACGATTCGAGATCCGCACGCGGCGAAACAGGTGACATCTTCGGCGCTCCTACGTCTGGGGGACGGCTCCGACACCGTATCCTCCCGCGCGAGCGCAAGCTCCGAATATTTACCTAAGAGTGGTCTGATGGAGGAATGACCCTGACGACCACCGTGGAACACCAGCACGCCAACGGCCGCACGCTGCGCCTGACCTTCGCCGAACCGGACGGTGTCGTCCGCGGCGGGCTCGTGGTGCTGCACGAGGAGGCCGATGAGGTCGAAGAGGGTCTGGGCCTGCTCCTGGCCGGTCTCGCCGGCGAAGGCTGGCTCACCGTCACCCCGCATCTCGACCGGGACGACCTCACGCAGCAGGACCTGCTCGAAGCCACCGACGCGACGCTCTCCTGGCTCGCCGAGCGCGGTGTCCAGGCGGATCTCGTCGGTGTGGTCGGTTTCGACCTCGGCGGGACGGCCGCGCTGGTCGTGGCGTCGAACCGCAGGCTGGGCGCGGCGGTCAGCGTCGGCGGGCAGGGCGTCACCGGGCTGCCGGTCCTGGTCGAGATCGCGGGACGGCTCACCAGCCCTTGGCTCGGCATGTACGGCGACGCGGGCGACGAGGCCGGAGGCGCCGAAGTCGAGCAACTTCGCGAAGCGGCGGCGACGGCGAACGTCGCGACGAACGTCGTCCACTACCCGGGCGCCAACCACCGTTTCGACGCCGACCCGGACGCGGCCGCGGAGGCCTGGCAGCGCACGCTGAATTGGTTCGACGCCCACCTGCGGTGACTCCGTTCGCGCTAGCATTCCCCTTCAGATGTGACAGGGGAGGGGTCCGATGGCACAGTCACCCGAGACGCGCGTGACGGCGCAAGCCGCGTTCGGCGCTTCGGCGCCCGCCTTGGCGCCGCTGGCGAGCAAGGTCCGGGCCGCCAAGACCGATGCCAAGAAGGGGACCGTCAAGGTCACCGAGGACGCCGCCAAGAAGCTCATCGACGCACTGGTGAAGGCACGTCAGGAGCTCGACGCCCTGATCAAAGGCTCGACGGAGTTCAAAGCGCCCTTGAAACTGGGCGACAACTTCGTCGGGCACACGATGAGCGAACGTTTCCAGGGCGCCGCGACCAAGGGGACCGAAGCGGCCGTGCCCGTCCTCACGGACTTCGCCGGTGTCCTCGAAGACTTCCAGCTCACCGTGAAGGCGGCGCGGAAGCTGTACGTCGCCGCGGACGAGGAGGGGCAGGAACGCATCGAGCGGATCGCCCGCCGGTTCGACATGGAGGACGTCGTCGACCACGAGCGGAAGGATGAGCGCTGATGCGGATCCTGCCGATGCCGTGGCCGCCGCGCGAGCCCGACCCGGAACCCGGTCCCGACAGCCTCTACGCCGACATCGACTACATGACCATCCCGCACCGGGAGCTCTACGAGATGGTCCACAACGAACTGGACCTCGCGAGCGCGGAAGCCGCCGCCGGGCAGTGGGCGACCATCGGGGTGGTCCTCGACAGGATCGGTTCGGAGCTGAGGGCGGCCATCGTCGCGACCGCCGACGGCTGGACGGGCGAGGGTGCCGAGAGGGCGCGTGACGTCGCGATCAAGCTCGTCGACTGGGCGAGTGAGACGAGCCTGCGCGCGGACAACGTCGCGAACTGCGTGCGCCGCCAGGCGGACATCGCCGAAACCGCGCGGCGCACGATGCCCGAGCCGCCGGGATACGCCCCGCGGCCCAAGCCGCCGGAGGTGCCGAAACGCCGTCCTGTCCCGGTTTCGGATCCGGATTCGACGCAGGCCATGTCGGCTTCGCCGCCGTCGGAAGGCGGTTTCGCCGAAGCCGGCCGGATCGTCGCCGAACCCACCGACGAGAACGCGCAGGACCTGCACCGTCAGGCCGCCGACGTGATGACACGGATGCAGCGGAGCTCCGGCGAGGTCTACGAGAACGTCCCGCAGTTCGTCTCGTACGGCGAACAGCCGAAGATCCTTGAGAAACCCGAGGAACCGAAGCCGGATCCCGAGCCGAAGCCGGAGACGCCGCCGGACGACTCCACGCGCAGCAGCGGCGTCGACGACGCCGGCCCGATCCAGGTGCGGGAGCCGGTCGTCGAGGCGCCGCGTCAGCCCGGCGCGAGCAGCGGTGCCGTCGTGCCGCCGCCCGGCGTCGCGGGCACGACCCAGGATCTCGGGCAGGGCAGCCGCTCGGGTGTCGGCGGGTTCGGCCCGTCGGGGCAGCAGCCCGGTCAGGTCGCCGGGACCAGGGCCGCGGCCGCGGGGATCGGCGGCGTCGGCGGGATGCCGATGGGGATGATGCCGCCGCAAGGGCAGCAGGACGGTGAAAGCCGCAAGTCCCCGGGCTATCTCGTCGAGGATTCCGACGTCTGGGGTCTCAGCGGGCACGTGACCCCGCCGGTCATCGGCGAAGACCCGAGGACCGACCGCTGATGGACTGGATCCGGTTGCACGTCGGCGAGCTGTTCCTTCTCTGGTCGGCGCACGGCCGCGACGAACTGCCCGCGGTGCTGGAGGTCCCGCACGTCGGGCGGACACCGGAGTTCCGGGCGGAACTGGTGGCCACGGCGAGCGCGACGCTGTCCGAACGCGGCCTCGGCACGGTCGACTCGCCCGCGCCCGAGCTGGTGCGGCTGCTGCACACCGTCGCGAACAGCGAACTCACGCTGGACCTGCGGCTCGACGGCGACCCGGCGTACCGGGCCGTCGGCTGCGTGTCCGACCGCGGCGCGGTCGCGATCGGCGTTTCGGGCACCGACGTCGAGCTGTCCGAGCTGCGGGAGCCGCTCGTCGCCGCGACCCTGCTGCAGGCACTGCCGCCGTGCGAGCAGGGACGGGGTCTCTCGGTCAACCTGCGTGTCGACGACTACACGGCCGCGTGCGAGGCGGGGGAGCGCGGCGGGCAGCCGGCGTTCTCCGACGTCCTGCGCGACGCCGGGCTGCGGGAACCCGAGGTCATCGTGCTGGTCCGGATCGCGACGCGGCGGATCGGCGGCGGGCGGCTCGGGGCGGCCAGGAAGTCGTGGGAAGGCCGCTGGGTGCGCGGCGAAGGGGCGTTGACCTGGGTGGACACCCCCGACGGCCGCTACGGGCTTCGCCGCGATCGAGGGTGGCTGACCGTCACCCCGCTCGACGCGTCGCGGCTGAAGTCGATGGCGTACGAGCTGTTCACGGGGGCTCGCCAGAGCGGTTAACGAGGGTTAACATCGCGGGGTGACGCACACCGCCGACGCCCCAGAAGTGCTCTGGCGCCCTGAGCCGAGCCGCCTGCCCGACACCAAGATCGACGCGTTCCGCCAGTGGCTGCGCACCGAACGCGGCGTGGAGGTCGACGACTACAACGCGTTGTGGGAGTTCTCCGTCCAGCGCGTACCGGAGTTCTGGTCCGCCGTCGCCGACTTCCTCGGCGTGCGCTGGCACGACGAGCCCGGTGAGGTGCTCATCGGCGGGATGCCGGACGCGCGCTGGTTCGAGGGCGGCACGCTGAACTACGCCGAGCACTCGCTCATGCCCGGTGTCGCGGGCGCCGCGAAGGCCGACGACGAGGTCGCCGTGATCTTCCACCGCGAAGACGGCCTCTCGTCGCAGCTGACGTATGGCGCTCTGCGGTCCGCCGTCGCCTCCGCGCGGGAAGGGCTGCGCAAGCTGGGAGTGTCCAAAGGGGACAGGGTCGTCGCGCTCGCGCCGAACTGCCCGCAGACGCTGATCGCCTTCCTCGCCACCGCGAGCCTCGGCGCGATCTGGTCGTCGTGCTCGCCGGACTTCGGCGTCCGCGCGATCACCGACCGCTTCGCGCAGATCGAGCCGAAGGTGCTGATCGCGGTCAACGGCTACGTCTACAATGGACGGTGGTTCGACAGCAGGTCGACGGTGAACGCCCTGCGGGACGAGATCTCCACGCTCGAAGCGACCGTGCTCGTCGACTACGCCGGCGGCCGCCTCGACGGCACGCTCGACTGGGACCGGCTGCTCGCCGACAACGACGGCGCGGAGCCGGCGTTCGAGCCCGTCGACTTCGCCCACCCGCTGTGGGTGCTGTACTCCTCGGGGACCACCGGACTGCCGAAGGGCATCGTCCACGGACACGGCGGGATCACCCTCGAACACCTCAAAGCCCTTGCGCTGCAAAGCGATCTCGGTCCTGGCGATCGGTTCTTCTGGTTCACCACCACCGGCTGGATGATGTGGAACTTCCTCATCTCCGGGCTGCTGACCGGCACCACGATCGTGCTGTTCGACGGCAGCCCGGGCCATCCCGACCTGAACGTGTTGTGGCACTTGGCCGAGCAGCACCGCGTCACCTACTTCGGGACATCGGCGCCGTACATCCAGAGCTGCCTGAAGGCCGGCATCAAACCGTCCGAGCGGTACGACCTCACCGCGTTGCGCGCCTTGGGATCCACCGGCGCACCGCTCAGCGTCGAGGGCTTCCGGTGGATCGTCGACGAGGTCGGCAAACGTGTCCAGATCTGCTCGGTGTCCGGCGGCACGGATCTGTGCGCGGCGTTCGTCGCGTCCGCCCCGGACGTCCCGGTCTGGCTGGGCGAACTCTCGGTCCGCGCGCTCGGCGCCGCCGTCGCCGCGTTCGACGAGGCCGGGAAGCCCGTGGTGGAGACGGTCGGCGAACTGGTGATCACCGAGCCGATGCCGTCGATGCCGGTCTTCTTCTGGAACGACCCGGACGGCTCGCGGCTGCGCGAGGCGTACTTCGAGATGTACCCCGGGATCTGGCGGCACGGCGACTGGATCCGGATCACCGGCCGCGGCTCCGCCGTCATCTACGGGCGCAGCGACTCGACGTTGAACCGCGGCGGCGTCCGGATGGGCACGGCCGAGTTCTACCGCGTCGTGGAGTCGTTCGACCAGGTCGCGGACTCGCTGGTGATCGACACGTCGGCGGCGGGCAACGAGGATGGGCAGCTGCTGTGTTTCCTCGTGCTGGCCGAGGGCGCGTCACTCGAAGAGGTCGAGCCCGCTCTGCGCAAGGAACTGCGCGGGGCCCTCTCGCCGCGGCATGTGCCCGACCGGTTCGTCCAGGTGAGTGAGGTGCCTCGGACGCTCAACGGCAAGAAATGCGAGGTCCCGGTCAAGAAGATCCTTTCGGGTGTTTCACCTGACCGCGCCGTCAGCCGGGATGCCCTGCTGAACCCCGACGCCCTTGTACCGTTCGTGGAGCTGGCGAGGAGCTGAACGCAGGGGCGGAACTTGGCGGGCGCTCGGCGGGTGGCGGGGGCCACCTCGGTGGCGGTGATCACCTGGGTGACGCGGCTGGCCGGACTGCTGGCCCTGGTCTCGGTGCTGGTCCCGGCCGGGCGCACCCTGCGCGGACGCGTCGCCGAATGGCTGGAACTGCAGCACGAGGCCACGGTCGGCGCGGCGACGGTCGTGCTGGTGACCGGTGTACTGCTGATGCTGCTCGCCACCGGTCTCAAGCGGCGCAAGCGCCCGGCCTGGCAGCCGGCGGTCGCCACCGCCGCGCTGCTGATCGCCCTGATCGCGACGCGGCGCCACTTCATCGCGCTGCCCGATCCGGTCATCGGCCGGTGGCGCGCGGTCCGGGTCTTCCTGCAACTGACGGTCGCCGGGGTCGCGATCAACTTCGTGCTGCTTTCGGTCGCGCCGATCGCCGCGGATTTCGGCGACCGGCTGGCGCAGTCGACACTGGCCCTGATCGGCGTGAGCGGTCCGGTGGTGTTCCCCGCGCTGTGGCTGGAAGACCTGTCGGCCGCCGTCGGCCTGCTGTTCGGGATCGGCGCGGTGCTGCCGGCGGCGTACTTCCTGCTCCGCTCGGCCGAACCCGCGCCGAAGCTGACCGACGACGAGGTCGAACGGCTCCGCGGGCTGCTGGGGGAGCGGGACTCGCTGGGGTACTTCGCCCTGCGCCGGGACAAGTTCGTGGTCTTCTCGAAGTCGGGGAAGGCCGCGGTGACCTATCGGGTGATCGCCGGCGTCGCGCTGTGCTCGGCGCGATCGAGGAGTACCTGGACGTCTGCCGGCGGTACGCCTGGACCCCGGCGGCCATGGGCTGCTCGGAACTGGGCGCGACCGTCTGGGCACGCTTCGGGCTCTAAGTGCTGGAGATCGGCGACGAGGCCGTCGTCGACACCGAGACCTTCACCCTCGAAGGCCGCGTCATGCGCGGAGTCCGCCAAGCCGTCTCGCGCACGAAGCGCGCCGGCTACACCGCGCGCATCCGGAAAGCCGAAGATCTGCCTCTCGCCGAGCTCGATGAAACTCCGCACTCTCGCCGCCACCTGGCGCGGCACCGATACCGAACGTGGCTTCTCGATGGCGCTCGGCCGTATCGGTGACCCAGGTTCGATCCTGGTGACCGCCGAACACGAAGGACGGGTGCGCGGAGTCCTCCAGTTCGTCCCCTGGGGCGAGAAGGGCCCCTCCCTGGACGTCATGCGCCGCGACCGGCGTCAACGAACTGATGATCTCCGAACTCCTCCTGACGACCCCGGCCCAGCACGTCTCGCTGAACTTCGCCGCCTTCCGGGCCGTCCTGGAACAAGGGCAGCGCATCGGCGCCGGCCCCGTCGCCCGCCTGTCCGCCCGGACACTGCGATTCTTCTCACGCTGGATCCAGATCGAGACCCTCTACCGCTTCAACGCGAAGTTCCAGCCCCGCTGGGTCCCGCGCTATCTCGCCTACTCCGCGACCTCCCTGAGTCGGCGTCGCCGTCTTCGAAGCCGAAGGACTCGGCGGGCGCCATATGCCCTGCTCAGAGCCCTGCAGTGCGTCTAAGGGGGGTGCCTTCCAAGGGGGTACGCGGGGTGTGTAACCTATTTGAGCAGTGGTCGTTGGGCCTGGGAGGCTTCGCCTAGTCTGGTCTATGGCGCCGCACTGCTAATGCGGTTGGGGGTAACCCCCCCTCCCGGGTTCAAATCCCGGAGCCTCCGCTGGTACCTGTTCCGGCAGGTGCTAGATTGATAACTGAACAAGCGCCCGTAGCTCAGCTGGATAGAGCATCTGACTACGGATCAGAAGGTCAGGGGTTCGAATCCCTTCGGGCGCACGTCTGGTTGAGACAGCACTAAGGCCCTCCCGTTCGCGGGAGGGCCTTTTTGTCTGTCCGTTATGGACTATGCAGTAAGCCTTCGGTTATTCAACGTCGTTGAACACTGTTCTAAGCTACGCTGAAACACTTCCTGTAGTCGAGGGTGCGGTGGGGACTATGGCGGAAGCAAAACGATTTTCCTCGCTCGATGTCTGTTCGGGAGCGGGTGGGCTCGCGCTGGGTTTGGAACAGGCTGGCTTCGATCCTGTTCTGCTGCTGGACAATCGCGATGTGGCGTGTCAGACGCTGCGAGCGAATCGTCCTGGATGGGATGTCCTCGAACTGGATCTTCTCCAGTTCGTCGCAGAAGAACACCAGCAGGTCTACGACGTCGACCTGTTGTCCGCCGGCCTTCCGCGGGTGAAGGCCTCGGCGACGGTCAATCGGACTCGTGGAAGTGACATCGAGCTGGAGTTGCTCAAGGCGACGATCATGCTGCTTCACGGCGTGCAACCGCGTGCTCTGCTGATCGAGAACGTTCCTGACCTCGTCACCAAGGACACTTACGGCGCGGTGAGGGAATTCGTCCGGGTGGAACTCGACCACCTGGGCTATCGGTACAAGTGGTTCGTGGTGAACGCGGCCGATTACCGAGTGCCGCAGAGTCGCGAGCAAGGCATCCTGGTAGCGCTCAAAGGCGATGCCATGGATGCCTTCGAAGTACCCGAACCGAGCCTGGAACCACCGATGACGGTGGGCGAGGCGTTGGAAGAGTCGATGAAGGCGCGAGGCTGGGCCCAGGCGAGCGAGTGGGCCTGGCAGGCGAACAAACTGGCGCCGACCTTGGTCGGAGGTTCCTGGGAGCGGGGAGGTCCGGATCTCGGCCCCACCGGGTCGAAGCAGGCCTGGGCCAAGCTGGGTGTGGACGGCGCCACGGTCGCGAACGAGGTGCCGGATTCCGATTTCGTGTGGAACCCGATGCTCGGCCGGGACGGCATGGTCAAACTGACTGTCGAGCAAGCCGCATGCCTTCAGGGTTTCCCACCGGACTGGCGTTTCGAAGGCAAGAAGACCGTTCGTTACCGCCAGGTCGGCCATGCCTCTCCTCCACCTGTTGCTCAGGCGTTGGGACGTGCCATCCGTTCCGCGCTGACACACGGTGGAGCCTGATGTTTCTGACGTCGTCCACGAGTTAAACTTGCGCCCCATGACCCCTGTGCAGCCGCAGCTGTTCACGACTGCGCAGATCCAGATGGTGGACCTGTTCGCGGGGCCTGGCGGGCTGGACGTCGCCGCACACTGGCTGGGTGTGCACGTCGACGGCATCGAGTGGGATGACAATGCCTGCGAAACCAGAAAAGCCGCAGGTCTCGGTACCAAGCACGCCGACGTCCGGGCCTACGGACCCAAGGACTTCCCCGATGCCACCGTGCTGTCGGGCGGACCGCCTTGCCAGACGTACACGGTTGCGGGAGGTGGCGCCGGCAGGCGCGCACTGGACAGGGTCCTCGGCTTCGTCGAGCGGATGGCCGCAGGCGAGGACATCGGCGCCGATCTCGAGAAGCTGCACGAAGACGACGAACGCGCAGGCGACGACGGTCGTAATGGCAAAGAGCGTTCCGGCCTGGTGCTCGAGCCGTTGCGCTGGGCATTGGAAGCTCTCGACTACGAGATGCCCTACGAAGCCATCGTGCTGGAACAGGTTCCGACGGTCCTGCCGGTCTGGCAGGCATACGCCGGTGTTCTGAAGGAACGTGGCTACAACGTTGCCTGCGGCGTCTTGCACACCGAAGAGTTCGGGGTCCCGCAGACTCGTCGTCGTGCGATCCTCATCGCACGACTCAACGGCGAGGCTTCGCTGCCGACGCCAACGCATCGCCGGTACTACAAGGGCAAGGATCGGTCTGAGGGAGTAGCCACTCTCAAGCCGTGGGTGACGATGGCAGATGCCTTGCGCGACAGGGACGAGCCGTTCGAAGTGGTGTCTAATTATGGTACCGGCGGTGATCCCAAGCTGCGGGGCAGGCGCAGGTCCGACGAGCCTTCCGCCACGGTCACCGGAAAGATCTCGCGAAATCGACTGTATTCGTCCGTTTCGCCCAAGCGCGAACTCGCCCGGCTGACGAAAGAGGAAGCCGGGCAGTTGCAGACCTTCCCCTTCGACTACCCGTGGTCGGGCAAGGAGATCGCACAGCAGGTCGGCAATGCCATTCCCCCGCGACTGGCCGCCCACGTGCTTGCTGCAGCCTTGGGACGTAAGTTCAAAGCCGAGGATCTCGACAAAGTCGTCGCCGCGAAGTGGGACTCAGGAATTTACGACACTCCTTTGCTGCCTTCGACTCCTCTCGAGATTCCGTCCAAAGAGGAGGTCACTGCTCCTGAGGAGCGGCAACCTTCTTCCGAAGTCGCATAGGCGCTTCTTCAAGAAGTTGCCTGAACAGCGGCACCAAGGCTTTTACCGCGTTCTCGCTGACTTCGCCGTCGTCAGGTCCGTCGGGAAGACGGTCCCAGTGCACGGGAGCCATGTTTGCGGACTCGGCGATCCAGTCGTGCACCGCATCGTGATCCACGGGCTCGTCCGGAGCCAGTACGTCGTACATCAGGGTGCTGCCCGCCGCGTTCACCGCTGAGGACAGCGCGTTGACCCGGTCGCCCAGACGTGAAGTGTTCGAGTTCCTCAACTCGTCGAGCACATGGATGATCGCGATCGCGGTCGGGCGATGGTCGATCACGTCGAGG
Organism: Amycolatopsis sp. NPDC043887; assembly: GCF_056435665.1. Classification (NCBI taxonomy): domain Bacteria; kingdom Bacillati; phylum Actinomycetota; class Actinomycetes; order Pseudonocardiales; family Pseudonocardiaceae; genus Amycolatopsis; species Amycolatopsis sp. NPDC043887. The sequence goes on from NZ_JBWKEB010000001.1 coordinate 749,196, forward strand.
CGCATCGCCGTGTTCAGAACGTCCTGGACGCTGCACGCGACTTCCACCGGGCCGTAGTCGTCCCCGTTGCGGAACAGTTCGGCCGCCCACCACAGACGGGCGAAGGCTTGTGTGTAGTGCGGGCCGCTGAACCGGGAGGTCGTCGTTATCTCGGTGCCCTTGTGGCGCCAGACCACGTAGTCCGGCGCTGCAATCATGGCGAGGTAGTTCCAGAGGCGACTGTCTGCGGCTTCGGCCCGGGTCATCCGCAGAGTGGCGTGCAGTCGCGGTGACAGCCAGCCGTCGGCCTCCGTCGGCCTCCCTTCGAAGCGTTCCATCGCGACGTCGAGCAGCTCACGGATCGGCCCGGTACTCCATCTGGCTTCCGCCGACGGAAGTGGAAGGGATGCTTTGAGAAGCGCGACGAGTGGTGGCTTCTCCTGTCCTGCTTGCATACCACGAGTGAGGAACTTGGCGACTGCCGCATCCGCGAGCAACCCCAGCTCGGGAGGCAGGTCGGTGACGGCTTCACGATTCATCGGTCGTGGTCCCTGTCTGACGTTGAACGGAGCGCACGGCATTGGTCAGCTTTCTGGTGATCTGACTTCGTCTTCCTGCCGCGTACTGGACGCTCGTCTGAAGCTCGGACCAACCGAACCCCTTGGTGCGACGCTCGTTGATGTCGAAGAGCGCGTCCGTCAGTTGCCGTCCCGGCAGCACGTCCGGCAGCATCATCCGCACCACGGCTTCTCTCCAGCCTGCGGGCATCTGCGGCGTTCCGTCTTCGTCGAGGTCCAGATCGCTGATGGCGGTGTGGAACATGGCGGTCCACGCGTCCTGTGCGATCTGGCTCGCCGTCAATTCGCGCAGCAGCTTTTCGTCCCCGCCACCGGAGCCGTGCAACGCGTCGACCAGGCCCTCCACTGCGCCGGTGTTCAAGTAGACAGTGGGGATGTCACCTGTTGTCTCGACGATCCACGGTGACTCCTTGAACGCATGCAGCCATTCGTTCGACTCCTCGCTGAAGTCGACCTCCACGATCTCGATGTCGCGCTGCCGTACCGGGGTGGTGACCTTCAGGTCCACGAACCAGGCTTTTCCTGTGGCACCGATGAAGCGACCTGCCAGCCCGTCTAGTGTGGCGGCCACGGTCAGATCGAGCGTTGCACGGTTGAAGTGACGGGCGCGAGCCAACTCGATGCTCCCGCGCCAGCTGCCGTCACGGCTCCGGGTCAGCCGTGTCGTCGACCGTGCATTCGTGGCCTTCTCGGTGAGTACGGCCAAGCACACAGGGTCGGTCCACGGGCCTGCGGAGAGCTCGTCTTCGGGCAGCTTGGCCGCGAGATGCAGTGTCGCACTCTCCCATTTCTCCCGACCGGCCTGATGCAATGCGACTGTTTGCTCCACTTTGGAAACGTGCGAGTACGGCAGTTCCGTACCGTCCACACTCACCGAGACCACGTCGAGGCTTACGTCGCCGAAGAGCGTCGGGTAGGGGAATGCAGCCTTCATGCGGCACCGCCACGCGTCTTCTGGACGTCCACAACCAGTCGGGAAAGACGACTTCGGACAGGGTGGCTCGTCGGGTCCGTCACCCCGATGAACGAGGCCGACCGTGTTCCGGGGGGAATGACCAGGTTGCCGTTCTCGACTTCGCAGTTGTCTGCCGCAGTCAGCAGGCTCCACTCTATGGCCGGGCGGCCGCCGGATCTGACGTCGAATTTGGCGACAGGTGTGAGCAACCACGGATCGTCTGCCTTGGGCAACTTGAGGTCGACGCTCACGTGCCAGGCACCGGAGTCATCCAGTTGCGCGTTGATACTCCTAACCGTCGGCACCCCCTGCGCGCGCCTGCCAACGGCGGCGCCGTCGAGCTTGAGCAACTCCTTCAGGACGCTTGGCCCACCTCGATGGCCGACTTCCCGACGTCCGACAAGATCGCGAGCCGCCTTGTCGATCTCTTCGAGGAATTCCTTGATGCGGCTCAATGCTCCACGTTGGTACAGCGAGGTCAGTTCTTCCGTACGATCCCACTTGTGGTGCTCAGGGGGTTCGGACGCGCGGAGGAACTGCTCCGCTAGATCGACGTCCTCGCCCTCGTTTTCGGTTGCGTGGCCGGCGAGAAGAACAGCTTGGAAGGCGTCTGTGCCCAGGGGAAGATCTCGTGGGCGCCTTTCCATGATCGTCATGCGGTTGCCTCGCATGCACACCACTCGGTTGGTGCGTTCCTCTCCATCCGCACGAGTGAGCAGAAGGACGGCCGAGTGCTCTGCACCTTTGCCTTGGCTGCGGCTTTCACCTTTCAGCGGGGTTACGAACAGCGGCACTCGGACACTGGCTACTTGATCGCCCGCGGTCCGCTCGGCCACCGTCTCGTTGTCCAGGTACGCCTTGAGGGCACGGCTCAGCGCGGGATGGTGGACGTGGGGGTTGACCTGTTGTTCGGGTACGAGCACCCGGCCATTGCGCAGGGTTGTGACCCTGGCTTCGAGCAGCGCGCCCGCTCGGTCCCCGCCGATCATCGCGGCCCAGAAGCCGTTGGCCAGCGACCGCACCAACTTTTCGTGCATCTCCTCCAGCGATTCCGCGTCACCGGACGCGTCGTGCGCCCCGACGATGAGAAACGACGTGCCCGCATCCGTATTGGAGCGTTCGAGATGCAGTCCTTGCACGGTCGCCTCGTCCGCCCACCACGACCGGGAGACACCTTTGTGGCTCGGCGTGGTGTCCGGCTCCCCGAACCAGGCCGGGCCCGCGTACGCCGTCTCGTCCACGGATCGCCAAGGCAGATCGAGCCTTCCGATGACGCGGCGCTCGGTTCGACCCTCATGCGGAATCGACAGCGTCGAGTTCATCATGACCAGGCCGAAGCGGCTGGTGGCCCAAAGGGTGACCTTTCCGAGTCCATAGGACCCGCCGGCTCGCTTGCCTGCCTGCTTGTGGCTGTCGAGCTGCCTCCGGACGACAGCTGCGAAGCGACCGTCGCTGTATTCGGGACCAGTGAGTCCGGCGGCGTTGTAGTCGTCCACTCTCAACAGCAGGAGGGATCGGGTCCGGTCCAGATCGTCCAGTGCCGCTCGCAGACTGCGGGAGACCTTCTGTTCGGCCGAAGCCGCTTTGTCGTAATGCGGGCGCAGCTTGTCCCACTGCAACGCATCGAGGAACGAGTCGAGGTGTGCACCGCTCAACTCGTGCAACGTGTAATGGACGCGGACCGGTTTGGTCGGATCGTGCCGTTCGTCGAGCGAGTTCTGTGTCGCCTCGCGGGCGAGCACGGCCAGGTCCGCGTTGAAGGCGAAAGCGGCGGCGTTGCCGTATTCACGGCCACCGTCCGCATGTGCCGGCCTGTGGTGCCACTCCAGCGGGAGCTTGGCGACCACGTCCGCGGTGCGGTTGTGCAGAGAGGCCACGTCGATACCGAGGAACTCGGCGATTCGTCGCTTGACCTCCTCGCGAGGTTCGGCGCGTCCGGTGATCCATGCGGACACGGCGGCACGGGTCAGATCCAGGTGCTGCGCGAGTTCGGCCTGGGATTTCGATGCCCGACGCAGCTGCCGTCCGAGCCACGGGCCGAAGTCCTCGGCCTGCTGAGCGCTCATTCGTCCGATCGCCTTCCCTGGTGCCTGCGAGTGACCTCCCGCAGGAGGTCCCAGCAGTCTAACAGGCGAATTTGACACTTGCGCGCTGTCAATTTATGGTAGACATCACCTCGGTCGGCTGATGTCGTTCGACTGTATCGCTCCTCATCTTCTCAGTACTCCGACACGCCCTTCGGGGGGTGTCGACTTCACTTCGGGAGGGATCCGGGCAGCAGAGTCATCCACACTGAATCAAGCGCGGCCTGCAGTCGGGGCCGCTGTTCGGCGTACCCGATTCGCGCGTCTTCCGCGTCGGTCTGGTGGCGGTACGCCGCGGGCTCGCTCGAATCCCGATCCGCTCGGGATCAAGAAGGACAGTGGTTGTGAACCTGTCCGTCAAAGGAGTGAAGAAGTAGTGACGATCGACCGTACGAGCCCTGTGCTCGTCGTGATCGACAGGCTCGACGGCCTGGCACTGAGTACGTATGCGCTCGACCCCGATCGCATCAAGGAGGACGCCAACGCCGAGCGTCGTATCCATCAAGGTGGCTACGGAGAACGCCAGGTGTACGAGCTGGTGCAGAACGGTGCGGACGAGATGCGGGCGCCCGAGCACCGGAACGGCACGATCCAAGTCGTTCTCACCGGAACCCACATGTACTGCGCGAACGACGGCGCGCCCATTTCGGCGCAAGGGGCGGACACCATTCTGCGCATGGGGGTGTCGCAGAAGAGCGGCAGCCAGATCGGCCGCTTCGGCGTTGGCGTGAAGTCGGTGCTGACCGTTACCGACACCCCGCAGTTCTTCAGCCGCTCCGGATCGTTCGGGTTCGACGCGGAGCGTTCCGCCGAGGAGATCCTCACGGCCGTCAACGAGGCGAGGACGGCGAACGGCGAAGAGCCGCTGAAGACGGTGGGCGATACTCCGGTTCTGAGGCTGGCCTGGCCTCTTGACGAAGAGCGCGAACGCGCACTCGATCCCGTCCTCGACGAGCTGATGAGCTCTGGCGTGGCGACCGTCGTCCGGTTGCCGCTGGTGCCCGGGGTCGACGATCTGCTGGGCAGGGACATCGTCGAGTTCCCCCGCTTGTTCCAGGTGTTCTCGCATCACGTCCGTCGGATGGTGCTCGAGGACCGTCGGGAGTTACCGGTCGTCCGTCGCGAGATCACCGTCGAGCACGACGGCGTGCGGCACGTGATCCACGAGGCCCGCGGCGGAAGGAAATCGCGCTCGGAGCACTACCGCGTGTTCTCCCGGTCTCACCAGGTCAGCGAGCGAACGCGGCTCAGTGCTGGCGAACTGCACGACCGTGTGGTGATCGACATGTCCTGGGCTGTTCCCGAGTACTCGGTCACGAAGAACGACCGTGGGCAGACCGTGTGCCAGGTGCCACATGAGAGGGGAGAATTCTGGTCGTTCTTCCCGACCGAATACGCGACGACGCTCAGCGGTGTCGTCAACGCCGCGTGGAAGACCAACGAGGATCGGCAGCACCTGCTGTCCGGAAGCGAGCTCAACATCGAGCTGCTCGACGCCATCGCCGATCTGGTCGTGTCATCGCTCCCGGAGCTGGTGGTTGCGGAGGACCCGGCCGCGTACTTGCCACTATTGCCGGGACGTGCCAAGGAGTCGCCGAACTGGGCGTGCGAGTACCTGACCGAAAAGGTCTGGGCACTTGCGGCGGTCCGCCCTTCGCTTCCTGACCAGGACGGCGTCCTGCGTAAACCCGCCGACCTGCGCGTACACCCGGAGAAGCTCAGTCAAGCGACACTGACGTTGTGGGCCGACCACTCCGGTCGCCCCAAGGACTGGCTGCACGGTTCGGTGGACGTGAGCGGATTGCGCCGAGGGAAGGTGAACCATGTCCTCGCCGAGGCGGGGATGGAGCCGGAGGGGGTTGCCGCGTGGCTGGAGGCCCTGGTCGAGGACGGGACGCCGGAGGCTTCCGCCGTCGCAATCCGGATCGTCGCGCACCTGGACGAATTCCCTCACCAGGAGGACAAGGGCCGGAATTTCGCTGCCGAGGCGCGAAGGGCTGAAATCGTCCTGACCGAAAGCGGCACATTCGTCGCCCCCGCAGCCGGCCACGTCTTCCGACTCAACGACGAGGACGGCCTCGCGGACGACCTGGTGTACGTGGATCGCAGGATTTCCGGCGACCCGGAGATCCTGCGCGACCTCGACCGGCTCGGCATCCGTGAAGCTGATGCCGAAGGACGCTTCCGGAGCGTCCTCGACCAGGGTTTCTCCGGCTACGGAGCCGAACAGTGGACTCGGTTCTGGGAACTGTTCCGCACCGCAGGCGGAGTGGACCTCGTCAACGTGGTCCAAGACAAGTCGGTCGGGCTGCGGGTGATGACCGTGGCCGGGGTGTTCCGCCCGATCGAGTCCTGCCTCCTGCCGGGGCCGGTCGTGCCGGAGGACGGCTCCCGTGACGCTCGCATGACCGTGGACGTCCGATTCCACACCGACGATTTGGCGGTCCTTCGAGAACTCGGCATGACGGATCGACCGACCCCGGGGCATCGACCGCAGTCGAATGGCTGGTTCGAGGACTACCACCAGTGGGTCCACGGTGAGTACTGCCGGGAGTTGAAGGCGACTGCGAGCAGGGTGCAGCTCCAGACGGTGGGGTTGAACGGCCCAGCGACAGCCGGACCGTTGCACCTGTTCGACAGGCTGTCCGACGAAGGCAAGGCCGCGTTCCTGTCCGAGATGTCCGACGAGGGGTTGGTCGAACATTGGACAAGGCAGATCGGCACCAAGGTGAGCACCAGGGTACGGGTGCTGTCGCCGGTCAACTGGTTGCTGCGCACCCACGGCATCGTCGAGACCTCCATGGGGCTGGTCGCCGTGAGTGAAGCGGTCGGTCCCCAGCTGAGCGAGTTCGCGTCTGCGCTTCCCGTCGCGGACATCAGCCCGGACAAGGCCCGGCGGTTGGGGATGACCGTATCTGTCGACGAGTTGGAACCTTGGCGGTGGTCCGAATTTCTCGGACGGATTCGGGCGAGCACCGACGACAGGTTCGTCGGCTACGCGTACGCCCTGCTTGCGCGCTACGCCCCCGAGCTTGTCGAGCGGGAGGAGACCATGCGTTGCCAGGTCGGACAGGCGTGGGAGCTCCGGCCTCGTGGCGACATCGCGATTGCCACGAACGAGGACGAGTACGCCGAGCTCGTCCAGGAGAGTCATCCCGCCGTGCTGGTGGAATCCCCGGAGCAACTCGACGAGGTCGAGTTCATGGTCCGTGAACTCGGCATGCGCCGGGTCGCCGATGTCATCGAAAAGCGCCTGCGCGCGGTCTACAGCAGGCCTGCCACCCTTATCGGCGACGAGTATCCGCCGCTTCGACAGCGTCTGGGTTCGATGGCGATCCAAGGTCGACAGGTGCAGTGGTGCAGTGAACTCGAGGAGATGACCCGAACTCCTCAAGGCACCCGAACCTCCGCGTTGAGGAGTGCTCGTCAGGACAACACGGTCCTGGTTCCGGAGGACATGTCCCCCGAGGACGTCCTAGTCCTGGCCGACCGGGAGTTCGGATGGAACCTCGGCGTCGACGGGTGCCGAATGGTGCTCGACGCGCATCGCGAGCAGCAGAAGGACAGTGCCGTCCACGCTCGCCTCAGCATGATCCGGGAAAGCGAAAGCCTGATCGAGAAGATCGTCCTCCTGGTGGGGGAAGACAATCTTCGCGAAGGACTGCCTTCGGGACTGATCGCGAGCGAAGAATCGGAAACGGGCCGTGAGCCGGACGGCCACAGGCTGGCTCAGATGGCGTACAACGCGCACGACGACGGTGTGCTCCGGGTGCATGCGAGGGACATCGCCGGGCGTTTCGAGACCGCCCCGACACACTTCGACGGTGGACCGGCGGCGTTGCGGTTCGTGACCGATCTCGGACTCCCCGACTCGTTCGCCGGTGTCCGGATCCCCGCGCCCCCCATGCGCGAGGAGGCCGACGGTCCGACCGCGTTCCCCGAGCTGCACGACTATCAGGAAGTCCTCGCGGCCCGATTGACCGACTTGCTGCGGACCGGGGAGCCGAAGCGTGGAATGCTGAGCTTGCCGACGGCGGCGGGGAAGACCCGTGTCGCTGCCGAGGGTGCGATTCGGTGGGTCCGGGAGGACGGTGTCCCGGAGGGGCCGATCCTGTGGGTCGCGCAGACCAACGAGCTCTGTGAACAGGCGGTTCAGTCCTGGAAGCACGTCTGGGAGAGGGTCGGTCCGGCACGGTCGTTGGTCATCGATCGTCTTTGGACGACGAACTCCGCGACACCGGTAACCGGCAGGCCGCACCTTGTCGTCGCGACGGATGCGAAGTTGCGGAGCTGCTTGGGCTCGGATGAATACGCTTGGTTGCGCAACGCTTCGATCGTTTTCGTCGATGAAGCTCATGTGGCGATTTCCCGCGAGTACACGTCGATCTTCGAGCACCTCGGCCTCACCCACCGTGAGACCGCACGGCACCTCGTGGGCTTGACGGCCACGCCGTTCCGCAACGACGCGGAGCTGACGAGGCGTTTGGTGCAGAGGTTCGGCAACATGCGGCTTGACGACGAGATCTTCTCCGGTGAACCGATCCTCAGCCTGCAGGATCGCGGAGTGCTCGCCCGGGTGGAACATCGCGAGCTGTCCGGCGCGGACATCCTGCTGGACCAGGACGAACTGAGTGGGATCAAGGGTTTTCTTCCTCGGAGTGCGGAGCAACGACTTGCCGAAGACGATGCCCGCAACAAGCTTCTTCTGGAGGAGATCACGGCCCTGCCGGAGGACTGGCCGGTTCTGGTGTTCGCGACGTCGGTCAGTCATGCCAAGTTCCTGGCCGCCAAACTGGGTGACCGAGGTGTCCGATCCGCGGCTATCGACTCCGCGACGCCGCCGCCGGAGCGGCGGCAGCGAATCGAGTCGTTTCGGCAGGGACGGATCCGGGTTCTCACCAACTACGGCGTGCTTTCGCAAGGATTCGATGCGCCGGCGACTCACGCCGTTGTCATCGCCCGGCCCGTGTACAGCCCCAACGACTATCAGCAGATGATCGGGCGAGGGTTGCGCGGCATCCGCAACGGTGGCAAGGAAAGCTGCCTCATCCTCGATGTCCGTGACAACATCACGAACTTTCACCAGGACCTGGCGTTCACGAAGTTCGAGTACCTCTGGCAGAAGGGACAAGGGTGATGGAGCCAGGGGACGCCGGTTTCGAGCTCACGCCTGCTCAGCAACGTGTCGTCACCAGCGCACGGGACGCCAAACTGCTGGTCCCGGCGCGGGCGGGGGCCGGCAAGACCACCACGCTGGTCCGTCGGGTCGAACATCTGATGAAGAGCGAGGGAGTCGGGGCGTCGGAGATCCTGATCTGGACGTTTTCCCGTGCTGCTGCTCGAGTCCTGCGTGGCCGGGTAGGACGTAACGCGGTCGCCGGTCGGCGGGTGCGTGCCCAGACTTTCGACAGCTGGGCATCGTCGTTTCTGGCCGACGTGGGTTACCCGCCCGAACAGCTGGCAGGTACCACGTTCGACGATCGGATCAAGCTCGCCAACGACGAGATTCTGAACGGCGCCGTCGAGAACACCGAACGAGGCAAACCCGCCCACGTGATCATCGACGAGGTGCAGGACCTTGTCGGGCTGCGGCGTGAGATGGTCGAAAGTTTTCTCGACCGTTTCGCCGACATCGGTTTCACCGTCGTCGGTGACATCGCCCAGTCGATCTACGGATTCCAGGTGGCCGATCTGCAGGAGCGGAGGGACGAGACCGACTACTTCTTCAGCTGGGTACGTGGTTCTTTCGGGGATGAGCTCGAGGAAGTAGTGCTGGAAGACAATTTCCGTGCCCGTACCCGCGAGGCGCGCGTGGCACTGCCTCATGGAGAACACTTGCGGGACGATCACGAGGCCGCCTCCCGCCTCCCGCGACTCCGGTCCTGCCTCGATTCCGTGCCGTTCTTCGGGAAGCTCGATACGCCGTTCGCACAGGATTCCTTGCGATACTTCGACGGCACGACGGCGATCCTCTGCCGGGACAACGCCCAGGTTCTGTTGATGGCCGAACAACTGGTGAATCTCGACATACCGCATCGCATCCAGAGGTCACCCAGGTCGGGCGCTGCGCCCGCCTGGGTGGCGGGGTTGCTCGCCGCGGCGGGCGTGTCGACGTTGAGTCAGGAACGGTTCGAGGAGCTGTTGCCCGAGCTGAGGGTGCCCGGAAGTCTCGACGTCGTCGAAACGTGGCGTTCGTTGAGGACGGTCGCGGGAGCTGCTCGCAACCGGGTCGACCCGGTAGCCCTGCGCAGGGCGACGTCCGAAGGCAGGCTGCCGGACGACCTGACGGCGTTGCCTTCCCTGCCGATCGTCGTGTCGACGGTTCATCGCGCCAAAGGGCTGGAGTTCGACCGTGTGCTGATCACAGGTTTCTCCCCGCAAGCGCAGCGCCGGACCGACGAGACGGACCCGGCTGCCGAAGCACGGCTCTTGTACGTCGCCATGACACGTCCGCGGGACGACTTGTACCGAGTCGACTGCCCCAGTACGTGGTCGTTGCGCAAAGGCGAACAGCTTCACAAGCCGATCGCACGTTGGTACGTGTCCGGTTACAAGAGTTGGGTTCGTGCAGGCGTCGATAGCATCGAGACCGACGTGTGCCGTGAGGCCCCGGCAGGCGTACAGGGACCAGGAACCGATCCCGTGGCCGCGCAGAAGTATCTACTCGATTCGGTTCGACCGGGGAACCCGGTGAAGTTGTCCAGGCTGCATGATCTGCCACCGTCGGCCACTGAAACGCCGCCGTACGGGATCTTCCACGAGGGCATGCCCATCGGCGAGATCTCGAGAAGCTTCCGACAGGACTTGTGGCGTCTGCTCAAGCAGTCGGCCAACTTTCGTGTGGAGCGCTGGCCGTGTCGGATCACCGGCCTGGAGATCGACTGCGTCGAGACGGTCGTCGGTCCCAGCGCCGTCACCGAACGCCACAACCTCGGCAGCCATGGTGTGTGGCTCGCTCCCCGCTTGTGCGGCCTCGGCCGATTCGACTGGACTCACGCCGAGCGAGTCCCGGAAGGACATGATCACTCGTGACCGATTCTCGCTATGCGGCGCACTATTCGCTACGCGCCGAACTTCGTGCAGCATTGCGAGCAGACCTGCTCGGTCCGCAGGGAGGCACGGACGAGATTCTGATCTCCGACGCCCCCGTCACGGCCTACCCCATCGGTGTCCTGTTCCCACAGGTCGACAAGTCGGACCAGCCTGCCGAGGACGACGGAGTCGACACACCGCCGGACATCGTCCGCGGGGACGATCAGGAGCAGGGCGAAACCGACCTCGGGGTCGCGCTGGCCAACCGGCGGAAACCCTCTTCGATGGGCATGACGTTCGCGGTCGATGCCGATGTCGCGACCGTCGTGTACGCGAGGGTCCGAGTCGCGACGTATGTACCCGAGGATGAAGACGGCCGAGTTGTCGAGCCGCATCGCGGGGAGGCCCGCAGCACCAAGGAACAGCGGGAACGCTGGCGCCGCGTCCAGGCCGAATTCGAGCCGGTGGACATCGACGTCACGACGCCCGGTATGCCCGGGGAAGTGTTCGGCAACGGACTCGAGTTGCGCACACTGGTTCGGCCCGCCGACGTCAATGGCGTGGTTTCCGTGACCGTGACGTTGGTCAACACGCGGCGCGTGGGTGTTTACGACCTGCAAGACGCGGATTGCTTCTTCCAACCCGAACTGGAGGTGTTCGGTACGACGGGAACGCGACCGTTCGTCGAGCGAAAGGCTTCCCTCGGCGCGGTCGACGACGAACACGCGTTGAGCAGGTTGTTGCACCGGCATGCGCCCAATTTCGCCACCGGTCACGGCTGCTCGGTCGCCTGGGACTGGACGGCTCCGCCGATCCGGACTCCCGTGTCCGCACGTGCCGCGGTTTCGGCCGTTCGGACGGAGTTCATGCCCAGCCATGAGGTGTTGCTGACCGACTCGAACCCTGATATCGACGCCGATGCACTCGGGATGCACCGGCTCGGGCACGGAAGCGTCGAAGAGGTCGGGGAGGCTCTCGGCAGCCTGCTTGACGGGTACTCGAACTGGATCCAGGACCGTCGGCGAGAGATGCTCGAGCTGGAGGGGACGGAATACGGAAACGTCGCGCGGGGACAGATCGAGTTCTGCACAAAGGCACTCGAACGCATGCGGCGCGGAGTCGCGTTACTCGAAGACCCCGAACAGCCGCTGCCGTTCGAGGCGTTTCGCCTGGCGAATCAGGCGATGAGCCGCCAGCGCGGACGCGCGGAATGGATCGAAAAGGGACGAGTGGGCTCACCGGACCCCGAGGCAGGCCGGTGGCGCCCGTTTCAGATTGCGTTCATGTTGCTGTGCCTGGAAGGTATTGTCGATCCGGACCACGAGGATCGGGATATCGCCGACTTGCTGTGGTTCCCGACCGGTGGTGGCAAGACCGAGGCATACCTGGGCCTCGTGGCCTTCACTGTCTTTCTCCGTCGTCTTCGCGACGGCGAGCACGGTGGTGGTGTGACCGTGTTGATGCGCTACACCCTTCGTTTGCTGACTCTCCAGCAATTCGAGCGTGCGGCGGCGTTGATCTGCGCCATGGAGCGGGTTCGTGCCGAGCGAAGCGAGGGCGACCTCGGCAACACTCCCGTGTCGATCGGAATGTGGGTGGGGAAGTCGGCGACGCCGAACAAGCTCGACCGGGCTCAGACGAGGTTGGATGAGTTACGGACGAAGCCGGACAAGCCGCTGCAGAAAGAAAATCCGGTGCAGCTCCACTCCTGCCCGTGGTGTGGAGAGCCCTTGAGTGCCACCGACTACAAGGTACGTCCGCGAGCGGTTCGCATGATCGTCCGTTGCCCGCGCGGCGACTGCGAGTTCAACACGGATGCGGGCTTGCCGGTACATCTCGTGGACGAGGCCGTGTACGACGCTCATCCGACACTCGTCATCGCCACAGTGGACAAGTTCGCCTCCATGCCGTGGCGACCCGAGACAGCTGCCCTTTTCAACCGGGATCTCGGTGTCGACGTACGGAAGCCTGAGCTGATCGTGCAAGACGAACTGCACCTCATCTCGGGACCCCTCGGCACTCTCACCGGTCTCTACGAGACGGCAGTGGACGTCTTGGCCGACCGGCCCAAGGTCGTCGCCTCGACCGCGACGATCCGGCGTGCGTCCGGGCAAGTGGGAGCTTTGTTCGATCGGAAGTTGGCCCAATTCCCGCCCGCGGGCCTCGACGCGCGGGACTCGTGGTTCGCGGTGGAAACCCCGCGGACGGACAAGGCATCACGCCGCTACATCGGATTGCTCACGCCGGCCACGAGCCAGGCGACGTTGCTCGTCAGGACCTATGCGGCACTGTTCCATGCCGTGGCGCGCACGTCGGCCGATCCCATGGTGCGTGATGCGTACTGGACGCTTGTCGGATACTTCAACAGCCTGCGCCTTCTTTCGGCGGCCGAACTGCAGGTACTCGACGATGTGCAGGACCGCTTGGAGCTGTTGGCCAAGCGGGACGGTTCGAACAAGGCTCGAACCATGGAGGCTCACATCGAACTGAGCAGCCGCGCGGACTCGAGTGCCGTTCCCCACTATCTGAAACTGCTGAAACGTGCGTGGCCGGAGCCCGAGGTCCTGGATTGCCTGTTGGCGACGAACATGATCTCCGTCGGGGTCGACATCGACCGGCTCGGGCTCATGGCCGTCATGGGACAGCCGCAGACGACGGCCGAGTACATCCAGGCGACGAGTCGGGTCGGCCGACAGCACCCGGGCCTCATCGCCGTGATGCTCAACTCCGCGCGTTCGAGAGACCGATCCCATTACGAGAATTTCCCCGGCTTCCACTCGGCTCTCTACCGCGAGGTGGAGTCGACGAGCGTGACGCCGTTCTCGGCTCGTGCTCGGGACCGCGGCTTCCACGCGGTTGTCGTTGCGCTCACGCGACTGACGATCACGAAGGCGGCTTCCAATGAAGCGGCTGCCGACATCGAGACTTTCCTGTCCGAGATCAACTCGACGGTACGACCTGCGATATTGAAGCGAGTCGAGTCGGTCGATCACAAGGAATTGAAAGCGGCGGAGGAGTGCTTCGACGAGTTCATCACGTGGTGGCGCGAGGAAGCCGAGGTCGAACCCGGACTCGTGTACGAGGCCAAGCGAGGAACTCGGCAGCGTGCCCTCTTGAAGAGCTTCGACAGCGGCGAAGACGACTTGAGCTGGGACACGCTCTGGAGCCTCCGCGACGTTGATGCCGAGTCGGCACTCTTTCTCGAGAAAAGGTAGGGACGACGATGACTCCTCCTCCGTCCTCCAGGCGCCGTGGCGCCGGCGGCCCGGCCCGTCCGCGTGCGCGCAAGCTCGGTGCGGTGCGGCGCTCTCAGCTTGTCACCACTTATGGAGTGGGGGCGATGATCGCGATCGACAACGAGTCGTTCATCGTCTCCGGGATCGATTCCTGGAACATCGACGACGCGCCGAAGATCGAGGAAGGTAGGCTCGCGAAGGTGCTCCCCGGCGTCGCGTTCTTTCGCTTGCCGCCCGCACCTGATCCCGAGTACGGGGTCGACGGTGTGCGAGTGCGGCGATTCCCGGACTTCTACTCGTGTCCCGGTTGTGATTCGCTACAGCCGTACTCGGACTTCAATTGCCTGCCCGGACGTGCCCGTTGCCCCGACTGTGACGAAGACCTGGTTCCGTCACGCTTCGTTCTCGCTTGCGACGACGGACATATCGATGACTTCCCTTATTGGAAGTGGGTGCATCGGGGCAACGCGCTGCAGAGCGGTTTCTGTGGTGGGAAATTGACGCTGAAGACGGAAGGCAGTGCCGCGTCTCTCCGATCCGTTGTCGTGAGCTGCTCGTGTGGCGTCCCAAGTGTTTCGATGGAGGGCGCGTTCCGCGTCAAAGCCTTGAAAGACCTGGGAATTCGCTGCGAGGGCCGTCGTCCTTGGCTCGGTGGGGCCGAACCGCAGTCGTGTACCCGTCACCCTCGAACCATGCAGCGAGGTTCATCATCGGCATGGCATCCGGTCATGCGAAGCGCATTGTCCATCCCGCCGTGGGGTGAAGGTGTGCACAAGCTGCTTGAGCAAGCAAGGTTGATCGGACAGCCTGAGAATGTTATCCGTGGACACTTCGAAAGGTGGCCGGAGCAGCTCAAAAGGGCGAAGACGGCCATCGATGAAGTGGTTGCCGTCGCGCGTGAAATAGCCGCTGAAAAGGCGTCGCGTGGAGTGGAACCTGCCGCCGGGGATCCTTACTCGGACCTGCGAAAGCAGGAATACGAACGCTTGCGCCATGGCAATCCGGAGCGCCACTCCGCCGAGTGGCAGGATTTCATCTGCGAGAGGCCGGAAGGTGACCTTGCGCCGGTGCGCGAACTGGGCATCGACGAAAGTATGCTGGTGAAGCGCTTGCGGGAAGTTCGTGCGTTGCAAGGATTCACCCGTGGTGTTGCTCCTTTGGAGAGCGAACCTGATCAGCGACTTGCCGCAATTCACCAGTCGGAGGACATCAACTGGCTTCCTGCGATCGAGGTCAAGGGAGAAGGGGTGTTCCTCAGGTTCGACGAGAACCGTTTGCGGGCCTGGGAGACTCAGCCGGAGGTGATCAATCAGGTCGAGCAGATGCGTCTGAATCATCTCGCGCTCATCCGCGAACGGACGCCGGCGGACTCGAACGCAAAGACGCCGGGATCGCCCGTGTCTCCACGTTTCGTGCTGCTCCACACGTTGGCTCACGTCCTGATCAACGAGTGGAGCCTGGACGGCGGTTACCCGGCGTCCGCTCTGCGGGAGCGTCTGTACGCGAGTGACTCGATGGCCGGCATCCTCCTCTACACCGCGACAAGTGACTCCGCCGGCAGTCTTGGTGGCATCGTCGCCCAAGGCGATCCGAAAAGTCTGGCCGAAACGCTGCGGTCCGCACTTGCCCGTGCATCGTGGTGTTCGAACGACCCACTGTGCATGGAATCCGGTGCCAGTGGCGCGGACAGCGTCAACCTCGCCGCATGTCATGCGTGTGTGTTGTTGCCCGAAACGAGTTGCGAGCTGAACAACAGTTTCCTGGATCGGACGTTGCTCATCGGAGCACCTGCCGGAGGCGTACCTGGATACTTCCAGGACCTCCAGGCAGTGAACTGAGGTATCAGCCGGGCCGCCTGCCGAGCACGATTTCGTGCACGCGGGCGGCCGCGGCGTCGGCCTCTTCGTGCTCCCAGACCCGCACGGCCAGCCACCCCGCTTCGATCAGGCGAGTGTCGGTATCAAGGTCGCGCCGGCGATTCGTTTCGATCTTCGTGCGCCAGAAGTCGGCGTTGTTCTTCGGCCATGTCGCGTGCTCCGGACAGCCGTGCCAGAAACAGCCGTCCACGAACACCGCTACCTTCGCGGGACCGAATACGACGTCGGCTTCCCGGCGCACACCCTTCACCGGTCTGCGGTGGACGCGGTACCGCAACCCTCGGGCGAACAAGGCTTTGCGCAGTTCCATCTCGATTCGAGTGTTCCGGGATTTCTGCTTGCTCATCCTGGCCCGGACACTCGCTGACGCGTCGAGCTTCACGAGCACATATTCGCAATCTCGAGTCGGATCGGCGAGCTAGGCCCCAAAGACGCTGGTCAGAGCACCCCTGATCAACCCCGCCAGGTCCGCCTCCCCGTCCGTCTCCGCCCACCGAAGCAGCGCCACATGCGCCGCCCCCAGGCACGCCATAGCCGTAGCCCGCACCTGAAACTCCTCCTCGGGGGCCGAGCCGCAAAGCGCGGCCACGATCGCATCCGCCGTCGCGTACTGGCTGTCCAGATGCCGCGCCCGTAGCGCCGGCACCGAGATCATCAGTCGTAGCCGCGCCAGCAGGAAAGCCTTCTCCTGCGAAGACCCCAAAGCGGCGGTCGACTCCAAGGCACGGCCGATCCGCGCGGCCAGGGGAAGAGAGGGAGGCTGCTCAAGCACGGCGGAAGCGGTCACGGGGTCGTACTCGTCGTAGAGGACCAGGTCCTCCTTCGTCGGGAAGTGCCGGTAAACCGTCATCGCCGAGACGCCGGCGGCCGCGGCGACGTCGGCGACGGTGGTCGCGTCGTAGCCGACGTCGGTGAAGAGACGGATGGCGTGCGTCTGGATGGCGAGCCGGGTCTCGGCACGCTGGCGGTCTCGGAGGCTCACGTGGTAGACACTATCAAAGTGTTAGTCACTAACATTTGGGGTGTGCATGAAGACGGCATTGGTGACCGGGGCGTCGCGGGGGATCGGGGCGGCGATCGCGCGGAGGCTCGAGAAGGACGGCATACGAACCATCAAACTGTCGAGTGAGCAGGCCGACTTGTCGACCATGGAGGGAGTCGACAAAGCCCTCGAGGGCATCGACAGCCTGGACATCCTGGTCAACAACGCGGCCGCCCAGCCGGCAGGCCCGATCGAGACGGACACGCCCGAAAGCTTCGACCGCCTGATGGCGGTGAACGTGAAAGCGCCGTACTTCCTCATCCAGCGAGCACCGCTGAACGACGGCGGCCGCATCGTCAACGTCTCGTCGGTCGCGACCAGGATGGCCAACCCCGCCCAGACGTCCTTCGCGATGACCAAGGGCGCGCTCGAGACGATGAGCCGCACCCTCGCCCACCAGCTCGGACCGCGCGGGATCACGGTCAACGTCGTCGCGCCGGGCGCCACCAGGACCGCGGACAACGGCGAGATCTTCACGCCGGAGCTGGAGGCCGCCATCAAAACCCTCACCGCGCACCGGAGGCTCGGTACAGCGGAGGACATAGCGGACGTCGTCGCCTTCCTCGCCTCCGACGACGCCCGGTGGGTGACCGGGCAGGTCCTCGACGCGAGCGGTGGGTTGTTCCTCGGTCCTCCGGCCCAAGGGGTTCAATAGGGCGGTGACGTGGTTCAGCGAGGACGAACTCCGCAGGCAGGCCGGTGACGTCTCCTTCGCGCGCGGCGCCAAGTACCTGGAGTCGGTCGAGACGCTGGACGACGTCGCGGGCGGGGTCACGGCGGTGGTCAGCGGCACCGACCGGTACACGGTCCGGTTGCGCGACGTCGACGGCGAGCTGGTCGGCGAGTGCACCTGCCCGCACGCGGCGGACGGCTTCTTCTGCAAGCACTGCGTGGCCGTCGGGTTGCTGGTCCTCGAGGGCGTGGCGGACGGCGGCGCGGCCGACATCCGCGGGTACGTCGAGACCCTGGACCGCGCCGAGCTGATCGAGCTGCTCGTCGGGCACGCGAACGAGGACCCGGCCCTGTTCCGCAAACTCTCGCTCAAGGCGGGCCGCGGCGACCTCGACGCGTTGCGGCGTCATGTCGAGCGAACGTTGCGGTTGCGCGGTTTCGTCGGCTTCCAGGGCACGGTTGCGTACACCGAGAAGGTGCGCGAGGTGCTCGTCACCGCCAGGGAACTCATGGACGGGCCGCTGCTGTGCCGCATCATCGAGCTGGTGGTGGAGGCGCTGGACTTCGTCGAGGACTCGTTCGGCGCGCTCGGCGACGAGGCGCGGGGCGCCCTCGCGTTGTACGCGGAGGCCTGCGCGGACTCGCCGCCGGAGCCCAAGGAGCTCGCGGAGTGGCTGCTGCGGCTGGACCTCGACGGCTCTGGCCGGGTCGACGTGAACATCGCGGACTTCACCGCGAGCCTCGGTTTCGAGGGGCTCGCGGTGTTCCGCGCCGGTGTCGAGGAGCGGTGGAGGCTCGACGACGGCGAGGACCCGTACCGCAGCCGCAAACTCCAGCGGCTGCGTGAAGGGTTCGCCGCGATGCGGAACTGGAAAGCCTAGAACCGCTGACGGTTGCGGTACAGCTCCTCCAGATCCCGTCGCCCCGCCTGGTCGCCGGTGTCGGCGGCGGCGCGGAACCAGTGCTCGGCCTCCTGGAAGTTCCCGTGGTCGGCGGCGAGCCTGCCGAGGTTGGTGTACGCGGGGACGCTGCCGAGCTCCGCGGCCTTCCGGTACCAGGCGGTGGCCTCGCCGGGATCGTTCCGGTCGTTGGCCAGCACGCCCAGGTTCGTCATCGCGGCGGCGTCGCCCCGTTTGGCGGCCTTGAGATACCAGTGTTCGGCGGCGTCGAGTTCGCCTCGGCGGTGCAGCACCACGCCGAGGCGGACGGCGGCGTCGGGGGCGCCGGCGGCCGCGGCGGCGTGGTAGCAGCTTTCGGCGCGCGTGAGGTCGCCCCGTTGCTGGGCCTGGTGGCCGAGTTTGATCAGCGACGTCGCGTCGGCTTCTTCGCTCGCCTTGCGCCACCAGGGATCCGCTTCGGAGGTCCGGCCGGTGTCGCAGAGCACGGCGCCCAGCGTGATCATTCCTTCGACGTTGCCCGCCTCCGCGGCGTCGCCAGCCCAGTACTCGGCTTCCTGGAGTTCGCCACGCCGGTGCAGTGACCGCGCCAGTTCCGCCATCGCCTCGACCCGGCCCTCGACGGCGGCACGCCGCCACCAGTCCTCGGCGGCGTCCGAATCCCCTCGTCGCGCGCAGAGATTTCCCAGATGCGACATGGCATGCGAATCACCGGCCGTCGCCGCTTCCCGATACCAGCGTTCGGCCTGTTCCGGCACGCCGCGTTCGTTCAGGAGGTGCGCCAGGTTGCCCATCGCGACCCTGTCCCCGCCCTCGGCGGCCTTGCGGAACCACGCCTCGGCCTCGTCGAGATCGCCGCGCTCCAGCGCGGTGGATCCCATACGTGCCATGGCGATCACGTGCCCGCGTTCCGCGGCCTTCCGGTTCAGATAGTCGTCGACCCGGGTGTTCCACTTACGTTTTCCGTCGCCCACAAGCCCGCTCCTTCCGGCAGCGTTCCTGGGGTAGTCGCAGCTCAGGGCTTCGATGTGACAACATCGCGGCAACGACTACCCGGCGAACCCGGGCTCAAGCGGACAGTGATGATCGACCGATGATGGACTGTGTCTTCGTGCCGTACACCGCGCACGGGCATGTGAATCCGATGCTCCCCGTCGTGGTCGAACTGGTGGCCAGGGGACACCGGGTGCGGGTGGTCCTCTCCGGCACCCGATTCGAAGACGTCGTACGCCGGACAGGTGCCGAACCGGTGGTCTCGCCGCCGGACCATGTCGTGCGGGTGGCGCCGACGGCGCGGCCGCCGGAGATCGCCGCGTGGATCCGGAACCGGACGCGCCGCCGGATCGCCTGGTCCGCGGCTGCCCGCCGCTGCGAGCGGGAGTTCGCCGCCGCCCGGCCCGACCTGGTGATCGCCGACCCGGCGGTCCCGTGGGCGCGCCGTCTCGCGCGGCGGCACGCCCTGCCGGTCGTCACGTTCTGGACGACCCACGCCGGCACCGCGGCCGGTTCCGGCCCGGCGCTGGTCAACGCCCTGCCCGAACTCCAACCGCGGGCGCACCGCTTCAGCTTCGTGGGGCCGTTGATCGCGCCGGTCACCACCGAGGACTGCCCGGCGCCCGACGGCCCGACGTTGCTGGTGTCGCCCGGCACCGTCTTCGCCAGGACACCGGAATTCTTCCGGCGGATCGCGCGGGCGTTCTCGGGCACGGAATGGACCGTGCTGATCGCGACCTCGCACACCCCGCCGTCCGCGCTGGGGCCGTTGCCCGGCAACGTGATCGCGCGCCGCTGGCTGCCGCAACGGCAGCTGCTGCCCAGGGTCGACGCGTTCCTGACCCACGGTGGGATGAACTCCGTCCAGGAGGCGCTGGCCCAGGGGGCGCGGATGCTGGTCACGCCTCGGAGCCGGGAGCAGCGCGCCACCGCGCGCAGACTCGCGGAACTGGGGCTCGCCCATGTCTGGGATCCGGCGACCTCGCTCGTGCCGGGCGTCGAGCGCCTGCTCCGGGACGGCCGAGTCCTGGCGAACACGACGTCGATGCGGTCGCGGCTGGCGACGTATCCGGCCGCGTCGCTGGCCGCCGACGCGCTCCAGGAAGCGAACGGGAAGTACTGAAGTCATCACGCTGCGAGATCGCCTCGCGGTAGGGTCGGAGCCGATGCCCGAGGGGGGAAGGAGCGGCTCCGTGCTCGCAGAGATGCGAAATCCGTATTTCGTGGACCGAGGCCCCGAACGCGCCGAATTCCGGCGGCGCAACGAAGAGGCGCGTTCCACCGGGCAGCCTCATCTGATCTTGTTCACCGGCCCCCAAGGCGTCGGGAAGACCGTGCTGGCCACGGAGGTCTGCCACGAAATCGCCGGGCACTACGAGATCGTGCTCTTCTGCGACACACAGGGTTCGGCGGGTACGAAGGGGCGACTGGAGGCCCCGGAGATCGCTTTGCACCTTCTCGAAGACCTCGGGGTGGTCGGAGAAGCCATGCCGGCCAGGGACGAGCGCCGGATCGCGGCCCTGCGCGCCCGGCTCGCCGGACGCAAGGTACTGCTGTACCTGGACGACGTCGCCGCGGCCGACCAGGTGGTGCCGCTGCTGTTCGCCTCGCCCCAGCTCGCCGTGGTCGTCACCAGCCGAAGCAGTTTCGACAAGCTGCGGATGAACGGTTTCACCACGTCGACGGTCAAGACCTTCGGGCCGGAGGCGGCCGCCGAACTGGTCGTCAAGCGCACCGGGACCCTGGTCGGCGCTCGCGAGATCGAGGCCGTCAACCGGATCTGCGAAGGGCTGCCTCTCGCCCTTTCCGTCGCCGCGGTGCGGCTGGGCGACACGGGAGGCACCCCCGCCGAGTACGTCGCGGAGCTGAGTGCCGGAAATCCCTTGTCCGCCCTCGAACTCGACGACGAGCGCCCGGTCCTCAAGATCTTCGACCTCGCCTACGCGGAACTGGCCGAGGAAGAGCGGTTCGCGTTCAAGGCCTTGAGCCTGCTCCCCGGCGTCGATTTCGGGACGGCCATCGCCGCGGCCGTCCTCGGCCGGGCGGCGCCCCACACCAAGCGCCTGCTGGAACGGCTCACCAAGGGCAGCCTGATCGAACGCACCGGCCCCGGCAGGTACCGCTATCACAGCCTCCTTCGCGAATTCGCCAAGGACAAGGCGCTCTCCGAGTTCGACGAGTCCGTTTTCGCCGGCATCGCCACGAAGGCCGTCCAGTGGAACTGGCGGCTGGCCGTTTCGCTGGACAAGACGCTGTCGAACCGGCCCGCCCCGATCCAGGCGGAAAGCCACTACGCCGAGATCGAGGCCTTCGAAGGCGACGCCTGGGCCGAGTTCACGAAGGAATGGCCCAATATCTTGGCCGCCGCCAAGGAGGCCCGCGCGCTGCCGACCGAGGAGCTCGGCGCGATCTTCCCGTTCTCCTTGTGGTACTTCGGTTATCAGACGAAGCGGCACGACGACGTCATCGACGCCTATCACGAGATCCTCGGCCGCTGGACGGAACCGCCGGATCGCTGGCAGGTCCTCCGTGACCTCACCGGGCTTCACGAGGCCGCCGGAGAATTCGATCAGACCGACGCGTATGTCAAGGCGGCCCTGGAAGTCGACTATCCGCCGGGGCGGCAGAGCACCTACGACTGGTACGCCCTGGCCCAGGAAGCCCGCGGCAACCACGAATTCGCGCTCGATCTCTTCGGGAAGTCGCGGGAAGCGGTGGCCTCGATGGAGGTCTCGCGGCAGCCGCGGGCGCTGGCGCTGCTCGACATGCACACCGGCCGGGTGCTGTTCAAGCTCGGCCGCTTCGAGGACGCCCGCGGACCCGCGGCGGCGGCCTGGGAATTCTTCCGGACCGCCGACCGCGAAGAGGCCAACAAGGCGTTTTCGGGCGGCCGGCTCGGCATGATCCTGCACGCACTCGGCGAGGACGCCGAGGAGTTGCTGGTCCCGGCGTTGGCCCTCGTCGAACGATTGGGAATGGCGAAGCAGGCCGAGGAGATCCGCGCCGTGCTCAGCGAAGAGTGACGCCGAGGCCGTAGCGGCCCGAGCCGAGTTCGACCGTGATCGACGGAGTGAGCTCCTCCAGAGGATGCCCGTCGTCCAGCCAAGCGCGGACGACGGAGGCGTGCACCTCGGTGGGGCCAGGGCCGGAGACTTCGACACGTCGCCCCGACGGCGCCGTCACGACGCTCTTCCCCTCGCCGAGGACAGCACCGACTACTCCAGCGCGCAGTCCGGCGACGGCGTCCGTGCCGGTCAGCACCGAGGCTCCCGATCGGATCGAGCGGAGCGGGTGGTCGTCCGGGCAGGACAGGTGCGGATCGGCCCCGGCCCCACGCCGAAGCTCGGCCGGATACCTGGTCAGCCGGACGAGCCGCCCGGCACGGTCGGTTTCGTGGTGGACTTCGGCGGCGACGCGGTGCGACGGCAGGATCGCGAGCCGAGGGGCGGGCGCCGGACCGAGCGGGATCTCGTTCGTGGGCTCGGAAAGGCCGAGAACCCGGTAGAAGACGCCGCGGAGCCGCTGGAGTGACTCGCCGGGGACCGAGGTGACAAGTTCGGCGACCCCCGCGAAATCGCCCGGGCGGTACTCGTCGAGGACGCGCCTGACCTGAGGGAGCAGCGGGCGCCGCCGGTCGAGACGGGGCGCGGTCTCGCCGAGAACGGAGATGGCCGTTCCCGGCGCGACATCGTCGTCGCCGAAAGCCGCCAGCGCCGTCGGTCTCCCCAGCGCCGCACCGTATCCCGTCACCGATCCGTGGTCGCCGACGATCAGGTCGGCGGCGGCGAGCCCCGCCTGCCAATCGTCCACTTCGGACAGAACGACCAGGCCGGAACGGACACAGTCGGCCAGCCACGTGTTCAGCTGCCACGGACTGTGCCCGTGCCGGACGTTGGGGTGCACGACGGCGAGCACCTGGAACTCGTCGATGGGCAGCGCGGCGAGCAGGTTCCGGAGGAAATCCGGCCAGGAGCCGAGCAGGGCGTTCGACCACCATGTCGACGAGGTCAGGACGACCTCGCGGTCACCGGAACCCAGCGCTTCGCGATACCGTTCGCGGTACGGCAGGCCGGCGAGAATCCGGTCATGGCAAGGATCTCCGGCGACCACGGCCTTCTCGGCGGCGGCGGGCACCGTCTCGGTGAGCAGGTCCAGCTGAGCGGTGTGGGAGAGGACGAACGCTTCGGCGATCGGTTCGCCGTCGTGCAGCAACCATTGTGGCGAAAGGCCGAAGATCTGCCGATTTCCGGATTCTCGGTTTCCGGGCGAGTATTTCGTATACCCGATTCCGTGCGAAAGAACGACCTTGGGGCCGGTCATATCGGTGATCCCGCCGTGATGGCTCGCCGTGACGACCAGGTCGAACTCGTACCGTTCGGCCTCCGCCCAGGGAATGACGGCCATGCCCAACGTGTCGAGAAGTTCGCGCAGGCCGTGCCGGAACGGATCCCCGGCGCAGGTGAACACCACCTGGACGCGGAAATCGTTCTCGAAGGCGGGAAGCACGTCCAGCAGCCGGGTCACCGTGGTGACGTTGTGCGCGATCACGAGGACTCGGCGGCGGACCGCGACGGTCGCCCACTTCGCCGTCTTGATGCCGACCAGTGCCTCGTTCACGGCCTGACCGTAGCCGATCCGGCGAAGGTGGCCTGGATCACGTTGCTCGGTGTCATCGCCGTGTCGCACCCGGTTCCCTCACGCCGCGAGGTGATACTCGGGCGCTCCCAACCCCGTCGAAAGGAACCGCGCGGTGGCCACGCGTACCAGCCAGATGACCACGGCACAGCGGCTGCTCCTGCTGATCACCCTCGCCGCCGTCGTACTCGCGGTCTTCTGGTTCGTGAGCGGCAAGGGCGACGCGCTGCAGCCGAAGCCCGCCAACCCCGCGAGCGCCGCCGACGCGCGCAAGCAGCTGGACGAGCTCACCGTCGCGCCGCGCGGTTCGATGGACGGCTACGACCGCAAGAAGTACCCGCACTGGGACAACCAGGGGAACAACTGCAACACCCGCGAGTTCGTGCTCAAGCGTGACGGCAAGGACGTCAAGGCCGGTTCCGACTGCGCCCCGACCTCCGGCAGCTGGACGAGCATCTACGACGGCGAGACCTGGACGAAGCCGACCGACGTCGACATCGACCACATGGTCCCGCTCGCGCAGAGCTGGGTCAGCGGCGCGAAGTCGTGGACCGACGAGAAGCGGCGCCAGTTCGCGAACGACCTGACCCGCCCGCAGCTGTTCGCCGTCACCGACAACGTCAACCAGGAGAAGAGCGACAAGGCGCCGGACCAGTGGAAGCCGCCGCTCGTCTCGTTCTGGTGCACCTACGCCACCGACTGGATCACCGTGAAGCACTACTACGGCCTCACGATCACCACCGCCGAGAAGAGCGCGCTCAGCGACATGCTCGGTCGTTGCTGATCCGCCCGAATTCGGGTTGGCTGGGGCGATGGCGACCTTCGTACTGATCCACGGCGGTGGCGGCAGCGCCTGGGACTTCCACGTCCTCGAGGCGGAGCTGACCGGCCGCAGGCACGACGTCGTCGCGGTGAACCTGCCGATCGACGACGAGAAGGCCGGTTTCCCGGAGCACGTCGACGCCGTCGTGAACGCGATCGGCGACCGCGAGGACCTGGTGATACTGGGCCATTCCTACGGCGGCTTCACCGCGCCGCTCGTCGCCGGGAAGCTGACGGCGCGGCTGCTCGTGATGCTGACGCCGATGATCCCCAAACCGGGCGAGACACCCGGGGATTGGTGGAGCAACACGGGTTTCGAGGACGCGAAGGACCTCACCGACGAGGAGAAGTTCTACAACGGTGTCCCCTCGGACATCGTCGCGGAGGCGGGCTCGCACGGCCGGAACCAGGTCAGCGCCGAATGGGCACAGCCGTGGCCGCTGGACGAGTGGCCGGACGTCCCGACGAAGGTGCTCATCGGGCGCGAAGACCGCTTCTTCACGCCCGAGTTCCAGCGCCGGGTCGTCCGGGACAGGCTCGGCTTCGCCCCCGACGAGATCGACGGCTCCCACTCCGTGCCCCTGAGCCACCCCAAGGAACTGGCGGACCGGCTGGAGTCCTATCTCAGCGCCTGGTAGGTGAACCCGCGTCCACGATCGACGGCGACCTGGTCGCGAATGCCACTTTCGGCCGGGCGACCGGCCCTACCAGCGGTCCAGCCGCATGACCTCTTCGAGCGGCTGACGCGGGGCCGGTTTGAAGGTGTCACCGGTGTAGAACGCCGTCGGGATGAGCGCGGCCTGGTGCACGTTCTCCGGCAGGCCGAGGATCTCCGCGGCCTCCTTCTCGTACGCGAGGTGCAGCGTCGTCCACGCCGTGCCGAGCGTGACGGCCCGCGCCGCGAGCATGTAACTCCACGCCGCGGGCAGCAGGTTCCCCCATAGACCCGCCTGGTTGCCGGCGGGCAGCTCCGCGCTGTTCGTCTCCAAGCACGGGATGACGTGCACGGGCACCTCGCCCATCTTGTCGGCCAGGTACTCGACACTGGAGCCGACGCGCTTCTGCACCTTCGACCGCCGGGGGTCGTCCGCGAACAGTTTCCCGGCCGCGTGCGGGGAATCCAGGTACTCGCGGCACGCCCGCTGATACAGCTTGCCGAGCTCGGCCCGCTGCCCGGGATCGGTGATCACGAGCCAGTGCCAGCGCTGCGTGTTCGACCCGCTCGGCGCCTGCAGCGCCACCTGGAGGGCGTGTTTGACCAGTTCGAGAGGCACCGGCCGGGTCAGGTCCAGTCGTTTGCGGACGGTCCGGGTGGTCGTCAGCAGCTCTTCGGGCGTCATCCGGCGATTATGTCGTTATGATCCGCTGGTGGGGAGGCCGCCGCGCGAACGAGGGATGGGCACTTTGCTCAGGCACGTCCTCGAAGTGACCGAGGCGGACGTCGCCGCGTTCTTCGAGGACATCGGGCTGGGGGACTACCGCCCGCGGTTCACGCCGTTCGTCCGCGCGATCGTCACGCACGGGCCGCTGCCCATCCGCGACCTCGCCGCCGAAGTCGGCGTGACCCATTCCGCGGCCAGCCAGACGATCGCGCAGATGGCGCGCCAGGACCTCGTCTCGCTCCGGCCCGGAGCCGACGCCCGGCAGCGGATCGTTTCGCTGACCGAGAAGACGCGGCGCCTGATGCCGACGCTCGAAGCCGAATGGGCGGCGACCAGCGCCGCGGCCGCGCAGCTGGAAGCCGAACTGCCGTACCCGCTCAGGGAGGTGCTGGTCGCCGCCGTCGAGGCCTTGGAGCGGAAATCGCTCCGGGAACGCATCGCCGAAACGGACGCGGCGCTCAAGCTGGGGCGTCTGCCCGGTCGAGACTGAACACGGCCCAGACGTACTTCCCGCCGGAGCAGAGCTCGTGGCCCCAGTCGTCGGACAACGCGTGCACCAGCTGGAGACCGCGGCTGCGCGCCGCCATCGGCGACGGCTCCTTCAGCTTCGGCCGCCCCGATCCGGAATCGAAAACCCGCAGGGTGAGCCTGCCGCCGGAGTATTCGACTTCGAGCCTGTCCGGCTTCTCGCCGTGCTCGAAGGCGTTCGTGACCAGCTCGGAGGTCGCCAGGAGGACATCGTCGACCGCCGGGCCGTCGAGGCCGTAGCCCGCCAGAGTCGCTCGCACCGCCTGCCGCGCGACGGCCGGTGCCGTCACATCGACCGGCAGGGGGAGGGAGACCACCGGCAACGAGCCCTCCGATCGGGTCTTGGACATCGTCATGGTTCCGCACCTCCCCTCACGAGAGACTCCCAGATCCGCTGTTCGCCTCCCAGATACCCACAAGGGCCGTCGGCGAATCAGGTCCCGTTCGTGAGTTCGGTCTCGCTCAGACCTTCCCGCAGTTTCTTGAGCGTGGCGGCGAGCAATCTTGACACCTGCATCTGGGAAACACCGACACGGCGGGCGATGTCCGACTGACTCATCCCGGACCCGAACCGCAGCGCGACGATCTTGCGCTCACGGTCGGGCAGCCGTTCCAGCATCGGCCGCAGCGCCTCGCGCAGCTCCGCCTGGCTCAGGTTGGCGTCGGCCTCGCCGAAGCGGGTGTGCGCCGAGTTCTCCAGGAGGTTGTCCAGCGAGGCTCCGTACCGGCCCTGGCCGGCACGGAGACCCTCGTAGACCTCGTCGATCGGGACGCCGAGATGGGCGGCGATCTCACTGGGCTTCGGCGCGCGGGAGAGCCGGATCGTCAGCTCTTCGCGCACGGCCGAGATGTTCGCGTTCAGCTCCTTGAGGCGCCGGGGCACCCGCACCGACCAGCTGTTGTCGCGGAAGTGGTGCCGCAGCTCGCCGGAGATGGTGGGGACCGCGAAGGCCAGGAAGTCGCTCCCCTGGCCGGGGTCGAACCGGTCGACGGCGTGGATCAGCCCGATCGTCGCGATCTGGACCAGATCCTCCATCGACTCGTCCCGGTTGCGGAACTTGCGCGCCAGATTGCGCGCGAGTTCGAGGTGCGCGCGCACCAGCTCGTCCCGCAGCGCTTCGCGTTCGGGAACGCCTTGGGGCAGCGCGCACATGCGCTCGAACAGGGCCGGGACGTCCGCGCCGTCTTGCTCGACGGGTTCGGTCACGGCCGGGCCGCCTCGCTCTCCCGGACGAGTTCCACCCTGGACAGGTAGCCGCCGTCGGCCGGGGTGACACTCCGCCGCGCGGACGTCGCCAGCGCGGTGAGCAGCTGCCAGGACAGACCGGTCTCGTCGTCGGGTTCCGGGGAGTCCGAAAGCACCGAGACGGTCACCTCGATCCGCCCGTCCTTCCACGAGAAAACGCAGTTCAGGTGCCCGTCGGCGGCCGAGGGGAGCAGCATGGAGCACGCCTCGTCCACCGCCATCCGGAGGTCTTCGACGGCGTCCAGGTCGAAGTCCTGGCGCATCGCGATGTCCGCGACGATCGTCCGGAGAGTCGGTACCACGTGCGGTACCGCGGCCGTGCGTACCTCGATGAGTTGAGCGCCCTCCCCGCTGGGCGGGGTGTTGTCCACCACGTGTGTTCCTCTCTCGAGCTGCGCTGCCGATCGGTCAGATGCCCTGGGTGTGAGCAAACCAAACCCACGTTTGAGCCGCGCAGGGGGCGGGCATGTAACCGGCGACAAACGATCTCCTGGGAAGGCGGGGACCGACATGGCTGACGTGAGCCGGCTGCCGAACGTGGTGGCGGAAGAGTGGGATTGGCAGCTCCGTGGGTCGTGCCGAGGCGCCGACAGCAGCTTGTTCTTCCACACGGACAACGAGCGTGGTTCGGCCCGCGAGCGGCGCGAATCGCGGGCCAAGGCCATCTGCCACACCTGCCCCGTGCTGGCGCAGTGCCGCAAGCACGCGCTCTCGGTGCAGGAGCCGTACGGCATCTGGGGTGGACTGGGCGAGATCGAGCGCCGCGAGCTGTTCCTCCGCGAGCGCCGCGCCGAGCGCAAGGCCTTGACCGCGCATTGAGCGCGTCCCGGGCACCGGTCGGCGACGCGCGCGACGGCGATCGTGGCGCCCCGTCCGTACTGGGTTAGGGTTGGGACTGTCGTTGCGGGGACAGCCACGCCTACCCGCCGAAGAAGAGCGTGCGTCCGTGTCCGGACTGGGCGCGGCCGTCGCTTGAGACCACAGGCGCGTTCCGGCGCTGAGCGTCGGTTCTCACCTGATGAGGAGAATGTGCATGCCCGCAGCGGACCAGAACACCACGCCGCCCGGTTTCAGCATCACGCTGGACGCCGACGCGTCTGAACCGCGTGTGGTGGTCACCGGTGAGCTCGACCTGCTGACGAGCCCGCAGCTTCAGGAGACCCTCGGGGCCCTGATCACCGACAAACCGTCGGGTCGGGTGGTCGCCGACCTGACCGGCGTGACGTTCTTCGACTCCTCGGCGCTGAACGTGGTGCTCCAGGCGCAGCGTCAGGCCGCCGAGAAGGAGGTCGAGCTCGAACTGGTGCCCAGCCCGCAGGTGAGCCGAGTGATCGAGCTCACCGGCG
Organism: Amycolatopsis sp. NPDC043887; assembly: GCF_056435665.1. Taxonomy (NCBI): domain Bacteria; kingdom Bacillati; phylum Actinomycetota; class Actinomycetes; order Pseudonocardiales; family Pseudonocardiaceae; genus Amycolatopsis; species Amycolatopsis sp. NPDC043887. Next base: position 778,499 of record NZ_JBWKEB010000001.1, read on the forward strand.
TCGCCGAGCACCTCAGCGTGTCGGAGGAGCCTCCCGCCTGATCCCCCGATACGGTCGTGGGCTCGTGATCCGCGACACCTGGGGGCAGCACGATGATGGGGCGGACGCATGCCCTGACCGGATGGTGCGCGGGCCTCGCGCTCGCACCCGCGGTCGGGGCGGGCACGGTGCACCAGGCGGTCGTGTTCGCCGCGACCACGGCCGGATTCGCTCTCCTGCCCGATCTGGACCATCCGGGCGCTCGCGCGTCGAAGCTGCTCGGCTGGTTCACCGGCGCGATCTCCTGGCTGCTTCGCCGGGTTTCGGCGGCTCTCTACGCGCTGACCAAGGGACCGCGCGACGAGAAGGTCACCGGTAAGCACCGGCACCTCTCGCACACCGTCCTGTTCGCCGTCGGCCTCGGCTTCCTGACCTCCTGGGGTACCGCCGAGGGCGGACCATGGGCCGTGTTCGGTGTCGTCGTCCTCGGCCTGCTGCTCGCGGAAGGCGCGCTCGGCGACTGGCTCCTGCCGGTCAGCGGCGCCGCGGTCGGCTGGTGGGTGTGGACCGCCCCACCGGACAAGGCGGCGCAACTGGCGGAGATCTCCGGCTGGCTCGGCATCGCCGTCGCGGCCGGGTGTTTCGTGCACTGCCTCGGCGACGCGCTGACCGAGTCCGGCTGTCCGTTCCTGTTCCCGATCCCGATCGCGGGCGAGACCTGGTACGAGATCCGGCCGCCGAAGCCGCTGCGGTTCCGCACCGGCAAGAAGGTGGAGAACCGGCTGATCTTCCCGGTGTTCGCGGTCGCCGCGGTGGTGCTGATCCCGGGTGTCTGGGAGTACCTCTTCACCACGGTCCAAGGACTGCTCACGCCGGACGGGACGCAGACCGCGGTCCACTGAGCTGTGCCCTGGGCCGACCGCTCTCCTTCACCTTCGCGACCCGGCCGCCGGTGCCGCGCCCAGAGAGCTCGGCGAGTAGTGAAGGCCTCCTTGCCTACCTTGAGGGTAGGCAAGGAGGCCTTCACGGAATGCCCTCGTCACCGGCGGCGTTGAATCGGAACGCCGGACCCGGTTGAGGAGGGGGAACAGTGGACAAGCCCGTGCTGCGCGCCGACGCGCGCCGCAACCGAGCGAAGGTGCTCGCGGCCGCCGAAGAGGCCTTCGCCGTCGAAGGCCTCGCTGTCCCCCTCGACGAGATCGCCCGGATCGCCGGTGTCGGCGCGGGCACCGTCTACCGGCATTTCCCCAGCAAGGAAGCGCTCTTCCAAGCCGTCGTGGTGGACCGGCTCGAACAGTTCGCGCGGGAAGCACGCGAACTGCTGACCGCCGAAGACCCCGGCGAAGCGTTCTTCGACTTCTTCAAACGCGTCGTCCAGCAGGCGTTGCGCAACCGGGCACTCTGCGACGCGCTCGCCGAGACGACCGGGCTGGGTTTCAAGGCGAGCGCGGGCGACGAGTTCCGCTCGGCGACGCAGGCGCTGCTGGCGCGGGCACAGGCCGCGGGCGCGGTGCGCGAGGACATCGACGGCGACGATCTGCGCGCCCTGATCGCCGGTTGCCTCGCCGCCGAACGGTACTCACTCGAAGAGCGGCATCTCGTGCGGATCATTGTCGACGGATTGCGCACGCTGCGTAACAAAACGTAAGATCAACGCGAGAAGTCCTCGTACCTGCGCTTCGCGTGGCGAGGGGGTGCCGGATGTTCGGTCAGGGTCCCACCACCGGTCCCGTCACGGTCGCGGCCATCGCCGGCCTCGCGACCGGGCTGCTCGTCGCCGCCCTCCTGGTGGCAAGCCGCGAGCCGCAGCGGCGCGTGTACGAAACCGGCACGACCCCGTCCCCGGCCACGACCTCCCGTTCGGTCGGGCCGGTCACGGTCACCGTGCCGGGCAGCGCCCCGGAACCGCTCGTCATCACCCGCACCAGCACACCGGCGCCGCGCACGGTGACCAGGACCGTGACGCCTTCACTCACCTCGACGGCACTTCCGACCAGTACGACCACGGGGTTCCGAATCGACTGATGCAACCAGGGCGGCCTTCGCCTCGTCTGCCCGGTATGCGGCGACTACCCGTTTTCCTGCTCCTGCTCCTGCTCGCGACCTTGACCGCGTGCGATTCCGGTGAGAAGGCCTGCCCGGCCATCGGCCTGGCGGAGGGGATCTCCCTCGACATCCCGCCGGAAGTGGCCGCCGGTATCACCCGCGTGTCGCTGGAGTTGTGCTGGGCGGGTGACTGTGTGACCGAGTCCGCGCCCGGTGGCGAGCACGTCTTCATCCCGACCCGGGGCTTGCCGACCACGCCGGTCCGGACCACGGTGACCCTCGACGACGGGAAACCCCACGTCCTCGACGTGACGCCGGTGATCGCCTATCCGGCGGGCGAGGCGTGCGGAGGCGGCGTGCCGACCGCGAAACTGGTCGTGAGACCCGGTGGCGAAGTACGGCAAGTACCGTGAAGGCCGCCCGCCCGACGGACGGCCTTCACGGTTTCCCCTGTGGCTAGCCGACGTCGCGACGCCGCCAGCCCATGAGCCCGGCCACGAGCGCGACCACGGCGACCGCGGTCAGCCAGACCAGCGGTGTCGCGGTGAACTCCGCGGCGGGCAGTTTCGGAACGTGCGAGAACGGTGAGGCGTCCACGACCGCCTGCGGCAGGTCCAGCACCGGGCCGAACATGCTGAGCAGCAACGCCAGCCCGGCGATCGCCCACGCCGCCGTCGAGAACTTCGGCGCCAGGCCGAAGAGCGTCACGGCGAGGCCGGTGATCACCCACACCGCCGGAAGCTGCGCCAGCGAAGCGACCACCATGTCCCCGACCGAGTCGGAGACACCGCCGGCCCGCATGCCGTTCGACAGTCCCAAAAGGACACCGCTGACGACCATCATCAGCGCCGTGCCGCCGAACGTGAACACGAGATGGCTTCCCAGCAGCCGCATCCTGCCCACGCTCGTCGCGAGCAGTGGCTCGACCCGAACGGCGGTCTCCTCGGCGCGGAGCCGCAACGCGGACTGCACGCCGTAGAGCGCGATGACCATGGCGAACAGGCCGGTCATCGCCGCCATGAAGGCGTCGATCAGCCCGTCCGTGCCGCCGAGGCGCTGGAAGATCTCCTTCGCCTGCCGGCTTTCCCCGACGACGTCGCCGATACCGCTCGCCACCGAGCCGAACACCGCGGCGCAGAACGCCGTGCCGATCAGCCAGCCGATCAACGGGCCCCGGTGCAGCCGCCACGCCAGCGCGAACGGGCTGCGCAGCGACGCCGCCGCCTCGGCGGGCCCGGGACGCGGCGGGATGATGCCGGTGCCGACGTCGCGCCGCGGGAGCAGCGCGTACCCGGCGGCGCCGACGACCACGGTCGCGGCCAGCGGCAGCAGGAACACCCACCAGCGCTCGTCGGCGAACGGCCGGATCTGCTGCGCCCACCCGATCGGGGAAAGCCAGGAGACCCAGGTCGCGTCCGAGGTCGAGTCGCCGACGGCGCGCAGCAGGAACGCGACCCCGACCGCGGTGGCGCCGATCCCGTTGGCCGTCCTCGAATACTCGCCGACCTGGACGGCCACCGCCGCGATCGCCGTGAAGACCAGCCCGGTCGCCGTAGTGGCGGCGCCGAGCGCGAGCGAGCCGCCGACGGGCAGCTTCGCGCCGATCATCAGCCCGGTCTCGACGAGTCCGATGAGGACACTCGCGCCGGCGGACACCAGCACGCCCGCGGTCAGCAGGGCGTATCGGCCGACCACCGCGGAGGCCAGCAGTTCCGCGCGGCCGGAGTCCTCCTCGGCGCGGGTGTGCCGGGTGACGGTGAAGACCGCCATCAGCCCGGCGACCAGGGCGAGGAACCCGCCGAGCCGCCAAGCGGTGAACCCGCCCGCGGTCGAGAGGTCGAAGGCCGGGCCGTAGATCAGCGAAAGCGACGGGTTCGCGCCCATGCTCGCGGTGAGCCCGGCCCGTTCGGCGGCCGTCGGGTACAGGGTTTCGAACGTCCCCGAGGAGGTCGAAGGCATGATCCCGAGCAGGACGATCCAGATCGGCAGGACGATCCGGTCCCGCCGCAGCGCCAGCCTGGTCAGCTGCCAAGTGCCGACGAGTCCGTGCGCGGCACCCGAGACCGCGGGACGGTCCAGCGTCGCGGTCATTTCGCGCTCGCTTCGGTGGTGTAGTGACGGAGGAAGAGCTCTTCGAGTGTCGGCGGCTGGCTGGTCAGGCTGCGGACGCCGACCTGGGTGAGCTGCCGCAGCGCTTCGTCGAGAGAGCGGGTTTCGACATCGAAGCGGACCCGGTTGCCCTCGACCTTGAGGTCGTGGATGTTCTGAAGTTTCGTCAGCCCGTTCGGCGGGCCGGCCAGCTCGGCCGAGATCGACGTCCTGGTGAGGTGCCGGAGCTCGGCCAGCGTGCCGGTCTCGACGGTGTGCCCGTTGCGGATGATGCTGACCTTGTCGCAGAGCGCCTCGACCTCGGCGAGGATGTGGCTCGACAGCAGCACCGTGCGGCCCTGCTCGCGTTCCTCCTGGATCGCGTACTGGAAGGTGGCCTCCATCAGCGGGTCGAGGCCCGAGGTCGGCTCGTCCAGGATCAGCAGGTCCACATGCGAGGCCAGCGCGGCCACGATCGCGACCTTCTGCCGGTTGCCCTTGGAGTAGGTGCGCCCCTTCTTCCTGGGGTCGAGGTCGAACCGCTCGATCAGATCCTTGCGGCGGCGCTGATCGAGCCCGCCCCGCAGCCGCCCCAGCAGATCGATCACCTCGCCGCCGGACAGGTTGGGCCAGAGGTTCACGTCGCCGGGGACGTAGGCGAGGCGCCGGTGCAGGCTCGCCGCGTCCTTCCAGGGATCGCCGCCGAGCAGGCGGACGTCGCCCGAGTCCGCATGGAGCAGGCCGAGCAGGACCCGGACGGTGGTCGACTTCCCCGCGCCGTTCGGGCCGAGGAAGCCGTGCACCTCCCCAACGGGTACCTGCAGGTCAAGGCCGTCCAAAGCCTTGGTCCGGCCGAAGGATTTGTGGAGGCCGGAGATGGAGATGGCGTTTTCCATGCGGCTGAATGTACAGTGATTTCACGAAGTTGTGAAGTTAAGAAACCGTATGGATGGTGTGATCACTCTGGGGGACGTAGGAGAGGATGTGCTCATGACGACGACGCCTGAGAGTGCTTCGAGCACCCAGAGAGACGAGGACGCCGTCCGCCGTTACGTGGAGCACCTGGGCCTCACGCTCTCCCAGATCGGGATGCAGAGGATGCCCGCCAGGGTGTTCGCCGCGCTGATGACCACCGACGCCGGCCGCCTCACCGCGGCCGAGCTGGCCGACCAGCTCTCGGTGAGCCCCGCCGCGATCTCGGGGGCCGTGCGGTACCTGGAACAGATCGGCCTGGTCGCCAAGGAGCGCGAGCCCGGCTCGCGCCGCGACCACTACCGGCTCTTCGACGACCTCTGGTACGCCACCTTCATGAAACGCGACCGCATGATCACCATGTGGCGCGACGCGGCCGACGAGGGCGTTTCGGCGCTGGGCGAGGACACGCCGGCGGGCGAGCGGGTCGCCGAGATGCGCGACTTCCTGAGCTTCATGATCAAGGAGCTCAACGACATGTACGCGAAGTGGCACGAGACGCGGGCCGAAAAGGGCAAGTAGGGCGCGCAGGCGCGGATGGTCGTTCGGTACAGGTGGTCGTGAGTGGCGATTCGGGTTCTAACCCGCATTGCCACTCACGACCCCCGCGAACCCCAAAGTGCCCGCCAACCCTTCC